>VGXC01000037.1 GCA_016873495.1 Nitrospira sp. | reverse complement strand
ACGCCAGGATTTCGGTGACGACGCCGGAGCCGACGGTCTTGCCGCCCTCGCGCACCGCAAACCGCAACCCCTGGTCCATGGCGATCGGCGAAATCAGCTCCGCCGTCACCGATACGTTATCCCCCGGCATCACCATCTCCACCCCTGGGTTCAGCTGCACCACCCCCGTCACGTCCGTCGTCCGGAAGTAGAACTGCGGCCGGTACCCGTTGAAGAACGGCGTGTGCCGGCCCCCCTCTTCTTTCGTCAGCACGTAAATCTCCGCCTTGAACTTCGTGTGCGGCGTGATGCTCTTGGGCTTGGCCAGCACCATCCCTCGCTCCACGTCTTCCTTCTTCGTCCCCCGGAGCAACACCCCGATGTTGTCGCCCGCCTGCCCCTCGTCCAGCACCTTGCGGAACATCTCCACCCCGGTCACCACCGTCGTCTGCGTCGGCCGGAGGCCCACAATCTCGATTTCGTCGCCCACCTTGACAATGCCCTTCTCGCAGCGCCCCGTCACCACCGTGCCCCGCCCGCTGATGGTGAACACGTCTTCGATCGGCATCAGGAACGGCTTATCCACCGCCCGCACCGGCGTCGGAATATACGTGTCGACCGCCTCCAGCAGCTTCAGGATCGACGGCACGCCCAGGGGACCCTGATCCGCTTCCATCGCCTTGAGGGCCGAGCCCTGAATGATGGGGGTCTTGTCGCCCGGGAACCCGTACTTGCTCAGCAATTCCCGCACTTCCAATTCCACCAAGTCCAACAACTCCTTGTCGTCGACCTTGTCCGCCTTGTTCAGGAACACGACGATGAACGGCACGCCCACCTGGCGGGCCAACAGGATGTGCTCCCGCGTCTGCGGCATCGGACCGTCGGCGGCCGACACCACCAGAATCGCCCCATCCATCTGGGCCGCCCCGGTGATCATGTTCTTGACGTAATCGGCGTGGCCCGGACAGTCCACGTGCGCGTAGTGCCGCTTGTCCGTCTCGTACTCCACGTGGCTGATCGCGATCGTCATGATCTTCGTCGCGTCCCGCCGCCCCTGCGATTCGCTCGCCTTGGCCACTTCGTCGTAACTGATAAACTTCGCCATCCCCTTGTCGCTGCACACCTTCGTCAGCGCCGAGGTCAGCGTCGTCTTGCCGTGGTCCACGTGCCCGATCGTCCCTATGTTCACGTGGGGCTTCCGCCGCTCGTATTTCGCCTTCGCCATCGTCTCCTCCTCGTCTCAGTATGTCGAAGCTCGCTCCCGGATCATCTACTCGCCGCGGTTCTTGGCGATGATGGCCTCGGCGATCTGCTTCGGAACCGGTTCATACCGGTCGAATTCCATGCTGTAGGTGGCCCGGCCCTGAGTACGGGACCGCAAATCGGTCGCGTAACCGAACATTTCGCTCAGGGGAACCGCCGCCTCGATGGCCTGGGCACCGGCCCGCACCTTAATGCCATGCACCTTACCGCGCCGGCCGTTCAGATTCCCGATCACGTCCCCCATAAATTCCTGAGGCACCAAGACCTCGACTTTCATGATCGGTTCGAGCAGGACCGGATTCGCCTTCTTGCAGGCTTCGTTCAAGGCCATGGAGCCGGCAATTTTGAAGGCCATTTCATTGGAGTCGACGTCGTGATAGGACCCATCGATCAACTTCACGCACACGTCGCGCAAGGGATAACCAGCCAAGACCCCGGCTTCCATCCGCTCTTTCACGCCCTTTTCGATCGCCGGAATATATTCCCTTGGGATCGCCCCGCCCACGACCTTATTTAGGAACTCAAACCCGACACCGGGCTCGGCCGGCTCGACGGTCAGGACCACGTGCCCATATTGACCGCGGCCGCCGGTTTGCTTGATGTATTTGGCTTCGTGCTCGGCCGTTCCTCGGATCGTTTCCCGATAGGCCACCTCAGGCTTACCGACATTGGCGTCGACCTTGAACTCGCGGAGCAGGCGGTCCACGATGATTTCCAGGTGGAGTTCGCCCATCCCGGCGATGATCGTCTGGCCCGTCTCTTCATCCGTATGGACCCGGAAAGAAGGGTCTTCCTGCGCCAGTTTCTGGAGCGAAAAACCGAGTTTCTCCTGGTCCTGCTTTGTCTTGGGCTCGATCGCCATCGCGATAACCGGTTCGGGGAACTTCATCACCTCGAGCAGGACCGGTTTCTTCTCGTCACAGAGCGTGTCCCCGGTCGTGGCTCCCTTGAGGCCCACCGCAGCGGCGATGTCACCGGCATAGACCTCGTCGATGTCCTCGCGCTTGTTCGCGTGCATCTTGAGCAGCCGACCGATCCGTTCCTTCGTATCCTTGGTGATGTTGTATACCGACGTACCGGTCTTCAACGTGCCGGAGTAGACCCGGAAGAAGGTAAGTTGGCCGGCGAAGGGATCGGTCATGATCTTGAACGCCAAGGCGGCAAATGGTTCATCATCGCTCGCCGACCGCTTGACCTCTTTGCCGCCGGCCGGTTCCACCCCCACCACAGGAGGGATATCTAGCGGAGAGGGAAGATAATCCACGACCGCATCCAAGAGCTGCTGCACCCCTTTATTCTTGAAGGCGGAGCCGCAGATCACGGGCGTCAGCTTCATATTAATTGTCCCGGCGCGGAGCGCTCGCATAATTTCATCGACTGAGAGGCTCTCACCATTTAGGTAGCGCTCCATCGTCTGCTCGTCATGCTCAGCCACCTTGTCGATCATCTTTTCACGATACTCTTTCGCTTGATCGAGCAAGTCAACCGGAATATCCTCGACCTTGTATTTCGCCCCCAGCGTCTCGTCGTCGTAAATATAGGCCTTCATCGTGACGAGATCGATAGACCCCTTGTAGTCCGCTTCACGCCCGATCGGCAATTGGATCGGCACCGGGTTCGCGCCCAAGCGATCAACAATCGTCTGAACGCCACCATAGAAATCGGCGCCAATCCGGTCCATCTTGTTCATGAACGCGATCCTGGGCACCCGATACTTGTCAGCCTGCCGCCAGACCGTCTCGGACTGAGGCTCAACGCCCTGCACGGAATCAAATACCGCAACCGCTCCGTCAAGGACCCGCAGAGATCGCTCCACTTCGATCGTAAAGTCCACGTGGCCCGGGGTATCGATGATGTTGATCCGATGCTCGCGCCAGAAACAGGTCGTGGCCGCAGCGGTGATCGTGATGCCGCGCTCCCGCTCCTGCTCCATCCAGTCCATGGTTGCAGCCCCGTCATGCACCTCGCCCATCCGATGGGATACTCCGGTGTAATAGAGGATGCGTTCCGTGGTCGTCGTCTTTCCGGCATCAATGTGCGCCATGATGCCGATATTTCTGGTCCGCTCTAGCGGGGACTGCCTAGCCAACTCACCCTCCGAAAACAATGATGCTGCAGCGCCACGTCCACGTCAGGCTCGTGGCCCAACTGCAGCATATACAATCTGACTACCAGCGGTAATGCGCAAAGGCCTTATTGGCCTCCGCCATCCGATGCACGTCTTCGCGTTTCTTGACCGATGCGCCCGTGTTATTCGCGGCGTCGAGCAACTCGCCCGCAAGCTTCTCAGCCATGCTCTTGCCGCCACGCGCTTTTGCATATTCAGCGATCCAGCGCAAGGCCAGGGTCATACGACGGACCGGGCGGATCTCCACCGGCACTTGATACGACGCGCCACCCACCCGGCGGGACTTCACCTCAACCACCGGCTTGACATTATCGATGGCCGTCTTGAAGACCTTAAGCGGATCATTGCCGGTCTTTTCCTGGATCAGATCGAAGGCCCCAAAGCAGACGCGCTCGGCTGTGCTTTTCTTGCCGGCACTCATCAGAATATTGACGAATTTACCGACCAGCTTATCTCGAAAGCGCGGATCCGGCTGAATTTCTCTCGTTCCAAATAACCGTCTACGTGACATTGCTATATCCTTCGATTCTTACTTGGGCCGTTTCGCACCGTACTTCGAGCGGCTCTGCTTCCGATTTGCGACCCCGACGGCATCCAGAGAGCCACGGACAATGTGATACCGCACACCCGGTAGGTCCTTGACACGACCGCCACGAACCAGCACGATCGAGTGCTCCTGCAGGTTATGCCCTTCTCCGGGTATATAGGTCGTTACTTCCATGCCGTTGGTCAACCGCACGCGCGCCACCTTGCGGAGCGCGGAATTCGGCTTTTTCGGTGTCGTGGTATAAACCCTTATGCAGACCCCGCGCTTCTGCGGACATCGCTTCAGGGCCGGGCTCTTCGTTTTCCACGTGGTGAGCGTTCTTCCTTGCCTCACCAGCTGATTAATTGTTGGCATGCATCCCCTCGAATTATTTACGCCTCGCCAGGAAACCTACGGAGTATAGTGAGATCTTCAGGCCATGTCAAGACCAAACTAGCCCTCTCGTTCAGTTTCCGGCGGTCTCGCCCTCCACTGTGGCGGCGTCCTGACTGATGACAACCGGCTCGGCTTCCAACACTGGCACATCAGGCTTCGGACTGATCGTAAAGGTGTCTCGATAGGTCTCGAACCCGGTACCCGCCGGGATCAAGCGCCCTACGATTACGTTTTCCTTCAATCCGAGCAGTATATCTTCCTTGCCGTTGATCGCCGCCTCGGTAAGCACCCGCGTCGTCTCCTGGAACGATGCGGCCGAGATGAAGCTATCCGTCGTAAGTGCTGCCTTGGTGATGCCCAGCAAGACCGGCTTGCCGAGGGCCGGCTTTCCGCCTTTGGCCAAAGCTTGCTCGTTCTTGTCCTCGAATTCGAACTTGCTCACCTGACTGCCGGGCAGAAACTCCGTGTCGCCCGGTTCTTCGATACGGACCTTGCGCAACATCTGCCGCACAATTATTTCGATGTGCTTGTCGTTAATCGACACACCCTGGAGCCGATAGACATCCTGCACCTCGTCCACCAGATACTTCTGCAACTCCTTGGGGCCGAGGACGTCCAGAATGTCGTGAGGATTGGCGGACCCGTCCATCAAGGGCTCCCCGGCTTTCACCCAGTCCCCTTCATGCACGTTCACATGCTTGCCCTTGGGTATCAAATATTCCTTCACATCGCCCATCTTGTTGTCGACGAGCACTTTGCGCATGCCCTTGACCAGGCCACCGTACGATACCTCTCCGTCGATCTCGCTGATCACGGCCTGCTCCTTCGGCTTGCGGGCCTCAAAGAGTTCGGCCACCCGGGGCAGACCGCCGGTGATGTCCTTGGTCTTGGTGGTTTCGCGCGGAATCTTGGCCAGCACGTCGCCCGGGTGCACCGTAGCGCCCTTGTCCACGAAGATGTGGGCGCCCACCGGCAGTAGGTACCGCGCCACGGAAGTCACATTCGATACCTTGGCTGTCTTGCCACCCTCGTCCTTGATAGAAATGCGCGGCCGCAGAGTTGCACCCGTATGTTCGATCACGACCTTTCGAGAAAGGCCCGTAACCTCGTCGAACTCCTCTTTCATAGTCACGCCTTCGGTGATGTCTCCAAAGGCGACTTTGCCACCGACCTCGGTCAGGATCAGTAGCGAGTAGGGGTCCCACTCGACCAGCTTCTGCCCGACCTCGACTCGGTCTCCGTCCTTGATCTTGATCTTGGCGCCATGGACAACGGCGTACTTCTCACGCTCACGCCCGGTTTCGTCGTAGATGGCGATCTTGGCGTTCCGATTCATCACCACCCACTCGCCTTCCCTATTTCGAACCGCGATCCCCGCGTTATGCACGTCGGCATTTTTCTTGGCGTCGAAGCTCATGAATCGGATGAACCCGGCGTGCTTCGCCTCCAACACCGTCTGCTCCACCACCTTGCTGGCGGTACCACCGATGTGGAAGGTCCGCATCGTCAACTGCGTGCCCGGCTCACCGATGGACTGAGCCGCAATGACTCCGACCGGTTCGCCCATCTCGACCAACCGTCCGCGCGACAGGTCTCGCCCGTAGCACTTGATACAGACCCCTCGGCGGGATTGGCAGGTCAGTACCGACCGGATCTTTACCCGGTCCACACCGGATTCCACGACTCCCTTCGCCCGGTCTTCGTCGATTTCCTCGTTAGTCTTCACGATGATCTCGCCAGTCACGGGATCGCGAATGTCTTCGGCCGCCAGCCTGCCCAGGATTCGATCTTCGATGGGCTGGATGACTTCACCGCCTTCGACCAATGCGCTGACCACGATTCCATCGGTCGTCCCGCAATCCACCTCGCTGATGATCACATCCTGCGAAATATCCACGAGCCGACGGGTCAGGTAGCCGGAGTTGGCGGTCTTCAAGGCTGTGTCAGCCAACCCCTTGCGGGCGCCGTGCGTCGAGATGAAGTACTGCAGCACGGTCAAACCTTCGCGAAAGTTAGCCGTGATCGGGGTTTCGATGATCTCGCCCGACGGCTTCGCCATCAATCCGCGCATCCCGCCCAACTGACGGATCTGCTGCGAACTGCCGCGGGCTCCAGAGTCCGCCATCATGAAGATCGGATTGAACGCGGCCGGCGACTGGGAGTCGGTCCCCGAGCCCAGCTCTTTCATCATCTCCCCGGCGACCTGCTCGGTCACGTGGGCCCAGATGTCGATGACCTTGTTGTAGCGCTCTCCGTTGGTGATGAGGCCCTCGCCATACTGTTTCTCGATCTCGTTGACCTCCCGCTGCGCCCTGGAGATCAACTCTTCCTTTTTCGACGGGATGTGCATGTTATCGATACAGATCGAGACTCCCGCCCGAGTCGCATAGGTAAAGCCAATATCCTTCACCTTGTCCAACAGGACGACTGTCTCGCGGTGGCCAGCCTGCCGGTAGACCGTATCGATGAGCTTGGTCATCTCTTTCTTGGTCATCAACTGGTTGGCATGGGAGAACGGAATTGAAGCCGGCAGGATTTCCCCCATCAACACCCGTCCCACGGTCGTATCCACCATCGCCCCATCGATCCGCACCTTGACCTTCGCATGCTCTTCAACCGCGCGAGCATCGTAGGCCATGCGGACTTCCTCGGGCGAGCCAAAGACCTTGCCTTCGCCCTTGGCACCCGCCCGTTCTTTGGTCAGCCAGTAGCAACCCAAGACCATATCCTGCGAGGGCACTGCGATGGGCTTACCATTCGCCGGCGAGAGGATGTTGTTGATCGACATCATCAGGACCCGACACTCGACCTGCGCTTCGACCGACAGGGGCACGTGGACCGCCATCTGATCGCCGTCAAAGTCCGCGTTGAAGGCCGCACAGACCAGCGGGTGCAGGCGGATCGCCTTACCTTCGACCAGCACAGGGTCAAAGGCCTGGATTCCGAGTCGGTGGAGCGTAGGGGCCCGGTTCAGCATGACCGGGTGTTCTCGGATCACCTCATCCAACACGTCCCAGACTTCCGGCCGTTCTTTTTCAACCAGCCGCTTGGCGCTCTTGATCGTCGTCGCAGCGCCCCGCTCTTCCAGCTTGTGGAATATGAACGGCTTGAACAGTTCGAGGGCCATCTTTTTGGGCAAGCCGCACTGGTTCAACCGCAGCTCCGGCCCGACCACGATGACCGAGCGGCCCGAGTAGTCCACGCGCTTTCCCAGTAAGTTCTGCCGAAAACGGCCTTGCTTGCCTTTCAACATGTCGCTCAGCGACTTGAGCGGGCGCTTGTTGGGCCCACGAATGGCCCGTCCCCGGCGCCCGTTGTCGAACAGCGCATCCACCGCTTCCTGGAGCATGCGCATTTCATTGCGGATGATCACCCCCGGCGCCTTAAGCTCAATCAATCGCTTGAGCCGGTTGTTGCGGTTGATCACCCGTCGGTACAGGTCGTTGAGGTCAGAGGTCGCAAATCGGCCGCCGTCCAACGGCACCAGGGGGCGCAGCTCGGGGGGCAGGACCGGAATCACGTCCATCACCATCCACTCGGGCTTGTTCCCAGATTTACGGAAGGCCTCGAGCACCTTGAGCCGCTTGGCATGCTTCTTCTTGAGCGCCGCCGACGTGGCTCCCTTGGACTTGCCTTGTAGCTCGTCCCAGAGACCCGTAATGTCAACCTTCCGCAGGAGTTCCCGGATCGACTCCGCGCCGATGCCCGCTTTGAACGCATGGAGGCCGTATTCGTCCTGGCATTCGCGGAGCTTCTCGTCCGTCAGCAGCTCCTTCTCCTTGAGCGGCGTATCACCGGGATCCACCACGACATAGCTTTCGAAGTAGAGGATCTTCTCCAAGTGCTTGAGGCTCATGTCCAGCAGCGTCCCGATGCGGCTGGGCACTCCCTTCAGGAACCAGATGTGCGCCACGGGAGCGGCCAATTCGATATGGCCCATTCGCTCGCGCCGCACCTTGGACTGAATGACCTCGACGCCGCACTTGTCGCAGACGATCCCGCGGTGCTTCATCCGCTTGTACTTGCCGCAGTTGCACTCCCAGTCTTTGATGGGCCCGAAAATCTTGGCGCAGAAGAGCCCGTCCTTCTCCGGCTTGAAGGACCGGTAATTGATGGTCTCGGGCTTCTTGACCTCGCCGTACGACCAGGATCGGATCTTGTCCGGCGAGGCGATCCGAATCCGCATCGCATCAAACGACACGGCATCGCGCGGCTTCTCGAATAGTGTATAAATGCCTTCCAAGGTTGGTCCCTCCTTAGTCTTTGGCCTTGATCAGTTCTACATCCAGGCCCAGACTCTGCAGTTCCTTGACCAGCACATTGAAGGATTCCGGCAGCCCCGGCTCCAGGAAATTTTCGCCTTTGACGATCGCTTCGTAGATCCGCGACCGGCCCGGCACATCGTCCGACTTGACCGTCAGAAACTCCTGTAAGGTGGAGGCGGCGCCGTAGGCTTGCAGGGCCCAGACCTCCATCTCGCCCAGCCGCTGGCCGCCAAATTGCGCCTTGCCGCCCAATGGCTGCTGAGTAACGAGCGAATAGGGTCCGATCGAGCGGGCGTGGATTTTGTCGTCCACCAGGTGGTGCAACTTCAGCATGTACATGTACCCGACCGTTACCGGACTTCCGAAGGCCTCGCCGGTCCGACCATCGTAGACAGTGAACTGCCCGCTGGTAGCCATCTTGGCTTTCTTCAACAGCTCTTTGATTTCTTTTTCAGCCGCACCGTCGAAGACCGGGCTGGAGACATAGATCCCCAGCGCCTTAGCCGCCATGCCCAGGTGAGCCTCCAGAATCTGTCCCACATTCATACGCGACGGTACACCCAGCGGATTGAGCACGATTTCAACCGGAGTCCCGTCAGGAAGGTAGGGCATGTCCTCTTCAGGAAGAATGCGGGAGACTACGCCCTTGTTTCCGTGGCGGCCGGCCATCTTGTCGCCGACCGACACTTTACGCTTCATGGCGATATAGACTTTGACCAGCTTGATGACGCCGGGCGGCAACTCGTCACCCCGCTTGAGACGCCCGACTTTCTCATCGTAAAGCGTCTGGAGAATCTCGCTCTGGTCCTTGGCGACCCGCTCAATCTCCTCCAACTCCTTCTGCTCGTCCGGATCGCTGAGGATGATGTGGCGCACGTTGTCGTCCGAAAGTTTCTTAAGAATTTCGGCGGTGAGCTTGCCTTTTTTCTTAAGAATCACATCCCCGCTGTCCGGATCCATTAGGTCCCGCCCGACGACCTTGCCCAGCAGGAGCTTTCTGATTTTCTTGTTTTTCTCTTCCTCGATGATGCGCAGTTCATCCTGATGATCCCGCTGGAGCTTGAGCACATCCTCGCTCTCGATGCTCTTGGACCGCTCGTCCTTGTCGAGCCCCTTCCGCGAGAAAATCTTCACGTCCACGACGATGCCTTCGACGCCCGGCGGAACCTGAAGCGACGTATCCTTGACGTCTCCGGCCTTCTCGCCGAAGATCGCCCGGAGCAGCTTTTCTTCCGGCGTCAGCTGGGTCTCGCCCTTGGGAGTGACCTTCCCCACCAGGATGTCGCCCGGCTTGACCTCCGCCCCGATGCGGATAATCCCGCTCTCGTCCAGATTCCGGAGCGCTTCCTCGCCGATATTCGGAATATCACGGGTAATGTCCTCTTTGCCGAGCTTGGTATCCCGGGCTTCGACCTCAAACTCCTCGATGTGGATCGAGGTGAACGCATCCTCCCGCACCAGCTTTTCGCTGAGCAGGATGGCGTCCTCGAAATTGAATCCGCCCCAGGGCATGAAGGCCACACAGACGTTGCGGCCGAGCGCAAGCTCTCCGCGATCGATCGCCGGCCCGTCGGCCAACACCTGGCCCTTCTTGACCGGCTGCCCCACGCGGACCACCGGCTTTTGCGTGATGCACGTGTTCTGATTGGACCGTTGAAACTTGATGAGATCGTAGACGTCCAAACTCAGGTCGCCTTTGCGGCTTTCGCCCTTGCGATGCTCCGCCCGAACCATGATCCGCGTCGCATCCACGCTTTCGACGACCCCCGCACGCTTGGCCTGGACGACATAGCCGGAATCCCGCGCGACCACCGCCTCCATACCGGTCCCAACCAACGGCGCATCCGTGCTGATCAACGGCACGGCCTGCCGCTGCATGTTGGAGCCCATCAGCGCACGATTCGCATCGTCATGTTCTAGGAACGGCACCAGCGCCGTCGCCACACTGACCACCTGCTTGGGGGATACGTCCATATATTCGACCTTGTCAGGCATATCCATGACAAAGTCCCCGCCGTACCGAGCCGAGACGGTGTCCGATACGAGCCGACCCGTGCCGTCGACTTTCGAGTTGGCCTGGGCAATCATATACTTTTCGCCCTCGATCGCCGAGAGGTACTCGATTTCGTCGGTCACACGTCCTTTCTTGACCTTCCGATAGGGCGCTTCGATAAATCCGAAATCGTTGATCCGCGCATAGGTCGCGAGCGACGTGATCAACCCGATGTTCGGCCCTTCCGGAGTCTCAATCGGACAGATGCGGCTGTAATGCGACGGGTGCACGTCGCGCACTTCGAATCCGGCTCGTTCCCGCGTGAGGCCCCCGGGGCCCAGGGCGGAAAGTCGTCGCTTATGGGTAATTTCCGCCAGCGGGTTGGTCTGGTCCATGAACTGGGAAAGCTGGCTGCTGCTGAAAAATTCCTTGATTGCGGCCACCACCGGCTTGGCGTTGATCAGGTCATGCGGCAGCACCGTCTCCATGTCCAGGAGGTTCAACCGCTCCTTGATGCTGCGCTCCATCCGGGCCAGCCCCAAGCGAAACTGATTTTCCAGCAACTCGCCGACAGACCGGACCCGGCGGTTCCCCAAGTGGTCGATGTCGTCGATTTCGCCCTTGCCCACCTTGAGGTTCACCAGATACCGAATCACTTCGACAATGTCCTGCGGTACCAGGGTTCGCTGTTCCAGCGGAAAATCCAACCCAAGCTTCTTGTTTAATTTCAACCGGCCGACCGGGGACAGATCATAGCGCTTCGCATTGTTGAACAAGTTCTCGAACAAGGCGCGCGCGGTCTCGATCGACGGCGTCTCTCCCGGCCGGAGACGCTTGTAGATCTCCACCATGGCCTCTTCCTTGGACGCGGTGCGCTCCATTTCCAGCGTGTCCAGGATCACCGGCGTGGCGGTGGCCGAATCCAGGTAAATGACTTTGAAGCTTTCGATATTGCTCTCGAGAATCTTCTCGACGCTCGCCGCTGTGAGCTTATGGTTCTTCTCGAGAATCTTCTCTTTGCTGGTCGGATCCACGAGCTCCGTCAGCACGGCCCGCCCCACGAGTTCAGCGGCCGCCACCGGAATTTCCTTGACGCCCGCCGCACGGACCCGCGCGATCAAGGCCTTCGTGAGCTTCGCCCCCTCCCGCACGATGGGCTCCTTGCTGCCCTTTTCCGTCACCTCGATCGAGCAGCGCAGGCCATGATGGATGTCGGGATCCAGCTTGCGAAGAAGTTTGCCCTTGGCTACCCGAATCTCTTCGACCGGGTAATACATCTTAAGCAAATCATCGCCAGAGTATGCAAACGCCTTCAAGAGGATCGTAGCCGGCATCTTCCGGCGCCGATCGACGCGCACGTATAGGATATCCCGTGCGTCGAATTCAAAATCCAGCCAGGACCCGCGATAGGGGATGATGCGGGCGGAGTAGAGCACCTTGCCGCTGGCATGAGTCCGCCCCTTGTCGTGCGTAAATGAGGCGCCCGGCGAACGGTGCAACTGACTGACCACCACGCGCTCGGTCCCGTTCACAATAAACGTGCCGCGCTCCGTCATCAGCGGCAATTCGCCGACATAGACCTCCTGCTCGCGCACATCCAGCACTTTCTTCTTGGGCGACTTATCTTCTCTATCAAAGACCACCAAGCGGACCCTGACCTTCAAGGGGACCGCGAAGGTCATGCCCTGCTCCAGACACTCCCGCACGTCATACTTGGGCGTCCCCAGCGAATAACTGGAGAACTCCAGGATTGCCGTGTTGTTATAGTCGGCAATCGGGAACACGCTCGTCAACGCGGCCTGGAGCCCATTGTCCGCCCGTCGTTCGGGCAGCGACTCCATCTGGAGAAACTGCTCGTAGGACCGCTTCTGGATCTCGATCAGGTCAGGGATGTCAATGTTGGCACGGATTTTCGAAAAATCCTTCCGCTCGATCAACCCATTGACCGTGGTTTCCGACATGCCCTCGCTCCTTTTGGTCGCCGTGAGTTATACCGCCGACCCCAGCCATGCGACCGGCGGCCGACGACTGGGGTCCGGCCGACCGATGCGGCATTTTATCCTGCGCGCGCGATTCGCTCCCTGTCGCCGGACGTTACTTCACTTCAACCTTGCCGCCACTTTCTTCCAGCTTCTTCTTCATCGTCTCGGCTTCTTCCTTAGGCACCCCGGTCTTGACCGGCTTGGGCGCACCCTCCACCAAATCTTTGGCCTCTTTCAGGCCCAGGCTCGTGAGCTCGCGCACGACCTTGATAACTTGGATCTTTTTATCCGCCGCGGCACTGACCAGAATTACATCGAACTCCGTCTTCTCTTCCGTCGCCGCCGCTGCCGCTCCGCCGCCGGCCGCCGCCGCAACCGCCACCGGCGCCGCCGCCGTCACTCCATACCGGCTCTCCATGGCCTTGACGAGTTCCGAGAGCTCCAGCACCGTCATAGTATCGATCCCCTTCAGAATCTCGTCTTGCGTCAACTTTCCTTCTGTCGTAGGCATGTCCCCTTCTCCTTTCTTTTTTTCTTGAATCGCCGTCAATACGCCAACTGTTTTTCTCAGCAACCCTGCCAAGACAAAGACGGTACCCCGCACCGGTCCTTGCATTGTCGACATCAGCATCGCCAGCAAGGCCGGCTTGGACGGCAGCGCTGCGACCGCGGCGATCTGGGCCGGCTTCAGCAGCTTCCCTTCCAAGATCCCGGCCGCGATCTTCATCTTTTCATCGCGCTTCTCCGCCCCCATAAAGTCGCGCAGAACCTTGGTCGGCAGCACGGGATCGTCGTAACCCAGAACAACGCCCATGGGGCCCTTGAAATAAGGCTTAGCTTCCCGCAACGTAGTGCCGTCCACCGCCAGGGCGGCCAACGTGTTCTTGACGACCTTGAACTCGGCCTTGGCCCCCCGCAACTGCTTCCGCAGCTCGGTGACCTGGTTTACCTCCAAGCCGGAGCACTCGGTCATGATGGCGAGCCGGGCACGCGCAAACTTCTCATGCAGCTCGGCCACCGCAGTGGCTTTGTCTTCCTTTTTCATGCTCCTCTCCTCACCTCAACTGTCCGCTCAACTCCACTGCTTGCTGATCGCGGCAACATCCAGCTTCACGCCGGGCCCCATCGTACTGGAGATCGTCGCGCTCTTCAGATAGCGTCCCTTGCACGAGGCCGGCTTGGCTTTCATCACAGCCTCCAGGATCGTGTGGGCGTTCTCGTAGAGTCGCTGCTCGTCAAAAGACACCTTGCCGACCGGCACCTGCACGATGCCAGCCTTCTCGACCTTGTACTCCACCCGGCCCTTGCGGATCTCCGAGACGGCCTTGGCCACTTCAAACGTGACCGTGCCGGTTTTGGGATTAGGCATTAGGCCGCGGGGCCCCAGCACCTTGCCGAGCTTGCCGACCGAGCCCATTAAATCCGGGGTTGAGATGGCTTGGTCGAAATCCATCCAGCCGCCCTTGATCTTTTCCATCAAGTCATCGGATCCGACGAAATCGGCTCCGGCGGCCCTCGCCTCCTGCTCTTTCTCGCCCTTTGCAAACACCAACACCCGCACCTTCTTGCCGGTGCCGTGGGGCAGCACGGAGGTGCCGCGCACCATCTGGTCGGACCGCTTAGGGTCAACACCCAGCCGCAACGCCAAGTCCACGGACTCGTCGAATTTGGCAAAAGCCGACTGCTTGACGACACCGACAGCCTCCTTGAGTCCATAGAGGCGCGGCTCCACCTTGGCTGCTGCTGCTGTCATTTTCTTGCCCATGATCCGCTCCTTACTCAGTCCGCGTAGAGGCCCACCTGCTTCCGCCTAGCCTTGGACGGTAATCCCCATGCTGCGCGCCGTACCCTCGATGATCTTCATGGCCCCATCCACATCGGCGGCATTCAGGTCCGCCATTTTCTTGGTGGCGATGTCCTTGAGTTGCGCCTTGGAAATTTTCCCCACCTTGTCCTTGTGTGGCACGCCGGAGCCCTTGATGATGCCGGAAGCCTTCTTCAGCAGGTCGGATGCCGGCGGCGTTCGGGTAACGAACGTGAAGGTCCTGTCCTTGTAGACCGTGATCACGACCGGGATTATGCTGTCTCCGTCCTTCTGGGTTCTGGCGTTGAACTGCTTGCAAAATTCCATGATGTTCACGCCGTGCTGGCCGAGGGACGGGCCTACGGGCGGAGCCGGGTTGGCTTTGCCGGCCGGAATTTGCAATTTGATTTGCCCGGTAATTTCTTTCGCCATTGCGACGCTCCTTCGACTCCTCCGTCAGTCTATTACACACGCTCCACTTGCAAGAAGCCCAGCTCCACCGGGGTTGAGCGACCGAAAATGCTGACTAACACCTTCACACGGCTGTGATCCTGATCCACTTCGTCCACCAAACCGTTGAAGCCAAGAAACGGCCCATCGATGATGCGCACATTGTCGCCCTTAATAAAACGGACCTGCTCCCGCGGCGCCGCGGCCCCCTGATCCACCTGCTTCAGCAACGACTCGGCCTCTTCCGTCGTCAAGGGGATGGGCTTCGTGCTGCCGCCCACAAAGCCGGTGACTTTCGGCGTCTCCTTGATCATCTGCACGGTCTCGTCGGTGAGCGGGGATTCCAGCTCGACCAAGACATAGCCCGGGAAAAACTTGCGCTTGGACTGGCGGCGCTTTCCATCCTTGATCTCGATCACGTCCTCGGTGGGAACCAGCACCTGACCCAACCTCTCCACCATGCCCATTTGATTGGCTCGCTCGAGGATGCTGGTCTTCACCCGTCCCTCGAAACCCGCGTAGGTATGGATCACGTACCAATTCTTGTTCATCGACTCATCCTCAAATGCCTGTCTCCGGGCCAATGCGGCAGCGCTGACCCCGCTCGCCCCCTGTGATTTAGATCACCCTGCTGACCAGCCAGACCAGGAAGGAATCTACAAGCGAGAGATAGATGGACATAACCAAGCAGAAGACGATAACCACCAGCGTAGACCCGATGGTTTCCTCCTTGCTAGGAAAGGAAACCTTCTTCACCTCCGCCTTGACGTCCAGCACGAACTGTTTTATGTTGTCCCGAATCTTCGCGAACATACGCCCCACTCCCATTACTTCGGCTCACGCCGCCTCCGCGTCCCCGGGCCGCCCCTCACTCGCGCGCAGGTCGAGCCATCTCGGCTTGGCAGGGGCACCAGGAATCGAACCCGGACCTTCGGTTTTGGAGACCGACGTGCTAGCCGTTGAACACCATGCCCCTACCTAGATCGCACACAGCCCAGCCCTATTTCACTTCCTTGTGCGGCTGGTGCTTCCGGCAGGTATTGCAGTACTTGTTCCGCTCGATCCGGTCCGGATCGTTCTTCTTGTTCTTCATCGTGGAGTAATTCCGCTCCTTGCACACCGTGCAAGCCATGGCAATGATATCCCGCATCGTGTACTCCTACGTCGCGATCTCGTTCACGCCAGGATTTCGGTGACGACGCCGGAGCCGACGGTCTTGCCGCCCTCGCGCACCGCAAACCGCAACCCCTGGTCCATGGCGATCGGCGAAATCAGCTCCGCCGTCACCGATACGTTATCCCCCGGCATCACCATCTCCACCCCTGGGTTCAGCTGCACCACCCCCGTCACGTCCGTCGTCCGGAAGTAGAACTGCGGCCGGTACCCGTTGAAGAACGGCGTGTGCCGGCCCCCCTCTTCTTTCGTCAGCACGTAAATCTCCGCCTTGAACTTCGTGTGCGGCGTGATGCTCTTGGGCTTGGCCAGCACCATCCCTCGCTCCACGTCTTCCTTCTTCGTCCCCCGGAGCAACACCCCGATGTTGTCGCCCGCCTGCCCCTCGTCCAGCACCTTGCGGAACATCTCCACCCCGGTCACCACCGTCGTCTGCGTCGGCCGGAGGCCCACAATCTCGATTTCGTCGCCCACCTTGACAATGCCCTTCTCGCAGCGCCCCGTCACCACCGTGCCCCGCCCGCTGATGGTGAACACGTCTTCGATCGGCATCAGGAACGGCTTATCCACCGCCCGCACCGGCGTCGGAATATACGTGTCGACCGCCTCCAGCAGCTTCAGGATCGACGGCACGCCCAGGGGACCCTGATCCGCTTCCATCGCCTTGAGGGCCGAGCCCTGAATGATGGGGGTCTTGTCGCCCGGGAACCCGTACTTGCTCAGCAATTCCCGCACTTCCAATTCCACCAAGTCCAACAACTCCTTGTCGTCGACCTTGTCCGCCTTGTTCAGGAACACGACGATGAACGGCACGCCCACCTGGCGGGCCAACAGGATGTGCTCCCGCGTCTGCGGCATCGGACCGTCGGCGGCCGACACCACCAGAATCGCCCCATCCATCTGGGCCGCCCCGGTGATCATGTTCTTGACGTAATCGGCGTGGCCCGGACAGTCCACGTGCGCGTAGTGCCGCTTGTCCGTCTCGTACTCCACGTGGCTGATCGCGATCGTCATGATCTTCGTCGCGTCCCGCCGCCCCTGCGATTCGCTCGCCTTGGCCACTTCGTCGTAACTGATAAACTTCGCCATCCCCTTGTCGCTGCACACCTTCGTCAGCGCCGAGGTCAGCGTCGTCTTGCCGTGGTCCACGTGCCCGATCGTCCCTATGTTCACGTGGGGCTTCCGCCGCTCGTATTTCGCCTTCGCCATAGCTCTTCTCCCTCGTTATTACCTTAGCTTTCAGGACGCCCAGATCGATCTGTCGCGTCTCACACGCGCCAGCACAAGCAGCTTGGCATGGAGCCCACGACGCGGATTGAACGCGTGACCTCGTCCTTACCAAGGACGTGCTCTGCCAACTGAGCTACGTGGGCATCCTCTCATTCACCCAGCAGATCCACCGGCAGCATCCATCGACAGCCGGCCTCGACGACCCCGTCATCATGGAGCGGGCGACGGGATTTGAACCCGCGACAGCCAGCTTGGAAGGCTGGAACTCTACCACTGAGCTACGCCCGCAAATCCCACTTAAAGGTGTTTCTCCGTGGGCCCTAGATCAAGAGGCCGCCGGTACACGCAAGCGAGGTATGGTGGGCAGGCAAGGATTCGAACCTTGGAAGCCGATGGCAACAGATTTACAGTCTGCCCCCTTTGTCCACTTGGGTACCTGCCCTGCCGAGTCCATGAATCTTCGCGTAAAATTGAAACAAACCGCGCCGAACGCAAAAGCAAACCATCCCGTAGACAGTCCTCCCGTATCACACGATGGAACCGGGTGACTGTCTCAGGGATGGATATATGTGGATCAGGAAACGCCCGATTGTAGAAGCAAAACTGCTGATTGTCAAGAAGAGATTTGACGTTTTTATGACCGGCAGGGCATTGCTTCTTTGGGAGCCGAGCGATGTTGTTCCATGACTGAAGAGGCGCGCTGCGCCTGCCCTCTAGAAGCTCCAAATAACACTTCGAGCAGCACGCGTAACTCCTGCGGGGTAAGTCGATGAGAAGGGGCCAGATAGCGCTTACGAGTCACTTGCCGCTCTGCCTGGTCTTCCGGTTCATAGTAACCGATGAGGTCTCCATCTTGATCCGCCTTCCTCAGGCGTTGCCGCCACTGCTCGGTTGCGTAAGCCGGACGCCCCTGCTTCGCCGCTCCGCCCAATTCCAATTGGCTCCAGATGGCCCAGCCTACAAATACAGCCCAGGACTCGTTCAACGCTTCCCATCCTTCCCGCTCGGTCAGGAATCGGATTTCCGTCGCCCCCTTCCTTTGTACGACAGGCGTGATCGTCACTACCTGATACCAACATCGCTGCTGCTCTTCGGCAAAGGTGCGTAGACGAAGAATCTCGGGGCCCAGTACTTGCCCATCGAGTTGCGAGCCGATGTAGTCTATGTACGCATGAAAAAATTCGTGGAACAGCGTGCTCACTTCACGGTGCGTCATCTTGGCCAGCGGCTTCAACGTTCCACCGGCCCCATTGAACGACAGCGCAAGATTCAGCAGCATCCGATGTTCCTGGGGATGGTATTCGGCCGCAAACATATGGAGATCTTCAAATTCCAGCGTGAGAAAGTCCGGCGGAATAACCCGTAGGAACTTTGTCGGGAGCCCCAATGCCTCAGCCTGGATAATTAGGTCGTGCCAGGGGCTATTGGGAGTACCGACGTGAGCGCCAGGCTCAACTGCACCGACAGGCACCGGCCAGACGCAAAGCCCGGCACACATCACAGCCAGCAACAGCCTTAGACGAACCCGCCGCACAAGCGTCAATCCCATTCGCGGAAGCGCTCGTCGTACGCCCCGCTTTCCTCCACCAGGGCCCAGGTATCGAGCAACGAAGACGGGACATCGTCCAAAAACCGCGAGGGTTTGGAGAGGATCGAGCCGGTGGACTTGTCAAAGACGTTAATCGGATAGGTTAAGAACAAATGGTGCTTCGCGCGGGTCACCGCGACGTAAAAGAGCCGCCGCTCCTCTTCCAATTCCTCCTCGGTGGCAAAGGAATAGGCTGAGGGGAACCGCCCGTCCACGACCCACAGCACGAACACACATTGCCACTCCAACCCCTTAGCCGAGTGGATCGTGGAGAGCACCAACCGCTCGTCGTCCCGATCTCCCGCCTTCACATCCGCCACACTCGAGTCCGGCGGTTCCAACGCCAGATCGGCCAAAAACTCGTCCAACTTGGGATAACGTTCCGCCATGGTATAGAGATGCTCCAGATCCCGCATGCGTTTGGGATAATCGTCATACTGCTCTTTAAGAATCGGGAGATAATAGCCGTAAATTTCATTCACCTGCTCGGCTGGCGTCAGCGCCCCCGCGCTGCCCGCCTCGTCAAGCACCCTTGCCAACTCTTTTAAGGCCCGCCCGGACCGCCCGCTGACTTCTCTCAATACATCGCCTGGCCGAAGGTCCGGCTGCTCGGCCCGGATGAAGGACGCGATCAAATCCTGGGCTTTTTTCGGTCCCACACCTTCCACAAGCAGCAGGACACGGTTCCAGCTCACGGCATCCAGCGGGTTCTCGATCACGCGCAGGTGGGCCAGCAAATCCTTGACGTGTGCTGTCTCGATGAACTTGAACCCGCCGCGCTTGACGAACGGCAAATCCCGGCGTGATAGCTCGATTTCCAGATCGAATGAGTGGAAACTGGACCGGAACAGGATGGCGATCTCGTCTAACGGGATCCCTTCTTCGCGCAGCTCCAGAATCTTCTGGGCCACGAAACGGGACTGGGCATTTTCTCCCGCCGCCTGAACCAGAGCCGGCAAAGGGCCGTCCAGCTTCCGCGTGAACAAATGCTTGCTGTACTTCTCGGCAGCCCCGTGGATGATCTCGTTGGCCAGATTCAGGATCGGCTGGGTACTCCGGTAATTTTCTTCCAATTTGTAGATCGTGGCGCCGGGAAACAATTGCGGAAATTCCATGATATTCCGGAAGGTGGCGCCGCGGAACGCATAGATGGATTGCGAGTCGTCTCCCACCACCATCACGTTATCGTGCGTCGCCGCCAACTTCCGAACCAAGTCTGCCTGGAGGCGGTTCGTATCCTGATATTCATCCACCAGGATGTAGCGAAAATTCGACGAAATCGCCTGACGTGTGGTCTCGTGTGCACTCAGAAGCAGCCGCAGCTTGACCAGGAGATCATCGTAATCCATCAACTGCCGCTGCCGCTTGGTGGCTTCGTAGGCTCTCTGAAGCTTGGATAACGAATCCAGATGCTCGGAGAAATGGGCAAACTCCGAGAGCACGACATCATCGAGACTCTGGAGGGTGTTTTCGCACTTACTGAAAATCTCGGCGATGGTGGCTTTGCGCGGAAACCGCTTATCCTTTTCGTTCAGCCCCAGTTGAGCGCGTAGCAAGTTGATCAGGTCTTCCGCGTCGCCGCGATCCAGGATCGTAAATCCCGGCTCCAACCCGATCGGCCGGCCATACCGGCGCAGTAAGAGATTGGCCATCGAATGAAAAGTCCCCCCTTGGACCCGCTCACTTCGCGCTCCAATCAGGACGCCGGCCCGCTGCAGCATCTCCTGCGCCGATTTGCGGGTGAAGGTTAGGAGCAGAATCGCCGATGGATCCACGCCCTTGTCGATGAGGTAGGCCACGCGATAGACCAGGGCCCTGGTCTTGCCGCTACCGGCTCCGGCAATCACCAGCGACGGCCCATCTCCCGCCGTCACCGCAGCCAACTGCTGTTGGTTCAACGCCACCGCATAGTCCAACGACAGCTTTGCCGGCTGGGTTTCTTGCACCGGTCGCTTCAATACATAGGGCTTGATCTCTCGTTCCATGACGCCTTTCTTGCGCTACTTTTCTTCCTCGAGCTTCCGATAGGCCTCCGCCGTCGCCTTGACATGCCCGACCGCCTCCACGTAGCGGGGCTTTGGCGTAATCTTCTCGGCCGCACGGTAGGCCTTCTCAGCTTTGTCAAACTGGTTCAGGATCTCGTAGGCGATGCCCAGATCATACCAAGCCGCGCTGTTCATCGGGTCCCGCACGACGATCCCTTCCCACTGGGCGATCGCATCTTCAGGCCGGTTCGCCTTGATGTACTCAATCCCTTGTTTCACGTCGGCATCACCGAACAGCCAGCCGCCGTTTTCAAATCCCCGCTCGACCTTGACCGGATGAGGCTGCAGGCTGGCCACGGCTTTCACCACGGCATTCTGCATCAGTTTCGCCATCAACTCCGGCCGCCCCCCTTCGTCCTTCCTGAATGCCCGCCGCATCCCCTGTCCTTCTTCGGAATGGCCCCCGACGACTTGCCTGGCCATCAGAATCTCCCCGGTGTCCGTCTTCACAACCCGGTAGGACAACATGAGCTTTCCCTGGCCGAGGTGCGGCATGACTTTCCCCAGCACCAGCGCATCCACACCCAACACCTTACCGGCCTTGGCAGCCTGCTTCTCATCCACCACACCGGTCATGCCGAGGACTTGCTCCTGCTCCAGAGCCAACAACTTCCCGCGTTCGACGATTTTAAAATATTGACCCTCAACTAGCTTGGTAGTCAGCAGCTCCGCGGTCTTCTTGCCCGAGTCACCTGGCCCCTCAAAGGTCGTCACAGCCAGTGAGTGGACCCCTTCAGCTTTGAGATTGACCGAAGCCGGCGCGTGCATAGTGAAATTTAAATGCTGGGTCACACAGGCTGAAAGGCTGAGGGCCAAGACGAGGAGAACTGGCAGAAACAGCCTTACCTTCACCACTTGTTCCTTTTGAGGAGTCCCCGTGGATGCGGCAGAGAAATACCACAGAGCCCAACCTGTTGCAATGACCAACCGGCTCCCCCACAGCATCTTGGAGTCTTGGGCGGAGTTGTATATAATAGATCCTGTTCGAAGGAGAACTGGGAGAGAAGGATGAGCGCGTCCAAAGGCTCTTACGCAGACCTGCTGCGCGAACTGGCTGCAATGATGACCGCGGTGGCTGGCGAGTCCGTCACCATGGTCAAGCGAAGCGCCCCTGACGCGGCGCTGAAACTCAAGCCCAAACAGGAATGGGATATTTATCTCGAATTTCTCAAAGTCCTGTTCAACCTGGCCGATCGGCTATCCGTCCTCCATCTCCCGATCCAAGAGCAACCCCTCTTCATGGACAGCCTCGAAGATCAGGTTTCTCAACACCTGAAAACCATCCTGGCTCCGGCCCTCGGCCCAGACAGCGACGACATGGAAGTCACGGTGACGATTGGCAAGGCCGTCGCCGACAGTCGGCAGCGATACGAGCGATTTCGCTTTCTGGTCACGGAGGAAAGCCCTGCCAGGGCCGACTATCTGAAAGGAGTTGGAGAACGGATCGGTGAACTGATCGGCGCGACCGGAAACGGCATGGTCACATCCGCCGCAACCCTGTGCATCAGCTCCGCCATTCCCGCGATGCAGGCCTTGTTTGACGGAGTTCTTTCAGGAAAGACGGCACCGGCGGCTGCCGCCCATCAGGGCAAACCGACAACGGCCACCCCTTCCACGCAGTCGGCACGGCCGGAGGGGACGCCCAAGCCGGGCGCGACCGGAGCCTCCAACGAAATCAAACTCGTCAGCATCATGGCCACCGTCTCGGGGGAGGAAGTAGAAACCCGGTGGGGCCTGCACCCCCGGTTTCGACAAGATCTGACCCAGGAAGAGAGCAAGGAACTGACCAAACTCATGAACCGGGTCACGCAGATCCTCGGCGAGCGATATGCCGCAGTCGCCTTTTCGTCGGACTGGGCCTCCTGGAACCAGATCGGCCACGCGTGATAACGATAACCACCCAGAGGACATATTCGTGAGCGATCAACTGCCACATCATCCCGCGTCCCACTACGAAAGCGGTCATCTTCCCAGAGCATTGGGCCGCCTGAGAGAGCTGGCCAACAATCTCTGGTGGAGCTGGAAACCCGAAGCCCGTCGGCTGTTCGAAACCATTGACCCGACTCTCTGGCGGCTGACCCACCACAATCCGGTCAAACTGCTCCACGAGCTCAAGCCGGAGCGGCTGGCGACCCTTGCAGAAGACCCGGTCTTCGTCCGCCAGTATTCAGCCGTGTTGAAGGCCTTCGACCAATACCTGACCTCCCAAGGAACCTGGGTCGCCACCCAACACCCGACCCTTGCCGGATCCGTCATCGCTTACTTTTCGGCGGAGTTCGGTCTCCACAACTCGTTGCCTATTTATAGCGGCGGATTGGGAGTCCTGGCCGGAGACCATTGCAAGGAAGCCAGCGATTTGGGATTGCCCCTCACGGGACTCGGCTTCATGTACCCACAAGGCTACTTTCACCAGCGCATCACACCCGACGGCTGGCAGGAGGCCGAATACCTTCCCTTCAATCCGCAGGAGTCCCCGATTTGCCAGGCCCATACCCCTCAAGGTGAGCCCTGCCGGGTCCAAGTCACGCTCGGTACCAGCATCGTGTCCGCCATCGTCTGGCACGTGCGGGTCGGACGCATTTCCCTGTATCTAATCGACACGGACGTGCCCGAGAACGAGCCGCGAGATCGTGAGCTGTCGGCCAGGCTTTACGGCGGCGATCAGGACATGCGTCTGCGCCAGGAAATCCTGCTGGGCATCGGCGGAGTCCGAGTCTTCCGGGCTCTTGGCCTGTCCCCTTCCGCCTGGCACGTGAACGAAGGCCATTCGGCATTCCTTACGCTTGAACGGCTGCGCGAGTACGTGCAAGCCGGACGCTCCCATGCCGAAGCCACTGAGTTTGTCCGACAGAGCACGGTGTTCACCACCCACACGCCGGTCCCGGCCGGCCATGACGTGTTCCCCTTCTACATGGTGGAACATTATTTCAACGGCTATTGGGATCAACTGGGCTTGACGCGCGACGCATTCCTCCAGTTGGGGGCTCACCCGGACAAACCTCACGAGGGGTTCAACATGACCGTGCTGGCGATCCGCATGGCGCAGCACCTCAATGGAGTCAGCCGCGAACATGGGCGGGTCTCGCGCGCCATGTGGCGGCCTATCTGGCCGGGGCTCCCCGACGAGCGCATCCCGATCCGCAGCGTGACGAACGGCATCCACGTCCCGACCTGGGTCGCTCCCGAACTCAACCACCTCTACAGCAAACACCTGGGACCCGACTGGGCCGAGCGCTGCGACGATCCGGCGGTCTGGCATCGCGTAACCGACATCCCCGACGGCGAACTCTGGGCGGTTCGCCAGATGTTGAAGCGCAAGCTCATGAGCTTTATCCGAGAGCGCGCGCGTAGTGGCTGGGTCCACGGACGGATGACCGCCCAGCAAGTGTTGGCCAGCGGCACCTTGCTCGATCCCGAAGCGCTGACGATCGGCTTTGCCCGCCGGTTTGCCACCTACAAACGAGCTACCCTGGTCTTCAGCGCCTTAGAACGGCTCAAACACCTGCTCCAGGATCGCTGGCGCCCGGTGCAGATCGTCTTTGCCGGCAAGGCGCATCCGGCCGATGAGCCAGGCCGCCAGTTCATCCACGAGGTCTACGGATTCTGCCGCGACCATGGACTGGGCGGCCACATCGCATTCCTCGAGGATTACAACATGCACATGGCTAAATTCCTGGTCCAGGGGGTTGATGTCTGGCTCAACACTCCCAGACCTCCGATGGAGGCCAGCGGCACGAGCGGCCAGAAAGCCGCGCTAAACGGAGTCCCCAACCTGAGCGTCTTGGACGGGTGGTGGCATGAGGCCTACGACGGGGCGAACGGCTGGGCTATTCCCTTGGCTCCGGAACTGACCGATTCCCATGCGCTCGATGCGCACGATGCCGAACATCTGTACCGCATCCTGGAAGCGGACGTCATCCCGCTGTATTATCAGCGGGACCGAGACGACATCCCACGCGGCTGGGTCGAACTCGTCAAAGACGCCATCCGCACCGTCGCCCCTCGATTTTCAGCCCGCCGGATGGTCAAGGAGTACACAGACCTGCTATACAGTCCCGCCTCTTCCCCTCCGCCTTCTATCTGGTGATGGCGACTCGCGATCTTGTGTCGGCGTCGTTTCTGCGACTGCCGGCCCTGGCATTGGCCCTGCTCCTTCCGGTCGGCCCTGCCCGGCCGGCCATCGCCGGCCCCAATCTCGGTCACGCTTCGCCAAGCAGCCCCAGCAAGACCACGGTCCCCGCCCCGATCGAACGAGAGATCATGGCCGCATCCAAGGGCGGACACCATGACCGTGCCATCCGCCTGTTCGAATCATTGTCTCCGGGACAATCACCGTCCAACCATCTCCTGGAAGCCATTTTCAAAAGCTACCTGCATCTCGGCCAGCCGGAACGGGCCTTCACCATCTATGTTCGTCTTGTCCCGGCCGGGCGGCCCGATTCTCCGGCGTGGCTCCACGACCTGGCCCGCTCCTTCGTCTCCAGCCACGCCCGCGACACACAGGAATACGTTCGAATCGCGTCGTTCACGACCCTGGCCGAAGCAGGAGACCAGAGCATGGTCCCGCTGCTGGAAGACGGACTCCTGGATCCTTCCATTCTGGTCCGCGCCCGAGCTGTCGAGGGCTTGAGCCGGGTCGGCGAACGAGCCAAACGGGCAGGCCAGACTGTTCCAGTCACCGCGTTGAAGCGAGCGCTCCAAGATCCGGCTCCGCCCGTCCGTATTGCGGCACTGACCGCACTGGGCGACCTCGGGGACACCAAGGATCAGGCCACGCTGGACGTCATGACCCAGATGGCCAGGGCCGGGGAGGGCCCCATCCATGTGTTTGCGCTGGCGGCTCTGGCAAAACTGGGCCGTACGGGGGCCATCGAGGAGATCGTCGGCGCCGCCACGCTGCCGGAGCCGGACGTGCGCATGGCGGCGATCGGCGTACTGGGCCGGCTCAAACGTCCCTCCAGCCTCCCGCTGTTGGCGCAATCCGTCTACGATCCGGAAGAATCCGTGCGCGCATTCGCCGCCGGCGCCTTGGGAGAGTTCGGCGATCCCTCGGCCGTCGGCGCGCTTACCCATGCGCTGGGCGACGACAGCCCCCGGGTGCGGAGCGTCGCGGCCGCCAGTTTGGGTCGGCTGGGTTTAGCCCATACCAAACCCCTCTTGCGACAGGCGGCGCGGGACCCGGTCGAATTGGTCCGGGCCGGAGCCGTGGAGGGACTCTTACGATTAGGAGATCCAGAAGCGGTGTTACTTGCCGCCGAGTTGTCCAAACATGACTCGCCGTCGGTCAGAAGCGCGGTCGCGCAGGCGCTGGGCTCGGCCGGCAATCGTCGGGCGTTGCCGGTCTTGGAACAACTGCTTGCGGATCAGCAGCCCCAACCCCGCTTGGCAGCGGCCCGCGCGATCGGCAAGGTGGGCGACCGCGCCGGACTCCCGATTCTCAAGAAGGCTTTGACGGACAACGACCCCGCCATCCGCATCACAACAGCCGGCGGTGTATTGCAAATCCTGTCACGCAATGCTCGGGAGAATCACTGAGCCACACAAGGGAGAATCCAATGTTCAAGCTCTTGGGATGGGCGATTCTGCTGGGGGCCGCGTTTGGAGCCGGCTATTACGCCGGGCAGCATCCGATCGGCGAGTTGAAGAAGACCGTGGCCGACCTGACTCGCACGGTGAAGGACACGACGCTGGGACTTGAACGGTCCGTCCGCTTGCGACAAGGCCTGATGGATGCGAAATCGGAAGTGATCCAAGCCAAGTCCGAACTGCTGGACAAGAATTTCGGCAACGCCCTGGCCGCCCTGACCAAGGCGATGGAACACCTGGAGAAAGCCGGCGAGGCCGAACGCGACGCGGGAAAATCTCAGCGGGTCAAACCGCTGACCGCCAAAGTGGAGGAAGCGAAACGGGAGCTGGCGGCGGGAAAGACGCTGTCCAAGGTTAAGCTGGACGAGATGCAAAAGGAGTTGGATACGCTGCTTCAGTAGGCGCGGATACCGCTCACGCCGTGGCGGTTTTTTTCTTCCAGGCGGCCAGGATCCGTTCCACGCGCATCTTGACCACCATGTCGGGGTCCTTGAGCAAGGGCTTTATAGCCTCCCGGCCCCGCTCATCGCCGATCTTCTCGAGCGCCGCGGCGGCGGTTAGGCGCGTGAACCAATCCTTATCCTGCAGCATCTCGATCAAGGGGTCCAAGGCCTCCGTCGATTTGATCCGCCCCAGCGCAATGACTGCCTGCTTGCGGATGCTTTCATCCTTGTCTTTGAGCGCCGCGACCAGCCGCACGATGGCCGGCTCGCCCAGCGTAACGAGCGCGTCGGTGGCGTCCAGGCCGAACTCATCGCTCCGGAGTTGGTTGACAAGGGGCTCCAAGACCCGCTCGTCCTTAATTCGGCCGAGCGCCCGGATGACGGATTTCCGAATATCCCAGTCCCGCAGTTGCTTGAGCAAGGGCTCGACGGCCGGCGATCCGACCTGGCCCAGCGCGTCGATCGCAGCCTCGCGCACCTGCCAGTCGCCATCGCGGAGGGCTCGGACGAGCGGTTCGACGCAACGTTCGTCGCCCATTTCTCCGAGCGTGATAACAGCCTCGCGCCGCACCACCAAGTCCGGATCATTGAGCAGATCGACCTGTATCTCGATCTCATCCTTGACCTTTTCTTCATCCAGGAGCACTTCCTCGCCGGCCTTGGCCTCTGCCGGCTCGGACGGCGCTTCCCCGGCCTGCGCGTCGGCCAACGCCACGGTCTCCGCCACGTGATCGGCAAACTCGTCGCTCGGCTCCGGCGCCGCCGGCTGAACAAGGTCTGCGGCTTTCTTCTCGTCGTTGCTCATCCCGCTCTCTCCGTCATCACGCTGCACACATCATCATCTGCCTGCGCGAATACCACGCCTACCTATGCCTTGGCGGCCGACTCGGCTTTGGCGCCGGCCTCGGCTTTCTTGCCCATGGCGTGACGCTTACGGGTCGCAAGGCTCCGGCGCTTGCGCTGCAACCGCTTGAGGCGTTTGTGCAACGCGCGGAGCGATGCGCTGCCCTCCGGGTTGTCCGTAGCCGCCTTCCGCTCCCGGACCTTGGTCTTGAGCCGTGTCTCATCCTGCTCCAGGGGTGTCTTCTTAGCCATGCGAACGAATCCTCCGTCCTCTCATCGTGATCGCCTTGTTGCTTTCCTCAACGGGCCAGTGTAGTGGAGACCCTTCGTTGCTGTCAACCGAGGGATAGCTCCGTGATAGGGTGGCGCGAGAAATGCGTGGGGGGAGTGCTGCTCAGCTATGACGTTCTTCCGGGGTCAGATTCACGGCGCGCCGTTCGCGGCGCCCGAGCACCAAGTCGCCGGGATAGAGCGGAACCTTCCTGGTCTTCCGAACATCGCGTTCAGGCCCCGGCAAACCCTGCCCGATGCGGTTACCCAGGGCAGCCAGCCATTCGCGAGCTTGCAGCGGCACGGAAAACCCATGATCTCCGACCACCTCCAAGGACACAGCCGACAGGCCCCCTTCGGCCATCCCGATCTTGCGAGCTGCGGCATAGGACAGGTCCAGAATACGCCCGTTCACATAAGGCCCTCGATCGTTAATCCGCACCCGGATTTGTTTCCCGTTTTCCACGTTCGTCACGCGGACGACTGTGCCAAGCGGAAGCGTTCGATGCGCCCCGCTCAGGGATTCCATATCGTAGATCTCGCCGCTGGCCGTCACCCACCCATGGAATTCCTTTCCATACCAGGAGGCGATACCCCGCTCTTTCATCCCGACATCCAGATCGGCCTGACCTTTCGGAAGGCAGGTGCAGGCCGACAGCAGGATCGTGACCATACAGATCAGGATCCACTTGATACAGGGCTCGGTGCTTGGACTCACAAGGTCCTCCCTCTCGCGATAATCCTTGACCCGCTGTCGTAACAGCGTCCCGATGGCATCAAAAGAGCCAGGATCGAACCACCGAGATACTTGGGATACGCTTTTGAGATGAGTTGAGGATTAACGAAGTGGCGGCACTATAACAAAGGCCCGTCGGCAAGTCAAGCCAAGACTTGAGCGGAAACAAATAGTCATTTCATTTCAATATCTTAATGACGTCTCCCCGGAAAACGACGGCAACTCAAAACTAGAGTAGACTGACGGCTTCGACGGTCCTGTGCGAAAGGAGGGACCCATGAAGCGGTCGAAATTCTCCGAGGAGCAGATCGTCTATGTGATC
>VGXC01000036.1 GCA_016873495.1 Nitrospira sp. | reverse complement strand
TGGCGGGGACCTCCAAAGCAAAGAGCCGAATCAATGCCCGGAGTTGTCGGGTCGACAAATGAGTCCTGGGCAACAAGGAAGAGGCCATGCTTCAGCATAAAAAGACTTCCAAAACTAGACAAGCTCCTTGCACAATATCCATTTCCTGTGGGCCGCCCTGCTCATGGAAGGCCGTAGCACGGAGGCCAAGAGAGCGGCCCAACGGCTGGTCTCCCGGATGCGGGAGGAAGACCCCGACAAAGTCAGCCACCCGGATTTCTTTGCCGCCGCCCCCATGCTGACCCTTGTCCGTTTTGGAAGCTGGGACGAACTCCTGCGCGAGCCGGCCCCCAATCCGGAGTGGAAACTGGCGACGGGCCTCTGGCACTACGTCCGGGGCTTGGCGCTGGCCGCCACGGAACGGTTCGGCGAAGCGGAGGCGGAGCAGGCCGAGATCCTAGAGAGCCTCAAACACCTCTCCAAACACCACGGCATGGAGGCGGAGACGGAACAGCAGATGCTCAAGGTAGCGGAGCGGGTGGCGGCGGGAGAACTGGCGGTCAAACGCCGGCGGTTCGATGAGGCAATCCGGGCGCTCAAAGAAGCGGTCGCCTTGGAAGACAAGCTTCGGTACAGCGAGCCCCCCCTCTGGACCATCCCGGCCAGGCAGAATTTGGGCGCAGTCCTCATGGCCGTCGGACGGCCGATCGAAGCGGAAACGGTCTACCGGGAAGATTTGAAGCGGAACCCCGAAAACGGCTGGTCGCTCTTCGGCCTCGCCCAAAGCCTGCGCACCCAGGAGAAGATGGAGGAGGCCAGGACCGTGGAGGACCGCTTCCGGAAAGCCTGGGCCCGCGCCGACGTCAAGCTCACCGAATCACGGTTCTAGCTCTACCGATACGTGCGGCTGACGAACGGCGCAGGCGCTCGTCGGCGGAATGATGCGTTGAAGCCAGGCTCCTGCCGATATCTTTCCTGTTGGCCGAACGCCTTGCCGGATAAACGGAACGGCGTACGGCGCTCTCTCCGCTACTGACAGGCAACGCCCGCCATGCCTTCTCCTCGACCTGCATCCGTTCCAGCCGCAGGCTGAGAAGAGAGAGGGAGTGGGACAGGTCGCCGATGGACCTGTCCCACATTTTCGACCGCCGCTCTCGGCCCATCCGTTCCAGCAAGAGATTGCCAATTTGGCAACATCGCTTCGATCGAAGTATGGCATAATCGCGCGGCAATACAGCGGGAGACTGGCAGCTAAGGAGGGCCGTTCATGGGGCGATCGTTTAACCAGCGACTCATCGCCAGTGTCATTCCGATTCTTGCGCTTGCGGCGGCGGGCTGCAGCAGCACTCAGGAGAAGACGGCGATGGCAAACACCAACGACCTTGGATCGGTGTTCGACGCCCATGTGAAGCATGAGTTTGTGGAGCATGACGTGGATGCGACGATGCGGACGATGACGCCGCAGCCGGATTTGGTGCACCTCCCCACCCTGGCGGGGGGCAGGGGCGCCGATCAGGTGCGCGGCTTCTACGGCACATACTTCGTCGGCAAGTGGCCGGCGGACACGAAGGTGGAGCCGGTGTCGCGGACGGTGGGCCAGGATCAAGTGGTGGATGAACTGCTCGTGAGCTTCACCCACGATATCCGGCTCGATTTCATGCTGCCCGGCGTCCCGCCGACCGGCAAGCATGTGGAGATGCCCGTTGTGGTGGTCATGAAATTTTCCGGCGGCAAGATCGCCTACGAACACATTTACTGGGACCAGGCATCGCTGCTTGTGCAGGTCGGCTTGCTGGACCCCAAGCTCCTGCCGGCCATCGGCGTGGAACAGGCCAAGGCGCTGCGCGACCCGTCCTTTCCGTTGAACCCGTTCCTGAGCCTTCCCAAGCCTTGAAGACAGCGGGCGGAGAGGGAACATTTAAGGGGAATCGGAGTCTTTTCTGCCATCAAGCAAGATAGTGGCAGCCCACCTCTACAGGATGTTCAAAAAGGCCGTCCAGCGAGGCCACAGGGAGCGAGGGCCCCGAGGAGGTACATACCAAGCTTCGCTTGAACCGCTCGCTTCGATCACATGCGAGCGGAGAGGTACTTTGCCTCCAGTTCTGCCATACGTTGAGGGGAACGAGCGACCGAGAACAAAGCTGGAGGTCTTTTTCAACATCCTGCTACAGTTCCTCCGGCTGCTGGATCGGTCCCGCCCACTGCCCCTTGGCCAGCTTCACTTCCTGAAAGCCTCCGTCCGGCCACTGAAAACAGCCGGACGAATCCACTTCGACGATGAAGGGCTCCATGTCTCCGGCTCCGCCTCGGTACCAGTACCAGCCGGCCCCGGTTGGTTTTTCTTCGGTCCATCTCAACTCAGCCATCTCTATGCCTCTCTTCGGAGACGCACTGTAGCACAGGTCAATCGATCTCGAACACCGTCTGAATCTCCGGCGCGCCGTACTCGGCCCGGCCGGTCAAGATTTCCAAATTTGACAGCATCCGCGCGCGGCCGGCCCCGTGGCAATGGCCGCAGAGGACGGTGAGCTGCCGGTCCGGTCGCTTGGACATAATCTCCAACAGAACGTCCCCGACCGCCTTGCAGGTGAAGAACGGCGCCCAGTTCCCGTCGGAGGTCTTGCCTTCATGCCAGCAGGACTCGATGAATGGAGGCACGTGCGTCAGGAGAATCACCCGCTCATGGGCATCCAACGCCTGGGGCAGGACCGACCTAAGATGGTCCGCGGCATCGTCTCCGAGCCGATTGAGGCGCAGGAGCAGTTCGTCCCGATCCAGGCCGGTCAGCTCGCGGATCAACCGATGGTCGTTGAGTCGGACCGTCGAGCCGGCATAGTCGCCCAACCGTCCGTCGCCCCAGCCATCATGACCGACCAATCCGGTGGTGTCGGTCAGCTTCACGCAGCCAATGCGCGAGAGATAGGTCAACCGGCTTTCGTTGCGGCAGAGATCGTCCATGACTTTGCGGACGGTCGGAATGGACCCCTGGTAGAAATCATGGTTCCCGAGGACGAAGTACATGGGCAGCCGGATATCCGCCGTCAGGGTCTTGAGGTACCACTCCACCGTATCCGCCTCGGCGATATCGCCGCCAAGCAGAACGAGGTCCGGGTTCTCGGCGCGAAGGGCCGCACAAAAGGCCAGCACCTGCTCGGCGTTCAGAAAGTTCAAATGTATGTCCGTGATCCAGGCTGCCCGCATCGTCCTGCCCTCACTCCTGCCATGATGTGCAACATGATTTCCGGCTGCCTATGATGAACAGGCTCGGCCGTTCGGTCAACCGTGACGAATTACCTCATTTTTAACGATATAGGCCTTTCGGCCTATTTTGACCATGGGCTAATCCGAACTCAAAACTCCTACAAACCACTGGCGTTTCAAGGTCTTTCTCTCTTGACTTGCTCTTGGCCCACCGGCTAATGTAGCACTCCCTTTGGACCTATTCGGGGGAGTTTGTCTTGACGCAGCCTGCTGCCATCGGACATCCCGGCCTCGTCGCCGCCATTGCGGAGGACATCCACGCCTCCGGCCCGATCACGTTTGCCCGGTTCATGGAACTGGCGCTCTACCATCCGCAGTTCGGCTATTACACCCGTACAACCGACACAAACGACGCCGAACGGACCGGCCCGGGGCAAGCCTGTGATGACCGTATTGGCCTAGGTCGAACCTGCGAAGACCGCATCGGATGGAACGGCGACTTCTATACCAGCAGCGACGTCCATCCGGTCATGGCCCAGGCCCTGGCCCGCCAAGCCCGGCAGGTGGATGAGGCATTGGGTCGGCCCGATCCCTTTACCGTGATCGAGATGGGTGCCGGAAAGGGGTTTCTGGCCCGTGACTTCCTGGCCGCCTGCGAACAATTACCCGATGGGTTCTTGCGACGTCTACGCTATGTGATCATCGAGCGGAGTCCGGCCATGCGGGCCTCGCAGCAGCACCAATTAACGCGCTGGCTCAACGCCCCGGCGACGGTGTCCTGGCTCGACGACCTGACCCATCTGGAAGCAGACAGCCTGGTGGGCCTGCTGTTCTCCAACGAGCTGGTGGATGCCTTTCCCGTGCACCGGATCGCGATCGAGCAGGGCCGGCCGAAGGAACTCTTCGTCGGATGGGAGCAGGGCCGGTTCGTGGAGCAGGCCCAGCCCCTGACCAACCCGGACCTGCACCGGTATCTGCAGCGGCTCTCGTCCATCGACATCGCGCTGCCCGAGGGCTACCGTACGGAGGTCAATCTTGCCGCCGTGGCCTGGATGAAAGACGTGGCGCGGGTGCTGGGGCGCGGTCTGGTCCTAACGATCGATTACGGACACACGGCCCAGGACCTCTACGGACCGGACCGGCGCAAGGGCACGCTGCTCTGTTATTACCATCAAATGGCCTCGGAAGATCCCTATACGCGCGTCGGCCTGCAGGACATGACGGCCCACATAGATTTTACGAGTCTGGCCACCGCCGGGGAAGAAGCTGGGCTGGCCACCACCGGCTTCACGAATCAGATGAGCTTTCTGATGGGCCTTGGCGTGGAACAGATATTGGATGGGCTGGAGCCGGGATCGCGGGACTTCCAGGCGATCGTGCATTTGCTCCGCCCCGAGGGAATGGGGCGAACGTTCAAGATTCTGGCTCAGCACAAGGGTGTGGCGCTCCCCGAACTGGACGGCTTGCGATTCAAGCCCTTCTTCGGCTCGGCATTGCGCATGCCCGCCTATGCCGGATAAGGTTTCACGAGCGACCGGGGCACCCGATGGGAAGCGATCTCGTTCCACTCAATTATCTTCCGATCCTGATCTTCATCGGGATCGCCCTGGCGTTCGGAGTCGTGTCGCTCCTGGCTGGGTGGGTCGTGCGCCCCAGCAAGCCCTACCGGGCCAAGCTCTCCCCATACGAGAGCGGCAGCCCCCTGTTCTCGGATGCGCGGGTCCAGTTCCCGATGCGGTACTACGTGATCGCGATGCTGTTCGTGATCTTCGACATCGAGATCGTGTTCCTGTTCCCCTGGGCCGTGTCGTTCCGCAAACTGGGCTTGGTGGGATTGGTGGAGATGGTCCTGTTCCTGGCCATTTTGATCGTCGGATTCTGGTACGCCTGGAAGAAGGGGGCGCTGGAATGGGACTGAGGGAACAGAGCTGATGGCTGATAGCATATGGCTTATAGCAAGAGGACCGGTGTGCGTCATGCGCCAGGGGCTCCGTTGTCCGACCATCGGCCATCAGCCATACGCTATCTGCTCTTGAGGTAACTATGGGATTATTCGATAGACAGTTGGAAGCGAACGTCATCACCACCAACCTGGATGCCGTCGTGTGTTGGGCGCGCAAGTCGGCGCTGTGGCCCATGACCTTCGGGCTGGCCTGTTGCGCGATCGAGATGATCGCCTCCGTGTCCTCGCGCTACGACCTGGACCGGTTCGGCGCCGGCGTGTTTCGGGCCTCGCCCCGCCAGGCCGACCTCATGATCGTGGCCGGGACGGTGACCCGGAAGATGGCCGAGGTGATCCGGCGCATTTACGATCAGATGCCGGAGCCCCGCTACGTCATCTCGATGGGGTCTTGCGCCACGTCGGGCAACCATTACAACAGCTACAGCGTCGTGCAGGGAGTGGACCAGATCGTTCCCGTGGACGTCTACATCCCCGGCTGCCCGCCGAGGCCCGAAGCGCTGATGGACGGGTTGCTGAAGCTGCAGGAAAAGATTCAACGGGAAAAGGTCTTCGTGAAATAGGAGCTGATGGCTTATAGCGTATAGCTTATGGCAAGAAAGAGATTCGCAATTTTGCCATCGGCCATATGCCAGAGGCCATAAGCTCCTGAGTAAACTATGCAGTCTTTGCTCGACACGATAAAGAGCCGGTTCCCCGAGGCGGTCCTGGCCGTCCATGAGGACAAGCAGCGGGGAGACCTCTCGGTCCGCGTGGCCGCCCCGCGCCTGCTGGAAGTCGCCCGGTTCCTGCACGACGACCCGGCCGCGGCCTTCGACCACATCACCGACATCTGCTCGGCCGACTATCCGGACGACCAGGAGCGGTTCGAGGTCATCTACCATTTCCTGTCGCTGCCGCACGGGATCCGGATTCGCGTCAAAGCTCGCGTCACCGAAGAACACCCGGTGGTGCCGTCGATCACCGCCATCTGGAAAGGCGCCGACTTCATGGAACGGGAGGTCTACGACCTCATGGGCATCAAATTCAGCGGCCATCCGGACTTACGTCGCATCCTGATGCCGGAGGACTACGACGAGGGGCATCCCTTGCGGAAGGACTTCCCCGCCGAGGGCCGGGGCTGGCGCAGCCGGTTCGACTTCCTGCCCCGTCTCGATGAAACGCCGATGGCGGACACCGGGGGGGACATCCCTGAAGCGGAGAAGCAGCTCTTCCGGACCGAGCCGGGCCAATCCCCTTCTTCATCCCGCCGGACTGAAGAACTCCTGCTGAACATGGGTCCCCAACACCCGGCGACCCACGGCGTGCTGCGGGTGGTCTTGGAACTGGACGGAGAACGCATCACCAAGGCCACGGCCGACCTGGGCTACCTGCACCGCGGCGTGGAGAAGCTGGCCGAGGGGCTGGCCTATATGCAGATCATCCCCCACACGGACCGGTTGGACTACGTCTGCTCGATGACCAACAACTATGCCTATGTGCGGACCGTGGAAAAGCTGCTGGGGCTGACGATCCCCGAGCGGGCCGAGTACATCCGGACCATCGTGGCCGAGATGCAGCGGATCATCGGACACCTCTTCTGGCTGGGCACCCAGGCTCTGGACATCGGGGCGATGACCGTCTTCTTCTGGACCTTCCGCGAGCGGGAAGTCCTGTTGGACATCTTCGAAAAGCTCTGCGGCGCCAGGCTGACGTTGAACTATTTCCGCATCGGCGGGGTGGACAGCGACTTTACGCCCGACCTCGTGGAACGGCTGCGCGCCTTTCTGAAGGATTTCCCCGCGCACATCGAGGAGTACGAGACCCTGCTCCAGACAAACCGGATTTGGGTAGCCCGCACGAAAGACGTGGCGGTCATTTCGGCCGAGGACGCGATCAACTTCGGGCTGACCGGCCCGGTGCTCCGGGCGTCCGGCGTGGCCTACGACGTGCGCAAGCTGGAGCCGTACGGAGCCTACGACAAGGTCGAGTGGGAGGTGCCGATCGGCAAAAACGGCGACACCTACGACCGGTACTGGGTGCGGATGGAAGAGCTGCGCCAGAGCTCCCGTATCATCGCCCAATGTCTGGATCAGCTGCCGGAGGGACCGATCGTGGCCGACGCGCCCACGATCATCCCCCCGCCCAAGGCCCACGTGATGCGGGACATGGAGAGCTTGATCCACCACTTCATCATCTTCACCCAGGGCTTCAAGCCGCCCAAGGGGGAGACCTATTGCGCGACCGAGGCGCCGAAGGGCGAACTGGGCTTCTTCATCATCAGCGACGGAAGCCCACGACCGTATCGGATGAAAATCCGCGCCCCCTCCTTCGTGCACATGGGCGCCTTCGACCATATGGCGCGGGGCTATTTGATTTCGGACATCATTACGATCTTCGGGACGTACGACATCGTCATGGGAGAGTGCGACCGGTGAATTTTCAATTGTGCATGTTCCATGCTCAATTCAAATTTCATCATTGAAAATTGAACATTTGAAATTCCACACGTTGTGAGCTGTATGTTGTCTGAAAAATACAAGAGCGAAATAGCCGATATCCTGTCCCGCTACCCGGTGAAGCGCAGCGCGCTGCTCCCCTTGCTGTACCTGGCCCAGCGGGAGACCGGCTACATCACCGAAGGCGCCATGAAGGAGATCGCCGGGATTCTCAAACTCACGCCGCCGCAGGTCTACGAGACGGTCACTTTCTACACGATGCTGAATCTGAAACCGGTCGGGAAGTTCCACCTCCAGGTCTGCAAGTCGATCATGTGCGCCCTGGTAGGGTCCGACACCCTGATCAGCTGGCTGGAGAAGAAATTGGGGATCAAGGCCGGCGAGACGACCAAGGACGGACTCTTCACGCTGAGTAAGGTGGAATGTCTGGGCGCCTGCGGGACCGGCCCGATGATGCAAATCAACGACGACTATTACGAGCGATTGACTGAAGAGAAGGTGGACCGGATTCTAGCCGACCTCCAGCGGGACGGAACCTGTTCCTTAAAGAGCGGCCCCTACATGTGGCCGGAACCGGCAAGCAACAAGAGCTGATGGCGGATGGCCGATGGCAAGAATGTCTCTCGATGCGGTTTGTGATGTTCCTCTTGCTATCAGCTATCAGCTATCAGCCATAAGCTCTTAGTGAAAGCCATGCCGAAACACGAACTGATATTGCTCAAGAATATGATGCAGCCAGGCTATGCCGGCTCGCTCATGGATTACGAGAAGGCCGGCGGGTACCAGGCCTTGAAGAAAGTCCTGGGCAAGGTCGCGCCGACGGATGTGACGACCATGGTCATCAAATCCGGCCTTCGTGGACGGGGGGGCGCGGGGTTCCCCACCGGTGTGAAGTGGAATTTTCTGCCGAAGGATTACCAGGGGCCCAAGTACCTCTGCTGCAACGCCGACGAAAGCGAACCGGGTACGTTCAAGGACCGGCAGTTGATGGAGCGCGATCCGCACCAGGTCCTAGAAGGGATTGCCCTTGCCTGTTACGCGATCGGCGCGGAAACCGCTTATATTTATATCCGTGGCGAGTTTGTATTGGGCTCTCAGATTCTGGAGAAGGCCGTCGCGGAAGCGCGCGCGGCCGGCTATCTGGGCAAAAACATCCTCGGCACGGGGATCACCGTGGACATCTGGGTCCACCGCGGCGCCGGCGCCTACATCTGCGGCGAGGAAACGGCCCTGCTGGAGTCGCTGGAAGGAAAGCGCGGCTTGCCCCGCGTCAAGCCGCCCTTTCCGGCTACAAGCGGCCTCTACGGGAAACCGACCGTGATCAACAATGTGGAGACCCTCGCGAATCTCCCGCATATCGTCACCCGGGGGCCCGAATGGTTTGCTACGATCGGCTCCCCGCCCAAGAGCACGGGCACCCGTGTCTTCTGCGTCAGTGGTCATGTAAAGCAACCCGGCAACTATGAAGTCCCGATGGGTGTCACGTGCCGGGAGCTGATTTTCGAGCATGCCGGCGGCATGCGAGGCAATAAACCGCTGAAGGCCTTCATTCCCGGCGGCGCCTCGGCCCCCTTTCTCACAACGGACCATCTGGACGTAAAGCTGGACTTCGAATCCGTCGCCCAAGCCGGATCGATGCTGGGCTCCGGCGGAGTCACGGTCATGGAGGAAGGCACGGACATGGTCTGGGCCGCGCTGCGGCTCATGGAATTCTTCCACCACGAGTCTTGCGGCAAATGCAGCCCCTGCCGGGAAGGCAGCTCCTGGCTGGTGCAGACCCTGCGCCGCATCCTGAACAAGCGGGGCCGGATGGAGGACCTTGAAACCCTGGTGCAATTGTGCAACAACATCGCAGGCCGCACGGTCTGCGCATTCGGAGAAGCCGAGGTGGCCCCGATCCTGAGCACCTTGAAATACTGGCGGCCCGAGTACGAAACCTTGATCCGCGAGGCCGAGGCCCAGCGCGCGCACGAACTGCCGATGGCGGCGGGGAGACACTGACGAGGATGGCATGTCGTCAAGTCTCAAGACCGGCGACTTTCGAATTGCAGACGCTATGACTTGACGGACTTTTAGACTTAATCGACTGACTTATGGCCACAACGGCAGTTGAAACAGTCAAGCTGACGATCGACGGGCAGAGCCTGACCGTGCCCAAGGGCACGCTCGTCATCGAGGCGGCGCGCCAGGTTGGCGTGATGGTGCCGCACTTCTGCTACCACCCGAAGCTCAAGCCGGACGCCAACTGCCGCATGTGCCTGGTGGAAATCGAGAAGATTCCTAAGTTGCAGACCGCCTGCAGCACGCCGGTCGCCGACGGGATGGTCGTGCGCACCGCCACGACGGTGGTCAACGAAGCCCACAAGTCGGTGCTGGAGTTCATCCTGGCCAACCATCCGCTTGACTGTCCGGTCTGCGACCAGGGCGGCCGCTGCGACCTGCAGGACTTCTCCCACGAGTACACGCCCACGACCAGCCGCTTCATCGAGGTCAAGCGGGTCTTCCAGAAGGAGTACTTCAGCCCGCTGATCGAAAAGCAGATGAACCGCTGCGTGCAATGCCTGCGCTGTGTGCGCTACTGCGACGAGGTCATGGACGTGAAGGCCCTGGCGCCGACGAACCGCGGCACGATGACCGAAATCAAGCACTTCGGCACCCACGAGTTGGACTGCGAGTTTTGCGGCGGCTGCATCCAGATTTGCCCGGTGGGCGCCATCACCAGCCGCCTCTCGATGTACGAGTTCCGTCCCTGGATGCTGAAACGCGCGGACACGATCTGCACCTACTGCGGGGACGGCTGCCAGATCACGATCCAAACCAAAGACAACGCGTTGATCGAGGTCAACTCCTCGCTCGGGGCCGGGCGCAACAACGGCGATCTCTGCGCCAAGGGCTATTTCGGGTACCACGCGACCACCAACCCGGAGCGGCTGACCCAACCCCTCATCCGACGCGACGGCAAGCTGGTGCCGGCCACCTGGGACGAAGCGCTGGAATATGTCGCCGAGACCTTCGTGCAGCTGAAGCTCAAGCACGGAGCCCAGGCCTTTGCCGGCGTGATCACCGCACGCTGCACGAACGAAGACCTCTATGTGTTCCAGAAGTTCATGCGGCTGGCTCTCGGCACGAACAAGCTCGACAGCAGCGCCCGTTACGGACAGGTCAATGCCGTGCGCGCCCTGTGCCGTGTCCAAGGGACCCATCGCTGGCCCGTCACGTTCGAAGATATCACTACCGCCGAGGCCTTGCTCCTGGTCGGCACCAATATCACCGAAGCCAACCCGATCACGGGCCTCCGGGTCAAGGAGGCGGTGAAACGACACACGGCCGCCCTGCTGACGATCGAGTCGCTGGAACCGGCGGTGGGCACCATCAGCAACATCGCCAACCTGGCCGCCCACCATTTTACGGCCCATCCGGATCAGTACAAACCGGTGGTGCTCGGATTGATCAAGGCGGTGATCGACGAGGGCCTGGCTGACCAGACCCTGTCGCAGAAGGCTCCCGGGTATCTCCAGGCGATCAGCGGCGCGGTGCAACAATTATCCTGGCCGGCGATCGAGGCCGCCACCGGCAGGACCTCGGCGGATTTCAAAAATGCAGCGCGAACGTTTGCGAAGACCGCGCGCTCGGTGATCATCGTCGGCGCCGGCGTACTACGGGCGCCGGGCGGGAGCGGTCTTGCCGCCACCTTGCAGGACCTTCTATTGCTTACCGGTCACCATGACCGTCCCGGCTGCGGCCTAGCGCCTTTGGCCGAGCAGAACAACGACCAGGGCGCAGTGGAAATGGGCACCGTGACGGAGTGCCTGCCAGGCCCTTGCGACCTCAGCGATCAGGAAGCCCGCGCGCGGGTATCGGCGCTCTGGCGGGAGGAGTTGCCGCAGGGCCCGGGTCGGACGATCTCGGAGATCCTGGAAGAGGCGCGCAGCAAGACCATCAAGGCCCTGTACCTCATCGGCGAAGACCCGGCCGGGTCCCTGCCGGATTCGGCCCGCGCTAAGGAGGCGCTTGAAGGCCTGGAGTTCCTGGTCTGCCAGGAGCTGTTTCTAACCGACACGGCACAACTGGCCCATGTGGTGCTCCCCGCCTGCTCCTATGCCGAAAAGGACGGGACCTTTACGAACAGCGAGGGCCATGTCCAGCAGGTCCGGCATGCGATCGAGCCGGTCGGCGAGAGCCGCCCGGATTGGGAAATCTTCTCGGCCCTGTCGGTGCTGATGGGCTACCCGCTGGAGTACGGCGATGCCAAGGAAATCCTGAAGGAGATCCGGACCCTGATTCCCGGCTACGGCCTCACGGTACCGACGCCCAAACCGTCCCGTCCGGATGACGAGGCGGTCTCCCGCTACCTGGCGCAGGGCTACGCGGAGGATCTCGTAGAGCGATACGGCTACGCCCCTCCGGTGAAGACCGCCGGCCGTTTGACCCTGCTCGTGGATCAATCCTTGTTCCACTCGGGCAAGTTCTCCACCAGGGCGAAGGGCTTGTTGCACCTGCAAGCCGAAGGCGCGTTGAGCCTCAACCCGGCCGACGCGGCCCGGCTCGGAATTGCCGAGGGGGACCGGGTCCTGATCTCGAACGAACTGGGGCAATGTCGCACGACGGCCAAGCTGTGGGACCGGGTGCCGGCCGGGCTGTGCCGCTTCCCGAAACATTTCGACCAGGAAGCCCGCCGGCTCCTCTCGATCTCGATTGACGTCGTGACCGGAGTGCCGTATTACAGGACGGCGCAGGTGAAGATCGAGCGTCTGTAGCGTCGGAATGTCTATCAAGTCCGAAAGTCGCCACGTCGGCGTCGGACTTTTTGACGTGATGACTTTTTAACTTGAGGGATGCAGTCATGACCGAAGTCGGAATCAAACTCGCATTTTCGCTGGCCCAGATCGCCGTCGTGATGGGGATCGTCCTGCTCACGGTCATGATCCTGACCTTGGCGGAACGCAAGGTGCTCGGCTGGATGCAGGACCGGATGGGTCCTATGGAAGTGGGCCCCTACGGAATCCTCCAGCCCATCGCTGACGGCTTGAAGCTCTTCTTCAAGGAAGACATCGTCCCGGCCGGGGCCAGCAAGTTCCTGTTCTCCCTCGCCCCGATATTGGCGCTGGTGCCCGCCTTGATCGGATTTGCGGTGATCCCGTTCGGCCCCAACAAGACCATCGAACTGTTCGGCTACCAGTTTCAGCCGTTCGTGATCAGCGATATCAACATCGGCATTCTGTACATCCTGGCCTTCACCTCGATCGGCGCCTACGGCATCATCCTCGGCGGGTGGTCCTCGAACAACAAGTATTCCCTGCTGGGCGGACTGCGGGCGGCGGCGCAGGTCATCAGTTACGAGCTGAACGTGGGGCTGGCGATCGTGGGCGTGCTGCTCCTGGCCGGTTCGCTGAGCCTGGTCAAGATCACCGAGGCCCAGTCCGGCGGCTTCTGGCACTGGTACGTGTTCGCCTTTCCGTTCCCGCAGATTTTCGCCTTCGTCGTCTACGTGATCTCCTCCGTGGCGGAAACCAACCGGTTGCCGTTCGACCTGCCGGAAGCGGAGAGCGAGCTGGTCGCGGGCTTCTTCACCGAGTATAGCGGCATGCGCTTCGCCTTCTTCTTCCTAGCCGAATACGCCAATATGATCCTGGTCTCCTGCATCGCCGCCGCCCTTTTCCTCGGCGGCTGGAATGCCCCCTATCCGGGCACGCTGGTCGAGCGCCTGGGATTAGAAGGCTTGGCCTGGGTGGAAGGCGTGGTCTGGTTCGCCGCCAAGGTTTACTTCTTTCTGTTCCTGTTCTTCTGGCTGCGGGCCACGCTGCCACGCCTGCGGTATGATCAACTGATGCGGTTCGGCTGGAAGGTGATGCTGCCGATCGCCCTGGGCAACATTTTGGTGACGGCCATCGCGGCGTATCTGTTCCCGAGATGAAACCATTGACGATTGATTCATTGCATCAATGAATCAATGAAAAACTCGACAATGACTCAATCCTTCAAGAACTGGCTCAAAACCATCATTTTCTACGAGATCCTCGTGGGCATGAAGGCCACGCTCTCGCACTTGCTGCACTACAGGCCGATCACGCTCCAGTACCCGCACGAAAAGCGAACCCTGCCCGACAGTTACCGGGGCATGTTGGCGCTGCTGCGTTACGACGACGGCACGGAAAAGTGCGTGGGCTGCGATCTCTGCGAAGCGGCCTGCCCCTCGCGAGTCATCAAAGTCTTCAGCGCCGAAGTGCCGGGCGAGCCGACCAAGCGGTTCGCCAAGGAATATTACATGGACATGACCCGCTGCCTCTTCTGCGGCATGTGCGTGGACGCCTGCCCGGTGGACGCGTTGGGCATGACCCGGGAGTTCGAATGGGCGGTATACGACAAACGGCAGTTGCGGCTGAACAAGGACCAACTCCTGGCGATCGGTGACCGGGCGTATCCGGTCCGCGAGAAACGGCTGGAGTTTCAGCATCCGAACGTCGCGTTCTTCAATGTGGCGTTCAAGAACTTGCCCGAAAAGGAATCGTAGCCCGATTGTTCTGGCCCTCTGGCCGGGCGAACACGAGTCACGTGGGCTGACGCGCGTAGCAGGCGAGAGGGTTTGCCATAGTGAGCCATCTGTTCTTCCTGTACTTTGCCGGCGTGATCGTCGCCACCTCCATCCTGGTGGTGGCCCTGCGCAACCCCGTCTACAGCGCCCTCTCACTATTGATCATGTTCTTTCACGTGGCGGGCCTCTACGTCACGCTGCACGCAGAGTTCCTGGCCGCCGTTCAGATCATCGTCTACGCGGGCGCGATCCTGGTACTCTACCTCTTCGTCGTCATGCTGCTAAACGTGAAACGCGATGAGCGGTACCACGTCCAGGCGCCGGCTGCCGCCTTCTTGGGCCTCGTTCTCTTGACGGAGGTCGTGCTGTTGGTGAGTCAGCGGGCCTATCAGACCGCGCCAGCCGGCCTGCCCGCAGCCGACCAAGCCGGCAACACAGAAACGATCGGCGAAGTCTTGTACTCCACCTACTTGTTTCCCTTCGAAGTGGCGTCGTTGATCCTGCTGGTCGCCATGATCGGCGCAATCATTCTCGCCAAGAAAAACATTGACGAATGTTAAATGATCAATGGTCAATGTTGAATATGGAATTGAAAATGAATGATTTTGCCTTGAGCATTGCATGATCCCTGTCAGCTACTATCTGGTCCTAAGCGCCATTGTGTTCCTCACCGGCCTGGTCGGCGTGCTGGTGCGGCGCAACATCATCGTCATTTTGCTGTCGGTCGAGCTGATGCTGAACGCCACGAACATCAACTTCGTGGCGTTCTCCCACTATTTTAACAACGTGGCCGGCCAAGTATTCGTCTTCTTCACCCTGACCGTGGCGGCAGCGGAAGTGGCGGTGGGCCTGGCCATTATCATCGCCCTGTACCGAAGCAAGTCCAGCATCAATGTGGACGAGTTTCAATTACTCAAATGGTGAATGGTGAATTTTTAATGTTGAATTGAAGAGGCACGAGTTTACTTGTCCAAACATTCAACATTAACCATTCAAAATTAAACATTGCTTTATGGAATACGCCCTGATCCCATTGCTGCCCTTTGCCGCGTTTCTGATCCTCGGCCTCTTCGGCCACTGGATCAAGGACCGAGCGCATTTCGTCGCGGTGCCGGCCGTGGTGACGTCGTTCCTCCTCTCCATGTTGGCGTTTCTGGACGTGGCGGGGGGCCGGCAGACCACGATGCCCCTCTACACCTGGCTGCAATCCGGCGACGTGACCATCGCCCTCGGCCTGTCCATCGACCGACTCACCGCCGTCATGCTGTTGCTGGTGACCACCGTGAGTTCGTTGGTGCACGTCTACACCATCGGCTACATGCAAGGCGAAAAGGGTTACGCTCGATTTTTCGCCTACATCGCCCTATTCACCTTCTCCATGTTGATGCTGGTGATGGCGGACAATTTCCTGCAGCTGTTCGTCTTCTGGGAAGCGGTCGGCCTCTGCTCCTACCTCCTGATCGGCCACTGGTACGAGCGGCAGTCGGCCTGCAACGCGGCCACGAAGGCCTTCGTCGTCAACCGCGTGGGGGACTTCGGCTTCCTGCTGGGCCTCCTGCTGGTGCTGGACAGCTTCGGGACATTGGACTATCACCAGGTCTTTGCTCAGGCGTCCGCCTATACCTCGGATACGGTCAATCTGCTCCGACCTTTCGGCGGCGAATGGCGCGTCTCGACGCTCACCCTGATCTGCCTGCTCCTCTTCGTCGGCGCAATCGGCAAATCGGCCCAGGTGCCGCTGCACGTCTGGCTGCCGGACGCGATGGAAGGCCCGACGCCCATCTCGGCTTTGATCCATGCGGCCACGATGGTCACGGCGGGAGTCTTCATGGTCGCGCGGCTCTCCCCCCTCTACAACCTGTCGCCGGTCGCGATGAACGTGGTGGCGGTCGTGGGCGGGCTGACGATGGTGCTGGGCGCCACGATCGCCCTCACCCAGTACGACATCAAGCGGGTCGTCGCCTACTCGACCGTCAGCCAGCTCGGCTACATGGTCATGGCCTGCGGCCTCGGCGCCTATACGGCCGGCATGTACCACCTGCTGACCCACGGAGCGTTCAAGGCCTTGTTGTTCCTGGGCTGCGGGTCGGTCATCATTGCCTTGCACCACGAGCAGGACATGCGCCACATGGGCGGCTTGAAGGACAAGCTCCCAATCACCTACTGGACGTTCGTGATCGGTTCGCTGGCCCTGGCCGGCTTCCCCCTGACGTCCGGCTTTTTCAGCAAGGACGATATTCTCGTAAGCGCCTGGTCGGCCGGCGCCCTGGGCAAGACCCTGGCGGTCGCAGGACTCCTGACTGCCGGGCTCACCGCGTTCTACAGCTTTCGTCTCGTGTTCGTGACCTTTTGGGGCCCCTCCCACGTCGACCCGCACCATGCGGGCCACGTGCACGAGCCCTCCAAGACGATGACGGTGCCGCTGATCATCCTGGCAGTCCTGGCTGTGCTGGCCGGCTACCTGGGGATTCCGCAGTTCCTGGCACCGGCCCTGCCGGGTCCGGAAGGGACGGGAGGGCACCACGAGGGAGGCGCCGCCGCCGGGATTATGATCGTGGCCACCCTGCTGGGCCTGAGCGGTATCGCCGCCGCCTACGTGATGTACGTCAAGCTACCGGGCCTCGCCGAAAGTCTGGCCAATCAATGGCAAGGAGCCTATCGCCTCTCCTTCAACAAATGGTTCGTGGACGAGGCCTACGACCGAGCTTTCGTGAAGCCGACGTTCCATCTCGCGGACCGGCTTTGGCAGAGGGTGGACGTGGGTATCATCGACGCGGCGGTGAACGGGACCGCCCGAGGCGTGGCCTGGTTCGGCTGGATCCTGCGGCTGATCCAAAGCGGCCAGACCCAACATTATGCGCTGGGCATGATCTTGGGGGCCGTGCTGATATTGACGGTGTACTTGCTGACGTAAGCCAGAATTGTGAATTTTCAATTGTGAATTTTTAATGGCCGGACAATTTAACATTAAGAATTCAAAATTATGAGCAGTTTCCCATTGCTCACCATCATCATTTTCCTTCCGCTCGTCGGGGCGGCAGCCCTGTTCTTCGTCAAGGAGCAGCAGGCGCGCTGGGTTGCGCTGGGCGTGACGCTGGCGGACTTTGCCCTGTCGCTGCCCCTTTGGTTTTGGTTCGATTCAACCACGGCGCAGATGCAATTCACCGAGCGGGCGTCGTGGATCACGTCGCCTGCCATCAACTATGCGCTCGGATTGGATGGCATCAGCCTGCCGATGGTCCTCCTGACGACGTTCCTGACCCCCTTCTGCGTGGGCATCTCCTGGCGCGCGATCGAGAGCCGGGTGCCGCTCTTCATGGCCAGCCTCCTGATCATGGAAACCGCCATGCTGGGGGTCTTCGCCGCCTTGGACTTCGTGCTGTTCTATGTGTTCTGGGAGGCGATGTTGATCCCCATGTACCTGCTCATCGGGGTCTGGGGCGGGCCCAACCGGGTCTATGCGGCGGTGAAGTTTTTCCTCTACACCCTGGTGGGGAGCGTCTTGCTCCTGGCCGCCATCATCGTATTGTTCTTCAAAGGCGGCCACACCTTCGACATCCTTCTGCTCGGCAAAGGCGAATTCACCCCGGCGCTCCAGAGCTGGCTTTTCTGGGCGTTCTTCGCCGCGTTCGCCGTCAAGGTGCCGATGTTCCCCTTCCACACCTGGCTCCCGGATGCACACGTGGAAGCGCCCACGGCTGGCAGTGTGATCTTGGCCAGCGTGCTGTTGAAGATGGGCGCCTATGGATTCCTCCGATTCACGCTCCCCATGCTTCCTGACGCGACGGTCGCGTTTACCCCCATCATCATCGCTCTTTCGGTGATCGCGATCCTCTACGGCGCCTACATGGCGCTGGCCCAGGCCGACCTAAAAAAATTGATCGCCTATTCCAGCGTCAGCCACATGGGATTTGTGACGCTGGGCATTTTTGCCCTGAACACCCAGGGGATCGAGGGCGCGATCCTCCAGATGGTTAATCACGGCATCACGACGGGCGCCCTGTTCCTCTGCGTCGGGATCATTTACGAACGGACTCACAGCCGCTTAATCAGCGACAACTGCGGCCTGACCGGGCCCATGCCGCGCTATGCCACGTTTCTAGTCGTCTTTTCCCTCTCGTCGATCGGCCTGCCCGGCACGAACAGCTTCGTAGGCGAGTTTCTCGTGCTGGCCGGCACCTTCTTCTGGAGCAAACCGGTGGCGGCGCTGGCTTCGCTGGGCATCATCCTGGCCGCGGCTTACATGCTCTGGATGGTGCAGCGCGTGGCCTTCGGCCAGCGATCCGAACAGGCCGGACATGGGACCATCCGTTTACCCGACCTGAACCTGCGCGAAATGGCGCTGCTGGCCCCGCTGCTTGTACTTGTCTTCTGGATCGGTCTGGTCCCAAACCAGGTCCTGACCCCCATGCATGCCAGCGTTGCGAACCTGCTGGACCAGTTGGATCAACAGGAGGCAGCGTTCGCGCGAACGCCCCGCGCGACACCGGACGCGGTTGCGTCCATCACCGATCACGTATCACCGGTCACGCATCAGCCATGACACTTCCTGCGGCCGATATCCTTGCGATCCTTCCCGAGCTCATCGTGATGGGCGCGGCCTGCCTCATCCTGGTGCTGGACCCGATAACGCCCGTGTCGCGCAAGGAGTGGCTGGCCTGGATCGGCTTGGGCGCGCTGGCCGTCTGCGCGGGCGTCACGGCCTCGCAGATGGGCGTCAGGGTCATGGCCTTCAGCGACCTGGTGATCATCGACCCCTACGCCAGCTTCTGGAAGCTGCTGCTCTATCTGGTCAGTGGCCTCACGATCCTGCTCTCGCTCGCCTATCTGAAGGAAGAAGCCATGCATCTGGCCGAGTATTACGGCTTCCTCCTGCTCTCGCTGGTCGGCATGATGGTGATGGTTTCAGCCGCCGACCTGTTGACCATCTATCTGGGCACCGAGCTCATGTCCCTGTCGCTGTATGTGCTGGCCGGCATCAAGCGGGCCGAAGGGCGCTCGCTGGAAGCCTCGGCCAAGTACTTCGTGCTGGGCGCTTTCTCGTCCGGCATTCTGCTCTACGGCATTTCGCTCCTGTTCGGCATCACCGGCAGCACCAGGCTGTCCGCCATCACCGCCGCTGTCCACACCCGCAGCCTGGATGATCCGACGCTGCTGCTGGCCCTGATCCTGCTGGTCGTCGGCTTCGGCTTCAAGATTGCCGCCGTGCCCTTTCACATGTGGACGCCGGACGTCTATGAAGGCTCGCCTACGTCCGTCACCGCCTTTATGGCCGTGGCCGCCAAAGCCGCCAGCTTCGGCGCCTTCATGCGGGTTTTCCTCGAAGGGCTGGGCGGGCTCAAGGCCAACTGGCACGGACTCTTCCTGATCGTCTGCGTCGCGACGCTCATCCTGGGCAACGTGGTGGCCATCGTGCAGACCAACATCAAGCGCATGCTGGCTTATTCGAGTATCGCCCATGCCGGCTACGCGCTGATCGGCGTGGTCGTAGCCGGACACGCAACGGCTTCCAGCGAGATCCGCAGCCTGGGGCTTTCCAGCGTGATGCTCTACCTGGCGATCTACTCGTTCATGACGTTGGGCGCCTTCGCAGTCGTGGCCCTGTTGCGCAAGGGAGGGCTGGAAGGAGAAGAGATCGAGGACTATACCGGCCTGGCCAAACGGCAACCGGTGGCAGCCTTTCTCATGCTGGTGTTCATGGTGTCGCTGGCCGGCATCCCGCCCACCGCCGGCTTCATCGGCAAGTTCTACCTGTTCATGGGCGCCGTGCGCGCGGGCCTGACCTGGCTCGCCGTGGTGGCCCTCCTCTTCGCCGCGGTCTCGGCCTACTACTACCTGCGGGTCGTGATGGTCATGTACATGCGGGAACCGGAGGCCTCGGTCACCGTCCTCCCGCGGCTGCTCGTTTCGCCGCCTCTCGCGATCGTGCTGGCCTGCGCCCTGGCCGGCGTCGGCTTCTTCGGTCTCTATCCGGACCCGCTCGTCGCGTTGGCACAACACGCGATCCTCGCGCTGAAGTAAGCGCGGGACGTGGTTCCTTCATAGGAAGGAGGCTCGTCGACGTTCACCGCAACGCCGGTTCCTTCGATGGCGGTCCTCCGATTGCTGCGCGGCGCGGCGTCCGACTTCCGTCGGCACGGCTGTACGAGCCTGGCCGCGTCGCTGGCGTTCTTCACCCTTCTGTCCTTCTTTCCGATGATCTATCTGCTGCTGTACCTCGTCAGTTTTTTCGTGAGCCACGAGCGGATCGGGCACGAATTCCTGCTGAACTTCCTGCAAGGATTTCTGCCCATGCTGGGCGCCGACCTGGCCGAGGAAGTCAAACGGGTGGCCGGCGAACAGATCGTGCGCTGGGTCGTCTTCCTGGCGTTCGTCTGGTTCGGCATGCTGGTCTTTTACGAAATGAACTACGCGGTGAACGTCGTCTTCGAAACGCCACGGAAGCGCGGCGCGCTGCTTTCCTCACTGGCCTCGTTCGCGTTACTGGGGCTGGTGGAAGTCCTCATGGTCCTGTCGTATCTGGTCACCCAGACGCTGGGCCGTCTGGTGTCCTACGCGCCACGGATCGGGGGCATCGATCTGGTCGCCGTCGCCGCCCACAAGTTACTGCTCACCTACGTCCTGCCCTTCGCGCTGGTCCTGGCCGCCGTCACCTGCCTTTACCGCTACCTGCCGGCGGTACGTCCCGCGTGGCGCGATGCGGCCGTGGGGGGGCTGGTGCTGGCGCTGCTCTGGGAAGTCGCCAAGCATCTGTTCGGCACTTATGTGCAGCATCTCTCGGTCTACAGCCGAATGTACGGATCGCTGCTGGTCACGGTGCTGTTTCTGCTGTGGGTCTATTACTCGGCGGCGCTGCTGCTGTTCGGGGCTAGCATCGTGCGCCGGCTGGACGGAGCACGGCAGGCGTGAACCGTACCAAGGCAACCGTGGCGGACCATGCCGGTGTCCTGTGGCCGGTAATTATTGTGCGGCGGAGCCGCTAGCCGCGCAGACCACGGAGTTGCAGGAACCGGGCGATCCCGCCTCTCGTGACCAGACCCGCAAGCTGCCCATTCTCCATCACGGCGAGCCGGTCTTGCTCTTCCCGTTGCATCTGTTCGAACGCGGCCAAGGCCGACACATCGCGCCCCGTTTCCATCGCCGGCGACCAGGGCTGCATAATGTCCCGCACGCTCCGCCAGGGCCAGTGGGGCTGGGGCAAGGCCTGGACGTCCTGCACCGCCACCATGCCGATCGGCCGGCCCTCTTCCACCACTGGGAACCCGCTGTGGCCGCGAGGGAGAAAATGTTGCGCGACCGCATCCGCCACCGTGAGGTCCGCGGGCAGAGTCGCCACCTCGCGCACCATCAGGTCTCCGACCGAGACCTGCGCCAGCGACGCCTTAAGGTTCGCTTGCCGGCGGCTGCCCCTGGCTGAGTTGAAAAGGAACAGCCCAATCAGAGCCACCCAGCCCCCATTGGCCGCCAACGGGCCGGGCATCAGGCCGGCGGACGCGCCCAGCACCAGCGTCAATCCGAACAAGCCGAGAACCAACCCGAAGCCCTGGCCGACCAACGAGGCCTGTTGCGTGGCCCGGTGATAATTGCCCGACCAAGCCCACAGGCCAGCCCGCAGCACCCGCCCGCCGTCCAGGGGAAAGCCCGGGATCAGATTGAACAGCCCGAGTTGCAGATTCACGGAGCCGAGCAGCAGCCCCAAGGCAATCAAGCCCTGGCCCGTATTGACGGTCCCGGCCAACCCCAGGAGCATCCCGCCCAGCGCGAAGCTCACGAGGGGGCCGGCGATCGCGATCAGGAACTCGGCTTTCGGCCCAGGGGCTTCCCGGCGCATCTGGGCGACGCCGCCGAAGATGAAGAGCGTGATTTGCTGGATGGGAATCTGGTACCGCAGCGCCACGTAGGAATGCCCCAGCTCGTGCAACAACACGGATCCAAACAGCAGCAGAGCCGCCGTGCCGCCCATGCCCCAATAGCGCTGGGCCGAGAGGCCCGGCAGCATATCCGGCAGATAACCGGTCGCCAGGCTCCAGGTCACAAACCCGAAGACCAGGAACCAGGACATGTGGACTTTGATCGGGATGCCGAAAATGCGCCCGATTTCCCAGTCTGGCCCCATCATCACACCTCCAGGCTGGTATCCATAGCAGTCGGACCGAAGAAGCGTCAATATCCATCTGGTTTCCGGTATAATCGTTCCTCGATGCGCACTCCAAGTCACACGAGGTTCGGCCGGACGCTCCTGTGGCTTGCCGGCTGCTGGCTGGCCTCCGCCTGCGCCGGCCTTCCCCCCACCAGCCGGAGCGGCGCGGTCCACGATATTCTGATCACGGAAGACCGGGTTTCTCCCCAGGACCTGATCGTACAGATCGGCGACGAGGTCCGCTGGGTAAATCGCCGGTTGAGTCAGGTCTGGGTATACTTCTTCAGGGACTCCCTCGACGAAGTGTCCTGCGCGCGCGGTTTTTCCCTCTTCTGGGCGAACGAGGAAGAAGCCGCGATCGAGCCGGGGCAATCGGTGAGTGTCTGCTTCTCGAAGGAAGACGCGGTCAGCTACACGGTCCAGAGCGAACAGACCGTGATGCGCGGCTCCACCGCCGGGGAAGGGGGCTCCTTCAAGATCCCCAAGGGCTTGCATGCAGCCGTGATCGTGGAGGGGGCGCCAGTGCGCACCCCCCGATAACCGGAGATGGCATGGAACGCATGATTCGGCGCTTGCTTCTCCTCGCCCCGGCCTTGTGGCTGGGGCTATCCGCCGCCGCCACAGACGCCCAGGTCGTCCGCACCGGCCCTTCCGCCTGTAAAGCCATCGCCTTGACCTTCGATCTCTGCCCGGTGCGAAATGGGCGCGGCTATGACGAACCCTTGATCAAGACGCTGATGGAGCAACGGATCCCGGCGACCTTTTTCTTGTCCGGCCGCTGGATCGACCGCCACGAGGCCGAGGTCCGGGCGTTACAGGCAGTCCCCTTCTTCGAGATCGGCACGCATGGGCAGGCCCACGCGCACCTGCCGCAGCTGGATGAAGCGGGCCAACGCGCGGAGATTGCCGATGCGGTGCATCTGCTGAAGACCCAGTATGGGATCGAGGCGCCGCTCTTCCGCCCCCCCTACGGCGAGTTCAACGATGTGACCGTGGACCTGGTGCGAGCCCTGGGGCTCCGCTTCATCCTCTGGGATCGTATTTCGGGCGACCCGGACCCGAGGCTGAGCCGGGCACAGATCGCCGAACGGCTGATCGCCCAGGCCAGGAACGGCAACATCATCGTGTTCCATGCCAACGGGAAGGGCGCGCACACGAAAGACGTGGTGGAAGATCTGTACCGGGAACTGGTCGTCGCCAAAGGATTTCGTCCTGTCACCGTGACCCAACTGCTGGACCAATGTCAGGGAGAGCCGCCCCATGCCCGGCGACAGCCCGATCATTAGAGCCTACCAACCGGAGGATCGCGAGCCGGTGATCCGGTTGCTCGCCGGCTCCGATCCCTGGCGAACGCTTGGGTACGGGCACGAAGACTGGTCCCGCTTGTTCCGGACCGACGGAATCGTCGAGGGCCGGGAGGGTTACGTGTTGGAAGTCGACGAGGCCGTGGCCGGCGTGGCTCTGCTTCGCCCCAAGTTCCTGATGGGGGATTACTTGGAGTTGCTGGCCATCGTCCCGACGGCGCGGAGCAAGGGATACGGCGCTCTGCTGCTCGCGGAAATCGAGACCGTCGCCTTCGCGCGGGCCAAAAATCTCTTCGCCTGCGTGTCCGACTTCAACGACGACGCCAGGCGGTTCTATGTCAGGCAGGGGTACCGCGAGATCGGGCCGATACCCAATCTATTGATTCCCGGCAGCGCTGAGTTGTTGTTGCGGAAAACGACGGGGCCGGCGCGACAACGCTGAGAGCGTATGGCCGGTGACAGGAAAGATTCTAGCGCCTGGCCATGAGCCATAGGCCATCAGCTGTGTCCTGGAGGAAGACGATGCGTGTCAAAAAACTGCTGCATACCCGCATGCGCGTAAGCGATATGGACCAGACCATCGCCTTCTACCGCGATGTACTGGGGCTCGATGTCCTGGAACGCCATACCTCCCCGCGCGGCTCGCACCTGGCGTTTCTGGCCGTGCCCAACAGCGAAGAGTTGATCGAGTTGTGCAGCTTTCCGCCCAGCGGCCCGGTGACGGTGCAGGAGGACCTCGTCCACCTGGCCTTCGAGGTCGAGGACATGAACGACACAATCGCGCAACTGACCGCCAAAGGCGTCAAGATCACGGACGGACCGACGCGCAGTGCATCCGGTAGCCGTTTTCTCTTTATCGACGCGCCGGACGGCTACGAGATCGAGCTGATCGAACGCCCGCCCGGCACGGCGCTGGCATAACCGACTGACGCGAACCGCCGGGCAGACCGTCGCGCTTGCTCGGCAAACCGCCAGGCCGTACAATTCCTTCATGGCCGGCGACGTCACCATCTCCCCCTCGCTCCAGTCCAAGCTCGACCATCTGCCCGAGCAGCCCGGCTGCTACCTGATGAAGAACGGGCGAGGCGAGATTATCTACATCGGGAAGGCGCTGGTACTGGCCGACCGAGTCCGATCCTACTTTGCCAAAGCCGGCGATCAGACGCCCAAGACGTCGGTTTTGGTCAGCCAGGTGGCCGACCTCGAAACGATCGTTACTCGCTCCGAACTGGAAGCGCTCATCCTGGAGAGCAACCTCGTCAAGCGACACAGGCCCCGCTTCAACGTCGTCCTGCGCGACGACAAACAGTACCCTTATCTACGCCTGCCGATCAAAGAGGCGTTCCCGCGCCTATCCATCGTACGGCGGATCCAAAAGGATGGGGCCCTCTACTACGGCCCCTACGTCCCGACCAATGCCCTGCGCGAAACCTTGAAAGTGATCCGCAAGGTCTTCCCTCTCGCCACCTGCGAGATCGACATCGACGGAACGGCGGAGCGGGCTTGCATCGAGTTCGAAATCAAGCGCTGCATGGCGCCCTGCACCGGCAATCAAAGCCGTGAGGACTATCACCGGATCGTCAAGCAGGTACGGCAGTTTCTGGAGGGGCGCGATACCGAGCTCCTGAACGGTCTCCGTGTCGAAATGCAGACTGCCGCGGAGCGGGAACAGTTTGAGGAAGCGGCCCGCCTGCGGGACCGGATCGTCAAGATCGAGCGGACCTTGGAAAAACAGCGCGTGACCCAAACCGCGTCGGCGGACCAGGACGTGATCGGGCTGGCCAGGCAAGGCGCGGCGGTGGACCTGCAAATGTTGTTCGTGCGCGGCGGACTGCTCATCGGACGGAAGGACTTTTTTTGGCCGTCGGTCGCGGAGGCATCGGACGAAGAACTGGTCCGCGCCGCGATCGAACAGTTCTACAACAAGGACGGCTTGCCGCCCAAGGAACTGTTGGTCCCGACCGCTCTCGGCGGGGCCGCGCTGATCGAGGCCTGGCTGTCCGAGAAGAAAGGCGAACCGGTGCGGATCCTTGCCCCCGAGCGGGGGGGCAAACACCAACTCCTCTTGCTCGCGGAGGAAAACGCGGCGGCGGCCGTGACCGATCACTTGCGCGACGAGGCAACCGATCGGTTGGCGGCCGCAGAACTCAAACGATTGTTCCGACTCGAGAACGCTCCCCGGAGGATCGAGGGTTTCGACATTTCCAATACCCTGGGCGACCAATCGGTGGCCTCACTGGTCGTCTGGGAGGACGGGCAGGCGAAGAAAGCGGACTACCGCAAGTTCCGGATTCAGACCGTGCAGGGCGCCAACGACTTCGCCAGCATGCAGGAAGCCGTCGTCCGGCGCTACAGGGAGACGGAAGACCTTCCACTTCCGGACCTCATTCTGATCGACGGAGGGCTGGGACAACTCGTGGCCGCCGTCGAGGGGCTCCGGCAAGTCGGCCGCACCGGGATTCCTATCATCGGACTGGCCAAAGCCCGAGGCGAAAAACAGGAGCGTGTGTTTCTACCGGGGCGCAAAAATCCGATCGTTTTGCAGGCCTCCTCACCGGCCACCCACCTGCTGCAACGGATCAGGGACGAAGCCCACCGGTTCGCCATCACCTACCACCGCAAGCTCCGCGGCAAGGCCCTTCTCGCCTCGCGCCTGGATCGGATCGCCGGCGTCGGGGAAACCCGCCGCAGCCGCCTTCTGCGTACGTTCGGCAGCCTGGAGCAGATCGCCCGGGCGAGCGATGAAGCGTTGCGGGACGCAGCCGGGGTCGATGCGAAGACGGCGGCGGCCATCCGCAACGCCCTGGCATAGTCAATCCCGGAGCCGCCCCTTCCTCTCAGCCCTCGTCATCTTCGCTGTCCATCTCAAGTTTCGCGCCGCATCTGCCGATCTCGATTTAGGAGCAATGTCATTTTTCAGGAGCTGGCGCTCATACCTTCATCATCGGGAACAGCCATCGGTCCACTTCCATGGAAGACTTCATGGGACCGGCGAGCCTGGCACCCTCTGTCTCACAGGCCCATCGTAAACGAGCCATGACACAAGACACATCGGACAACTCCTGGGTGGACGGCGGATTGGACCAATCCCCCTCCTGCCCGCCTGTTTCTGACGGGGAGGCATCGGCACGGGTGCCGCGACTTCCGAACGAACCAACCGCTCCGGCTCCGTCAGACCAGCTGAAACGAGATCTCCGCAGCGAGCAAGTCACGCTGCTTTTTGCCAACGCCCCCATTTCCTTGCTCGCCAATCTGGTGCTGCCTGCGATCCTAGTGGGAACGCTCTGGAGCTGGACCGTCCACCCGATCGCCCTTGCCTGGCTGGCTTACATGTTCGGACTGACGGCGGGCAGGATCCTCTTGCTGACTCGGTATCACCGCGCCAAGCCGGCTGCGGAACAGGCCGACCAGTGGGGGCGTTGGTATATCTTCGGCACCGCGCTGGCGGGGATCGGATGGGGAGCCAGTGCGCTCCTGTTGTTCCCAACCGATTCCATTGCCCATCAGTCGTTTCTCGTCATGACACTGGCCGGGGTGACAGCTGGAGCCGTTTCAGCTCTGTCAGCCAGACTGAGCGCCTATCTCTCCTTTGCGCTCCCCACGGTCCTTCCGCTCACCTACCAATTGATCGCCCACGGTGACGGACTTCATCATGCCATGAGCGCCATGGTGGCCCTCTTCCTCTGCCTCATGGCATGGACCGCGCGCAGCTTGCACCACTCCATTGCGCTGTCTCTGACCCTGCGGTTAGAGAATAGGTCCCTCGTGGCCTATCTGACGGATGAAAAAACAAGAGTCGAAAAACTAAACGAGACTCTGTCCTTGCGAATTACGGAGCGGCGGCAGGCGCAAGAGGCGTTGACCCAAGCCGCCCAGGATCTGGCCATGCGCAATCAGGAACTGGCACAAGCCCGAGACGCCGCCTTGGCCGCCGCCAGACTGAAATCGGAATTTCTGGCCAATATGAGTCACGAGATACGCACCCCCATGAACGGGGTCATCGGCATGACCGGCCTCCTGCTGGATACCGATCTGACACCCGAGCAACGCCACTATGCCACCGTGGTGCAACACTCGGGCGAGTCGTTGCTCGCGATCATCAACGACATTCTGGACTTCTCCAAGATCGAGGCCGGCAAACTCGAATTAGAACGCATCGAGTTCGAAATAGGCCCCTTGGTGGAGGAGGTCATGGACCTGCTGGCCGAACGAGCGCAGAGCAAGGGCCTTGAACTGGCCTGTCTGGTTCATCCTTCCGTACCGGCGCTCCTCCGGGGAGACCCGGTACGCCTGCGCCAAATTCTCACCAACTTAATGAGCAACGCCGTGAAGTTCACCGAACGGGGCGAGGTTGTCGTCCGCATCGAACCGGCGGACGAGGCCCCCGGCGGGACTCTTCGCTTCTCCGTCACGGACACCGGGATCGGCATTCCATCGGAGGCGCAGGAGCGACTCTTTCAGTCCTTCACCCAAGCCGACGGGTCCACAACACGCAAGTATGGGGGTACGGGGTTGGGATTGGCCATCTGCAAGAAGCTGGTTGAGATGATGGGCGGACAGATCGGCGTGACGAGCAGCCCCGGACAAGGGAGCCGATTCTGGTTCACGCTTGCGCTCGAACCAGGCAGCGTCGGTGCAACAACGACCGGCCTGGCCCACCCGAATCTGCACCACCTTCGAGGTCGCCGCATCTTGGTCGTCGACGATAATGCCACAAACCGGACGATCCTCGAGCAGCAGCTCAAGGCCTGCGGCATCCAATCAACAAGCGCCGCGGACGGGCCACAAGCGCTGGTGTTGCTCAAAGCCGCCAAGCTCAACAACACTCCCTTTGAACTGGCCATTCTGGACATGCAGATGCCCGATATGGATGGATTGCAGGTGGCCGCAGCAATCGAAGCCGACATGGATATTGCCGGGACACGCCTCCTCTTGCTGACTTCCCTCGGCCTGCAAAGCCATGCCCAGCAAGCGGTGGGCATTGCCGCCTGCCTGACGAAGCCCGTCAAGCAGGCCCACTTGTACTCGTGCCTCGCACGAGTCCTCGGCGCGCCGGCTACCGTGCCGGAAGCCCGCGCAGAACGGACGCCCGTCAGCGACCGCCGGTTGATCAACCCCGAACCTCCCGTAAGCGGTCGGATACTGGTCGCGGAAGACAATCAGGTCAACCAGATGGTCACCGTTCTGATGTTGGAGAAGTTGGGCTTCCAAGCGGATCTCGTTACGAATGGGCGCGAAGCCATCGAGGCACTGGCTCGTGTGCCCTACGCTGCAATCCTGATGGACTGTCAGATGCCCCAGATGGATGGATTCGAGGCAAGCCGTGAGATTCGTCTTCGGGAGAGCCGGGACGTCGCCTGTGCTCACCATACTCCCATCATCGCCATGACGGCCAATGTGATGCAAGGAGACCGGGAACGCTGCCTCACCGCAGGCATGGACGATTATGTGAGCAAGCCCGTGAAGCTCGAGGAATTATCGGCGGCGCTTCAACGTTGGATGCCGGCCGTGCTTCATTGACTCGGCAAGGGCCCAGCAAGACTTGCGTCTATTACTTCCCCTCCCTTCCTCTCGTTTTGCACAGTACATGTCAAGTCCAGCATGCGCCCGCTTTCGATTCGCCGACTGGTCTACCCTCTCCCCTGCGCCAGTATGCTTAGCACTGATTACTGGAGAACAGGTATAAGAGATAGCGTCATGGCTAATTGACCATGGTTACTATGTAATGATCTTGGTACTATTCCCGGATCAGTCAATGTCTTTTAATGGATACGTCACTAGGTGAAGGCAATTTAGATATAAAATACCAGTAGTGTCCGGTTAAAACGTGAATAGGTTCAATTGGTTCGCGTTCTCAAGTAATTGCCCGGGCCAGTTGTCTCCAAGAATGGCCTGTTGTAATGGGGTTTTCTCGAAAATGGTCACCGACAAGAT
>VGXC01000035.1 GCA_016873495.1 Nitrospira sp. | reverse complement strand
GGTTGTGCCGAACTTTGAGTACGTCAAAACGCTCAGGATCGTGGATATCCGCCAACTGGTGAAAGACGAGCTGACCAGGATCGGCTTGACCTTGCCATCGTACAAACGGATCAGCGGGCTGACCATCGTGACGACGCCACTGCCGCGCACGCGGCTGGAAAAAATTCAGCGCTACCGGGTGGCCGCCATGGTCAAGACCGCGGGCGAAGCGGCTGAACCCGCTCAACCGCTTTCTGAGGCAGACCAGGCTCTCATGGAGACTGCAGTGGCGCGCGTTATCGTCCGTGCGTTTCAACCCTTCGTGGAGAAGGAGCGCCGCATCGCACCGGGCGATCACCTGGATCTCGATCTGGGGTTCGATTCGCTGCGGCGTGTGGAACTGGTGTCCGCGCTCGAACAGTCCTTCGGCCGCCTGCCGGATTCGCTGGCCCATGAGGTCATGACGGTGCGCGAGTTGATCGAGCGGGTGAGTACCCTCACGCGCGACGAGGCGGGTGCAGGGCGAGGCGTCCAGTCCTGGTGCGATCTCCTGAAGGCCGAGCCACCGGCCGACCTCAGAGAGATGTTGCTGGCACCGCTGGCCTGGTCTCATCGGTTATTCGCGGCATTCGTGCGAACGGTGCTGCGCCTGGTGTTCCAGGTGGGGTTTCGCCTACGCGTCATGGGGGCGGAGCATCTGCCGTTGAACGGGCCGTTTCTGCTGGCGGCCAACCACACGAGTTATCTGGATCCCTTCGCGATTGTGGCAACGGCGCCGCCGCCGGTGTTTGCGCGCCTGCACTACATGGGGTGGCAAGCCTACTTCCGCAACTTCTTCACATCCTGGGTGGCTCGGGTCGGGCACGTCATCCCGGTGGGCATGGAGGCGTCGCTCGTGCCGGCGCTCCAAGCCGCCGCGCTTGTCCTGCGACAGGGCCGAGGTTTGTTGGTCTTTCCTGAAGGACAGCGCTCCGTCGATGGGACCCTCAAGCCCTTTCGACCCGGTATCGGCATCCTCGCCTGTGAGATCAGCGTTCCGGTGATTCCGATCTGGATCGAGGGAACCTTTCAGGCTTGGCCGGTCGGGGCCTGGTGGCCTCGTCCGAATCCGGTCTCGCTCGCGGTTGGTCCGCCCGTCGTCGTGACCCGGGAGTTGATCGATGAATGGCAGCGTCAGGGACGCGATCCCTATCAGGCGGCGACTCAGGCGATTCGCGACGCGATCGTGGCCCTGGCGCCTGTGACAAACGCGTGCGCAACGACAAGCAAAGGACAAGGGTAGACTGGGTGGGGTTGCGTCTTCTACTGGGAGGGATGGTGACTCTGGGGACATGGATGCTGTGTCAGAGCGTGATTGTCGAGGGGTCCGGCGAACCGGTGGCCGTTGCTCCCGATGTCCGCGAGCGGCTCGAAGCGAGTGTGCGGAGATTGGCCGAGACCATCGGGCCGCGGAGCTATCGCGATGAGGCGAACCTCGTAGCCGCGGCCGATTTCGTGACGCGGTCGTTTGAAGCAGCAGGCTACACGGTCACGTTCCAGCCGTACGAGGTCAAGGGCTGGACCTATCGCAACATCATTGCGGAACTCCGAGGAACAGAGGAGCCTGACCGAATCCTGATCGTCGGTGCTCATTATGACACGGTGGAAGGGACGCCCGGCGCCGATGATAACGCCAGCGGCGTCGCCGTGCTGCTGGAGCTGGCGCGTCTCCATGCCGAGACGCGGTTTCGGAAAACGGTGCGGTTTGTCGCGTTCACCCTGGAAGAGCCGCCGTTTTTCCGGAGCCGGCAGATGGGGAGCCGGGTCTACGCCCGTAGTCTGAAAGCACGAGGGGAGCAGATCGAGGGGATGCTGTGCCTGGAAATGGTCGGCTACTATTCGCAAGCCAAAGGGAGCCAGTCGTTCCCGTTCTTCTGGCTTCGCTGGCGGTATCCGACCACCGGCAACTTCATCACGGTCGTCAGCAATTCCGCGTCAGGACCTTTGCAGACCCACGTTCGTGACGCCCTAAAGACCCACGCGGTCTTGCCGGTCGAGACGTACACCGGCCCCTGGTGGATTCCCGGTGTCGATTTCTCCGATCACAGTTCATTTTGGAAGGAAGGCTATCCAGCGGTCATGCTGACGGATACGGCGTTCTACCGGAACCCACACTATCACCGAGGCACGGACCGGGCCGAAACCTTAGACTATCGATCAATGGCTGAGCTGACCCGAGGCCTCTTCCATACGGTGGTGGTGTTGGATCGGGCCTCGAGCGCTGGCCAGTAGCTCCCCGCGAGTGGCTTAAAAGCCACGTGCTGTTTGTGATTCACCCGCCTATGCAGGAAGCCACGGCTGTCAAGCCGTGGAGGAATGCGTACGGGTGTCCTCCGAAGCCTTGGCGAAGGAGGACATGCTTCGGCGGATTTCGCCGAAGATACCAAAGGGACCACGGCTGTAAAGCCGTGGGGCTCCACTTGCTGTCGACCGGTTCTTCGTGCTTCGCGACCAGCTACTGCCGACGCAGCGTGGACTGCTCGCAGAGGTGCCGGGTGAAAAACTGAAGCACCCGGGCCTCGTAGCGCGGACCCTTGAGCACGTGGGCGTGCCCATGATCGGCGCCCGGCACGATCCAGACTTCCGTGAGGGCGGGATCGGCGTTGGCCGCAAGCCGGTGTGCTGCTCCACGGGAATCGGCTTCTCCATACATCAGCAGCAGGGGAGTGCGCAGCGTGCGGACGGCTTCCACCGGGGCGGCGTCAGCCACGTTCACGCCCAACAACAGTTTGGCGTAGATCTTGGTGAGCGTGACAGGCGGCCATTTGAGGGGTCCAGGCAGAAAGAAGAACTGGCTGCCGATCGGATCCTCCAGCGTCGCGTAGGCGCTATCGGCCACGATGGCTTTGATCCTGGGTGGCGTGCGAGTAGAAACGTCGCCGCGCTCATCGAGAATCCCAGGGCGCCAATGCGTTCCGGATCGACATCGTTCCGTTGCTCAAGATACGAGACTGCCGCAGCGATGTCCTCTGTCTCCAGCAAGCCGGCCGTGGTATAGGTGCCATTGCTGTCCCCGAAGTAACGGAAGTCGAGGAGCAGGAGATGGAAGCGGGCATGGAGGAACAGCGGATGGCGGAGAATGTTGGCCTTGTCAAACGGATAGCCATGCCCCACAATGATGGTGCCGCAGGCTTCCGGCGGCGCGCTCGGCGGTTCAGAAGTCGAGCGACCACTGTCGGAGGGTGCCGGAATGAATCAGCCGTGGAGCGTGAGCCCGTCCGATGTCTGGAACGTCACAGATTCATAGCGCAGTCCGTAGCTGGCAGGATTATCATCGGTCTGAAACGTGGGCGGTCGGACGCCGATCAGGAAATTGAGGAACGGGACCAGGATTGCAGCTCCCAGGACCCACCAGAGCACAGGCATGGTTATGGCCTCCTCAAATAAAGACCTGTATCGAACTCCATGAATTGTTGCGGTGGTGACTATGAGCAGTCATCACTGCAAAGATAGGTAGGCTGTCAGAGACTCGCACGACATGAGCCGCGCATCCCGTGGGGACATCGTGTAGCATCGAGCGATGAACCTGCAAGCCATGGAATGCTGGCCGGTGTGAATCAGGTGCACCACAGAGAGTCTCGGCATTCGCATGTGGTAGGCGCGCGAAGATGGAGCATCAGTTCACCGGCTCTGTGTTCGTCAACCAATAGGAGTACGAGGACCGGCTATGAAACAGATCGAACAGCAACAGCGCCGATTGTTTGAGCTGCCTCCGGGATCGGAGCAGCATCTCGTCTGGTATGGCTTTCTGAGGCGGCTGCCGACCACGATCTTTTGGCTGTCCCTGGGATACGTGGTGGCCTTTGCCGCGCTCACCATCCTCCTCGGAGTGACCCATGCGGCTCCCAGCGGCATCTGGCTGGGACTGTATGGGCTGGGAGGCATGCTGTTTGTGGTTGCCCTGTATCTGGTGTTTGCAGGTTGGGTCAGGAGAAAGATGCGGTGACCACCTGGTGAAAAGCTGAGGGAATGCGAGATCTATCACCAGAACCATTGCCACTTTTCTGAATCTCCGATTTCACCGTTCTTCTCCGCTCTTCCTGAGACACTTGTAAAATCAGGTAAGGGGGCAGATTGGACTTCCCAGGCTTTAACGGACACCTTAGGGTGGTCGTTAGAACAAGGGGAGGACCAATGGGGCCTCCTGGCGTCTTGGACCGGACTGCCTGTTTCCACCTCCCATGCGTTAACGGGCGCGATCGTCGGCGTGGGCCTTGTCGCGTTTGAGAGTGAGGGGCTTCTGGAGATGGGATTGGGAAGAAGATTGTCCGCGCTCATTCTGAGCCCCCTGGTGGCCTTGATGGTCTTCGTGATCGTGCATCCTCTTATTCGAAAGCTCGCGTTCGGTGGAAAGGGACCTGTCTCTGTGTGATGCCGACTGCTAGCGCGCTGGTCGTGATCGATGCGCACGGGCAACCCGTATGCTTTTTCAACCGACCGGTTTGGGGCAGTCGGTCGTTGCGGTGTCGGACCGTGCCGGTCTCAACGGGCTCACGGTTGGGGTGGACAGTATCCACTGGTACTCAAGCGGATTGGCCTCGTTGGCTCGTGGGACGGACGATGCTCCAGGATCGCGGCGATCTTGCTTCTCAGATGCGCCGTCGCATCGTGGCCTAGCGCGGCTGCCCAGAATGCGGCGCTCATTGGGGTGGCGGTATAGCGATGAGACTGGGCAGCTACCTGTCCGGGCTCTGTACCACCCAATTCCTTGCTGAAAAAGTCACGCAGATGAATCACAGCGAAGGGTTATCCCAAATCTCACGACCTCGTCTCTGGTGTTCGTCTCGGCGTTGATGGGGCTGCCCGTCTCCACGACGCACGTCAGCAGTTCGCGATTATCGGGATCAGGCTGAGGAAAGGCGTCAGCGCCATTCGATGGACGACGGTACAAGACATGGTCCTTGCGTGGATCGTGGCACTATCAGCCTCCACCATGCTCTCAGCACTCGCCTACTTTCTGCTTACCAGGATTGTGTAAGCGGTCTTACAGTCTCGTCATGATGTGACTTGGTACACCCACGGCGCAGTAAATGCAATCGGCCAAATACATGTATACATGCACATATCTCTACAAGATACGGAGGAGTGTAAGGAGAAACGCACTCCTGTGGTTCCGAGACAACTAGCGGCGCAAGCGAGAAGGCCGAAGACAGTGATTTTCTTACAATGCCGTGTTCTATTCGTACCATCTTCCCGGCAGCGATGCGGGGCAGACGACCTATCCAGCCGATATCGTCAACACGCGCCTGATCGTTGAACACATCCTCAACGACTAGCGGGGCTTGGGGTACAACTCGGAGTTCGTGGGCTTCCATGGCCTTCCTTGGCGGGCTGATGGCAAGGATATTAATGCCGGAGGGCGTCAGGGGTTCATTCCCTCGGGGTGCAACCGACAACCCAGTATCGCCTGGGTGACCACTGGGTAGGCGCGGCAGGGGTACTGTTCACCGCTGCCGGACAAAATACTCAGGATACGATCTTCCCGAACTTCTCTATTTATTATTACTGGGGCAAGGGAGGTAAGTGATCATACGCTGACAGCAACAGGTCCGCTCTTGTTCCCGACATTGCTGCCTGCTCGTCATTCGCCCGGGTATGCCCTCGCGGGTGAGTTCCCTTTTTCCAGAGGTCCGACTCCCGCTGACCTGCGCATTCCTGCCGTCCACCGCAGTGTCCACCAAATGCCCACGGCAGGGTCAAAATGGGTCGAGACCAACCAGAATCGATCGGATAAATGCGCATGACATTTGAGCTGGAATGTGGCTGCTGAAGCCAATTTGCAGTGATTTCTCGCGAAAAATTAGAGGGGTGTCTGGAGGGCTTGGAACGGCTTATGAGTCCGCTGCTCTACCAACTGAGCTACACCGCCACGCGACGGACTATGTACCAAGGAGTGCGTCTGGACGTCAAGGCAATATGACACTTCGCCTCGGCAAGGTCGTAAGCGAGTCTAGCCGACGAGGTCCGGATTGAGGCGCTCGATCGGCTGAATGAAGTTAGCTTTGATCTCGTTGAAGACGATCGCGCGCCCTGCCTGCCTGAGTCGGTTGAAAATGCCCTCCACGATGACCTGATCCCCTTCATGGACCTCAACCTTGCCCAGCGCCACTACCTTGACCGTGCCCTTGTCTCCTGTGAGCAGAAACCCATAAGCCGGCTGCCCTTGCCTATTGGTCGCAATTTGCAGATTTGCAACCTTCCCGGTGATCATGACGGCCTGCCGATCATACTGCTCCGGATGGGCCAGGATTTCGGTGATGTCCTGCATCCCGGTTGCTCGAGCGAGGTCGACTCTCGCCTGCAACGTGAACATGAGGAGAATCAGCATGAACAGGTTTGCTTGTGAGAACCGTCTAGTCCAAGTTCGCATGAAGCCTCCTCCCATGGAATGCGCCCCTCAAGAACTTGACTGCTGTCCGCCTTTCATGGTCGCTCGCTTAGCGTCGTCCTTGAAGATCCGGATGGCTTTCCCCCATGAAGCTTTTTAATACATGCTCTCCCATCTCGCTCAGTTGAGCCTCGGTCGGGACCGGCACTGCTCCCTCTTCAACCGCCGCCACTTTGGGAATTGGGGTCACGCGGGCAAGCAGATCCGCTTCCAGCGCCTCGTCCGACATATCCATGTCATTCAGGATGGCCAGGAGTCGTTGAAGCGCGAACACGGAGATGGCTTTTGAACCATACTCGGCTTGATGCCGGGATTCTTGAATCAGAGACAGCCAGAACCTCCCTTCGAGGTCTTCGGGAAGGGCGCCGGCGGCAAAAGTGGCGAGCTTTTCGATGAGCGCCCCTTCGGTCCGTTCGAGTCCGTCATAGGCGGCGGGGGAGTGCTCTACCGGGGAATGCGACAACACTTCCAACGTTTCCCGCCAGAGATCCAAGGGAGGGTTGTTGGCCTGAAGGGTCGGCGGCGAGGATGCGGCGAGTCTTGCTTGGAGGCCTTGCACATACTGGTGCAAGTACTTGGCCTTGCGGGCGGCGAGGCTGCCGGCCGGGATGCCCCAGATATGGGCGATCTCATGGTCTTGGAGCGGCGACGCATTGACCAGGTCGAATTCCCGTTTGGCTTGTGCCAGGCGCTTGCGATCGGCCTCGATCCGCCGCAACAGACGTTGCAGTTCCAGGCCCAACCGTTCTTTGCGGTACTCGTCTTCCGACACCTCGTCGAGTCCCCATTTTCGCTCCAGCTCCCGGAGGACCGGCTTGGGGACCGAGGTCCGCGCCTGCTTCCGTAATTCCTCGACAGCTTCCGGCATGACTCCGAGTTGGGTGGCCAGCAGTTTCGAGGCGAGCGCGACCAGGGCTTCATTTCTGGCGAGCAATCGCTGGAGGCAGTCGATCTGCAGCTTGATCCGTTCCCGCTTGAGGCGTGCCTGGGTGCGGTACTGTGTGACCCGCTCCGTGATGCCTTGCAGGGTTTCTTGGGAGATGTAGGGGGTGATCGGCTTGCCGCCCGCCTGAAAGCGTGGATCGGGCCGATCCGATGCCATGTACTGGACATCCTCGGCTGTGACATCCAGGTACCGCAGCAACAGTAGGCGGAGCATGATGCGGCCCTGGATCGGCAGGGCACCGACCGTGGCAAGTATCTGGTCCTGCGTCAGCACCGTACCCATGTTGCGCTCCAAACGGACAGTCGCTGGTTATGCCGATCCTTCTGTCTGGGACTCAAGGTATGTCGCCACGTATTCGCGGATTTGCTGCACCGTTCCGTTGGCGTACAAGTCACGTGGAATATCGATACGCACGAGTTTGGCCGGGTCGGCGCCCCGTTCGACGGCATAGGCTTCGTCGACATACAGACTGACGGAACCGTCAGGATGTCTGATGGCACAGAGGGCCGTAGAATCTTCCACGCGACGGTCTCGTTGTTGCCCGGATATGTGTCCCCAGGCCGTGATGAGGAGTGATTGTCTGATAACACACTGGCCGGCGCCCTGTCAAAGTTTCCCAGGGTCTGGCGACCGAGCGGTAAAACAGGGTGCACGCCAGAGCACATAGGCCGTAAACGCCGCGAGCGTCAGCAGGAAGACCGTCCTGACGCGTCCATAACCGAAGCAGGCGAAGTTGACGGAAGCGTTCAGAAATCCGAACGCGGCATAGGCGGCATAGAGCAGCAACCCCCAGCGGCGGAGGCGCAGGAATCCATAGCCGATCAAAATGTGCAAGGTAGGCGATTGGCCTTTGGCGAGTAGGCCCCAGAACCCCTCCGGTTTGGAACAAAAGACGGTTAAGGCATAGGAGGGGTTCGCTACAATGATGTAGAAGTCCGTGGCTGCGGTCAGCAGGAAGAGCAAGCCGAGGTAGCGGATGTCATGCGCCTCTGTCCAAACCAACTGCCAAGTCCGTCGGAATCCCCAGTGGTCGTCGGATGTTGGCGGCAGCCATGCATCAAAGCTCTGAAAGGCCCACCAAGGCAGGCCCAGCAGCATGAAGCACAAGATGGCTTCACCGGTGCCGCCGAGCCGCCCGATTCCCCAGGTGCCGGCTAGGATCAGGCCCGTGACGGCTATGACGAGGAGCGATCGAGCAGCCTGGCGCGTGAAGGCCTGCCCCAAACCGGGGACTAGAAGGGAAAGACAAGCGGCTAGCGCTTGCCGCTGGCCGGTTGTCTGGTCCACCGCTGCCATTGATCGAGGGGATTAGGCAGGCACAGGAGATGATCTAGCTTGCGCGCGCGGGCCGTTTGGGCCGGCCGGCTGTGCGGGTCGGTAGCAGGGAAGCCGTGCCGGACGTGGAGCCTGCCACCGCGGCCGGTCGCTGCTCCGATTGAGTATCATGCCGGTTCTGGGCAATGGTCTGATCCAATCGGAGCCCGCACTGGATGCAGCGCCACCCCTGGAATCGTCCGCTGTGCTCCTGAATTTCCTCCTGAATCAACAGGCCGGTACACTTCGGACAGTTCATCGAAAGCTCTCCTCTCGCCCTGGATTCTTGCAGAATATGAAACCGGCGGCCTTCCGGCGGCGCGGACGGCACACCCCGTCAGAGGCTCGGTTGCCGGTCATCCGCCCAGCGTATCGAGCATCTCCTTCAGGCTCTTCATGATGCAGCTGAAAATGGGGGTGTCGCGTTCCGTGTATCGGCTGGCTTCGGCCAAGCGCAGTTCCATCACCAGATCCAGAAAATCCTCCGGCTTGTCCGACTCGAAGGCCACGACGAACTCTTGATCATCCAGCCCGAACGAATAGGTCGTGTTCAACTTAACCGACGGGTACCGATGCCCGATTTCGATATGCTCATCCATCATGCCTTGGCGAGCGGCCTTGGTCAGCAGATACCAATCGCGCGTTTTGACGAACGGATAGACAAAAATATATTTGCTCTTCCCGGGAATGACCTGCAGCCGCTTGCTTTCCTGCCCCTCGTGGGTATGGTGGTCCACATAGATGGAGCGCTTGGTCATCGAAAGGTAGGAGTAGGGCGTGGTCATGTACTTGCCCAGGCCGGTGGCGAGCAGCTTGGACATCATCTCCTGAAACAGCTCCATCTCGTAGCCGATGCGCCAGAGCATGAAATCGCAGTCGCCTCGGATACCGACGAGCGTATACGGAATCACAATCACCTTGCCGGCATATTCCTCCACCACACGGGCAAACTCTTGCTTGCCCCTGGTGCGCTCCTCCTCCGGCAGCCTGCGCCACGCCGGGTCCATCTTATGGAAACTGAAGTTGACGAATTGTCGTTTGGCTGTCTGCTCAGGGCTCGCCATTCCTCTCCTCCATGCACGCAAAAAAAATCGAGGTCGTATGGGAACCAGGGTTTCTATCACTTCGTTACGCTCTTTGTCAACCGGATGGCCGGTTGACAGATATGCGTGAGAGCTGTCGAAGTGGTTGACTTTACAGTCGAATAATTGGCTGGAAGCGGTTTGGAGTGTGCCCGTCGTTGACAGGTTGCCGACAATCTGTTATCGGCTCGACAGTGGAGGGGAGATGCGGCGCGGAGAAATCATCGCCATCGGATCGGAGCTCCTGCTCGGCGGGCGGCTGGATACCAATTCTATTTTTTTAAGCGATAGGTTGGCCGCCGCCGGGGTTGAAGTACGGTATAAAACCGTTGTGGGCGATGTGGAAGACGACATCGTGGCGACCCTTCGCACAGCGGCGCGTCGGGCTGAGGTGGTTCTGATCACCGGCGGGCTTGGGCCGACCAGCGACGATTGCACCAGGGAGGCGGTGGCCCGCGCAACCGGCCGTCCGTTACGCCGTCGGGTCGAGGCCATTGCGGGCATGACGAGGCAATTAGCTGCATGGGGCAGGACGCCGTCGGCGGCGCAGCTTCGCCAGGGATTGATTCCAGTGGGCGCTGAAGTCTTAGCCAACCACGTCGGTTCCGCTCCCGGCTTTGCTTTGCGTTGGAAGGGGGTGTTCATTGCCGCCTTGCCCGGTGTGCCGCTGGAAGCGGAACGGATGTTTTCGGCGGTCCTAGCGCCGATGCTTCAGCGGGAAATAGTATGGGGACGAACCGAGCGGTCAGAGCGAATCGAACGACGGATTCTTCATACCATTGGGTTGCCTGAGTCTGAAGTCGAACAACGGATCGCGGGATTGCTGTCTCGTTCCAGTGGCATCCGGCTTGGCCTGCTGGCCTCTCCCATGGGAGTGGTCGTGTCTTTGACCGCGGTGGTATCGGAAAGCCCCGAGGGAAAGAATCTGCTCCATCAATTGGGACGGGCCTTCGGAAGAGTTCGGAAGAAACTCGGCGCACATGTGTATGCCGAAGGAACCGACACGATGGAGCAGGTCGTGGGGCGACAGCTAGCGAGTCGTGGACTGGTTCTGGCCCTGGCCGAGTCCTGCACCGGCGGGCTCATCGGCCATCGCCTAACTCAAGTGCCGGGAAGTTCCGCCTATCTGGATCGGGGCGTGGTCTGTTACAGCAACCGGGCGAAAACCGAGCTGCTGGGCGTGCCCGAACGATTGCTGATCAAACATGGAGCGGTCAGCGCTCCGGTAGCTGCCGCTATGGCCAAGGGAATCCGGACGAGGAGCCGGGCGTCGGTCGGGCTCAGTGTCACCGGTATTGCCGGGCCTGGCGGAGGAACGGCCAAGAAGCCTGTAGGACTGGTCTATGTTGGACTCGATACAGCCATGGGCAAAGCGGGCAAGATGAGCAAGACGCAAGTCTTTCGATTCCACGGCACCCGCGAAACGATTAAACTGCGAGCCTCCCAGGCGGCCTTGAATATGCTGCGGGAGTGGCTCGCCTCGACAGGCCCTCTTGGCAAATCATGATCCGGACCTTTTTGGCCGTTGAATTGCCGGCCTCTCTCAAGCAGCCCCTTGTCCAGGTTCAGGCCGATGTCCGGAATCGGGTTTCACGGGAACTGTCTCCAGCGATGCGAATCCAATGGGTGAGACCTGACTCGATTCACCTGACCGTGAAGTTCCTCGGTGACATCCCGGAAGACCACGTGGGGGCGCTGCAATCTGTGGTCGGGGATGCGCTCCGCACTGTGCCCCCCTTTCCCATTGATGTGGCCAGACTTGGTGTGTTCCCCGATCTGCGGGCGCCGCGGGTGCTCTGGGTGGGTCTTGCCAGTCGATCCAGTGAAGGCATCCCAACAACCACCTTGTCCCATCTGGTTGCGACGGTCGAGCATTGCGTGGAAGAATTGGGCTATCCGCCTGAATCCCGGCCCTTCAATCCCCACTTAACCCTGGCGAGGATCAAGGAGGAGGCCAAAGAGGTGGGGAGGGCGTTAGCGCGGATCGGACTGCTGGACGGCGATGTTCGACTGGGGCATCTGGAAGTCCGAACTGTCGCCCTCATGCAGAGCGAACTGAAGCCCTCCGGCTCTGTCTATACAAAGCTTTGGGAGGTTCCGCTTGGCACAACGCAACAGGCGTGAACCGGCTGCCGGAGGTCCGCTTGCAAGGTCGCCCCAAGGCTATGTTTCCCTCCGTGACTTGGGTATAATGGGCACACTTTTCACGAGTACTTGAACAGGAGGCCTCCATGGCAGAGCGAACCGCTGAAAAAGACGAGAAAAAGCGCGCGTTGGACCTGGCGCTCTCCCAGATCGAAAAGCAGTATGGCAAGGGGGCCATCATGAAGCTGGGCGGAGCCGAGCCGGCGGCGGATGTGCCGGCCATCTCGACCGGCTCCCTGACCCTTGATCTTGCACTGGGTGTCGGGGGCTTTCCCAGGGGACGAGTGATCGAGATTTTCGGGCCGGAATCGTCAGGAAAGACCACCCTCTCGCTCCATGCCATTGCCGAGGCCCAGAAGGCCGGCGGGGTGGCCGCTTTCGTTGACGCGGAACATGCCCTGGACCTGGGCTATGCGAAGAAGTTGGGCGTCAACGCCGACGAGTTGCTGGTGTCCCAGCCGGATACGGGCGAGCAGGCGTTGGAGATCGCGGAGACGCTGGTCCGCAGCGGCGCCATCGACCTCATCGTGGTGGATTCGGTGGCGGCCCTGGTTCCCAGGGCCGAAATCGAAGGGGAAATGGGCGATGCCCACATGGGACTCCAGGCCCGCCTCATGTCGCAGGCCTTGCGGAAATTGACTGCCGCGATTTCGAAGTCCCAGACCACGGTCATTTTCATCAATCAGATCCGCATGAAGCTGGGCGTCATGTTCGGGAACCCGGAGACGACGACGGGCGGCAACGCGCTCAAGTTCTATTCCTCGGTCCGGCTGGATATCAGGCGGATCGAGTCCATCAAGGAAGGGCAGGACGTCATCGGCAGCCGTGTGCGAGTGAAGGTGGTCAAGAACAAGATGGCGCCGCCCTTCAAACAGGCGGAATTCGACGTCATGTTTGCGGAAGGCATTTCGAAAACCGGAGAGCTCGTTGACCTGGGGGTGGAGAAGAAGATCATCGAGAAGTCCGGGGCCTGGTATTCCTACAAAGGGGAGCGTTTGGGCCAGGGCCGTGAGGCGGTCCGCGACTTTTTGAAAACGAACCAGGCGATCGCCAAGGAAATCGAGGCCCGGTTGCGCGAAGCCCTCGCTCCGGCGGCCAAGCCGGTCGAGAAGAAACCGGAAGGGCGCTTGCCGGACGCCAAGGCGGACGAGAAGCGGGCCCACGCCGGGCGCGCCTCCTGACCGGACAGGGTTGGAGAGCGTGAAGCCTTCATGAACCATGCGGGCTAAGACCCATCGGTCTGCCGATACCCCTGATCGAGCCGCCGAGCGGTTGGAACAGGCGGCCTTGCGGTACCTCACCCGCCGCGACCGCTCTGAGGCCCAGGTGCGGGCTTATCTGGAGCGAGCCGGTGCGGCGCCGGCCTTGGTCGTAACTCTGCTCGCGCAGTTCCGTCGGCGCGGCTATGTCAACGATGCCGCCTACGCTGTCCGCTGGGCTGAGGCCAGGCTGGCGCAACGGCCGATGGGGCGCGATCGGCTCGATGCCGAATTGTCGGCGCAGGGGTTCGAGCCGCCGACGATTGCGGCGGCCTTAAGGCAGGTCTACGAGGGGCGCATCGAGCAGGAGCTGGCGTGGGCCCTCTTGCAGGCACGGGCCGGCATCCGGACTCAGGCTAAGCAGGCGGCCCTGCTGCGGCGGCATGGCTTTAGCGAAGAGATCATTCAGCAGCTGGTAGGAGACGAGGGCTCATGAAAATTCAAACCGCGGATGAGTTGCGACAGGGCTTCATCCGGTATTTCGGTTCGCACGGTCACCACGCCGTACCCAGCTCGCCGCTGATCCCGCAGGCGGACCCGACCATCTTGTTTACCAACGCGGGGATGAACCAATTCAAACGGGTCTTTCTCGGCGAGGAGGTCAGGACGTATCGCCGCGCCGTGACCGTCCAGAAGTGCATGCGGGCCGGCGGCAAGCACAATGACCTGGAGAACGTCGGCTATACGGGCCGCCACCATACCTTCTTCGAGATGCTCGGAAATTTTTCCTTCGGGGATTACTTCAAGGAAGAAGCGATCCATTTCGGGTGGGATTTTCTGATCAACATCGTCGGATTGCCGAAGGACCGGCTCTGGGTCACCGTCTTTCGGGACGACGACGAGGCCTTTCAACTCTGGGGCAAGATCGGTATGCCGGCTGACCGTATTCTGCGCTGCGGGGAAAAGGATAATTTTTGGCAGATGGCGGACACGGGCCCCTGCGGTCCTTGCTCAGAAATCCATTACGATCAGGGGCCGGCCGTGCCGGGGGATGCCGTTCCGAACGGCGAGGGCGACCGGGTTCTTGAGATCTGGAACCTGGTGTTCATGCAGTACGATCGCGACGCCAGCGGGACCTTGAAGCCGTTGCCCAAGCCCAGCATCGACACGGGGATGGGCCTGGAGCGGCTGGCGGCGGTGGCGCAGGGGGTCCATAGCAACTACGACAGCGACCTCTTCCGGCCTCTGCTGGTCGCGATCGGCGCCAAGACCGACCGTCGCTATGGCGAGCAGCCCGTGCATGACCGGTCCATGCGCGTGATTGCGGATCACTTGCGGGCGACTGCGTTTCTGCTCGCGGATGGAGTCGTGCCGTCCAATGAAGGGCGGGGCTACGTGCTGCGACGCATTCTGCGCCGGGCCGCCAGGCATGGACGTCTGTTGGGGGCGACGGAGCCGTTCCTGTACGAGTTGACCAAGGCGGTGGTCGAACAGATGGGCCGGGCTTATCCGGAGCTGCGGGGCGCGGCCGAGACCATCGTCCAGGCCACGCAGGGCGAAGAAGAACGATTTATCGCGACCCTGGACCAGGGGTTGCCGATCCTGAACGAGCTCGTGGAGAAGGCCAAGGCCGCCGGCCGGTCGTTGTTGCCCGGCGAGCAAGTCTTCAAGTTGTACGATACCTACGGGTTCCCCCTCGACCTCATCGCCGAGGCCTGCAAGGAACAGCAGATGCAGTTGGACGATGCCGGATTTCAGCGGGCCCTGGAGGAGCAGCGGGAGCGGGCCAGGAAAGTCCCCGGTTTCGAGGCGGCTGCCGTCAAGCCGATTGTCATGGAGGTAGCGGGCAAAGTCCGCCCCACGAGCTTTGTGGGCTATGAGGGGTTGAAAGCGACAGCGGTCATACAAGCGCTTGTCAAGGGTGACCGGTTGGTGAAGGAAGCCGTGGAAGGGGATACCGTCGAACTGGTCTTGGATGTGACACCCTTCTATGCCGAGGGCGGAGGCCAGACGGGGGATCAAGGGGTGCTGGCCGGACCGGACGGCCGGATCGAGATCCAGGAAACCACAAGGCCGGCCCCGACGGTCATTTTGCACAAGGCCAAGGTAACCGCCGGCCGGATTCAAGAGGGGGAGCGGGTGGAGGCGTGGGTAAATTCCGTCACCCGACAGGATGCGGCCAGGAACCATACGGCGACGCACCTCCTCCACGCGGCCTTGCGCGAACTCTTGGGCCCCCATGTGCGTCAATATGGGTCCCTCGTGGCGCCGAACCGTTTGCGGTTCGACTTTGCGCATTTCAAGCCCCTGTCGTCGAGAGACATCGACGATATCGAGGCGCTGGTCAACGACCATATCCGACGTAACGAGCCGGTGCAGACGCACGTGATGGGGGTGCAGGAAGCCGTGGCCTCTGGGGCGATGGCTTTTTTCGGCGACAAGTATGGCGAGCAAGTCCGGGTCGTCAGCGTGGACACGTTCAGCAAGGAGCTCTGCGGAGGGACCCACTGCCGCCAGACGGGCGAGATCGGTCTGTTCCGGATCGTGGCGGAAACCGGTGTGTCCGCAGGGGTCAGGCGAATCGAAGCCTTGACCGGGACGGGGGCCATGGCGCAGCTCAAGCGGCTCGAAGCCGAGGTGCGCGAACTGTCCGAGTTGCTGAAGGTCGGGCCGTCTGAGTTGGCCGCCAAAACCAAAAAGCTGATGGCACAGTTGAAGGACAAGGAACGGGAGCTTGAACAGGTCAAACTCAAGTTGGCCAGCGGCTCCGGCAGCGAGGCCCAGGTGCGCACGATTCAGGGCGTCACCGTGCATGCTCAACGGGCCGATGAAATGGAGGGGGGCGAGCTGCGCACACTTGCCGACCGGCTCCGCGACAAACTAGGCAGCGGCGTCATCGCTCTGGGCTCGGCCAAGGAAGGCAAGGCGGCGCTGCTGGTGGTCGTCACGAAAGACCTGACGGCTCGTGTGCGGGCCGGCGATCTCATTCGCGAGATGGCGGCGGCCATCGGCGGGACCGGCGGTGGGCGTCCGGAAATGGCGCAAGCCGGCGGCAAGAACCCGGAGGGGTTGAATACGGCCTTGGAGAAGGTGTTCGGGTTGGTGCAACAGGCGGTTGGCAAATAGAAGTATGGCCGGGTGTCGCGGCAATGATGAGGCACGGGTAGGCAGATGACGGGGACGCGCATTCTGGCCCTCGATCCGGGAACCAAGCGCATCGGGGTGGCGTTGAGCGACGAGTTGGGCTGGACCGCGCAACCGCTGGAAACCTATGAGCGCCGGTCCGTCGCGGCAGACGTGGCGCATATCCAGCAACTGGTAGACCGACACGAGGTGAAGCGGATCGTGATGGGGTTCCCCGTGCGGCTGGATGGAACGTTGGGGCCGGCCGCGTTGCAGGTGCAGGAGTTCATCGGGCAGCTGGAGCAAATCATCACCATTCCCATCGTGACTTGGGATGAGCGGATGACGACCAAGGCGGCGGAGGAGATCCTGATCCAGGCCAACATGAGCCGCAGAAAACGCAAAGGAACCGTGGACCGGGTGGCGGCTGCGATTCTTCTGCAGAGTTATCTGGAAAGCTTCGGCGCCGATGGAGGGGCCGCCGGTGCTCGGCCTGATGCGGCGGATCCCATTATTGCGGAAGAGACATGAGACGGGGCCTGGCGCTCTTCTTGGCCGGCATCGGCTTCTGCCTGGCCGGGGCCTGGCTCTTTCAGTGGATCACCACGACCACGGTCGATCGGCCAGGCCAGGGGGCGCTCAAGACCATCGAGATTCCCGAGGGGGCGACGTTTCGGCAGGTTGCGGCGCTCCTGCAACGGGAACATCTGCTCTGGAACCAATGGGGGTTTCTGCTCTTGGGGAAACTGACGGCGTCGGATCGCCGGATCGTGGCGGGGGAATATGCGCTCCGCTCCGATATGTCCCCCAAGGACCTGCTGGCCGAACTTCGCAGCGGCCACGTGGTGCTGCATCCGGTGACCATTCCGGAGGGGTATACGGCCGCGCAGATCGCCGAGCTGCTCGATCAAAAGGGAGTGTCGGAGGGCAAGGAATTTCTGCGCCTGGTGCATGATCGAGCCTTCATCCAGACTCTCAGTCTCGAGACGGACAGTCTTGAGGGATATCTATTCCCCAGCACCTATCGGCTGGCCAGGCGGGTCAAAAACAAGGATGTGATCGCAACGATGGTAAGCAGCCTCCGGCAGATCTTCACCCCTGAGTTGCAGGCCCGCGCAAAGGAGGTGAACATGAGCGTCCATGACGTCCTGACGCTCGCGTCGGTGATCGAAAAAGAGTCGGGCGTCGAGTCCGAGCGCGAGCTGGTGTCGGCGGTGTTTCACAACCGCCTGCGCCGGCACATTCCGCTTCAGAGCGACCCGACCGTCATCTACGGGATTCCGAATTTTGACGGGAACCTAACCAAGAGGGACCTGGCCGCCGCCGGTCCGTACAATACGTATCGCATCACCGGCCTTCCGCCGGGTCCCATCGCCAACCCCGGCGCCGGCGCCATCCGAGCGGCGCTCTATCCCGCGCCGACGACCTATCTGTATTTTGTTTCCCGCAACGACGGCACGCATCAGTTTTCCTCCACGTTGGCGGAGCACAACCGCGCGGTGGAGCAGTACCAGCGCCGCCCGCATCGGCGTACGGCCAAGCACGTGTCGTCCACGAGAGGCGGGACGTGACCATGCCCGTCGAGCCCTCTCAGGACCTGGCCGCCAAAATCGACCATACGGTGCTCCGTCCGGATGCGACGAGGGGCGAGGTTCTGCAGATCTGTGAGGAAGCGGTGCAGTACGGATTTACGGTTGTCTTTGTGCCGCCCTGCTATGCCGCCGAGGCCGTCAAGGCCCTTGTCGGCCGGCCTGTCCGTGTCGGAATCCCCGTCGGATTTCCGCACGGGATGCAGACGACCGGCGCTAAACTCGGCGAAGCCGTCGAAGCCGTCGGACTGGGCGTCACGGTGTTGGATATGGTGATGAACGTCAGTCTCCTGAAATCGGGCGATGCGGCCTTCGTGCGGGACGATATCGCCGCCGTCGTACAAGCCACGCCGGGCGCGGAACATAAAGTCATTCTGGAGACCGGCTACTTGACGCGGGAGGAAAAGCTCCTGGCCTGCCGGCTGGCGATCGAGGCCGGCGCCGACTATGTGAAGACCTCGACGGGGTTCGGCCCGGGAGGGGCGACGGTCGAGGATGTGCGGTTGCTGGCGCAGGCGGCGTCGGGCCGCGCCAAGGTCAAAGCCTCGGGGGGCATCCGCACTCTGGCCGCCGCGCAGGCGCTCCTGGCCGCCGGGGCGGATCGGATCGGAACCAGCGCAGGCGTGGCCATCATGAAAGAGTGGCGCGCCACAATCGTGTCGTCAAGATCGTAAGGAATGGCCTGTGTCGCTCGGCGCAAAGCGGTTTCTTATGGGAGGCGTCTGAACGGTGAACAATAGCCTCTGCAGATTGCTTCTGGCCTTTTATAAGCCGACCGTTCCGTCCGCCTCCCCGGCGCCGGCGCAAGCCTATCAACCGACGCTCATCAATTTCGACGCATTTTCGAAAGGCATCGACAACGTCCACATCGACGTGCGGCTCAGTCCGAAGTTTCAGGCGAAGGCCGTTCGTATGATCGCCCTGCTCCTCGATCAAGAGGCGGGAAGCGGGCGGTGGGGAGGGACAGCGAAAGGACCGAGCAGACAAGAATGGGAAGAGTATCGGGTCAGCTATGCCCGGATGATGGAAGCCACCGTCCATCGGGCTAAAACAACGGGGGGCATTCCGCTCGTCCAGTTGGCGCAAATAGGCACGATCAAGTTCTTGCTGGGCCGCGTCCAGGATGATTTGGAGGTGCTTCGACAGACGATTCGGGCCACCATGACCTCGGGCGGGGCGGCCAACGACAGCCAGCGGATCGAGATGACCGAGCGATTGAGCTGGTTGGCCAGGAATCGTGCCCGGCTGCGGTACAAGGTCGTGCGCCAACTCTTTGCGCCTCTGTTGAAAACTGAGGAAGGGTCCCTGGGAGATTTGCGGCAATCGGTGATCGGACAACGATGGTCCCTGCCGGAAGAAGTCATCGGCAATCCGCTCTTGCAGGCCGACAATCCCTTCGACGACGAAGTTCAGATGAAGCAGTATGTGCTGCTGAGCCAAGGGCAAGGCCAGGATGAGGAGGGAACCTATAGTTTTGCCGCGCTGGACCGCCTCATGCCCGATATCTTTCGCCCGCCGAAGCCGACCAATGAGGTGGAAGCCGCATTGAGCACAGCCGAGCAAGCCCATAGGGAGCTGGCGGCACAGGCGGCCACGCTCAAGAAAAAACACGAGCGCACCAAGAAGGCGGCGCAAGCGGAGGAACTGGCCAAACAGGTTGCGGATATCGAGGCGAAGTTGAGCCAGGCCGCACGCGACTTGGAACAACGCCGCGCCCTGTACCTCAAGGAGCAGTATGCCTGGGCCGACGTTCCGGCCAATGTGGACCTGCTCTTCAATGCCACCCTCACGCTCGAGCGCATCGCGAAAGCCAAGAGGGCAAACGACAAACAACAAGTGGCGGACCTCAAGACGCAGTTGGAGTTCCAGCGCCGTCTGAGCGCGGTCGCCGAACGGTACTTTCGGCGGACCTCGCTGCTGGCCAAAGCCGTGGCTGCCTATGAAATCGTGCTTTGTTATAAAGACTATGCCGGCGTGCTGACGGCGGGAGAGTTGCATCAGTTTGTTTCGGACGGTCGCGCCCGTAAGGCCATTCTCGCCAAAATCAAAGACAAGAAGGTCAAGGGGCAGCCCCTGTCGCCGGCCGCGCTGCTCCACGCGGTGCAACGGGTTGAGAAACTTTCCTGCGGCGAGGAGCGGGCCTATCTGGTCCGCTTTCTTAAAGACTTTCTGACGTTTCGGAGGGATTTGGCGAACGGCCGGCTGATTCAGCAGGCAATGGACCGAATTGAGATGCAGGATGATCAGAAAAACATCCGGTTGTCGCGCGCCAACCGGACTCTATTCGAGTTCTTGGGCACGGGGGAAGAAGGCGCGGTTTCCCAAACGGTGCTCAATCATGTGATCCTGAAGGCGGATGTGCGCGGGTCCACGACGATGGTGGCCGAGTTGCGCAAACGGGGCCTGAATCCGGCGTCCCATTTCAGTCTGAATTTTTTCGAGCCGTTGAACGAGGTGCTGGCGACGTACGGGGCCAACAAGGTCTTCATCGAGGGCGACGCGGTCATTCTCAGTCTGATGGAACATGAGGAGGCGATCGAGCACCACTATAGCGTGGCGCGCATGTGTGGGATCGCCAAGCGGCTCCTGGGCCTGGTGCAGGCCCAAAACGCCGCCTGCCGGAAGGACGGACTCCCGGAGCTGGAATTGGGGATCGGAATCGTCTACAGCGAAGAGCCGCCGACCTTCCTCTATGACGGCAGTAACGAAATCGTGATCTCCTCGGCGATCGGTAAGGCCGATCGGCTTTCCTCCTGCTCCTGGATGCTCAGGAAGGAACGGGCCAAGCGGGAGCGCATGCTGACCAGCGTGGACATTTATGAAATCCCGGAAGGCGACCCCCTGCGCGGCGAAAAGGGGGAGGTCCATCTCCGGTACAATTTGAACGGGATCGAGCTCGACGAAGACGGGTTCTTCAAGCTCCAGAGCGAACTCCCGATGCAGGAAGTAGAGATCCAACTGCCTGGAGACGATACATCCACGTCGTTCTACGTCGGCCGATACCCGGACTTGAAAGGCGCGTTGCATCGTGTCGTGGTCAGGCAGGGCCGTATTCGACTGCTGGACAAGAACCATCCCCGTTTCGGCCTTCCCACGGCCGATGTCTTCTACGAGGTCGTCACCGACGACGAGGTGTTGCACATGGTCGCTCCGGCGGCGAAACAGGATGAAAGTGCGGTCGCATGAATGAGACGATGATTCAACGCGTCATCCTCATCGTGCTGGATGGCCTGGGCGTGGGGGCCCTTCCGGATGCGGAGGCTTACGGGGATGCGGGTAGCAACACCCTGGCCCATGTGGCCGAGGCCGTCGGAGGATTACATCTGCCCAGCTTGCAAGGGTTGGGTTTCGGGCATATCGGGGAGTTCGCCGGCCTCACACGGGTGAGCGAGCCGGACGCCTGCTTCGGCAAGATGGCGGAGTTGTCCAAGGGCAAGGACACCACGGTGGGTCATTGGGAACTGGCCGGCTTGGTCACTGACAGGCCCTTTCCGACCTATCCCCATGGCTTCCCCGCGGAGCTGATCGCAGCGTTCGAGAAAGCTGTCGGACGGAAGGTCTTGGGCAACCGGCCTGCGTCCGGGACGGACATCATCAAGGAGCTGGGCGAAGAGCATGTCCGATCCGGGTCTCCTATCGTCTATACCAGTGGGGACAGTGTCTTCCAAATTGCCGCTCATGAAGAAGTGGTGCCGGTCGAGGAACTCTACGGGATGTGCCGGGAGGCCAGGCGACTGCTGCGCCCGCCGCATCGAGTTGCCCGTGTCATCGCCCGGCCGTTCACCGGCGAGCCGGGGAAGTTCGTGCGCACCGTCCATCGGCGCGATTTTTCTCTGGAGCCGCCGAGTCAGACCCTGCTTGACCTGCTGAAGGCCGCCGGCCATCCGGTCATCGGGATCGGAAAAATCGAGGATATTTTCAAGGGGCGAGGCTTGACGCGGTCTATTCATACCGCGACCAATGAAGAGGGCATGCTCGAAACCAGCCGCGTGCTGGAGACGGTGCCGCGCGGATTGATTTTCGTCAATCTGGTGGAGTTCGATATGCTCTATGGCCACCGCAAGGACGCCACGGGCTATGCCCAAGCTCTCACGGAGTTCGATTACTGGCTGCCCAATCTGCTGGGCGCATTGCGCCAGGGAGATTTGCTCTGCCTGACCGGCGACCATGGGAACGACCCGGCCATGCCGGGCACGGATCATTCCCGCGAGTATGTGCCGCTCCTGGCCTATGGGCCGAGACTGGCGCGGGGCGTCAACCTTGGCGTACGGCAAAGTCTGGCCGACCTCGGCCAGACGATTGCGGATGCGCTGCACGTGAAACGGTTGCCGTGCGGAGAGAGCTTTCTGGATTCGCTCACGCTGGGATGAGAAGATGCCGTTCACGGCCGGTCCTGCAAGGAGGCCCATGTCCTTCGAAGATCGATTGACGCAAATGGGGCTGGAGTTGCCGCTCCCGCCCAAGCCTGTGGCGACCTACGTTCCTGCCGTGCAGGCGGGGGAATTGCTGTTTTTGAGCGGAGTCCTTCCGTTCCGCGACGGAAAGTTGACGCTCGCAGGCAAGCTGGGGCAGGACCTAACTGTCGAGCAGGGCTATGAGGAATCGCGGGTCGCCCTGCTCAATGCGCTGGCCATCGTGCGGAGCCACCTTGGCACGCTTGACCGGGTGAAGCAGGTGGTGCGTCTGGTCGGACACGTCGCGTCGGCGGACGGCTTCGTGCAGCAGCCGGCGGTGATCAACGGCGCGTCGGACCTGCTCGTAAAATTATTCGGCGAGGCGGGCCGCCATGCCCGTGTGGCGGTCGGTGCGGTTCAGCTTCCGCTGAATGCGCCGGTCGAATTGGAGTTGATCCTGCAAGTGTCGTCATAAGAATTCACAACCATCTTAAGGTCGGTTGCCGTGGCCAGAGCCGCCGTTGCGTGTTCCATTCTGTCGTTCTCCGTGCTCGTGGGGCCTCCCTCGATCTTGGCCGATGAGCAGGTTCCGAGCGGCGCCCAAACTCAACTCGCGGGCCTCCCCAATGTCTATCTGCAGGTTACAAGTTCAACCTGGCGGTCTCGGGGGAGAGTGTCCTTTGCGCTGGGCCCTTCGCTCAGGATGAAGTTGGAATCAGCCGGGTTTACCGTCGTCGAGAACCGGACCGATCCTCACGAACTCACCTTGAAGGTGGAGTATCGGGAAGAGCGGGGCACGCAGTTCCGCATTGATCTGTATGGGACGGATATCACGTGTGCGATCACCCTCGAGCCTGAACAGCAGGGACAACTGGCGCATGTGCAGGTTCGGGAATCCCCGACCTATGCGGATCGGGACACCGGTCCTTACATCGAGGTCCTGCACCGGTTCGAGACCAATCCCTATTATTATTTTCTCGGGGATATCGTGAAGGGACGTGTCGTGTCTCGTCAGGATGTCAACGGCTCGCTGGTTCGGGGGCTCGAACGGCTGGTGGAGACTGAGTCCCGCCTGACCAGCGCGGATGCGGAGGCCGCTTCCAATCCCGGGAACACGCTGCCGGCCTCGGACGTTCTCTTTGCGGGACAAGCCCTGAATAATGCGATTCGTGAGGTGGGACGTTTACAGGATGCCAGAGCGATCCCGGTTCTCACGAAGCTGCTGGAGCATCGAGACCGGCAAGTACGGCTGTCGTCGGTAGCCGCCCACGGCGCGATCCGCTCCCCGGCTTCTCGACCTGCGCTCGCGAGAGTCGCGCAACCCGATAGGGACATAGACGTGCGTGCGGCCGCCGCGGCGGTTTTGGCTGATTCGATTGGATCGGCGCCGTCTCCGTGAGACGATCCATGCTTGGCTTGACAGTAAAAAAGAACGCTTGTTATAGTGCGAGCGTTTTGGTTTTCTGGCAGCCTCGGTTCGGCCTCCATGCCTCCTCTCGCGGGGTCGGTGCCACGCTCAGGAGTACGTTCTTCCGGACACATTCAGGAGCCCGCATCATGTGGCATATTGTCGTTATTTTTCTCATGCTTCCGATGTTTGCCTGGCCGGATTCCGCTTGGGCCGGGACCGCGCTCGCGCCGGATGCCGCGCCTCCCGGCGCGACCGTCACGATCACCGGCAAGGGGTTCGGCACGTTCAAGTCCTCGCAGGAGAACCGGGTCTTCTTCAACAACGTTCCGGCCCTGGTGCAACGATGGGAGCCGGACCTGGTTTCCGTAAAAGTCCCCTTGCGGGCCGCCACCGGGCCCGTCGAGATCGTGCGGGGGAAGAAGCGTATTTCCGCCGGCACCTTCACCGTGCTTCGCCCAACTATCCAGGCCGTGACACCGGGGGAGACGGAGCCAGGCACGGTGCTGCAGATCAACGGGGCTCACTTCGGCAATACGGCCGGGTCCAAAGACCCCAATACGATGTTCGGCGTCAACGACGTGTTGATTAGCGGTGTGCCGGCCAGGGTGCGGCGGTGGAGGGACGACCGGATCGAAGCGGAGGTGCCGGCCAATGCGACCTCCGGCGACGTGCTGGTCCGGTTGGCCTCCTCGGACCCCCTGCCGGACGGGTCCTGCTGCGCCCCCGTCGAGTATAGCGTAAGCAATGCGGTCGCCCTCAGTGTCCTGCCTTCGATCCGGGTGGATCCTCTCAGCGGCCCGGTGGGCACCAAAGTGGTGTTGTTCGGAAAAGGCTTCGGCGCCAGCAAGGGCGCCGCCGATGCCGTCCTGTTCAACGGTCGCCCGGCGACTGTGGCTCAGTGGACGGACCAACTCATCGTCGTGCACGTGCCGCTCAATGCCGACAGCGGCCCGATCGTGATCAAGCAGGGATCGGTCGAGCGGACGGTCGGGCAGTTTGCGGTGGGCGTGCCCAAGGCCACCGGCCTCGCTCCGGCCAGCGCGCCGATCGGAAGCCTCCTGCGGATCACCGGCGAACATTTCGGGTTTTATTCGGAAAGCGGGTCCACGCCCTTTGCGTTCGCGGATTTCAACAAGGGCGACAACGGCGTGGACATCGGCGGTGTGCCGGCGATCATTTACCGCTGGCATGACGACAAGATCGACGTCTGGGTGCCCTACAGCGTCAAGAGCGGGCCGGTGGTCGTCAAACGCGGGGCTGGCCTCCCCAAGCCGGACGGGACTTGCTGCGCGGAGCGGGGACTGGTGACCACCGAAGCCGGGACTTTTTCGGTCGCGGTTCCCAAGGTGGACTCCTATGAGCCGGTCACCGCCGGGCTGGATGAGATCGTAACCATCAGAGGGACGGGGTTCGGCAATTTCGTCAAAACGACAGAGCAGACTCAGCCAGGTCTGAACGAAGGGGGCCACGATTTTGCCCCTATCAAGCTCGGAGAAAATGTCGCCCGCAGCGAAGTGCTCTTCGGTGGATTGGCCGGACTGATCGTGTCCTGGACCGATACGGAAATCAAGGCCCGAGTGCCGCGCAGGCCCATTATCGGATTCGGGAAACCGCACGAATTTGTGACCGATGCGACGTCCGGCCCCTTGGTCGTGCGCCGCGGGTCTTGGGATCTCTTGCCGGACGGTGCCTGCTGCACCCCCAAGCGGTGGGTAAGCGTCGAAGCGGGGCAGTTTACGATCCAAGCCAAAGGGCTCCCCGATCCCGGATACTTCAACGGTCCTGATCAGAAGGGCCGTGATTGACCCATGGGGGCGAGGCGGCGATGGCGGAAGGGGAGCCTCGTGGGGCTGACGCTGCGGGCCGCGGTGGCCTTCGTCCTGTTCTGCTTCAACAGCCCTTCAGAGGCTGCCCCGATCGCGGCGATTCCCCAGAAGAGCGGGAGCGACGCGACGCTGATGGGAATCTATTTTCTGAATGCAAAGAGCGGCTGGGCGGTAGGAAGCGGCGGCGTCATCGTCCGGACCACCGACGGAGGAAAGCGCTGGAAAGCAGCGTCCAGTGCGACCAACGTTCAGCTCAGCGGCGTGTTTTTTGCCGACGCGGTCCATGGGTGGGCCGTGGGGGCCAACGGGACGCTGCTGCATTCCCGGGACGGCGGGGTGAAATGGGAACCCCAAGCCAGCGGCACTCAGTCGTCCCTCTATGGAGTCTTCTTCCTGAGTCCGGCCCTGGGCTGGGTGGTGGGGGGCGCCGGGACGATTCTGCAGACCGAGGACGGAGGCCGGCACTGGGTCGACCAAACCAGCGGGACAAATGCCACCTTGTATGCCGTCCAGTTTTTGGATCGGCATAACGGGAAGGCGGTCGGGGCGCTGGGGACGATCCTGTCGACGGTGGACGGAGGCCGGACCTGGTCGGCGCAGGAGACCCAAAGCTCGGCCACGTTTTTCGATGTGTGCTTCGCCGATTCTCTGAACGGCTGGGTGGTCGGTAATGCCGGCGCGATGTTCCAGACCCTCAATGGGGGCGCGCAATGGGTGGACCGCTCGCTGCCGTGCGTCGGGTCCTGTTCACGGCTCACCGACCTGCTGAGGGTTCGATTTACCGACGGCAAAGCCGGCTGGGTGGTGGGGGAGCGGGGCACGATTTTTCGTACCACCGACGCAGGCTTCAACTGGGTCCTACAAGAACACCCCGCCAAAACCTCTCTCTTCGGTCTGAGCTTTCCGGCTGCCGGTCAGGGCTGGGCGGTCGGGGAGCGGGGCACGATTCTGCAGATCACGACGAAATAGCAAGAGCCGATAGCCGATGGCGAAGAGGTGCGTGCTAGCGCCATCGGCTAACGTCGTGGTTAGCGGAGCCGACAGGCGTCCGCTGCACCTACAGTTGGGCCGCTGTATCAGCCATGAGCCGCCTCGGCGTGCAATCTCAGCCCCAGGGCATGTACCACCTTGAGGATTGTGTCGAAGTCGGGACTACGTTCACCGGAGAGTGCTTTGTAAAGACTTTCGCGGGACAGGCCGGCATCATGAGCCACCTGCCCCATGCCTTTGGCGCGTGCAATATCGCCCAGCGCCTTGGCGATGAACGCTGCGTCACCCTTTGCCTCATCAAGACAAGCCTCTAGATATGCCGCCATTTCTTCCGGCGTCCGAAGGTGTTCGGCGACATCGTAGCGAGTAGTCTTTGTCTTACGCATCATGTGCTCCTAAAGGTCGCGTGCGAGGCGCAATGCCATCTTGATGTCGGCGGACTGTGTGCGTTTGTCACCGCCTGCCAACAGGATCACGACTTCGCGCCCGTGTTTTTTGAAATACACCCGGTAACCAGGTCCGTAATCGATCCGCAATTCGGAGACGCCCTCGCCAACCGGCTCGACATCCCCGGCGTTACCTGCGGCGAGGCGCTCGATCCTGACCTGAACCCGCGCCCGCGCACGAACGTCGCGCAGCCCGTCAAGCCACTGCGCGAAAGTCTCGGTTTTGCGAATCTGAGACATGTGACAATGTAGCCTCGTGGCTACATATTGTCAATGCTTGGTGCCGGCTTGCTATTCGCGAGGCATGCCAGAGGCCCAACGCTGCGGCTCAGCCGCGCGCTATTAGACGCTCACGCGCGACGCTCTCCGGTTCCATACATATCCGCGGCGGCAGAAGCGCATATTAGGCTGTTGTATCGAAATCATACCCCTCAATCTCCTCCCACGCATGCCCGCACTTTCGGCACATTCTTTTTACCTTGTATTTATTGCCAGGCATCAGGCTCCCATGCCGGCCCTTGGGCCCACCCATGCTGTTGCAGCGCGGGCAGCGCTGGAACCACTTGACCAGCAGCACAACCACGGCGATGCCGAGCGCGATGACGATGAGAAGTGCTCCAGCCATCTGGGTCATTGGTTATGTGTCAGGCCAACGCCGAAGCTCAGCGGCGGACTTGCCGTGGCGAAGCGGAGGCAAGACCGAGCGCTGGAGCCCCTTGGAGGGCGCATCAATAACCCCACCACGCCGCTACGAAACAGGCCGTCGCAATGGCGGAAGAAACGGCAGGCGCCCAGAACCAGAACCGCACTGCAAGCAAGAGGTAGAGGAGGCCGATAACGACGGGAGCCGCCAGGGCTGCGCTTGACACCGGGACGCGCTCGAGGTTTAGGCCGAACCAAACTGCCGCCGCGCCGAAAACGAGCATGCCAAGACTATGACTGAGATTGAAGCCGAGCCATGCGTCCCACACCGTGGCGCGCGCTTTTAAGAACCGAACGGTTGTGGATTTCATCCCAAGGCGCACAGAATCATCCACCGGCGTGAACTGAGTTGGCCGCAAGACGTCGGCACCCGATACCAACCCATGCACGAGGCCCATGCCGACAAATACAAGGCCGCCACAAATTAGCAGCAGTTTGGACATGTTCCCCTCAATGACGCCTAACGCTCAGCATCAGCGGCGGCGCGAAGCGCCGTCCGCTGCATGCTGTTGTTAGCCTGCATCCAGAATCTTGAGGAACTCTGGGATCTTCACGATTCGCTTCAGGTCCTCATACATCCTGTCCTCGAACTCCTGCGTCGCCTGAAAAGCTCGGACAAGCCCCTTGCCGTTCAACTGGCTGCGAAACTCCAAGACGAGTCGCTTCTGTTCCAGCTGCTCTGGCGTTGTAAAGTTGGCTGCTCGATCACAGAAGTAGAACGTGATCCACGGTCGCCCGTCCTTCTCCCAGCAGGTCACTGCCCCGTCGAACTCTTCCTTGGTCCCAGACGCGGCGATCTCCGTGGGCGTGCCAAATCGATTCCACATGATGCCGCAGAACATGTGGTACTCACCGATCTGCTTGTTGATCACCGCCTGAGCCTTCGGACCGATCTGCGGAGCCATGTCTTCCCACCTGACCAGCTTGATGAAGAGCCCATGCTCCTCGACAGCATCTTGGTTGAACCGGAACACCGCCCGAGCAACGCGCTCACGCTCCTCTGCCACATCGCCGGGAGAGCTCAACAGGAGGCGAATGATCCGGATCTCGCGCTTTGATCCGACGCTCTTGGGCTCCCGTCGAGGGCCCTTTTCGACCGCCGTGACCCAGCGTGACAGGGCTTCAGCAACGGCGAGCCGAAGGTCATCCGGTCCGGAGAAGAACTTGACGACCTGATCGGCTGCTACTGCCCTGCGAAACTCCTCGATCCTTCTTCGATCCGGATCGATGAACCTCGGTGGCCAGGGCACGTCTTCGGCCGCCAGGAAGACCAGCGAGGGTTTCTTGCGCCGCTTGGCCGCCTCGTACTCCCTTTCGACCCAGCTCTTGCCGGTCGTCGAATCGACTGCACCGTACCGATGCCCGACCAGGAACAGAACCGCGTCGGACGCATCGAGGAGCTCCCGAAGCTTCTCCTCAACCGTCTGCCCGGAGGCTGGCTGATCCTCGATCAGAACCGGCATGGCGCCCGCGCGGAGCACAGCGTCGCGGACAGCATTGCGGTACTCCGCAAGATCCTCAAACGTCGAGGAAATGAAGATCTTTGGGCTTTCTTTGGTCATCGGATGACGTGCACTCCTTGCAGGCTAACTATTGATTAGGCAGCGCATCCCGACCTCAGATCGACTTGAACCAGTCCTCAAGAACATCGACGTGTTCGACAAGGTTCGTTCGAACGCCAAGCTTCAATTCTTTGAGCTTCTCGGCAAGCAACCGGCCGTCGATCAGATCAACAGGAGGAGCACCGTCTCTCGTCGCTTCGCGGCGAGCCTCAAGCGTGAAGCCACCAGTGCTGATAATGACGCCTTTGTCGGCTCGCCCCACCATTGCGCCGCGAAAGTCACGTACGGTGTCTGGTCCAATGTTGCCCTTGTAGCGCTTGCTTTGGAACAGAACGTTGAAGCTGATCAGTCCACCAAGCCGAATCGTGCCATGGCCATCTATGCCACCGTCGCCGCTCCGCTTAGTTACGTCGACTTCTGTGAAACCGGACTCGCGTAGGATTCGCTGGCACAACCGTTCGAACGCGATCGGATCCATTGCCTGAAGAACCGCCAACAGTCGATCCTGCCAGGTGACGGCGGCGACGGCCTCTTGCACGCCGGCTTCACCAGTCGTCTCCTCGGCTTCGCGATCGCTCTGGAACTGCTTCGATATCTCGCGCGCGATTTGACGGCCATCAACGGATGCCGCTTGAGAACCTTGCGGTGTCAGTGCCCAGATCCCGCGCTCGGAGTTCTCAAGGAAGCCCGCCTTCCGTAGGTATGTCCGCGCCCACGCCGCGCGGTACTCAAGTTCGGTTCGCCCTGTTGCCCCGTGCGGAATCTCGGCAACGTCCTGAGGCAGGCTGAGGAGACGCACCATCTCGGGAACGAGCTCATCGATTGACGCACTACCGCCGAGCCGCTTCAGCGCCTGGATCGTCGGATCCATGAGTTCGTCGAACTGGGGAACGTCCTTCTTCTTCATGTTGAAGCAATCTGCTTCTTTAGCTGCCTAACGTTCAAGGTAACCGGCCTTGCGCGGCTTTATGCGCAAGGTCCGGTTGACCGCAGGGTTGGGCATCAACATGAAATATCAGCATGCTTACTTTCCACGCAGAATGTTTATGCCCTTCTTGACTCTGACTAACAACAAGTAAATCTTTCTCAATGTAGGGAAATCGGCATCCACGCTATGTGGCTGAATTCCGTGCATTCCTGCTGCGGCCATGCCTTCGTAGCCATCGAGAAGTGCAATCGCTTCATTTACTGAGACGTCGCCGTTTGCCTCAATCCTGGCCCTGTTTCGCCCGATGTGAAGAAAGAGTTCGCGGAATTGGAAGTGGGCGATTTCCAACCGTTTATTAGCGTGACTCTGGCTTACGAACGAAAAGACCGTCGCAATGAACGATAAGACGGTAATTACCGTTGCTACATCAGGCCAGTTTGCGCGAACGAACTCAACGTATTCCATTTTGACTCCTACGATTCCTAGCTATCACATGGCATGGGCTGCGTACTGTGCTGTTGATGCCCAACTATAATTGTACCGGTCTGTATAGCACGGACGTTGAATTTCAAAAAGCGATGCCTAGTTTCTTGCTTTTATAAAGACTTGTCAAACCTTTTCACCCTCGCCAGCGGCGGTAAAAGGCCGCCCCA
>VGXC01000034.1 GCA_016873495.1 Nitrospira sp. | reverse complement strand
TTTCCCTGCGGATGGGAAGTGGACGAGGTCAGCCGCAACGTCATCCGCGACGCGGGCTACGGGGATAAGTTCCTGCACCGCACCGGCCATTCGATCGGCGAAGAGGTCCACGGCAACGGCGCCAACATCGACAACCTGGAAACCCAGGACAAGCGGCGCCTGCTCCCCCGCACCTGCTTTTCGCTCGAACCGGGCATCTACCTGCCCGGCCAGTTCGGCATCCGCAGCGAACTGGACGTCTACCTCTCCGAACGCGAGGCGGTCGTGTACGGCCTTCCCCTCCAGACGGAGATTGTGGCGATATTTTCGTAAGGCGTAAGGCAGCCTTGGCCGATTCCGTCCATCTCACGGTTCACGCCTCACGCTGCGGCGCTGGCTTGACACTGCCTGATTCCAGCAGATAGAGTCAGTTTGCGCGATTGATTCGGGAGGCAAGCGCCAATGTTCGGCACCCTGGGTATTTCGGAACTCGTCATCATCCTCGTCATTATCCTGATCATCTTCGGGGCCGGCCGGTTGCCGCAGATCGGCGAAGGGATCGGCAAGGCGCTAAAAGGATTTAAGAAAGAAGTCCACGAAGCGCCGCCCCCGCTCGATCCGAACGCGCCCAATGCGCCGTCTGCTCCTCAGGCGGCGGCTCAGCCCTCCGCTCACGTGGAAGATGCGCAAGTAATGCCAGCCCAGGCGATGCCCGGCCAGACAGCCGCGCCGGCTGCCTCGCAACCGACGGCTCCGTACCGGCCTGGCCCTGAATTGACGCCTGGTACCACGGCGTCCCTCATGGCCTCCGCGGCTCCGCAAGCCTATCAGCCGCCCAAACCGAAAGGCGCCCCGGCCGCGACACAGCCCGGCGCGCCGACTGCTGCTGTCCCTCCTGCCGGGCAAACGATGGAAGAACGGCAGGCCGGGATGCCGCAGACCCGCGCGGCCTATCCGCCCGTGCCGGCCGCCTCCACCCAGGGCAAGGCGCCGGTGAAGCGTCCCTCCGCGGTCGTGAACAAAGAGGCCGTGGCGCGGGTACAAGCCCAACAGGCGGCGCTGAAGGCCAAGGCCGCGCAAGGCTCGGCTCCCTCCCCTCAGGACATGCAAGGGCTCGGGGAGAGTCTGGGCGATGCCTTGCGGACCTTCCGGCAGGCGGCGGCGGACGTGCGCAATACCATCGATCCCGAGATGCGGACGATCCGCGCCGAGATGGACGCGGCCCAGAAGGAAGTGGAGCAATCCATCGAAGCGGCCAAAGAATTGCCGGCCGTGCAGGAAGACCCGCCCCAACCGGCCTGACCCCTTCAAGAGCGTATGCCTATGGCTGATGGCCGGAGTCGCTCAACAACCGCCTTCCTTGCAGCTATCAGCTATCAGCTCTGTGCTCTTTCCTGCCTACTCACGGCGCTCGGCGGCTGCGTTCAGTCGCCCGAGTCCAACCACCCCGACCAGGTCGTAGCGCGCCTGGTCTCGTTGCTCAAGGATCCCGATCCGACCGTACGTCGGACCGCGGCCCTCTCCTTGGGCAAGATTGCCGATCCGGGCGTCGTCGTCGCGATGCGCGAGGGGCTGTTCGATCCCGATGCCATAGTCCGTCAGTACAGTGCTTGGGCCCTGGGCAATCTGGGCGAGGCGGCGATCGATCCGGCCGGCCTCGTGCTGGTCCAGCAATTGAACGATCCGTCCCCAGCCGTCAAAGCAGCGGTGGCGCAGGCGATCGGGAAGATCGGCGCGACGCAGGGGATGGTGGAACTGCTGGGCGAGGCGCTGAATGAAGCGGACCCGGCGACCCGACGGGCCGTGGTGCAGGCGCTGGGCTGGCTGGAATCCCCCTCCGCCTATCAGATGTTGCTGGACGCGTTGACCGACGAAGATGCGGCGGTGCGGCAGGGCGCAGTGGCGGCCTTGGGCGAGTTGGGGGACGGGCATGCGCTGCCGGCGATCCGCCAGCGGTTGTTGAAGGATCCGGATGTCGGGGTGCGGAGCGAAGCCGCGTTTCGTCTCGGCAAGCTCGGGGACGACTCGTTGCTGCCGATGCTGCAGTTCATTTCGGCGAAGGACGAAGATGCGAACGTCCGCCGCTGGGCCGCCTGGGCGGTGACGTCCTTGACGGAAGGCTCGGCCAACACCAAGACCTGAGCGGCCCCGTTCAGGCCCTCGCTCTCGTGCTACTGGGCATCTTTGGCGCAGCGGAATCCGTAGGCGCTGATTCCGGCGGTCGGGTCGTCGTGGTTCCGGTCCGCCGCGCGCGCGAGCAAGCCCTCGTAGTTCCACCCGCCTCCGCGAAAACCTCGGGACTGGCCATGTGCGGGGCCGGTCGGGTTCTTGGATGGGCTGGTGCGATAGTAGTTCGCCGCATACCAATCCGCCACCCACTCCCAGACGTTGCCCGCCATGTCCGCAATCCCATAGGGGCTGTCGCCGGATTTGAAACTGCCCACGGGGGCCACGGTGTCGTAGCCGGCCCAACGCGGCTTGCCGAAATTGCCGCGCTCGGCGGTCGGCTCCTCGTTGCCCCAGGGATAGACCCGTCCATCGGTCCCCTTCGCGGCTTTTTCCCATTTGGCCTCGGTCGGCAGGCGCTTGCCGGCCCAACGGCAATAGTCATCCGCCATGAACCAGGTCGCGCCGACGACCGGGCGGTCGCCGTCTCGAGGAAGATGCACTTCGTTCCAGTGGCGGGGTGGCGCAAGTTGGGTCGCTTTGAGGAATGAGGCATACCGCGACGTGGTCACTTCAAACTTGTCCATATAAAAGGCGGCCAGGTGTACGAGGTGAATCGGCTGTTCGTCGTCGACCTCGTTGCTGCCCATCGTGAATTCGCCCTCCGGGACCAGCACCATCGGGGCGCCGTCCAGGCCGGTGACGTGGTGCGGCGTCTCGGCGATCGCCGATCCGATGGTGAAGACCCACAGCAGTGCCGACGCAATGATGATCCGCATCGCCCCTTTTTCCTCCGATCGTAAATCAGTGCGGAAGATTAGCCTGCTTCTCCGGGCAACGCAAGACGGGCGGCTCGGCCTGAGCCGGGCCCGTCATTCGGGAAGCGGCGGGAGGGCTCTCCGGCGCAACGACTCGACCAGCGCGAGCACCAGGTTTCGCGCCTCGTCGGCGATCTTGGTAAAGCGGATTCCCATGCCGGGGGAAAATGTGTACTGGTCCGCCTTGGGACAGACCCACACGACGCTGCCGCGGGCCTTCAGCCACTGGGTCGTTCGCTCGGGCAGCGTGAACTCCAAATCGAGCTCCGTGCCGACCGAGAGCGGGTCGGAGCTCTCGATGAACAAGCCGCCCCCGCCGATCCCCGTGGCGCGGCTTTCGATCGGCTGGCCGCCGGCGACCTTGTAGCGTACTTTGGAGAGAAACGAGGCGCGCGGCTGGGTCCGCAACTGATCGGGCGGGCGCTGGCCGGCGGCGGCGCAGATCTGCTCGATCACCGCATGCCAGGTCACAGTTCCCAACGGTTCGCCGGCCGGATCGCGCAGGATGATCGTCTCCTGCACGCAGTCCACGTCCAGCGTCTTCCCTCGGTGCGCCTCCGTGACGGTGACCGGGAGAGTCAGGCGTTCCCGTTTTCCACCTTTGCCCATCGGGGGTAGTCTAGCGCAGGTGGCCCGATTGTCCAAGCGCTCTTGCAGTTTGTACAGCCGAGGCCAAATGGTACGGGGCGCCTCGGTGATGCCGAGGCGCCCCGTGAGTGGTATCCGGTGGTCGCGTGCGCGAGGCCGGCGTTATGCGCTTTTCATTTCCTTGTCTTGCTCGAAGATCCGAATCGGCGGACACTTGCCGGAGATCACTTCCTCGGTGATGACGATTTCCTTGATCTGCTTTTGCGACGGCACGTCGTACATGACTTCCAGCATGACCTCTTCCAGGATCGCGCGCAGCCCGCGGGCGCCGGTCTTCTGCGTGTACGCCTTGCGGGCGATGGCGCCCAGCGCCCCCTCGGTGAACTTGAGCTTGACCTTCTCGAAGGACATCAGCTTTTCGTATTGCTTGGTGAGCGCGTTGCGCGGTTCGGTGAGAATGCGGATCAACGCCTTCTCGTCCAGTTCCTCCAGCGTCGCGACCACCGGTAGGCGGCCGATGAATTCCGGGATCAGCCCGTATTTGAGCAGGTCTTCCGGCTGCACCCGTGCCAGCATTTCCCCGAGACGGCTCTCGCTCTTGCCCCGCACGTCGGCTCCGAAGCCCATGGATTTCTGGTTCAAGCGCTGCTCGACGAGGTCTTCCAACCCCACGAAGGCCCCGCCGCAGATGAACAGGATGTTGCTCGTGTCCACCTGAATGAATTCCTGGTGGGGGTGCTTGCGGCCGCCCTGCGGGGGGACATTGGCCACGGTGCCCTCGATCAATTTGAGTAGGGCCTGTTGCACGCCTTCGCCCGACACGTCGCGGGTGATCGACGGACTGTCGCTCTTGCGGCTGATTTTGTCGATCTCGTCGATGTACACGATGCCCCGCTCGGCCCGCTCCACGTCGTAGTCGGAGGCCTGCAGGAGCTTGAGGATGATGTTTTCCACGTCCTCGCCGACATAGCCGGCCTCGGTCAGCGTGGTGGCGTCCGCCAGCGTGAAGGGCACGTCCAGATAGCGGGCCAGGGTCTGCGCCAGCAGGGTCTTGCCCGTGCCGGTCGGCCCGACCATCAGGATATTGCCCTTTTGAAGCTCGACCTCGTCCACCTCGTTGGCGGAGATGCGCTTGTAATGGTTGTGGACGGCCACCGAAAGGATTTTCTTGGCCCGGTCCTGCCCGATGACGTACTGATCCAGGTGGTGCTTGATCTCGGCGGGCTTCCGGAGCTTGGAGGAGATTTCTTCCTTGGCCTCCTCCCAATCCTCCGCGATGATGTCATTGCAGAGGTTCACACACTCATCGCAGATGTAGACGGTCGGGCCGGCGATAAGTTTGCGCACCTCATCCCGGCTCTTGCCGCAGAATGAACAGCGTAGGTGCCGGTCCGTTTTCTCCTGCTTGGGCATGCTGTCTCCCTCCCGGGGAATGCCTCTGTGCCGCTACTTGTCCTTCGCGCCGTCCTTGCCGGCCTCTTTCATCGCCTTCGGCGGACGCGAAATGACTTCGTCGATCAACCCGTATCGTTTGGCCTCGTCGGCCGACAGAAAATAATCCCGCTCCGTGTCCAGGGCGATCTTTTCCAGGGGCTGGCCTGTGTGCTTGACTAGTATTTCGTTCAATCGCTCCCGAATCTTGAGGATTTCCCGCGCATGGATGTCGATTTCCGTGGCCTGCCCCTGGTACCCCCCCATCGGTTGGTGGATCATGACCCGGGCATTGGGTAGGGCGAAGCGCTTGCCTTTCGTCCCGGCCGCCAACAGCAGCGCGCCCATGCTGGCCGCCTGGCCCAGACAGATCGTGTTGATCGGCGGCTTGACGTATTGCATCGTGTCATAGATGCCCATGCCGGCCGTGACGCTTCCGCCGGGGGAATTGACATAGAGATTGATATCCTTTTCCGGGTCCTCCGCCTCCAGGAACAACAACTGCGCGATGATGAGGTTGGCGAAGACATCGTCGATCGGCGCGCCCAGAAAGATGATCCGGTCTTTGAGCAGACGCGAGTAAATATCGTAAGCGCGCTCGCCGCGGTTGGTCTGCTCGATGACGATCGGCACTAACATAGCACTCTGTCCTTTCTGTTCCGGTTGCTCAGGAATCCCATCTTATCACACTTTCCCCGCACGGCCCTTGTCCGCCGTCTTTCCTTATCACGAGCACTTCTCTTCCGCGAGGCAGACAGACTGTCCCTTCATGCGCTCGTCCAACGAGGGCCTCCGAGGCCGCGCGTGGCGCGAGCAGCGGGGACGGTCGGGCGCCTCGCTCCCTCTTACCCTTGAATGACCGAGTGGCGGAACACAAAGTCCAGCGCCTTGTCGGCCAAGATGCGGGCTCTAAGTTCATTGATGGAGTCTTGCCCGCCGGACTGGATCAGGCGGCCCAGTTCTTCCGGCGCCATCCGCAGTTCCTGGCTTAGTCGCAGGAGTTCGTTCTGGATGTCCTCCTGTTCGACCTTCAGCCCTTCTTTGTCGGCGATCGCCTCCAGCACCAACCCGACCTTGACCCGGCGCATCGCTTCGCCCTTGTGCTCCTCGCGCGCATTCCTGATTTCCTCCTGGCGCACAACCGGGTCCGGCGATACAGGCTGGCCCTTCTGCCGCTGCCGGGCCTGCATCTGCTGGCGCACCAGGGCTTCGAGCTCCCGTTCCAGGAGGGTGTCCGGCAAGTCGAAGTGGTGGGTTTCCTCCAGCCGCTTCAGGATCGTATCTTTATAGGTATCTTCGATGTCTTTCTTGAGCGCTTTTTCCATTTCGGCCCGGAGTTTGTCCGTGAGCTCGGCCATCGAGGCATAGGGGCCGCAATCTTTCGCAAATTCGTCGTCCAGAGCCGGAAGCTTCTTCCGCTTCACCGCCGTGACCGTGACCCGATACACGACCGTCTTCCCGGCCAGCCGCTGGTCTGGGTGAGAGGCCGGGTAAGGTTGCGGAATCTCGACGAGATCCCCTTCTTTCTTCCCCAGGAGCGCCGCATCCACCTCGATACCCAGGATCGGCGCTTTGGAGCCGACTTTGTACAGTTGCCCGGCCTGCTTCGCCCCTTCGACCGGCGTCTGGTCCAGGAACCCCTCCATGTCCAGGACAGCATAGTCCCCTTCGGCCAGAGCCGCGCCGGCCGGCGCGGCTTCGAGTTGCGCCTGCCGCTCGCGCAGGACTTCGAGCGTGTTGGCGACTTGCTCGTCCGTGACGGTGCGCTTGTCCGGCTTGAGCGAGATCGGGTTGGGCGCTTTATAGTCGCGCAACTCGATCTTCGGCTTGATCTCGACCGTGGCCGTGAATGAAAAGGAGGTGTCTTTCTTGATTTTCACGCGCTCAAGCGGCGGGATCTCCACTAGGACCGGCACGATCCCCGCTTCCCGGACGGCCCGCTCGTAGTAGTCCGGCACCAGCCGGCGGACCACGTCTTCCTCGACTTCCTTGGCGTAGCGTTTTTCCAGCATGGCCAGGGGAGCCTTACCCGGCCGAAATCCAGGAATGCGCACCTGCTTGTTCAGCTCCGCATAGGCCAGGGCGAATTGTCTATTCACATCCTCGGAAGGAACCTCGATCTTCAGCGCCCGTTTGACAGGACCGAGTTCGGTAACGTCGACTTTCATGGATGATAGGCCTTGGTGATGGGTGGATTATGTCAGCAAGATTGATATCAAGAATCGGCTCAAAACACTTGAGGTATTTCTCCGCGGCCTCAGATTCGATAGCCCGATGAATAGGCCGCGGTTCAAGCGAAGCTTGGTATGGTGCGAGAGGGGGGACTTGAACCCCCACGGTTTCCCACGAGATCCTAAGTCTCGCGCGTCTGCCAGTTCCGCCACTCTCGCGCCCGGTTGGTCGGAAGGCACGGTCTCAGGATTTCGACGGAGAGCGGCGGGCCAGGCGAGGTTCACAATTAATGCCCCCAGCCCTCGCTCGGCTATCGTTGTACAGGTCATGGCGGTATACTGTCAACAGGTCGCACCGTTCTCGACAAGAACGCCCGGGTACCGTTGGTGCAAGCCACAGACGAGGGGTATACTATGCCCGTCCGGTCGGCCATACACGGATCGAGAATGCCGTCCGGCGAAAGGCCCAAAAGGAGGGCAACCATGACACGGGGATGGGTGATCATTGCGGCGACGCTGTTCATCGGGAGCGCAGCCGGCCCGAGCTGGGCCTCCCGCGAATACTTTACCCAGGAACAAAAAGAGCAGTTGGCGAAAGCCCAGACGGTTCTCGTGGAAGTCCTGGCCCTCAGCGATAAGGGGCCGATCGACGCCGCGCCGCTCACCGATGTGGTGGCGCGTCGCCTGGCCGATCTGGGGTATACCGTCGAAACGAGCGACGCCAAGCCCCACGAGGTCGTATTCAGGGTCAAATGCGAGCAGCGCAAGACCTGGGAAGGAACCAGTACCATGGGGAGCGATGCCGATCTGCCCGATTCCCCCTCGCGTATCTGGAAGGGCCCGGCCTGCCAGCTCACCTATTTCCTGGGGGGCGCCAAGATCAAGTGGCAGAAGGAAGTCCGGACCGACTTCGAGGATGCGATGGCGGCGGCCCAGAAGGCCAATGCCGGCGATCCGGGCGCCTATACGATGGCCAAACTGAAGGAGCGGCTCGAGCAATACGACTTCCCGGTGCTGCTCGCGGCCGAATGGGGGCAGGCCGACCGGCTCCTGAAACTCATGGACGCCTCCGGCACGAATCATTTGCGCAAGCTGCAAATCATCTCGCTCCTCGGCGAGATGTTGGCGGACGAGGCCATGCCGAGGCTGAAGGAAGCCCTCAAAGACAAGAATCTGGCCGGCCAGGCCGCCGAGGCCATGGGCAGCATCGGCAAGGACGGGATTCCCATCCTCATCGACATTCTGAAGACCTCGAAGGACCCGGAGCTGCAGGCCGCCGCCGCCAAGGGACTCGGGCTCGTCGGCAGCCTGCACGGAGATCCGCGCATCATTCCACCGCTGCTGCAGATGCTGGATGCGCCGGGCATCGATATCCGGGTGCAAATCGAAGTGGCCTGGTCGCTGGGCAAACTTCCTGACAAGCGGGCCGAAGAGCCGCTGAAGGCGCTGGACAAGAAGCTCCAACACATGCGCGATCCGGACAACGTGATGCTGAAGAAGCTCAAGGAGGCCGTATTCTGGTCGATCAAACAGATCGATACCTACGACATGTTCAGTTAGCCAAGCGTATCATCAGGCTTCGCCGCCGGCCCTCCAGTCCTCGGTCGGGCCTGATCTACGATTTCGCGCGATGCCGGCTATAGTGGGCGGCCACTTTCATTCGGTTGCCGCAGAGGCTCATGCTGCACCAGCGGCGCGCGTGGTTCTTGGTCGTATCGTAAAAATAGAGGATGCAGGCGGGATTTTGACATCTCTTGATAAGCGCATGGTCATAGTGGCACAGGAGATCGCTCGCAAACTCGGCCAGCGGCACAAGGAGATGAACCGCCTCCGCAGACCCTGAATGAAACCGCCGCTCGAACCCGTCGCGCCCCCGGATCAGTTGCGAGTAACCAACCCGATTCTGAAGCAACTTGTTGATGGCATCGAGTGCGGGCGGCTGCACCGGCTTGCCGTTGACGATGCGTTCAACCATCGCACGTAAGACGGCTCGAAACGCGCGTCCCTCTTGAAATACACGGTTCCCCTCAGGCCGGTCGCCCCACCGTCTCACCGCTTTCTGCGCCTCCGCCGCATCGAGGGCCTGGGCTTCGACCAGCCACGAGACTAGGTCGCCAAAATTCTCCAGGAGGTCAACCGGGCGCCCTTTAAGGATGAGTTCTGTATTGACGAAATCCAAGCACGTGGCATTGCCGACGAAAAGAAATGCCTGTTTAGCCCCGTCGTCGTTTATGGCTGTCCCTTCGCTCATCGAATGACTCACGGCTTGAACTGCAACCGTCAAAATAGCACTTGACAGGTTAGTCCAAAACGAATATAACTGTCAAAGATAGTTTTAGATAGTTATATAAATTTCACATCTTTTTCTCAACTAAGGAGGACCCATGAAAACTGCCATTATCATCATGTCCGATCCGAAGAGCGGCTCTGAGGAAGCGCTCGGACGGGTCTTTAACGCCCTTGCCCTCGCATCGGAAAGCAAACAGAAGGGCGATGAAGTGGCCGTGGTGTTCAACGGGGCCGGCACGAGATGGCCTGCCGAACTGACCAAGCTCTCGCATCCGGCCAACGGCCTGTACAACTCGGTGCGCGACGTCGTGCAGGGGGCCTCCTGCGGATGCGCGGATGTCTTTGGCGCCACAGCGGGCGTGGAATCCTGCGGAGTGCCGCTGAAAAAAGACCATGCCCTGGCCGGGACATCCGGCCTCTTGAGCTTGCGCCGGTATGTTGCGGACGGGTGGCATACGATTATATTTTGAGCGCGTCTCATGGCAGAGACCGGAGGCGATCTTCCGGCCGCCGATGAGCCGAGCGTCGCATAGGGGCAATCGATGGCAACGAAATACCTCGATCTGACATTCACCGACTCTGTGTGCCGCGCGCAGCGGCAGTACTATGGGCACACCGGCACGATCGAAGGGGCGCCAGCGCGCGATCCGCTGGGCCAGGCCGAGGCCGAGTTCATTGCGGCGCGGGACAGCTTTTATCTGGGCTCGGTCGGCGAGAGCGGGTGGCCCTACATCCAGCATCGCGGCGGCCCCATAGGATTCTTGAGGGTCATCAACGAGACCACCCTTGCGTTCGCCGACTACAAGGGCAATCGGCAGCTGCTCACGACCGGCAACGTGTCCGCGAACGACCGCGTGGCCCTGTTTCTCATGGACTATAAGAATCGAGAACGGTTGAAAGTGTTGGGGCATGCCCGCGTCGAGGACGCCCGTGTCCATCCGGAACTCGTTGCGCAGATGGCCGATCCGCAGATGCGGCAGAGCGTGGAGCGGCTGGTCTTCATCGACGTCGTCTCGTTCGACTGGAACTGCCCGAAATACATCACTCCTCGGTACTCGGCGGAAGAGGTCGAGGAGCTTGCTGGTCCGCTCAAAGCCAGGATCGCCTCGCTCGAGGCTCAACTTCACGCTAGGAAAACCTGAGCAATTCTGGTAAAGATTGCCGGTGCATCGCCTCGACGTACCGGTCGCAACGCTCGTGCGGTGACAACGACGGCACATCCGAACGATAAAGGGGGCAAGACCATGCAGGACATTTCGCGCAGAGGGTTTTTGAAGGCCTCGGTGCTGACAGCCGGCGCGGTGGCCTTGGGAGACCTGGCGAAGGAAGCGCTGGGATTGGTCGGCGATGGGGGCCTGGCCCATGCGGCCGACGGTCCGAAGACCGCCGAGCCGATCAAAGTCGGGATTCTCGATCCCCTCTCCAGCCCCTACAAAACCTCGTCGATCCACGACGTGCACGGTGCGACGGTGGCCATGGACTGGTACAACAAACGGGGTGGCGTGTTGGGCCGACAGGTCGCCATTCTCGAAGCCGACACGGCCTCCAACGTGGAGACTGCGCTTAAGGCCGCGACGAAATTCATCAAGGAAGACCGCGTGGACTTCCTGATGGGCACGTTCACGGGCGAATGTTCGCTGGCCATCAGCGAGCTGGCAAAAAAGGAAAACAAGCTGTTCATGGTCACCGGCGCCCACATCATGGATCTGACCGGCACCCGCTGCAACTCCCACACGTTCGTGTTCATGCCGAATGCGCGGATGATGGCGCAAGCCGTAGCGCCGGCGATCGTGAAAGCCTACGGCACCCGCTGCTACACGATTACCGCGAACACCATGGACGGCCGCTCTTCGCTGGAAGCGATGACCGACACCCTGCGGGCGCAGGGCGCCGAAATCCTCGGCGGGACCACGACTGCCTTTGGCACGACGGACTTCACTGCCGCCTTCACCGAGGCGAAGGCCGCCAAACCGAGCGTCATCGTGCTCAATCTCTATGGCTGGGATCTGGTCAATGCGCTCAAAACCTACGCCAAAATGGAATTGGCCAAAGAGAAAATCGGCGTCGGGGGCATGATCGCCGGCGAGCAGATCGGCCGGCCTTTGGGTTATGCCAACAATGCCGGCGTCTGGGGCCTGATCTGGGACCCGAAGATCAACACCGAAGGCTCCAAGCGATTCATCCAGGGCGTGATCGACAAGTACAACCACACGCCGACCTCGCGCTGCTATCTCGGCTATGCGGCCATGTCCCAGATTCTGGAAGCGGTCCGCCGAGCCGGCACGACCGACACGGCTTCCGTCATCAGGGCCCTGGAAGGCCACGAGTTCGACGGGCTGAAAGAGGGCCGGTCCTATTTCCGGGCCTGGGACCATCAGCACGTGCAGGATGTGCTGGTCGGCAAGGCCTATGGGAAAGAGCTGGGGCTCGGTCATTACGAGATCCTGGCCACCGTGCCGGGCGACGCCGTGGCCGGACCGTTCGACCAGAACGTCTGCAAGCTCTAACCAATCGACCATGGCCGTCGCCTCGCTCCCTGTGCCTGGGGCGGTGCGAGAGATGAGTCATCAGCGGCTTTCCGACAAAGGTGCGGGCCGGTGAGACTCCAGTGGCCTATCCTGCGGGCGGCGGCCGTCTCGACGGCGATCATCGCGCTGTTGGCGCTGACACCGGCCCTGTCCCGCGCTGACGAGTCTCCCGCCGCCGGCCAGCCCGTGAAGGAAGCTGCGCCTACGGTTGACGCCTCTGCCTCGACCATCGTCCCTCCCGCGTCTCCGAAACCCAACACCGTCGCCGTCGAGTTCAAGCTGGGGACCTGGCTGTCCACCGGCGAGACCAAGTGGTCGCACAATGCCTCGATGCTCAGTACGTTGGTCGGCAACCCCACCTCGGCGCTCACCTATAAAGACGTCGGCACCAACATCGTCGAGTTCGGCGGAAAGGTCACCATCTTGCAGCGGGTGTTTCTGCGGGCGGACTACGGTTTCGGCGGGGTCGGCGGCGGCCGCATGATCGACGACGACTTCGTCAGCGCCGCGGGCGCGACGTTCTACGGCACGAGCACGCCCGGCGCGCAGCTCGTGTCGCGTACGCATAGCGACATCAATGGAAACGACGTGCGGTACTTCAATGCCGACCTGGGCGTCACGGTCTTCACGTTTCCCGAACAGAAGGGCTCGTTGAGCGCGTTCATCGGCTATCAGTATTGGCGGGAGGCCTATTCGGCCACGGGCGTGACCCAGGTGGTGTGTTCGGCGGTGGGCACCTTCTGCAACGCCGCCGGCACGGTATCGAACGTCGGTCGAACGGTGATCTCGAACACCACTTCGTGGAATTCGCTCAAGATCGGATTGGAAGGGGACTACAACGTCTGGTCGCGCGTGACGTTCGGCGGCAAGGCGGCGTTCATTCCCCATACCTCGCTGGACAATCGTGATGTCCATTATTTGCGGACCGATCTGGCTCAGAATCCGTCGTTTAAGATGACCGGCACCGGGCTCGGGTTCAACGCCGAGGGGACCGCCTCGGTCCGCCTGGTTTCCACGCTCTTCTTCGACCTGGGCTATCGCTTCTGGTACCTGAACGTGTCCGATGGCACGTGGCGATCCTTTACCCGCACCGGCACCGTGTCCACCGCCCAATTGAAGGAACTGTCGAGCACCAGACAGGGGCTTACGCTGGGACTGCGCTATTCCTTCTGAATCCCCGCCGTCCTACGTGTGTTTCGCCGTCACGCAGATCGCCTCGCCGGGCATCCGCACCGTCCCGTCCGTCCCTGCGTACTGCCGGGCCGCCTCCGTGATCGCACGCCACACCTCAGCCTGCCGCGCAGGCGGCTCCTTGGCCACCATCGCCACGACCGGCGCCGCGATGTCCTGTTGGAACCGGGTGTAATCTTCGGCCGAAGCCCATTTGAACGTCAGCGAGAGCGGCCGACTGTGGATATCCGAGAACCCCGCCTGTGCCAGCGCCCGTTCCAGGATTGTCACATCCGCCAGACTGAAGGGGCCGAGCATGCCCGGTGGCGGCGGAGGGGATTGCAACTGCTGTCGTGCCGTATTGATCGCCAGGCTGATGAACGGGACGTTGGTCGGCGCTCCCCACACGGCCGCGGCCAACCGCCCGCCCGGTTTCAACAACCGGTGCATGTGCGCGAGAGCGCCGGTCAAATTCGGCAGGAACATCAGACCCCAGCGCGACAGGACGGCGTCGAAACGCGGTTCCGGAAAATCCAGCGCCTCCGCATCCATCTCGTGGAACTCCACGTTGGTCAAGCCCAGTGCAGCGGTCCGTTCCCGCGCAACGGCCAGCATCAACGTCGCCTGATCGGTCGCAATGACGCGGCCCGTCGGCCCGACCTTGTGCGCCGCGGTCACGGCCGGCTCCCCGATGCCGGTGGCGACATCCAGCACCTTGTGCCCGGGCCCGATCTGCGCCAGTTCCACCAAGCGGTCGCTGGCCGGCTTGGCGCAATGCTCCATCGTCTGCCACCATTTTTCCCAGCCGGCGGCGACTTGGCTCCAACTTTCTTTCTGCGAGGCTTTGTACTGGGTGGAGTCGAAGGATGGCTCGGTCACGGCAGTGGCTCCTCCTTGATCAGATCATTTCGCCACGGAAGCCTGGTCGTCGAGGATCGTCGCGAGGAGTTTGCGGCCTGCGTCGGAGGCCGTATGGATATCCGCGGGGACGACAACCACGTTGTTCAGGTATTGCAGCCGCAACACGTCGCCCCGGCCGAATTCCGGAATCAGGGCCCCGAAGAAAAACCCGAGTTCCCTGATTCCGGCACCCAGCGCTCCCGCCCCTGTCTGGGCTAGGGGAAGGTCCACGTAGATGCAGTCCACACGTTGGAGCCGCAGTTCATGCCAGTGGGACCGGATGGAATCCAGTGAGTCCCGGCCGAGCACATCCACAGTCAGGATCGCCTGATTATGGTCGGGACGGAGCGAAACGGTCAGGTGTCCGGTTGCCGGAAGGCCGGCCGGCCCAGCGGCCTGATCGGACGCGACGACTCGTTGAATGCCCGTCGCGGTGTAAATTCCCCTCGCCAGGTCCCGATAGGGTTCGGGCAGAAAGACGGTTGCCGGCTCATGGGCGAGGGCCGTGAGATAGAGAAAGGCGACCGACTGACGCCTGGGTTTGTCCGACTCGCTGATGTTCCGGAACGAGACGGTGCCCGACGTATAGCCGAGCAGAAAACCGACTTCGTGCGCCCCCACGTCCAGGCTCCCCTTCTGGCTGTAGGGATGGACCGTCACCGCTTCGCTGTAAATGCCGACCACCTGGTGCGCAGCTACGTCGTCGCGGGCTTGTAACTTCATGCGCTGGAACAGGCCATGGCCCCGGTAGCGGGGGTCCACCACCGCTTGCCCCGATTCGACCACCCTGGCTCCCGGCCTGGGAAAAGTCATGGCCAGGTGCCCGATCAGCTCGCCGCGCTGGTTGCAGGCCACGTAGGATTTCATCAACCCCGCCCGCTGTTGCGCTTCCACTTTCTCTGGGTAGTAGATGAACTCGCCTGGATAAGTGTAGCCGTAGCAGCGGTACACGAGGCGGGCTAGGTCCGGCGCTTCTTCCGGCCGCATCGGGCGCGTGGAAATAGCCTCCTCGGGATGCGCTTCCGCCGCCTCGAGCGAGGCCTGATACTCCTTCGGGTCCGCCTTGTCCCGAAAGTCTTCGGCCGGCAACTCCCGGATCAATTCGACCCGGTTCCCGTGGGGTCCGCGATTCATAAAGTGGACCCGATCCACATAGCCGGCTTGCAGGATGGTGGCGAACCGAGAATTCCGGCCTTCCTGCAGCCCTCGATAATCGAGAGGCAGGCCCTTGTCTTCGACGGCGACCACGAGCGCATGGCCCCGCAACGACAGGGTCACGTCGAGCGACTGGCTGGTGTCTCCCTGGTACCCTTCCTCGACGATGTTGCGGAACACTTCGCTCAGGACGAGATCCAGCTTCCGGGCCTCCTCCCGACTCAGGCCGACCGTCGAGGCGATGTCGGCGAGTAGATCGACGAGCGTCGGCAGAAAGCGCGGGTCGGCGAGGACGGTCAACCGGGCCAATCGCCGCTCTGTGTCGTCTAGTTGGAGCAACGGAGGACCTCCTGACCGTCGATGGGGAAGCATAAGGAACTGCGCGGTGCGGCGCAAGCCTTGCCTTGCCGCTGCCACCCCCCCATGTTAAGATGCCCGTCTCTTTGGGGCTAAGATCGCGGAGAGGTGCGAGAGTGGCCGAATCGACATGCTTGGAAAGCATGCGTCGGGGTAACTCGACCGTGGGTTCGAATCCCACCCTCTCCGCCAAACTTGGCGCGATAAACATCGGTCAGTATGGTTTGGGCAATGGCGCGCCAGAGTACCAGCGGGCTATGAAGCTCCATAGCCATGAAAAGGGGTCGCTTCGCGACGAACATTCGCAGGCTGTTGGCTCTACAAGAGGGTGGGATTCGAACGGGGGGATCGCGGGGGGTGTGCCCCCCGCGTGGGGAGATACGAGGGGGCTGGCCCCCTCAGTAGGAGCGCGAGCTGGAACTGCGAGCGCGACGTCGAATTCCCACCCTCTCCGCCAAACTTGGCGCGATAAACATCGGTCAGTATGGTTTGGGCAATGGCGCGCCAGAGCACCAGCGGGCAATGAAGCTCCATAGCCATGAAAAGGCGTCGCTTCGCGACGAGCGATTTGGAACGACGCGACAAATAGTCAGACTTTTATTAATGTCGCGCAGCGTCACCAACTTACGACATTCGTGGGCATTGCCGGTTGGTAGGACTGGCGCGCCACTGCCGGTCGGTTCGCCGTCGGGATGGTTCTCTCGCGCCAAAAAGAACGGGGCCGGGCCCTGTGCAACAAAATCCTGTGAACCCCGCCAGGTCCGGAAGGAAGCAACGGTAAGCAGGCTCGTGTGTGTGCCGCAGGATCACCTGGCCCCACTATTTTGGGGCGCGACAGGATCTGCCAGTTTATCAACCACCGGGCAGTGCCGCGCCAGCCTTACCAACGGGCCGTGATGTGTTTGCCGCCACTGCCGGAAGGTACTCTGGCGCGGCACTGCCCGTATATATGAAGTCGGACGTCTATCGCGCCAATAATAATGGATTATCAGGTTTCCGCCAGAAAGTACCGGCCGGGGACGTTTGGGTCGGTGATCGGCCAGCCCCACGTCGTGCAGACGCTGGTCAACGCGATCGCGACTAAGCGCATCGCCCACGCCTTCCTCTTTTCCGGCACGCGCGGGGTGGGCAAGACCACCGTTGCCCGTATCCTGGCCAAGGCCCTCAACTGCGAGCAGGGGCCCACCGGCACGCCCTGCGAAACCTGCGCCAACTGCCAGGAGATCACTCAGGGCACTTCCGTGGACGTGGTCGAGATCGACGGCGCGTCCAATACCAGCGTAGACGATGTGCGGGAGATCCGCGAGAACGTCAAGTTCGCCCCCTTCCGCGGCCACTATCGAGTCTACATCATCGACGAAGTCCACATGCTTTCGAACTCCGCGTTCAATGCCTTGCTCAAGACGCTGGAGGAGCCGCCTTCGCATGTGGTGTTTATCTTCGCCACGACGGAGATTCACAAGATCCCGGCGACGATCCTCTCCCGTTGCCAGCATTACAACTTCCGGCGGATTTCCAAGGCGGAAATCATGCAACAGCTCAAGCGTGTGGCTGATCAGGAAGGCCTCACGATCGAATCCCGCAGCCTAGTGGCCCTAGCCCGGGCGAGTGAGGGCAGCATGCGGGATGCCCTCAGCTTGCTGGATCAGGCGGTGGCCTTCGGCGGAAAAACCTTGCAGCATCGCGATCTCGAAACGCTGCTCGGCTCCGTGCCGCAAGAGCAGGTCCGTGCCATGGTCGCGGCGATCCATTCGCAAGACAGCCCCGCCGCCGTGCGGGTGGTGGCCCAGTTGCTGGACCACGGCCATGACTTGCGGGCCTACTGCGCGGAGTTGGTGGAACACCTGCGCAATCTTCTGGTCGCCTCCGTCGTGCCCACCGGCCAGGGACCGCAAGCGCTCCACGGGCTCATCGATTTATCCGAAGAGGAAATCGCTCAGATCATCGCCGATGCCGGCACCTTCACGACCGAGCAGTTGCAGGAGCTCTTCAAGATCTTCTCCCAGACGGAAGACACGTTGCGACTCAGCAGCCATCCCCGCTTCGCATTGGAGGTGGCGGCCGTGCGGGCGACGCGTCCGGCGGCCGGTGGAACGGCACCGGCAATGACCGCGGCAGCCCCAGCACGGCCGGTCGCGTCGCCCAAGCCTGTGAGCCAGCCGGCGGGCGCTCCCCCGCCGACCCGTCCCGCACAACCCCCAACGTCACCGTCGAGGCCGGCTCCCACTGCCGGGCCTGCTTCAACCGCGCCGCGCGCACCGGCCCCTTCAGCCCCAACCAAACCACTCGGTGCGACGCCTGCCAGAGGGACCATCCCCGGTCCGGCGACGGGTCCGTCCCCGGCGAGTCTGGCGGGACCGCCGGCCAGGCCGCCAGCCAGGCCGATAGGAGCGAACGGCCCTTCCAGCTCTCCATCCCAGACACCGGCCGGCCGGCCGGCCGATGATCCGGCCCGGGCCAAATCCGCCTCGGCCTCCGGCGCGTCGCCTGCTGCGCCGCCGATCCAGCTCAATTGGGAGCAACTGCTCGAGCGCATCGAGAATGAGCATCCCAGCATCGCGCCGTTCCTGGCCCAAGGGACGTTGGTGAGTACAGATCATGAGTGTGTCATCATGGGCTATCAGAAGGCGTCGACGGCCTTTGCCCGTATCAACACCGAGGCGACTCGCAACCTGGTGGCCGGCCTTTGCTCCGAGCTGGCCGGCCGGAAGGTGCGGGTGAACGTGATCGAAATGGCGGAGGGCCAAGCCACCGCGCCCAGCATGGCCCAGACGCGACTGGTGAAGGAGCAAGAGCAGAAGCAGGCGCTCCTGGAACGGACCAAGACCCACCCCCTCGTCAAACAGGCCCTGGCCACTTTCGGGGGCGATCTGGTGGATGTCCGTCAGGTGACGCCACAGAAGGAGACCGAGACATGAGCAAAAACCCGTTCGGCAATATCGGCAACATCATGAAGCAGGCCCAGGCCATGCAGGCGCAGATGGCCAAGATTCAGGAACAGGCGGCGGCCAGGCAGGTCAACGGGACTGCGGGGGGCGGGATGGTCACCGTGACGGCCAACGGGGCCATGGACATCGTGGCCGTCAAGATCGACCCGGAGGTGGTGAAATCCGGAGACGTCGAAATGCTGCAAGACCTGGTCCTTGCGGCGGCAAACGATGCGCTCCACAAGTCTCGGGACATGATGGCCGAAGAGATGAAAGCGGTCACCGGGGGGCTGAACATTCCGGGGCTCATGTAAACCATGATGAAGTATGAATGATGAGCGCAGAACGGCATTCCCGGAGATTTCGAATTTATTTAGCACGTAGCGTTCATCATTCATCATTTTGACTTGGTAGCTATGGCGATGGATCAACAAGGGCTCCTTGCCCGACTCATCCGCGAACTGGTCCGGCTGCCGGGCATCGGCCAGAAAACCGCCCAGCGGCTGGCCTTTCACATTCTGAAGACGGATCAGGATGAAGCCCTGCGTCTGGCCGACGCGATCCATGCCGTCAAGGAAGGATTGGCCTTCTGCCGCCAGTGCCGGAACATCGCCGAGGGGGAGCTGTGCGAGTTTTGCCTCGACCCCAAGCGGGACAGCACGAAGATTCTCGTGGTGGAAGAGCCGAGCACCCTCTATGCGATCGAGCGGAGCGGCGGCTTTCGCGGCCTCTATCACGTCCTGTTGGGTTCGCTTTCGCCCTTGGACGGGGTCGGTCCCTCCGACATTCGGGCGCAGGAGTTGGCGGACCGGCTGAAGGCCGGCGGCGTCCAGGAAGTGATCCTTGCGACCAACCCGACGATCGAGGGTGAAGCCACGGCTATCTACCTCACCAGGCTGATCAAGCCGTTCGGAGTCAAGGTTTCCCGCATCGCCTATGGGATTCCCGTGGGGATGGATATCGAATATGCGGACGAAGTGACGCTGATCAAGTCCCTCGAAGGGCGGCGGGATTTGTGACGATGGTTGCCCAGGGCGCCCACACCGCCAGAGATTTCATTGACGCAAATTTCCGCGCTCTGCTATAGTTCTGCATGGCTACACGTCGAACCCCCAAACCGGTCAAAAAGCGAGTCGCGCCCAAGCGCGCGGCGAAGCCCGCCGCCAAGGCGCCCAAGGCTCGTCGGCCGGCCCTGTCCGCCCGGAAGGCCGCTCCGAAGAGCGCTTCGAAACGTCCCGCGAAGAAAACCGCCAAATCGGCGGGGAAATATCCCGACATCCGCCGGGACCTCCAGCGGCAACGGTCCGCACTGCTGCAAGAAGCCGGGGTGGCCCTGACGAATCGGGCCGAATTCGAAACCTTTCCGGACCTCAGCGACCAGGCTTCGGCCGAAATGGATCAGAACTTTCTCTTGCGATTGAAGGATCGCGAACGGAAGCTGATCAAGAAGATCGACGAGGCGCTCGACCGGATGTCCGGGAACGTCTACGGTATTTGCGAGAGGTGCGGAGGAGATATCCCCTATAAGCGCCTGAAAGCGCGCCCCGTCACGACGCTCTGCATCGACTGCAAGACGCTCCAGGAACAGGAAGAACTGATCCGCAGGTAACAGGCCGGCACGTCTCTCTCAGCGCTTCTTGAACTCCGCCACGCGTTTCTTGGCCTGCATGACTCGTTCTGCCTCTTCGGGTATCCCCTCTCCCAACGCCAGGTAGGTCTCGTATTCGGTGACGGCCCGCCGTTGATTGAGCGTTTCGTACGCCTGGGCGAGGTTGAACCGCGCGATGGGATAGTTCGGGCGAAGCGTGACGGCGCGTTGGAAGGATTCGAGGGATTTTTTCTGGTCGCCCAGGACCCGGTACACGTCCCCGAGGTTGTTGAGGACCTCCGGCCTGTTGGGATAGACCGCGAGCGACTGTTGCATCGCGTCGCGCGCCTTATCCAGTTGGCCCTGCCGCTTCAACGCCAGTCCCAGTTTGTGATGGGCCTCCGACAGCATCGCCTTGTCCGAGAAGCCGCCGGCGATGGCTTGCTCATAGGCCGTGACGGCGACCGCCGGATCGGCGGGCCCGCAATAAGAGAGCTGGGCGGTTTCCCCCCGCGCAAACTGCTGCAACGACGCGAAGGGCTCCTTGTCCTCGGCGCCCCGGACGTCCGCTTTGGCTCCCCCCTTCCCCTTGCTGCTCGAGGCGACGCGGCTGAGAAACTCCTTCCGGTAGGGGCTCAGCAGGCTCTCGTAGGTGTCGATCGACACCGAGGCCATCAGCAGACTGGCCGTATCGGGTGGGCCCATTGTGACGTACTGGGTCGTGCTCTTTTCATCGCCGGTCCGATAGAGCGAGCTGAAGTCGAGATTCGCCCGGCTCGGCGCCTGAGCCAAACTCATGTAGAACTCCACGGAGGGTTTCAAGGCCTCCAGGGTCATGCGGAGCACGGGGTAGGGCTTCAGGTCGAGGCCTCTGGGAAAAGTGAACAAGACGCCCACCAGCAGTCCCTCTTCATTAAAGAAGTAGGATTCCTCCGAGTGGGATTCGCTTTTGGCGGCCGGGATGCGGAGCTCTTCCCCCCCGCCCCAGGGGACTTTCTCGATGGGGATCGTCTGGTGGGTTTTCAGGAACTCGGCCTTTTGTCCACAGATATGCGCGGATTTCATCAGGACCAGATCGCTGGCCGTGGGAGGCAGTTCGCGGTGCTCAAATTCCTCGGCGCAACCCCCGAGCAGCAGGCCCAGCGCCAGTGTGCAGCCGGCTAACCCTCGGTGCGCGGACCCGACCTTGTGAGGAAACGAAAATCTCATGAAGACTGGTTGAGTAAACCGGTTCCGGTGGGCCATGGCCCACCGGATCTAGACGAATAATGATGTCCCTGAGGCTAGTACGCGCTGGGTCGTTGCGAATGCAACATCGCGTCTTCGGCGGTATACCCGAACAGATTGGGCCGGGTGGATGCCAGGTTATACCACTGCCGGTTCCAGACGTAGTCGAAGCCATTAGCGAAGGGGCTCATCCAGAAGCCCACCCAACGGAGCGGATGATCGTCCACCGGGGACGTGGCTTCCGGGTCCGTATAGACGAGCGCCGTGCTCTCCATCGACGAATAGATGGTCGTCTGGCTGGTCTTGACTTCCATGGTCCTCGTGCAGCCAGTCGCCATCAATGCCAGGATCATCGTGAGTCCCAGGAGTGTCGCGCATTTCATCGCATCACCTCTCTGTCTCGAACAGGAATCGACTTGTTCATCAGTATGGGCTGAAGTCTAGCCGACGAGGCCAATTCTGTCCAGTAAATCAAGGTTTTGGGAAAAGTGACCTGCTGGGTCGCGCTTCGCGACACCTATGCATGGGCCAGGAAAATCACGACCCGATGGTAGGGTTGGCGCGCCACTGCCGATCGGCCAGGCGACCGGGCATTTTCTATCGCGCCAAGTGCGGGATGGTGGGCGATACAGGTATCGAACCTGTGGCCTCTTCCGTGTGAAGGAAGCGCTCTACCACTGAGCTAATCGCCCATGCCGAGCGAGTCTAGCACAGGGGTTTTCGGCCAGTCAACGAAGGGTCAGGTGACGTGCGGCGTGGCTGAAGTGCTGTTTGCAGCGCACAACAGATACCGCGTTAGCAAGTGATTTTGCGGCTCTTTTAATGCGATCTGGTTTGCTTGACTCCCCCCAGGGTGGCCCGTACAATGCGATTTTCACGGAGCAAATCGGAGGAGCATGCGCGACGACGTCGTCATCATCGGGGGTGGCTTGGCCGGGTCCGAGGCGGCCTGGCAGGCGGCCAATCATGGCGCCAAGGTCACACTCTATGAAATGCGACCCAAGGAGTCCACCCAGGCCCATAAGACCGGATATCTGGCCGAACTGGTCTGTTCCAACTCGCTCGGCTCCACCGACATTCTGAACGCGCCCGGCATCCTCAAAGAGGAGATGCGGCACCTCAACTCGCTCGTGATCCGGGTGGCGGACGAGGTCCGCGTGCCGGCCGGGTCGGCCCTGGCCGTGGATCGCGACCAGTTTTCGCAGAAAATCACCCAGGCGCTGGAAAGCCATCCGAATGTCCGGATCCTCCGCGAAGAGATCAAGGAGATTCCGACCGACTGCCTCTGCATCCTGGCGACCGGCCCGCTCACGTCGGATGCCCTGGCCAACGCCATCCGCGAGCTGACCCATACCAAGCACCTCTATTTTTTCGACGCGATCTCCCCGATCATCGACGCCGACTCCATCAACATGGAGAAGGTCTTTCGGGCCTCGCGCTATGACAAGGGCACGGCGGATTATCTGAACTGCCCGATGGACGAGGCGACGTACGGGGCTTTCTACGACGCTATGATCAAGGCGGAAAAAGTTCAGCCCAAGGATTTCGAGAAAGTGCCCTATTTCGAGGGCTGCATCCCGATCGAAGTGATGGCGGAGCGCGGCAAGCAAACGATGTTGTTCGGCCCGCTGAAGCCGGTGGGGCTGGAAGACCCCAAGACCGGCAAGCGGCCCCATGCGGTCGTGCAGTTGCGTCCGGAGAATGCCCATGGCACCTGCTACAACATGGTCGGGTTTCAGACCAAGCTCACTTACCCGGAGCAGCGTCGGGTGTTCCGCATGATCCCTGGATTAGAGAACGCCGAGTTTTTACGATTGGGCAGTCTGCACCGCAACACCTTCATCAATTCGCCCCAGCTCTTGCGGGACACCTTGCAGTTGAAGGTGCGGGGCACGGCCTTTTTCGCGGGGCAACTCGTCGGCGTGGAGGGCTATACCGAGTCGGCGGCCATGGGTGGCTTGGCTGGCATCAACGCGGCTCGTGGATTGGCCGGGCTGCCCTTGATCACGCCTCCGCCCACGACGGCGCACGGGAGCCTGCTCACCTATATTACGACGACGGACCCCCGGCACTTTCAACCGATCAACACAAACTACGGCTTGTTCCCACCTCTGGCCGCCAACATCCGGGACAAGGAGCAGAAGCGGCGGAAGATCGGCCAGCGTGCGCTGGAGGACCTAGAGGCATGGAAGCAGCGATCCGGGCTTTCCTGACGTTCCTCGACGTGGAGCAGGGCGCGTCCCGCGAAACGATTCGCGGCTACCGGTCGGACCTCCGCCAGTTCCTCTCGTTCGCGACCGAGTCCCGCGAGGCTGTGGCCTCCCCGCTTGCGCCGGACCAGGTGGACCCGCTGCTGATCCGGAGTTACCTGGCCTGGCTGGATCGCAAAGGTGAAAAGAAATCCTCGTTGGCGCGCAAGCTGGCGGCGCTGCGGAGCTGCTACCGGTTTTTGGCCCGAGAAGGCCTGGTCGGACGCAATCCGGCCGAGGAGGTCCGGACTCCAAAGCAGCCGCAGTACCTGCCGCGGGTCCTGACCAAGGACGATGCCGACGCGCTGATGGAATTGCCGGAGGGGAACAACCTCCTGTCCCTGCGGGACCGCGCGATCCTGGAAACGCTCTATTCGACCGGCGCCCGGGTGAGCGAGCTCGTCGGGATGAACCTGGAGGATCTGAACATGTGCGACGGGCTGGTCCGGCTGCGCGGCAAGGGCCGCAAGGAGCGCATCGTGCCGATCGGCGAGGTAGCCGTCGAAAGCGTGAAGGAGTATCAGGCGAGCTTGCCGCTGAAGGCAGCCGGCAAACCTTCGGCGCTACTGACGACCCCGGTGTTTCGCAACCATCGGGGTGGGCGCCTGACGGCGCGGAGCGTCGAACGGATTGTCGGCAAGTATTCCAGCCTGCTGGTCAGCGGCCGCGTCAGCCCGCACGCGCTCCGCCATTCGTTCGCCACGCATCTGCTGGACGAAGGAGCCGATTTGCGCGCCATTCAGGAGATGCTGGGCCATGCGTCGCTGGGCACGACGCAAAAGTATACGCACCTGGCGACGGATCAGTTGATGGCGGTTTACGACCGGGCCCATCCGCGGGCAAAGGGGAAAAAGGTTGAGGCTGAGGTTAAGCATGAATGAGTTTGGCAGTTCTCGCTCTCAACCTCAGCTTGAACCTAGACTGAGAATCCGCTCCACGACGATCCTCTGCGTCCGGCGGGACCGCCGCGTGGCCATGGGGTCCGACGGGCAGGTGACGGTCGGGACCACGGTCATGAAGCACAACGCGCGTAAGCTGCGCCGCCTGCACCACGATCAGATTCTGGCCGGCTTTGCCGGGGCGACGGCCGATGCCTTCACGCTGTTCGAGAAGTTCGAGGCCAAGCTGGAGGAACACCGGGGCAACCTGACCCGCGCCGCGGTCGAGCTGGCGAAGGACTGGCGGACCGACCGGGTGCTCCGCCGGTTGGAGGCCCTGCTCGCGGTGGCGGATCTGGAACATTCCTTCGTCATCTCCGGCACCGGCGACGTGGTGGAGCCGGAAGACGGCATTTTGGCGATCGGTTCCGGCGGCCCCTATGCCCTGGCTGCCGCGCGGGCCCTCCTCCGCCATTCGAACTTGGATGTGCGGGCGGTGGTCGAGGAGTCCATGAAGATCGCGGGCGACATCGACATCTATACGAACCAGCAACTGGTCATGGAAGAACTCAAGCCATGAAGGGCGAGCCGGGCATGGTCGAGCTGACGCACACACAGGCGGGGCTGGAAAACTTGACGCCGCGCCAGATCGTGGCCGAGCTGGACCGCTACGTCATCGGCCAGCAGGACGCCAAGCGCATGGTGGCCATCGCCCTGCGCAACCGCTGGCGGCGGCAGCAGCTCACGCCCGACCTGCGGGACGAAGTCATTCCCAAGAACATCATCATGATCGGCCCGACCGGCGTGGGCAAGACCGAGATCGCGCGGCGCCTGGCCAAGCTGGCCCAGGCCCCGTTCATCAAGGTGGAAGCCTCGAAGTTCACTGAGGTCGGCTACGTCGGGCGCGACGTAGAATCCATCATCCGCGACCTGACCGAACAGGCGGTCAGCCTCGTCAAGGCCGCGCATCAGGAACAGGTACAGCAGAAGGCCGAGCAGCAGGCGGAGGAGCGGCTGCTGGATCTTCTCCTGCCCCCGCCGAGCGCCAAGGCATCCTTCGGCGCGCCGGAAGACCAGCGGGCCGACGGGGCTCCGGTGAACGAATCCTACGACGCCACCCGCTCAAAGCTGCGTCTGCAGCTCCGCGAAGGCAAGCTGGACCATCGTTCCACCGAGCTGGAGGTCAAAGAGCGGGGGCTGCCCATCGGCGTGATCTCCAACGTGGGCGGGATGGAGGAGCTGGAAGGCGGACTGCGCGAGATGCTGGGTGGGCTGTTTCCGGGGAAGAAAAAGAAGCGTCTGATGAAAGTGCCCGATGCGTTGAAGCACCTGGCGCAGGACGAAGCCCAGAAGTTGATCGACATGGACGAGGTCGTGCGTGACGCCGTCGCCAAAGTGGAAGAGACGGGTATCGTGTTTCTGGACGAGATCGACAAGATCGCCGGACGGGAGAAGATGGCCGGGCCGGACGTGTCGCGTGAGGGGGTGCAGCGGGACCTGCTGCCGATCGTGGAGGGGTCCACCGTCAACACGAAATACGGCCCGGTCCGCACCGACCACATCCTGTTCATCGCGGCCGGGGCGTTTCACGTGGCCAAACCGTCGGATTTGATTCCGGAGCTTCAGGGCCGGTTTCCAATTAGGGTCGAGCTGACCGCCTTGACCAAGGAAGATTTGGTCCGCATTCTGACCGAGCCGCGCGGCGCGCTCATCACCCAATACCGGGCACTGCTCGATACGGAGGGGGTGACCGTGGACTTTACCAAGGACGGACTGGAGGAGATTGCCGCCACGGCCGTCCAGGTGAACGACCGGACGGAAAACATCGGAGCCCGCCGGCTGTTTACGATCATGGAGCGGCTGCTGGAGCAGGTCTTGTTCGAGGCGCCCGATGTGGCCGAGCGAACGATTCTGATCGACGCGATTTATGTGAAGGACCGGCTGCGCGAGATCGTGAAGGCCGAGGACTTGAGCCGGTTCATTCTGTAAGCGCTGATTGCTGATGGCTGATAGCAAGGAGCGGAGTTGCCCATGAACAAACTCATCAAGAAGGCCAACGTCCTGATCGAGGCTCTCCCCTACATCCGGACCTTCGCCGGCAAGACCGTCGTCATCAAGTACGGCGGGAAGGCCATGACCGACGAGACGCTGAAGGACGGCTTCGCCCAGGACGTGGTGCTGATGAAGTACGTGGGCCTCAATCCGGTGATCGTGCACGGGGGCGGCCCGCAGATCAATCAGATGCTGGACCACCTCGGCATCGAGGCCAAGTTCCGCCAGGGCGTGCGGGTCACCGACCGCGCCACGATGGAGGTCGTGGAGATGGTCCTGGGGGGAAAGATCAACAAGGAGATCGTCAACCTGCTGAACCAGCACGGAGGCCGGGCCGTCGGGCTGACCGGCAAGGACGGCGGCATGATTACGGCCAAACCGCTCACGGCCAAGGCCTGGGCGGAAAGCCTCGGCACGGAGCCCGACGGAGCGGAAGACGGCGACTTCGGACTCGTGGGCGAAGTCCAGTCGGTCAATCCGCGCCTGATCGAGAAGCTGCAACAAGAAAACTTTATCCCCGTCATCGCCCCGATCGGCGCAGACCGCTCGGGGAACACTTACAATATCAACGCCGATCTGGTCGCCGGCGCAGTCGCGGCGGCGCTCAAGGCGGAAAAACTGCTCGTGCTGACCGACGTAAAGGGCATCCGCAACGCCAAGGGCAGCCACGTCTCCACTCTGTCGCGCAAGGACATGCAGAAGATGGTCAAGAAAGGCACGATCAGCGAAGGCATGTTGCCGAAAGTCCAATCCTGCCTGGACGCGCTGGACGGCGGCGTCCAAAAAGCCCACATCATCGACGGGCGCATGCCGCATGCGATCTTGCTGGAGATCTTTACGGATCGGGGGATCGGCACCGAGATCGTCTCCTAACGTCGTGCGCGATCGCCTTCACGCCCATGTCCTCGCGCTTGTCGGTGAACGGCATCCCCTCTCCTCTCCAACCAGACTGGCGCATGCAGAACAGTACCTCGCCGACCAGTTCCGGAGCCTGGGGCTGGTCGTGACCGGCCACTCCTTCCCAGCCTATGGCAGAACCTTCCGCAACGTGATTGCAACGCTCACGGGAACGGGCGCGTCGGCGGCTCCGCTCATCATCGCCGCCCATTACGACACGGTCCTTGGCTCGCCCGGCGCGGACGATAATGCCAGCAGCCTGGCGGTGCTGCTGGAAACGGCGAGGGGCCTCAAGGACCGTCCGCTCGTTCACGAAGTGCAGTTCATCGGCTTTTGCCTGGAGGAAGAAAACTTGCTCGGCAGCCGGGCCTATGCGGCTCATCTGCGGACGACGAACCAGCCGATTCAGGGGATGATCGCGCTGGAATGTGTGGGCTATGCCAGCGCCGAGCCTGGCTCGCAGAGGATTCCGCCGGGCGTGCCCATTCCGGTTCCGACCACGGGCGATTTCCTCGGCGTCATCGGAAACGAAGCGGCGGCTCATCTGGTGACCACGCTTGTGCAAGCGGCCTCGGGGCTCGTCCCGGAACTGAAAACCGTCCCGCTCCTGGTGCCGGGGCGGGGGGAGCAGGTTCCCGACACCAGGCGCAGCGACCATGCGGCCTTCTGGGACCAGGACTATCCGGCCGTCATGCTCACCGACACGGCCGATTTCCGCAATCCCCACTACCACCGGCCCACGGATACCATCGAGACCTTGGACTTTGCCTTTATGGAACGGACGGTAGCTTGTCTCACCGCTGCAACGGTCGGGTTTGCAACCCTCAAGGAGCAGCCTGCCCCATGAAGAGGCGGCTGACATCCGACACCGCAAGAACCATTGCGGCCGTCTTCAGACGCTTGGACTATGCACGGCTGGGGCCGATCTACTGCGATGAAGGCGGCGATGCCTTTTGGAAGGCGAAGCGCGGGCCTTGCAGGAAGCTTGGGATTAAAATGGCGGAGGTGCTGCTGGGCCGCCTAAAACCACAGGGGCGGAGCCTCTATGTCGGCGCAGGCGTGGCGGAACTGCCTTTACTCGCCATGGAAACGATGGAACTTGGGCGGGACGTCACGGCGTGTAATCTTCGGGCAAAGGAAGTCCGCTTGTTGAATCGCGCCTGTGCCGGGTTGCCGTTCCGCATTTCGGCTCAGGATGGCGGCAAGGCTTCCGGCCGGTTCGATCACCTGTGGATGGTGAGCGTGTTGAACGATCCGGAGCGGTTTCCTGAATTGGCCGCGCTTTCTTATGGCCGGGCCAACCCGGCCACCTTCGATGCGGCGCGTTTTGCGCGGGAACGGACAATCGTCAGAAGCCTGACTGATGCTTGTCTGAGGAAACTCACGCGACCGGGGCTGGTCACCACGTCGGTCGAAGAAATTCCCTGGATCGACGATTGGTCCCGGCGCCACAAGGTGTCTTGCCTGGTGGAAGAGGAAGATTACCCCACGGCATTAGTGGGCGATCCGGCCTGTCTCATCCGCATTGGAACTCGTTGACAGCCCCTTCAACCGCCCCGTACACTGCCTTGCGTATGGCCACTCGCAAACCTTTGCCCCTGCTTTCGGAATCCGGCAAGACGCGCATCGGCTTCGTCAACCTGGGTTGCACCAAGAACCAGGTGGACGCGGAAGTGATGCTCGGCTCGCTGGTGGCGAAGGGGTTTGTCTTGACCCCCGATGCGGCCGAGGCCGAGGTGGTTATCATCAACACCTGCGGGTTCATCGAAGAAGCCAAACAGGAGTCCATCAATGCGATCATCGAACATGGACATCTGAAAAAAACCGGCTCTTGCCGGGTGCTGATTGCGGCCGGCTGCCTGGCCCAACGGTACCAGGGGGAGTTGCTCAAAGAACTGCCTGAGCTGGATGGGGTCGTCGGGACCGGCGAGATCGGCCGGATCGCCGAGATCACTGAAAGCCTGCTCAAGCCTGCGCGCAAGCATCAACGGCTCTTTTTCTCGCCGCCTCCCTATCTCTATGACGAACGGACCCCCCGCCTCCGGCTGGACAAGCCGCACATGGCCTACATCAAGATCGCCGAGGGCTGCAACCGCAACTGTGCCTTCTGCGCTATTCCCCTGATGCGGGGCAAGCAGCGGAGCCGGCCCGTGGAGTCCATTGTGGCGGAGGCCCAGCGGTTGGCCGATGAAGGGGTGAAGGAGATCAACCTGATCTCGCAGGACACGGTCAACTACGGGGTGGACCTGGGGATCAAGCAAGGGCTGACGCAGCTCCTGCGTGGCTTGGTCAAGGTGAACGGGCTGCGATGGATCAGGCCCTTCTATCTCTATCCCCAGCAGGTGAACGAGGAATTGATTTCGCTCTACGCAGGGGAAGAAAAAATCGCCAAATATATCGACATGCCGCTCCAACACATCAACGACGCGATGCTGAAGCGCATGCACCGGCTGGGAGACAAGGCCTACATCACGGCCCTGGTGGAACGGCTGCGGGCCCGCATCCCCGGCCTGACCTTTCGCACTGCCTTTATCGTCGGCTTCCCCGGCGAAACCGAGGCGGCCTATGGCGAGCTGAAGCAGTATGTGCAGGACATGGCCTTCGAACGCATGGCCGTGTTCCTCTATTCCGACGAGGAAGGTACGTCCGCCCTCGAATTGGACAACAAGCTCGACCGGGAGCTCATGGACGAACGCCGTGCCGAACTGCTCAACCTGCAGGAAGGCATCGCGCTCAAGAAGAGCCGGGCCCTGCTCGGCCGCACGGTCGAGGTGTTGGTGGAAGGCCCGTCCGAGGAGTCGGATCAACTGCTGGCCGCACGCCACGAAGGCATGGCGCCGGAAATCGACGGGCTGGTGTATTTGAATCAGGGATCGGCCCAACCAGGAGAGTTCGTCAAAGCGACCATTACGGATGCCTCAGCCTACGATCTGGTCGGCCACGTGGTTGGCTCGCCGACGGTCGGCAAGCCTTCATCGGTGGCTCTTACAATGCCTGCAAAGGCCGCGAAGGGACATTCGTGAAGCGCGAGGACTGGTTGTTCGTGAAGCGTAGTTCGTATATCGTGGCAAGGGGGAGTGGAGAAATGGCCCGCGAAGCGTTTCGGGCCTTGAACGAGATGCGAGCGACGAAAGACGAGATACGTTGTCAGGGCTGAAAGCCAGGCTTTGATTTGAGCGGTTCCCCCAGGTAGGTCTTCGCATAGCGGACATAGTTTTCGGCTGATTCCCTGATCCACTCCAGCTCTTTTTGGGTCACCGGCCGCTTGACCTTGGCCGGCGAGCCCAGGATCAGGCTCTTGGGCGGCACGATAGTCCGCTCGGTCACTAGCGCCCCGGCCCCCACTACCGAGTCCTCGCCGATCACTGCCCCGTCCATAATGATGGCTCCCATCCCGATCAGCACACGGTCCTTGACCGTGCAGCCGTGCAAGACCACATGGTGCCCGATCGTCACGTCGTCCCCGATGATCAGGGGATGGGTGTCGTGCGTCACGTGCAACATGCACAGGTCCTGCACGTTGGTCCGGTGGCCGATCCGGATGTAATGGACGTCCCCGCGGACGACCGAGTTGAACCAGACGCTGGATTCCTCGCCGAGGACCACATCGCCGATCACGACGGCGGTCTCCTCGATGAAGGCGGACTTGGGGATCGTGGGCTTGATTCCTTAGTAGATGCGGATCACGCGGGCACTCTAGCGGGCCCGGCGCCGTGAATCAAGCAAGATGATGTCGTCGCGCTTCGCAACACCTTTCTTAAGCCTGGAAAATCGTGGCCCGCTGGTGAAAATGGCGCGGCATTGTCCGTTGGCTACTAGAGCGGGAGCTTCTATCGCGCCAAAAAAATGAGGCGGGGGTTCGACCAGGGATAATCGAAGCCCCGCCTCGAGCCCGGATCATCGAACCGCGTGTAATGATCCGGGATAAGCCACCATCGGATTGATTTTGCGTAATGATGGCGCAGCTATTTTCAACAATTGGAGGATGCGGTCATTGCCCTTGCAGCGATTGGCACCGGAGAAGGATGATCCCTTCCCCGGCGCGCCGTTCATTCGCTCATCCAGTCTCAGGAGGGCACCTTCCAGTTGTCCTCGCCCTCGATGCCGTCCTTCACCCAGGTCCAGGTCACCTTTTCGTAGGTGAACGAATACTCGACCATGTGGCCCATCGTCGAATTGGTCTGGTCCAGGCAG
>VGXC01000033.1 GCA_016873495.1 Nitrospira sp. | reverse complement strand
CGCCGTCCGCATAGCTCACTCGGGCACCTGACCCCGAACGAGTTTGTCGCGCAACGTCAGGTTGAACAGACCGCCGAAGAGGTCTTCTGCTCTGGTTAAGAACTGTCTCAGAACGGGGCCAACGTCAAGAGGTCTTCTGCTCTGGTTAAGAACTGTCTCAGAACGGGGCCAACGTCAGACACGGATCGACTAAATTGGCGCCTGTAACGTCCTCCGGTAAGCCTCGGGTTCTTCTCAGGGTGTGCCCCCTGGGAAGCATACCCGGGGCAAGGAGCGGCCCCGACTCAAGAAAGAAAGGAGGTGACATCCATGGCCTGTCCTCATTTCGCGGACCAAGAGACCAGCGGAACGACCGCGCTGCGCGCTGCGATCATCGTGCCGTTCACGCCGAGCTTGACCGAGCGGATGGAATACTGTGAGACGGGACTCCACCGGTCCTGTCCCCTGTACCGATGCGAGAGCCGGGATCTCTCGCAGGCGATCCACCAGGAAGTTGCCCGAGCCATCGGGTAACCTCCTCTCTTTGGCGCGACAGAAGCATCCGGATTTCCAGCCCCAAGGACAACAACGCGCCAGAGTACCCCGACTGCAGCGGCGACGAACACCGGAAGCGGTGTCGCAGAGCGATGAGCTATTGAAATTTTTAGAACTCAATTCATGAAAGGCAGTGGCGCGCTAACCCATCCCTTCCGGCAGTGACAGTAACGGCCTTCGCAAGGTGCCGCGAAGGTGCGACGGACTGGTTTTCGACGGGACCGGAGATCCCCGCTTCTTTGTTCGGGAGTCATGCCATGCCATCCTTCCATTCCAAGAACGAAGCCCTTGTCCTGGAACGTCTGGACCGGGCCGGCTGCCTGACCATCGAACAACTCGCCGCGGAACTGCCCGAGCTGACCTGGAGCGAACTGTTTCATACTATCGACTCGCTCAGTCGCAGCGGCGCAGTCCTCCTCCGCCGGAAGGGGTTTGCTTACGAACTCCAGGCCCGTCTTCACGAACCGATCTCAACATAATGATATTATTGACTAAACTGGCGATTGACTTGTCATGGGCCGCACTCTAAGCTGCTTTTCATGGCCAAACTTGCAGTTCTCGACATCGGCACCAACTCGATCCACATGGTCTTGGCGGAGGTCGAGCCGGACTTTTCCTACAAGGTCCTGGATCGGTTCAAAGACATGACCCGCCTGGGCGACGGGGCCTTCAAGACCCGCCGCCTCTCGGAAGCCGCCATGACCCGCGCCCTGGAAGTCATCCGGACGCTGGCCACCCTGGCCCGCAATAAGGGCTACGACCGGATCAAGGCCGTGGCCACCAGCGCCGTGCGCGAGGCCAAGAACGGCGGCGAGTTCATCGAAGAAATCGCCCGGCAGACCAAGCTCCGGGTACGCGTGGTGACGGGACAGGAAGAAGCCCGTCTCATCTACCTCGGCGTGCGTCACAGCATGGACCTGTCCGATCAGCCGACGCTGGTCGTGGACGTGGGCGGCGGATCGGTGGAATTGATGGTCGGCAACCGCGAGGCCATGGCCCAGGCGCAGAGCCTCAAGCTGGGCGCGATCCGGTTGAAGGACCTCTACCTCCGGCAGGACCCGCCCACCAAGGCGATGCTCAAGAAACTGCAACAAGCCATCGACGCCCAACTCAAGGAGGCGCTGCGGCAGTTCAAAACCAAGCAGTTCGACCGACTGGTCGCCACCTCGGGGATGGCCGCGAACCTCACCGAGGTCATCTATCTCCGCCGCACCGGCCGCCCCATGACGCAGCTCAACCTGACCCGGATCACGCGCAAGGAAATTCAGGCGGTGGAAAGTCTGTTGACCCATGCCAGCTTCAAAGACCGGCTGGCCATTCCCGGCCTCGACCCCAAACGGGCCGACACCCTGCTGCCGGCCGCGATGGTGTTTCGCAGCCTGATGGACCGGACCGGACACGAACAAATGACGGTCGGCGACAAGGCGATCCGGGAAGGGCTCATTTACGACTTCATCGCGCGCCACAAGGACCGCATCCGCACCGAGCAGGAGATTCCCAACGTCCGCCGCCGCAACGTGGTCTACCTAGCGCGGCGATGTCACTATCCCCAAGTGCATGCGGATCACGTAGCGTTCCTGGCGACACGCCTCTTCGATCAAACCGCCACCCTGCACGGACTGGGCGAGCGCGAGCGGGAATGGTTGGAATATGCGGCGCTTCTCCACGACATCGGGTACCTCATCAACTCGCGCCAGCATCACAAGCACGCCTACTACCTGATCAAGCACAGCGACCTCTACGGATTGACCGCGGACGAAGTCGAGATCATCGCGAATATCGCGCGCTACCATCGACGGGCGCTGCCCCGCGACACCCACGCCGGCCTGGCCCAGTTGCCGCCCAAAAGCCGGAAAACGGTCCTGATCCTCAGCGCGCTGCTCCGCATCGCCGACGCCCTGGACCGCAGCCAGTTCTCGGTGATTCAGGACCTCCGCGTCTCGGTGGGCGAGCCCCTGCGCGTCACGCTCACAACCGGCGGCGACCCCGAGTTGGAGATCTGGTCGGCCCGCAACCGCGCCGACCTGTTCGAAAAAGTGTTCAAGCGACCGATCCAATTCGAGACGGCCGCCTCGTTCCCCCACGAAGGAGTGCCTGCATGACGCCCCCTCTGGTCACGTTCAACCAACCGCATCCCTACCCCGGCAAGCTGATCATCGTGGAAGGCATCGACGGCTCCGGCAAAAGCACCCAGTTGCTGCTGTTGCAAAAGTGGCTGACTTCCAAGGGGTACAATGTCTTCTTCACCGAATGGAATTCGTCCGAGCTGGTCCGCGACACGACCCGCCGCGGGAAGAAGAACAAGTCTCTCACGCCCACGACGTTCAGCCTGCTGCACGCCACCGACTTTGCGAACCGGCTCTACTACGACATCCTGCCGCCGCTCAAAGCCGGCATGGTGGTGTTGGCCGACCGGTACGCCTATACCGCCTTCGCGAGAGACGCCGTGCGCGGAGTCTCGCCGGCCTGGGTGCGCAAGCTCTACGGGTTCGCGATCCGCCCCGACATGGCCTTTTATTTCAAGGTGCCGATCGAGGTGGCCATCAATCGCCTGCTGGGCGGCATGCGCGCCCAGTTCAAGTATTACGAAGCGGGGATGGACATGGGCCTGAGCCAGGACATGACCGAGAGCTTCCGCATTTTCCAGGCCCGCATCCTGCTGGAGTACGACAAGATCGTGCACGAGTACGGGCTGATCACGATGGACGCCACGAAGGAAATCGAAGAGCAGCAAAACGATATGCGCCAGTTGGTCTCCACGGCGCTGGAACATTACAAACCGAAACGGGGCACGCATGGAAAACGCGAGACAGTATTTTGGCGACGGTTTGCCGTACCAAAATCTGAATGAGCTCAAAGGCAAGCTGATCGCCATCGAGGGCACGGACGGCGTGGGCCGCTCCACGCACATCGAGATGTTGCAGGAGTGGCTCGAGGTGCAGGGCTACGGCGTCGTCACCACCGGCTGGACCCGCTCCAACCTCATGTCCAAGACTATCGAGATGGCCAAGCAGGGCAACATCCTGGACCGCTGGTCGTTCAGCCTCCTCTACGCCACCGACTTCGCCGACCGCCTGGAGCACCAGATCATTCCGGCGCTCCGCTCCGGCTTCATCGTGCTGGCGGACCGGTACATTTACACGGCCTTCGCCCGAGACTTCGTCCGCAGCGGGGACCGGTCCTGGATCAGGGACGTGTTCGGTTTCGCGGTCATTCCCGACCTGGTCTGCTACCTGCGGATCGACGTGGATACGCTGGCCCTGCGCGTGATCGAGACCAAGGGCATGAACTTCTGGGAGTCCGGGATGGACTTGCGGCTGGGGGGCGACCTCTACGACAGCTTCAAGAAATATCAGGGGCTGCTGATCGAGGAATTCGACAAGATGGCGGAGGAGTTCACGTTCGAAGTGGTGGACGCCCGCAAGCCGCCGGAGGAAATCCAGGAGGCGCTGCGGCTGAAGATCGAGCCCCTGCTCAAGAACGGCCGGGCCCAATTGGCCTCGGCGGGCACCGGGAGTCCCGTCAAAGAGTCGGCTACTGCTCTCCCAGCTTCCTGAGCTGCGAGGGCGTGAGCCACCAACGCAAGATCCCCGGTCCGGCCTTGGGCGGCCCCCCGAAGCGGACGCAGCAGGCGCCGGCTTTCTTCAGCGACAGGCCGGCGACCGGCTGGCCGAACAGCAACATGCCGGCGGCTTCGCCGAGATGGGGCTCATGGCCGACACAGAGCACGCAGGCCTCTCCCGGCAGGGTGGCCAGCAACGGCAGAAGCTTGTCGGGAGGCGCGTCGGGCACCAACTCGTCGCAAAGGCGAATTTCCAGACGAAGCCGCAATGTGTCACGGATAATTTTCGCGGTATCGAACGCGCGGAGCAACGGACTGGACAATATATGGGTCGGTTCCACGCCGAGTCGCACAAGTCCTGCAGCCCCCTCGCGAACCCGCTCCGCCCCCTTGGGCGTCAAGGGTCGTTGGGCTTCGGACCCCTTCCACTCTTCCGGCTCCACGGCAATCCCATGTCGAAACAGAATACAGTCCATCCGCATCTCCTTCAGCGCAAGGGCAAGAGCGGCTACTGTACCATACCGGCTTTGCCGACTTGAAGCCCGGACGAGGCTACAGGGGCATGGTTGAAAAAACCCAGGCACGACAACAGGTTGAACAGGACCGAGCGTCCCGATACAGGACTGTGGCCTTGCACGCCCTGGCCTCCCTCTCGGCCGGAGACCGCCGCGCCAAAACCCTTCATCGCCTGCGCACCCACCTGCGACGGCTGCAAGCCTATCTGGAACTGGTGGGAGAAGAAGAAAACGCCTCGATCATGGCCCATTGCGTGGCGCGCTTCAGTCGGCTCCGCACGTTGCATGTATTCGGACAGTATCTGGACCGCTTGGATGCCCCGGGGCGGGATCGCCGGCTCGTCACACAGCGGATCCGGGTCTTGGAGAGCAAGTTGAAGAAGAGACAGACCTACAAGAAAGTCGAGCGTGTACTGGAGCACTATGCTCTTCCGCCCACGCCGGCCTCTTCCGATTGGATGCATCGGCGCATCATCGCCTTGCGGCGGATTCATGCCGCTCGCTTGCGGGAACTGGTTGCCCAGAGCGAGGCCAGGCCCCGCCGCAAAACCCTCCACACCCTGCGGCTCATGATCAAGTCCGTTCGCTATCGGGAAGAGTGGGCCCTCGGAGCGCCCTATGCCAGGCCGGAGCTCGTCGTCTGGCTGAAACAGACCCAGACCGTCCTGGGTGAATACGAGGAACGGGCCCAGTTCCGAAAGCTGGCGACGAAGCTCGGGCTGCAGTCCAGCCGCGTCATTGAACAAGACTGGCGTCTCGCCCGCCAACGAGCCCGCGCCCTCCCTCTCAATCTCCACGAACGGATTGGCGCTCTTGCGAGGGGCCATCTGCGGCTCCTGCCCTCCCGCCAATCCTTGTCCGTCAACGCCGGCTGATCCGATCCATCCCCCTTCCCCCCCCCTTGACCAATCAATATTTGTTGATATATTGTGACGCATGATCGCGACACGCACCAAGGACCTCGAGCAGGCCGCCCTCCGGTTCCATGCCCTGGCGGACGAAACCAGACTCCGGATCATCGAGCGCCTGCTGGAGGGCGAACAGTGCGTGTGCGACCTGACCGATTTCCTCCAAACCGGCCAATCCCGGCTCTCGTTTCATCTGAAGACACTCAAGGACGCGGACCTGCTCAAGGGCCGTCGGGACGGGCGCTGGATTTACTATTCGTTGAACGCTGACGCCATGAGCGAGATCGGTCGATGGCTGGACTCATTCAAGGACAAGCGACTGAAGGTCCGGCCCGGCGCCCCCTGCTGCGACTGACTATTTTTTTGCTCGAAGCCATCAATAATATTTGATGCATAGAAACGGAGGAGCCCATGAACCGCCCTACAAGTGAAAAAGCTATCAAAGAACTCGTGAAAACCGAATACGGACAGGCCGCCTTGCAGGCCAAGAGCGGCGGCAGTTCTTGTTGCGGCGGAAAAACTCCGGACAAGTTCGATCCGATCACGTCCAATTTGTACCAACCGTCAGAAACCGGGTCGTTGCCGGCCGAGGCCATGCTGGCCTCGCTTGGCTGCGGCAACCCGACGGCCTTGGCCCAATTGCACCCAGGCGAAACCGTGCTGGACCTTGGGTCCGGCGGAGGCATCGATGTGCTGCTGTCCGCCAAACGAGTCGGCCCGAGCGGCAAAGTCTATGGCCTCGACATGACGGACGAGATGCTGGCGCTGGCCCGCGACAACCAGCGCAAGGCCGGAGTGGACAACGTGGAGTTCCTGAAGGGCGAGATCGAGCAGATCCCCCTGCCAAACGATTCCGTGGACGTGATCATTTCCAACTGCGTCGTCAACCTGTCTCCGGACAAGGACCGGGTCTTCGCCGAGGCCTTTCGGGTCCTGAAACCTGGCGGCCGTCTAGCCATCTCCGATGTGGTCGTGCGCGGACCGGTTCCAGCCGAGATCCGGCTCAACATCGAACTCTGGATGGGCTGCGTCGCCGGAGCGCTGGAAGAATCGGAGTATCTCGACAAGCTGGCCAAGGCCGGCTTCGCGGACATCGGCCTGGAGCCGACCCGCATCTACCGGACAGAGGATGCGGGGGAGCTCCTGACTGGAGCCGGGCTCGACATCGAGGCCATGGCCCGGCAAGTAGACGGCAAATTTCTCAGCGCCTTCGTCCATGCCCGCAAACCGCTTGGAGGACCCACGGCACCATAACCGAACAACTCAAAGCATGCCTTCGAGCTTTTACTTTTAATGATAACCGATCGATATTGCAGTATATTCTGATGTGACCATCGAAAGTGAAAAGCGTCTCGATCTGTTCGAGCGCTACCTGACCCTCCGGGTCGGGCTCTGCATGGTGGTGGGGGTAGCGATCGGGAAGCTCCTGCCCGGCCTGGTGGATTCCCTGCGGTCGCTCGAGCTGGGAACCGGCAGCCAGGTCAACGTCTCCATGGCGATCCTGATCTGGCTCATGATCTTCCCGATGATGATGAAAGTCGATTTCTCCTCGGTCCGCACCGTCGGTAAGCGGCCGGGCTGGTCGAGGTGCCGGTCATGCTCTCGGCCTGCGCCATCTGCAACCGAACCAGGCACTGGTTCCCTTCAAATGCGTGAGCGGTGACCAGTGAAGGGTGAACGGTTGAAAAAGGAACGCGTCCTGTTTCTGTGTACGGGGAATTCCTGCCGCAGCCAGATGGCGGAAGGATGGCTCCGACATGTGGCCGGGGACCGCTTCGACGTGGCCAGCGCGGGCACCCATCCGGTCGGCCTCAACCAGGGCGCAGTCGAGGCCATGCACGAGGTCGGCGTGGATATTGCTCGGCACGCCTCCAAGAAAGTGGACCAATTTCTTGGCGAGCGATTCGACTACGTCATCACGGTCTGCGACAGCGCGAAAGAAGCCTGCCCGACCTTTCCGGGCGCCACGTCCCTCTTGCTCTGGAGTTTCGACGACCCGGCGGCCGCCCAGGGATCGCCGGAGGAACGACGGCAGGTCTTCCGGCGGGTCCGCGACGAGATCGCCGGCCGCATCCGGCAGTTTGCCGGTTCCCCCGCGTACGGAAAGGGGAAACACTGAGACAACAACGAAAAGGTTATGATGCGGTAGGACGACCGGGCGTCAGCGGGTCGCCCCGCTGACGGCAAGCTTGTACCCGACGCCGGGGAGCGCAAGGACCGTCCAGCCGGCGCTCGGCAGGCCGGCAAGTTTTTGATTGAGCGCCAGGACCAGCCGTTCCAATTCGTGGTCGTAGACCGGGTCCTGCTCGCCCCACACGGCCGCCATCAGCTCTTCCCGCTCCGCGATCAGCCGATCTTCCCGCGCAAGCCGTCGGAGAATCCGCCACTCGGCATCGTCGAGTTCCAGGCGCGCCCCCTGCAAGGACACCGTGAATCGGCCATCCTCCAACCGGACCATCCCGTTCAGATAGGTCTCCGGCCGAACGGCCGGCGGACGGGTGCGTCGCAACACCGCCTGGACTCTAGCCACCACCTCCTTCGAGCTGAAGGGCTTCGTGACATAGTCGTCCACCCCGAGTTCGAACCCCTTGAGGCGGTGATCCTCCGTCCCGAGCGCGGACATCATGATTACCGGAACGGCGCGGGTGTGCGGATCGGCCTTGAGTCTCCGGCAGAGTTCGTGCCCGTCCAGCCCGGGCAGCATCACATCCAACAGGACCAACGCGGGACGAAGCCGCTGCACGTCGGCCAGGCCGATCCGGCCGTCGTGCGCCGTATTGGTCCGGTACCGGGCCCGGCGGAGGGCCAGGTCCAGGAGCCGCGCATGGTCCGGCTCGTCCTCGATGATTTGAATGATTCCCATAGGCTCGACGCACCCACTCTACCCGCTCCCCGTTGCATCCGCATCACGTCCCTATTACCGCCCGGTTAATTCCCCCTCCATCGAGACGCGGAGACGCGCAAAGATTTACAGACTTGTAACAACCCGGTCATCGGCTCGTGACAGGGCCGGCGTATTCCTGGGTGCGCGGAACATCGCAACAGGGCCCTTGCGGAATAGGCTGCACCGAAGCAGGAGGACATCAGCATGAAGAGGCAGCGATTGGCGACGATCCTGACGATCCTGTTCACCATGGGCTCGTTCGGGGCTCCGGACAAGCCGGCCCAGGCCCAGAATCAAACGGCCCAGGCGGGCACGCATCAAGTCGCCCCCACCACTTCGGATCAACCGCCGCTCGCGCCGGGCGGCATGATCCAACGGGGGGCGCAATCCATCGAGAGCACCCCACTGGAAGACTTGTTGCTGGAAAAGGGCATCATCAACTCGGACGACTGGATCAGGATCAAGGCCGAACAGGAACGCCTGTTCAACGAACGGTCGGTGGTAGCCGAATTCACCGGCAGCCCGAACTGGTACGAGCGGGTCACCATGTACGGGTACGGCATGATGCGCTACAACCAGACCAACAACGGCCAGGTCAGGACCTATCACGATGCGTCTGTCGGCGACACGGCCAACGGAGCCCAGCCGGGGTTCTTCTTCCGCCGCATCCGCTGGGTCGTGACCGGGCAGGTCTCCGAACACGTGGCCTTCTTCATCCAGCCCGATTTAGCCAGCAACATCAGCGGGAACACCCATGCGGTCTCGATGCGCGACGCCTACGGAGACTGGATCTTCGACAAAGACAAGCAATATCGGTTGCGGGTCGGTCTCCAGCGCGTCCCCTGCTCCTTCGACAACTGGCAGGCTTCCCGCGTCCGTATGGCCATCGACCGGGCCGATGCGACCAACAGTTGCGCCCCCAGCGAACGCGACGTCGGCATCTCCTTCATGTACACGCCCAAGATCGCCCAGGCCCGGTTCAAGCAAATGCTGGACTACGGCTACGGTCCAGGCGACTACGGCGTCTTCCACATCCAGGTGGACAACAGCGCGGGACTGAACACGGCGGAGAACAACAAGAACAAGCGGGTCAGCATACGTCTGGCCTGGCCCTGGGAGCTTCCCGGCGGGCGGCTCATGGAAACGGGCATGAACGCCGGCACCGGCACGTGGAACGTGAGCATGGGCACGGCCGCGGCAGGCCGGACGCTCTATTCGGTGAACTCGGCCGCCTGCGTGGGGGCAGCCACCACCTCCGGCTGCACCTCAGCCAGAAACTACCTGGACGAACGGATCAACTTCTACGCCTACATGCCGCCCCAACCTTGGGGGTTCATCGCCGAGTACACGACGGGCCGAGCCCCCAAGCGGAACGGGAACGGGATCGTCGAAACCTCCCACTTCTACGGCGGCTACGTCCAGGCCCATTACCAATGGAAATACTCCGATGTCGGCCTGGCCAACTTCTATTCGCGCTGGCAGGAATACTACGGCGGCTTGAAGTTCCAAACCGGCGCGCCGGACGACCGGATGAAGGAAATCGAAACCGGCATCGCCTGGCAGCCTGACCCCCAGTGGGAATTTACCGTCGCCTATACCTTCACGCAACGGAACAACTTCGCCCAGGTCAATCCTGGTCAGACGGCGACCAGGCCCGGCACCCAGATCGACGCCTACGGCAACCTGCTCCGCTTCCAGTGCATCTGGTTCTGGAACTGATCGTCGGTTGCGCGACAGACCCCGCTCCCGCGTTGCGCGGGGCTGGCGTTCCACCGCTGAGCACAGGAGCGTCCATCAGGCAGAGCCGATGGCCGTCGTTCGGCGGCGATCTGAACCTCGTCCTGCTCCCGTCGTCCTGGGCGGCTGGGTGGGCCCCAACGTCGAGACCTCCTTCAACTCCGACGTGGACGAACCGATGATCTCCGGCGCCGCCCGCGTCCACCAGCTCGCCTCGGTCATGGGCTCCGTCACGCTCGGCGAGCGGGTCTTCGTCGCCCCCTTCGCTTCGATCCGGGGCGACGAAGGCCGGAATATCTACGTCGACGACGAGAGCAACGTCCAGGACTCCGTGGTCATTCACAGTCCGGAAACATTCGAGGGCGGGCACGAATTGATCGAAAACGAGGTGGAGGTTTCCGGCAGGAAATATTCCGTCTATGTCGGCAGCAAGTGTCCCTAGCCCATCAATCGCAAGGGCACGGGCCGGCCAAGGTCGGCGACGACACCTTTATCGGCATGCAGGCCCCGATCTTCAAAGCCGAGGCGGGCGACCATGTCGTGGTCGAACCGGGCGCGAAAATCATCGGCCTCACGATCGCCTCCGGCCGTTACGTGCCCGCCCTCTCCATCGTCACGAAACAGGCCGATGCCGATGCGCTCCACCGGATCACCGACCGGGATCCCTACCGACACCCGAACGAGGTCGTGGTGCGCGTGAACGTCCAGTTCGCCGATCCGGACAGCCGGAGCCGACGATCCGACACCCAGTGACGGGAAAAGCCGTCGAAGGTTACCGACCGTCAGCGCGGCCAGTCCTTTCCTGCGATGGTGATGAGCCGCCCGCAAACAGGCGATCCACATCGATGATGATCAGCTTCGATTCATCCAGATATCGTTCGTAGCCGTCCTTCCCCCGCACCTCGCCGTTGGGAATCCAGGCTTCCTTCGGTTTGAACCCGACGAGATACAGAAACCGGGCGACCGGGAGCAGCGGCATGTCGCGCGCCTCGAGCTCGTACGTCGTCTCGTAAGTCTTAGTGGCGGGCGAGGTGCGGAAATTGGCGAGGATGACGTACAGCCGTCGTTGACGGACGAACATGCCTCCGGAAGTCACCACTTTTCCCCGCTCTTTCTCCCCGGTCAGGAGATAGAAGGTGACCAGGTCCACCGGCGACGCCTTGTTGAAGGCCTGCGCCAGCAACGGCGCCAGGACTTTGATCTGTGCGGCGGAGAAGGCCTGGGTCCCCTCCTGATCGTGGGCAAACAATTCCCTCGCTTCCCCGATGACCCGATTCCTGTCGACGACGACCACCCCCTTGAGCACCAGCGCCATCTGCTCGGGCGTGAACGTGGCGGGATGGTTGTGGCCAGGCCGGCCCGCTTCCGGATCGAACATCAGCCAGATCGACGAGTTCGGTTCCTCGTGAATCACAATGGGCGGAGGTTCGGTCACGCATCCGGCGGAAAGCCATCCCAGGAGGAGACTGCACACAATGAGCGGGGTCAACCTGACGTTCATATCCTGTTCCGAAAATTGCGGAGCCCCTTCACGGCCGACGCAGTCTAGCAAAAACGATGGAGACAACACAAAGCGCACCGGGCGGGTCTGTCCCGTCCCGGTGCGCTTCGACCGGCCTTGTGAATGATCAAATGATCAATTGACCGCGGACATCTCGGTTGCGGCCGCAGCCATGGGCGATCCGGTCAGGATCTGGAGATTCTTGGCGACGTGGGCTGCCGACAAGGGATACGCACCGGCTTTCACGACGATCTGCTGTCCCTCCCGGCTGTTGATGAACTTGAGGAACTCCAGCTCTTCCCGATCGAGCGTGCCCTTGGGGTCCATGTTAACGTAGAGGTACAGGGGCCGATGCAGGGGATAGGTCCCGTCCGCGGCCGCCGCCGCGCTCGGAGCCACGAACGGCTGTCCGGCTTTCTCGGCCAGGGGCACCGCCCGCACGAAGGAGGTCTGGAATCCGATGCCGGCATAGCCGATCGCCTGAGGATCATTGGCGATCGCCAGAATTTCCGAGGCGGACCCGGGGGCTTCCTTCACTTCCGCCTTCAACTCTCCGCCGGCCAGGGCTTCCTGCTTGAAGAAGGACCTGGTGCCGGACTGCTTGTCCCGGCCATGGAGGCGAATGGGCTGTTGAGCCCAGCTTTCCACTCCCGCCTGCCCCCAGGTCGTGATGTCCTCTCCCGCTCCGCGCTTTCGGTCCTTTCCGAAGATGGCATCCACCTGCTCCAACGTCAGCCCCTGGATGGGATTCTCGCGGTGCACATAGATGGCCACCGCATCCATGGCGATCGTGATTTCGGTCGGGTCGTACCCGAACCGGGCGCGGAAGTCCTTGCTCTCCTCCTCGGTCAAACGACGGGACGAAGCCAGCATCGAGACGCGGCCGGAGGCCTGCGGTCCGTTATAGAATCCATCCCCGCGTCGGATCTGCGCCTGGTCGCTGACAAACTGCATCAAGGCTCGTTCGGTTCCGCCGCCCAGGATGCCGATTTTCGCCGCTGGGTAGAGTTGCCGGAAGGCGGCTGCCAACTTGAGCATCAACGGCTGCATCGTGTCCGATCCCGCGATCACCAGGTTGCCGGAGAGGTTCGGAACCGGGGTATAGGAGCCGACCCCCTGATCCACGACCGGCCGACCCAGCACCTCCGCCTGCTCGGCAAGAACCGGGGCCGCGAGAGCCATGCTCGCGAGCAAGCCCACGACACTGCCCAACGCCCACAGGGGCCACTCCCTCCGCACCCGTTCCATCCTTCGCCTCATCGCCCTATCCTCCGTATCATGAATCGGTGGCTGCACTCGTCCACTCATCTCACGGCACAGCGTAACCCTCCAGAATTGCCGGTCCATGACGCAACTGTTACAGCCGTGTAAATTTATCGTAGACGGAGGATAAGCAGGAGAAGCCGCACGGCGCAAAACCGTGCCATCATGGCGAAACTACGAGGAGAGGTTACGGAGGGCAGGCTCGGTGTCAGTTCTCGGTGTCTCGCAGCATCCACCCTTTTTTCATGACGCAGCGCTCGGTCGCCTGCAGCACCATATATCGGTTCCCCTGCTGCAACTTGGGATCTTTCAGCACATCGCCCTCGCACTTGTTGTAGTCCGCCGTAAACTGCTCTTGCGGTTTGTTAGGGTGCACCCAGGACCCCCCTCCGCAAGCCGTGAGTTGGACCAAGACCGCACTGAGTATCGCGATTTGCCAGACTCTCATCGAATACCCCTCTTCAGTCAGGTGGACCGCGCTTTCACGCGGGGAGAATAAACCAGCCGCCCCACTCCGTCAAGCCACGCCGGCACGATACGGCCGACGGATCCCCAAGGCTTGCCAGAACGCGGAGCCCCGGTGTACTCTCTGAGCGGCGCTGGCGTAGCTCAATGGCAGAGCATCGGTTTTGTAAACCGACGGTTGGAGGTTCAATTCCTCTCGCCAGCTCCACACCGAGCGTGCTGAGCCGCCGGCCCTCCCACTTCAAGGGCCGGCGGAGAACACCTTTCAGCTTTCCTTTGAGGCTTCATGGCAACGCGCGATCGTGAGTGGCCGGCGTATACCCAGTGGTACTGCTGCCCCTCCTGCCACCGCCTCTGGACGTTCCAGGGCACGGAGGTCGTGGCCTTGGACACGAAGTTCGCGTTGGCCCCCGCCCGCCCCAGCCACGGCGTTCCGGCCAGGGTCTGCACCGTCTGCGAAGGCGACCATACCGCGCCAGTCGCGGAAATCTGACGAGTAGCTCTCAGCCTTCAGCACCCAGCGATCAGCCACGAGTCCTCTCCGAAAGCTGAAAGCTGACGGCTGACCGCTTCTCTCTCCTAGCTCTCCTCCCCCATCCGCCCTCGAAACATCCGCTGACGCCGCGACGAGCCGTGCAGGGCGGCGAACAGATGTCCGCGAAAGATCAGCATCGCCACGGCCAGTGGCGGAGTCAGCAGCATCACCACCGCGGATCCGGCGGTCTCCGGCAGGCCCAAGTACCCGAGCCAGGCCGTGAGCAGCGTGAACGGCAGCACCAACACCTGAAAGAAATCCAGTCCGGCGCCCCGGCCCAAACGCCCGGAAATCCCGAAGAAGAAGGACAGGCCCAGCGGTGCGACCAGCACAGCCAGAGGGAGAAACCACTCGATCCAATTCTCCAAGACAAACTCGTAACTTTCCCGAATGACATCGAGGGGCGACTGGGGACGCGCCTGATAGATAACCTCCGGCGCCGGGTTGAGCAGAATGAACAAAAGCATGAAGATGGCCGCGGCCAGGAAGGGGCCATTGGGGTTGGCCGCCATCCCTCGGTCCAGCAACATGATCGGCACCCACAGCAGGAAGCCCACCCCGATCACATCCCCGAAGTATTGTCCGAAGCTGTCCCAGATGTCCTGAAACGTCATGCGTCGAGCGCCGGAGACGGCCTGTTCGATCAGCCCGAGCGTGGCCCCGATCAACAGCGCATTGACTGCGCCGAGAATGAATCCGCCGATCATGCCCAAGGGCGCCGCCACCGACGTGGCCAAGACCATCAGCCCGGCGAAGAGCACCACGGCCAAGGCCGAGAGCCAGCTGCGGGCGAACGACTTCAGCGTCGCCGTCATCGCGCCCCGATACAGCTGAATCGTGGCATGGATAATCCCCGGCATGTATCAGTTTCCCCCCTGCTTTCCGCTTTCCGCATTCCGCTTTCTGCTTTGCGCCTCTCGGCCGGTCTTCGATCGCCGCATCCACCAAGCGGCGCCTCTCGCAAGCAGCCCCCTGGGCACCCACCGGCCCAGCCAATCGGTCAGCGTCCCGCTCCAGTTCGTCGTGACGACGGTACGGCCGCTGCCCAACGCATCCAGCGACGCCGCGACGACCGCCTCGGCCGTCTGAGCTTTGAACGGTCCCGGGGGGTGCGACCCGGCCGTCTGATGAAAATCGGTCAGTGTGGCGCCGGGACAGCAGACCTGGATGCGCAGGCCGGCGGGGCGAACCTCTTCGGCCAGGGCCTCCGAAAATGCAATGAGGAACGACTTCGTTGCCGCATACTCAGTCATGCTTGCAATCGGCAAAAAGCCTGCCGTGGACGCGACATTGATGATGACGCCGAAACGCCGTTCGACCATACCGGGCAGAAACAGCCGACAGCTTTCGACGACGGTGTTCACGTGCAGCCGGAGCATGGCCTGGATGCGGGCCATCGGCATGGCGATAAAGTCCCCGACCGCCCCGAATCCGGCGTTGTTGATCAAAAGGTCCACCGCCGCACGGCGCTCCCGCGCGGCCTGGTAGAGCCGGTGCGCGGCCTCCGGCTCGGACAGCTCCAGCAACGCAATATCGGCTTGTACTTGATGACGCCCCGCGATCTCCGCCGCCAATTGCTCCAGCCTGGCCCGGTCCCTCGCGACCAACAGGAGATCATAACCACGGGAGGCCAACACACGGGCATACTCGGCCCCGATCCCCCGGGACGCCCCGGTGATCACGGCAAAGGGCCTGGTCGTTCCTTGATTTGCCATACTCACCTCGGCGCGACAATAGTCCGGGCCGCCCCCTGGGGTCAAGCGGGCCACTCCCCTCTCCCATTCACAGCCTCCGACGAAACCACGCCTTATGCCAACCGACCAGGGAAGGGCGAAGGCATAAAATTCTGGCGAAGCTGTATTTCCCCGGTTCAGGTCGTTGACTTGAAGGCTGGCATGATTATTGTTCACTCATATTCGCATAGCTTGCCTCATAATGGGGCCCTGGAGGACATCACACCATGGACATGAATCGCATGACGGTGAAGCTGCAGGAAGCCCTGCAGACCGCCTCGGCCCTCGCGATGCGGCGGAGCCACCAGGGCATTGACGTCGAACATCTGATCCTGGCGCTGTTGGAGCAGGGGGAGGGGATTGCCACGCCGCTGCTCGAACAGGCGGGAGTTTCGGTGTCGGCCACGGCTGCCGCCGCCGAGCAAGTGCTGGCCAAGCTTCCTCAGGTCCAAGGCGGCGGCGCCACACCGGGCCAGTTGCATCTGGCCTCGCGTCTCACCACGGTGCTCACCCGCGCCGAACAGGAGATGGCCGGACTGAAGGACGAGTACTTGAGCGTGGAGCATGTGCTCCTGGCCATGACCGAGGAGGGTGGGATTTTCCGCAAGCTGGGACTGACCCGCGATCGACTGCTGGCGGCCCTGCAACAAGTCCGGGGCAGTCAGCGGATCACCAGCCAGGACCCGGAGGGCACCTACCAAGCCCTGGAGAAGTACGGCCGCGACCTGACCAAGTTGGCCGGCCAAGGCAAACTGGACCCGGTCATCGGACGCGACGAGGAAATCCGACGGGTGATTCAAATACTCTCGCGTCGCACGAAGAACAACCCGGTATTGATCGGCGAACCGGGCGTGGGCAAGACCGCCATCGTGGAGGGGCTCGCGCAACGGATCGTGAAAGGCGACGTCCCTGAAGGCTTGAAGCAGAAACGCCTCATCGTACTGGACATGGGCGCCCTGGTGGCGGGGGCCAAGTTCCGCGGCGAATTCGAAGAGCGGCTGAAGGCCGTGCTCAAGGAGATCCAGGCGGCCCAGGGCCAGATCCTGCTGTTCATCGACGAATTGCACACCGTCGTGGGCGCCGGAGCCGCGGAAGGCTCGATGGACGCCGCCAATTTGCTCAAGCCCATGCTGGCGCGCGGCGAGCTGCACTTGATCGGCGCGACCACGCTGGACGAATACCGCAAACATATCGAAAAAGACGCGGCGCTGGAGCGGCGATTTCAGCCGGTGCTGGTGGATCAGCCCTCCGTCGAAGATACGATTTCGATTTTGCGCGGCCTGAAGGAGCGGTACGAGACCCACCATGGTGTGCGGATCAAGGACGCAGCCCTCGTGGCGGCCGCGAAACTGTCGCACCGCTACATCGGCGACCGGTTCTTGCCCGACAAGGCGATCGACCTGGTGGATGAAGCGGCGGCCCGCCTGCGGACCGACATCGACAGTTTGCCGGCCGAGCTCGACGAAGTGTCGCGCAAGGTGATGCAACTGGAGATCGAGCGCGAGGCCTTGCGCAAAGAAACCGATCCGGGCAGCAAGGCCCGGCTGGAAACCCTGGAACTGGAGCTGACGGAGAAGCGCCGGGATATGGATGCTCTCAAAGCGCGCTGGGAGGCGGAGAAAGCCTCGGTGGGACGCCTGCGGAAGATACGGCAACGGATCGAAGACGCGCGCCAGCAGGTCGAACGGGCGGAACGGGCCTACGACCTCAACCGGGTGGCGGAGCTGCGGTATGGCGAGATCCCGAAGCTGGAACGGGAGCTTTCGATCGAAGAACAGGCCCTGATCAAGAAGCAAGGCGAGAGCCGGCTCCTGAAGGAAGAAGTGGATGAAGAGGACATCGCCCTGGTAGTCAGCCGCTGGACCGGCATCCCCGTCACCCGGCTGATGGAAGGCGAGATGGAAAAATTGCTCAAGCTGGAGGACCTCCTGCACCAGCGGGTGATCGGCCAAGACGAAGCCGTCCGCGCCGTGGCCGACGCGGTGCTCCGGGCCCGCTCCGGCATCAAGGACCCGAACCGTCCGATCGGCTCGTTCCTGTTTCTCGGTCCGACCGGCGTCGGAAAGACCGAGCTGGCCCGCGCCCTGGCCGTCACCCTCTTCGACGACGAGGCCAATTTGATTCGGATCGACATGTCCGAATACATGGAAAAGCATACGGTCGCGCGGCTCATCGGCGCGCCGCCCGGCTATGTGGGCTACGAGGAAGGCGGCCAGTTGACCGAAGCCGTGCGGCGGCATCCGTTCTGCGTCATCCTCTTCGACGAGATCGAAAAAGCGCACCATGACGTCTTTAACGTCCTGCTGCAGGTCCTGGACGACGGTCGGCTGACCGACTCGCAGGGACGCACGGTGGACTTCAAGAACACCGTGCTGATCATGACCTCGAACCTCGGCAGCCAGAACATTTTGGACGCCCAGCGACATCAGGCCTCGCAGGAAGACGTCCGGGCCCTGGTGATGGAAGAACTGCGCCGACACTTCCGCCCGGAGTTTCTCAACCGTGTGGATGAGACCGTGGTCTTCCACACGCTCAGCGCCGATCAACTGACGAAGATCGTGGACATCCAGCTGACGCGGCTGCGCAACCGCCTGGCAGAACGCCGCATCCCGCTGGTCCTCACGCCGGCGTCGCTCGAGCAGCTCGCGACGCGAGGCTACGACCCTATCTACGGCGCGCGTCCGCTCAAGCGGCTGATCCAGCAGGAGGTCGAAACGGCGATCGCGCGGCTCCTCATTAAGGGTGCCCTGCGGGATGGAGACACGGCGACCGTGGACGTCAAGGACGGTGAGATATTGGTGGTCCCGACGGTCGAGGCTTCACCCAACTGACCGCCGGGCTTGCCCCAGGCCTTGACCGGACGTCAAACCTGGTTATCTATGGAACCAGTTCGCAAGCGGATCACGGGCCATCGAGCCCAGACATTCACCAAAGGAAGGAGGATGCCATGACCCTAATGACGTACACACCGTTCGATCGGCAGATCGATCAGCTTTTCAACGACTCGCTCGGGCTGCGAAGCAAAACCGCGGCGGCATGGGCACCTCGTTGCAACGTCTACGAGGATGAGCAGCGCTTTGTGGTAGAGGCGGCTCTGCCCGGGATGGATGCCAAAAAGATCGATATTCAGGTCGAGGATGGGGTGTTGACCTTGGCGGGCGAGCGCAAGTCCGCGCAAAAGCCTGAGCAGACCTACCTGGTGAAGGAAATCGGTACGGGACACTTTTCCCGGTCCTTCACGTTGCCGACCAACGTGGACCAGGGAAAAGTCGCCGCATCCTACAAACAAGGCGTGCTGGTGATCGAACTGCCCAAGCGCGAGGAAACCAAACCGCGCCGCATCATGATCGACGCCGAGTAACGCCAGTCCCGTAGGGCCGGGCGGGGGAGCGGCTGCTCCCCCGCTCACCTACCCGATCGTAACCGACTTCCCCTTGAGATCCTGGGTCTTCCCGCTGGCGTGGCGCTTCTCGATGCGCCATTCGGTGGGGGAGATCTGCAGCAGGTGCCCTTTTACCGTCAACAATTCCCCTTGCGTGAACCGCACAAGCCCTGAGTCTTGCAGCTCAACCTGCAGCACCACCTTTCCCGTCTCCGTGTTCTTGATCAACAGGCTGGTCGGCGTGCGGCTGAGTTCGTGCGTCCGGCGCTCGTTGAAGGCCAACGTGCTGTCCACGACCTTGACGATCAGCCGGCTCACCTCATCGTACAGCACGCAGCTGATCCGCAGCGGCCCGCCCGGCTTCGGCGGCGACACCTCGATCTGCGGGATATTTTCGATTTCCACCGTGCCGTCGCAATTCTGATACAGGTTCGACCCGATTTCGATATCCATCAACAGACTCCCCTTGCTTTCAGGATGTTCAAACAGGCGTTGGGCAAGGCCGCAGCGAGCGAAACACCGAGGCGTACGCGGGCAGGGTACGTTGAGGGTTTGAGCGAGGCGAGAACGCAGCCCAGCGCCTGTTTCAACATCCGGTTAGGACCGCTTGATACGGTCCAGGATCAACGCCACACAGCCCCCCAGCAACCCTCCGCCCACCACCGCGGTGAGGAGTTCGACCAGCTTGACCTCCCACAGGGAGCCCTGGGCTTGCATGACCTCCCGGATGCCGCCTTGCAGCATGATCACGGACAGAGCCATGGCCGAGCCGATCAGGAACCACCAGGCGAACATCTTGAGCACTTCCATGAGACGACGCTCCTTTACGACCAATCGCTTCCGCGCCGGTCCAGGCTTCTGTATTGAATCGCTTCCGCCAAATGGAAGGCCTGGATCCGTTCCGACCCGGCCAGATCGGCGATCGTCCGCGCCACGCGCAGTATGCGTCCGTAGGCCCGGGCGGACAGGCCGAGCGTCCCGATGGCCCGCTCCAGAAGATCCCGGTCGGCCGTATCCAGCGCGCAAAATTTCTTCAAATGACGGGGCTTGAGCTGGGCGTTGCTGAAGATCGTGTCCTTCCGGTAGCGGATCGCTTGCCGCTTCCGGGCCTCCGCGACCCGCTCCCTGATCCTTGCCGACGCCTCCCTGGTTCCGTCCCGTCCCAGCTCGCGGATCGGAACCGAGGGGACCATTACCTGAATGTCCAGCCGGTCCATCAGTGGCCCGGACAGGCGGGTTCGGTACATCCTGATCTGGTTCGGGGCACATCGGCACTCCTTGGTTGAGTCTCCGTAATAGCCGCAGGGACAGGGATTCATCGCCGCCACCAGCATCACACGCGCCGGATATCGCAACGAGCCGCTGGCTCTCGTGAGGACCACGGTGCCGTCTTCGAGCGGCTGCCGCAGCCCCTCCAGCACATGCCGCTTGAACAGCGGGATCTCATCCAGAAACAAGACCCCGTGATGGGCCAAGGACACTTCGCCCGGACGGGGGACGGCGCCTCCGCCCACGAGCCCGGCGTCGGACACGCTGTGATGCGGCGCCCGGAAGGGCCGGGTCGTCACCAGCGGATGGCCCGCGCCCAGCAACCCCGCCACGCTGTGCACACGCGTAGTCTCGATGGCCTCTTCCGGCTCCATCGCCGGCAGGATACTCGGCAAGCGTCGCGCCAGCATCGTCTTGCCGGAGCCGGGCGGGCCGACCATCAGGACATTGTGTCCGCCCGCCGCCGCAATCTCCAGCGCCCGCTTCGCATGTTCCTGTCCGATGACTTCCGCAAAGTCGTCTTCCGACAGGGACGGCGCAACCAACAGAGCCTGACGGTCCACCTCGACCGGAGTGATCGCCGAGCGGCCGCTCAGAAACTCCACGGCTTCCGGCAGGGTGCGGACCGGATGGGCCGCCACCCCCTCGACCACCGCGGCCTCCGCCGCATTTTCCTCCGGCAACACCAACTGGTGAGTCCGCCGGAACGCCAGCCCGATCGAAAGGGCCCCGACCACGGGCTTAATGCGGCCGTCCAGCGACAGTTCCCCGACCAGCACCCGATCGCGCAAGGCCTCCGGCGGAAGGACCTCTTCCGCGACGAGAATGCCTAGGGCGATCGGCAGGTCCAGGCCGGACCCTTCTTTTTTCAACCCGGCCGGAGCCAGGTTGACCGTGATTTTCTTGACCGGAAACGAGAAACCAGAATTCTTGAGCGCTGCGCGGACCCGGTCGCGACTCTCGCGCACGGTGGCATCCGGCAAGCCCACCACCGCAAACTGCGGCAGACCGCCTCCGATATCCACTTCCACCTCTACCGGATGCGCATCCAGTCCAACCAACGCTGCGCTAAGAACCTTGGCCAGCATACGAATGCCTTGCGGGGAGGCGATGGATCGAGGCTTCGCGATTATAGGCCTGCCCCCTCGACATTTCAATTGGACTTTTCAACCGCGCGACGAGCCGCCGCACAACCGGACGCCCCCCGTGTATAATGCGGGCATGCGCCACTCGATCGTCCGGGGCTTCGTGTGTCCGTCCTTGTTGCTCAGCTTTGCGTTGATCGGTCCGTCCAGTCCCTCCGCCCTGGGACAGGAACCGCCGGCCGGTCCTCGGAGTCAGGGCCGCGCCTCTGCCGCGCAGGTCGGAACGGTCATGGCCCTGCTGGCGACCTTTCAAGATGCCGGCGCCCTGCCCCCGGAATCCAGCCCCGAGGCCAACCGGCTCATCAAAGCTCTCATCCAGTTTCAGGCGGCCTTTATGAAAAGCCGGGACCCGGCCGTCTCCGATGTGTTGACCCAGGCCCTCTCGGGAAAGCTCGGCGGCGATGCGCCGGCAGCGGCGCAGGCCTTTCGGACCGACGGGTGGACCTCCGAATCCTTGGAGGCGTTGGTGGACTATGTGGCGGGCAGCCCCCCCTGGGAACAGGGATCGTTTGAACAGGGCCTGCGCGCGTATAATGTGGGGCGGCAGGATTTTGAACTGCTGGCGCGGGTCTTCGTCGCCGCCCGCCTGGACCTGCAACGCCGGGGACAGGACCTCCATCAGGTCTATCGAGCCAGGAGGCTGGACATGCCAGGCGGCGTTGCGCAACGATAAGTGATGAGCGCAGAACGATAAATGGAGATGACTTTTCCCGCTCATCACTCATCATTCATTGCTCATCGTTCATCATTCACAAAGGAGGAGCCATGGCAACGAAAGCTTACATCCTGATCAAGGTTAAGGCCGGTAAGACCAAAGAGGTCATCAAGCAACTCAAGAAGATCCCGGGCCTCGAGCAGGCGCACCCCTGCTTCGGACAGCCGGACATCTTCAGCTTCGTCAATGTCGCCGACGAGAAAGCCCTATCCGATGTGGTGATTACGAAAATCCACACGATCGAGGGTGTGGAGGAAACCGACACGCATATCGTCGCGGAAACCTAACCGCCCCAAGACCGAACGCGCAACCGGCGCCGGTCGACGACAGCGCGAGCGGGGCGCCTTTCGCGGGGGCACTTCACGTTACGCGCGAATTGACAAGCCGGCGGGGCCGTCGCTATAGTAGGCCCCGCTCGCCGCGACCAAGGCCACCTCGCGATTCTTCACCGCCCATGTGTCCAAGGAGTACCATGTCCGAACGGCTGCCCCGTTTCACGAAAGACCAGATCGGCACGAGCGCCGTGCGCTTCCCGAGCGGCGTTCCGATGCCCTCCATGACCGACGCCTCCGTGGACCCCTATGCCAAGACCAGGGTCGCCAAAGAAGTCTTGGTCGAAGGGTTGCTGTTCGGACCGCAGGAGAAGGGGCCGTTTCCCGGCCTGGTCCTGTTGCACGAAGCCTGGGGGCTCACGGCCCAGATCAAGGACCTCGGCAGCCGGCTGGCCCAGGAGGGCTATGTGGTGCTGATCCCCAACCTCTATTCCCGGCAAGGCGGCATGGTCACGGCCAACGAGGAGATTGCGGACGCCCTGGCCGCCCGCGTCAAAGAAACGGATCTGTTGCAGGACATCTCGTCGTGTTGCGAATTTCTCAATACCCGCGACCAAGCCATGCGCAACATCCATGGCGTCGTCGGATTCGGCCTGGGCGGGTCGCTGGCCATGCGGTTTGCCTGCCAGCGCAAACGTCTCCGCGCCGCCGTCGTCTTCTACGGCATGCCGCCTGATCCCCCGACGGTCCTGAACGATCTGGTCTGCCCGCTCCTCTACCATCAGGCAGGGGCCGATACCCGCGTGCCGGGCGACTCGGTGGAGTCGCTTCGTCAGGCGGCCAAGGCCGCAGGCAAACCGGTGGACATCCGCACCTATGCCGGAACTCCCCATGCCTTCATGAACGAAGCGAGACCGGACCGCTATCGGCCGGAAGCAGCACAGGAGGCCTGGGAAGCGACCATTCAATTTCTCGTAAGCAACTTGAAATAAACAGTGCAAGTAATTGAAAAAATAAAAATAAATAAACTTTATAAAGATAGGGCCACGCACACTCTATTGACAGGGGTCATCGTCCTGGCTGCCTGGTTCGTCCCATCTCATCCAGCCCATGCAGACGGCCAAGCGGACCAGCCTGACTTCGCCGCCATCGTAAAAACTCACCAACGAGGCCTGGCCTCCCTCGCCTCCGATGCCGAGGCCAAGGCCCTCTTCGCATCCACCCTGGGATCGGCCTTGAACCTCAAAGACAGCCTCCCGACCGGCAGGGCCGGAGCCAATAGCCAACCGCAATCCGACCGGGCCGACCGGGCCGCTGGACAAGCGGAGGGGCAGGCCCAATCGGAATGGATGACCCTTTCGCTTCAACTCACCGGCGACCTGGCCGCCTGGAACCTGGCCGCCGGGTTGAGAGAGGCGGCCGAGAAGGGAGACCAGGAGCTCCAGGCCCTGGTCCGTGACAACGGCAAGCAGCACCACTGGCTCACGGGAACCAACCAGATACGTGGACGCCTGCGCAGAGCTTTTCTCCTGGCCGAGACTGTGGCCGCCTTCGCCCCAGCCGGGCAGCCGGCCGGAGACGACACGGGGTTGTCCGCCTATGCGGCCGCGCTCGACCGTGCCATGCCCCTCACCGGCGCCGACGATTCCTGGTTGACACTGGCCGAACGGACCGGGGCAACCGGCCTCAGGCAACGCCTGCGCGCCGACACATTGCCCGCTTCCGGAGAACAAGACCGGGACCGACTGGCGCAGGCCTACTTCCAGACAAGACTGAAGCCGGTGCTCGCCGCGCAGGCGATCGCGCTGGCCTTGCGGGCGGAAGCGGAAGCGGAGCGGAGCAGCCGCGAGACTTGGCTCCAATTGCGAACCTGGCGGGATCGTCAGCGGGAGGCCAACGGATTGGCGCGCCTGTGCGGGACCTGGCAATGGACCATTCACAACCACCAAAACCACCAGGATCACAAGATGATGATGCGGTTCGATCCCCCGCCCCAGCCATCCGCACAGCAACACGCATCGCCCCAGGGGATGAAGCCGGCCAAGATCGTCGTCCTGGGCGAAGGCGTCTATCTGCGTTGGGAATCAGCGGGAGGCTATCAGGAGGACAGTCTGCTCTTCGCCGGCGAAGGGCAACGCCTGGAAGGCAGTTTCGTGAACTCGGCCGGAGCCTGGGGATCGATCACGGGCAAACGCGTGGCCGCCTGCTCCAAATAGTGCAGAATGCTGAATGCGGAACGATGAACGAGCGAGATTCGATCCGATAGCGATCGTTCATCGCTCATCATTCTGCATTCATCATTGTTGATACACGGCTCGCGCCAGCGCCCCCCACCCCGCAATAAAACAGAATCCCCCGATAGGCGTGATCGCGCCCAGCCATCGAATGCCACTCAAGGCCAGCCCATAGAGACTGCCGGAAAAGAGCAGGATACCGGCAAGGAACAACCAGCCCGCGAGGCGAAGGAATCGGTGTCCCTCCGGCGCCGCCTCCCCTCGTTCGAGCAGGCACCCGGTCAGCACGAGCGCCAGGGCATGGTACATCTGATAGCGGGCCGCCGTCTCGAACACGGCGTGCATTTCCGCCGGCAGAAGCGGCTTGAGGGCATGGGCGCCGAACGCGCCGGCCGCGACGCCCAGACCGCCCATCACCGCCCCCAGCAGCAAGAAATTCGGCCATGGCCACCTGCCCTTCCGTGCCATCAGTCCTCTTGCATAATCACATGATACAAGGCCTGGCTGAAGTCGATCAGCGTATAGGGCTTCACCACCGTCCCGCGAAACCCATAGCGGCGATAGTTGGCCATAACCGGGTCGGTGGCATAGCCGCTGGAAACGATGGCCCTCACGTGAGGGTCGAAAGCCAGCAGCTCCTCGAGCGCCTCCAGCCCGCCCATGCCCCCCGGAATCGTCAGATCCATGATGACCGCCGAGAACGGCTGGCTTTGCTCCTTGGCCTGTCGATACAGCAGCACCGCCTGGGCCCCGTCGCTCGCCTCCGACGCCTCATAACCGCATTGCTCCAGCATCTCGCTGGCCACGGCGCGAATAACCGGCTCGTCCTCCATGACCAGCACTCGCCCCCGGCCCCGCATCACGAACCGGGTCCGGTCATGGACGCTCGGCGCGCCGGCCGACGAGGCCGGCAGATAGATCGAGAAGCTCGTGCCCACGCCGAGCTGGGACTCCACCGTCAAATGTCCCTGGTGGTTCTTGACGATCGAGAAGGAGGTGGACAGGCCCAGGCCGCTGCCCATTTTTTTCGTCGTAAAATAGGGGTCGAATATCTTGGTGAGGAACTGCGGCGCGATGCCCACGCCATGATCCCGAACCGTGATCTTGACATACCGCCCGTCCGGAAGCGGCGGCTGCCGGGGGACGCCAGCACCGTTCAGGACCACATTCTCTCCAGTGATCGTAACGAGGCCCCCATCGGGCATGGCTTGTTGCGCGTTGAGAACCAGATTGTGCACCACCTGGCTCATCTGCCCCTCATCGATGTCGACGGCCCATAGATCCGGCGGCAGCAGGAAGTCGCACAAGACGTTGCTCCCGCGCAGCACGAAGCTCGCCCACTCCGGCAATAACGCCCCGATCGCCGAGACCCGCTTAATCGGCTGGCCTCCTTTGGCGAACGTCAGGAGCTGTTGGGTCAGGCCGGTGGCCCGGTGGTAAGGGCGCCCGCCGGGATCGCGGGAGAAGCCTGCTGCGGCTGATCCAACCGCAACAGAACCTGCCCCTCCCGCAACTCGACGTGGGCCTCCACCACCTGCCCCACGGATAAACTCCCGACCAGGGAGGCAGCGCGAAGCGTGACGCCTTTGAGCAGGAGCAGCAGTGAGCCATCGTCCTGCACGTTCAAGACCGTGGCCCTGACCGCTTCGCCTGGCGTCAACAAGGCCTCCAGGCTCGCCTGGCCACCGGGCCGGAACGACTCGGACAGAATCAACGAAGGATGAACGAGAAATGGCAGCATGGTCGAGCAGGCCGTGAGGTGCCATGACGGTATCGGCCGATCGACTGGAAAACTTAAGCGGGGGAATACGATTCAGGCAGCTCAATGCTGGCGGTGCCGGAACGAGAACTGGAACGAACGGTTCGAGACAAAACAGCTAGTTTTTGGCGTCACCCAGCGATCCCCCTAGCACCTTCGCCTGCCAATCGGCCAGGGCATGAACCAGTTCATGGCTCAAGTCGGCACGCCGCTTTTTGATCGGGCGGGATTTATCCAGATAAATCGTCTGGTCCTCGACCACCCAGCTCGCCATCACCCCGTCCCCAAGATGTTCTTCCAGTTCCTTCCGAGGAACCTGCTTAATCATCACCCGATAGCCAAAGGGAAGATCCACATGTTCGGGAATCGGATGTCGTTTGAGCGAACGCAGCATCGTGGCCTATCATCCTTCTGAGCCAACGCCGGCACGGCGGGAGTACTCAAGCTTAACTCTCTATGCATTAATTGTTGCCGCACCGGTCTCGAGAGTCAAGGGCGCTCGAAGTCGCTGTTTTATTTAGCCCTCCTCAACTCGAGTCAGTGCCCACCCCCTCAGTGCGCCTGGGCACGCCCCCTTCCCCCGGAAAGGGGTAAGAAGTAGACCGCGCCCCTGTATCTACAGTATCTATTGATTGGTTTTGGTGCCGGAGCCCGGACTCGAACCGGGACGCCCCGAACGGAGCAAGGGATTTTAAGTCCCTGGCGTCTACCATTCCGCCACTCCGGCACTACTCAGGATTTCGCGTGGTTAGCTGCGGCCTCTTCTGCCCGCTTAGCCTCAAGTGTTATTAGCGTGTTCACTTTGGAGGCAGCCGCCCGTAAATCGGTGGCGTCGATGGTGTTATAGCGCCGCCACATTTGCGGCGACTTGTGACCGATGATCGCCATGGCCGTTGTATTGTCCACCCCTGCCCGCCTCAGAGCCGTTGCCGCACAATGCCTCATGTCGTGGAACCGGAAATTCATGATACCGGCTCGCCTCTTGGCGTTCTCGAAGGCCGTCTTGATCGAAGTCACCGACTCCCCATCCCTCAAGAACACCCGATCCTGCCCAAGGTACCTGACTTTGTGCAAATCCTTGAGCACCGCCAGGACATCGGCTGTCATGGGCACCTGACGCGGCTGCTTCGTCTTGGTGTCGATCGCCCCCAGAGTGATAAGGCCCCTTTCCCTGTCCACCCTATCCCAGGTCAAGTTAACGATCTCGCTATAACGCATCCCTAGACGATAGGCCACCAGGAGAATGGGCTTCAGATGGGGCGCAGCTTCATCACAGAGCCGCTTCCATTCATCCTCGGATAGGATGCGGTCTCGCTCATTCTGCGGATTCGGCATGCTGACCTTACAGGCCGGATTGACCATGAGCAGATCCCGCTGAAGGGCTTTATTGAGCATGACCTTTAGGACCGCATGATCCCAATTGACCGTGCTCAGGGCTGCGGTCTTGCCATCATCCCGCATCCGTCCTGCCCGGTAGGCCTCCACATCGGAAACCTTGATTTCAGATAAAAGCCGGTCCCCAAAGAAAGGAACGAGCCAATCATTGACGGTCCTCTTGTGCTTGTCGAAAGAGCGTAGTCCCTTCACTTCAGACAGTTCCAAATACCTCTTGGCCCATTCCCTGAAGGTCGGCACTTTGGCCTTTGAATCACTCAGTACAATGCCTTTGAGCAAGTTGGTCTTAATGATGGCCTCTTGCTGCTTAGCCAGTTCCCGCTTGAGCGTGTGACACTTCCACCGCTTGACCTTGCCGCCCTCATAAGGAGCCGCCAGCCGAAGAGTCTGGCCATCGTCCACTACCCGAAACTCGACATATAGCGAATCAGCCCGCTTGGTGATCCCCATACGCCTACCCTCCCTTCTTCTGTTTGCCCTCACCTAACAACGTGGGAACAGACACCCGGAGCGCCTTAGCCAGCTTGCGCAGCGTTGAGAGGCGCGGATCATAGGCTTCCGCTTCCAAGCGGACAAGCGTTGCAACCCCTACCCCTGAGGACCGGGCCAGGTCACGCAGAGTGAGCCTCCGCCTCTCCCGGATTTCCCGCAAGCGCAGCATGCCTGAGACGTTATCAGAAGTGAGCATTTCAGTCAAGGGAATTGGTAGCCTTCTTGAGTGCCATGGCCGGAGGCCGAATCGGTGAGAAGGTATGATGTTCCAGCCAGGCGTCAATGGAGGCAGGGTCAAATTTCGTTAGACGGCCAACCTTTGTGAAAGGGATCTCACGCCGGCTAACCATGCCGTAGACGGTCGATGGCTTTACCCCCAGGGCATCGGCGACCGCCTGGATGTTTACGAGCTGCTTCACAGAAAGAGCCTTGGTCCTTGGCATTCGAGGAGGTTTGCACTTTGACGAGCAGACATCATCGGCTTAGCGCTTAAGCCCTCATTTTCCCGATCATTTCGAGTGAACACGTAGAACGGTAGATGAAATTTGCGCCCCCGTATTACCAACCGGGGGCATGGCTTCGTCCGTCGCGGTCGGCTGCCGCCGATCCGCGCCCGACTCGCGCTATGCTTCCTGACAAATAGCCCCCTGGACATCTTTACCCTTTCCTCAGCGTCTTTATTCTTCTACCGGTTACACGTCCGAGTGTCGATATGACTTATATATGCTGATGTATACTTACATAGGCTCTCGTGCGCGGACCGTCTTATTTTCCATTGGATAGCGCATTAGTCCAATAGGTAGCTAGACAGTTATGAGCCAACTGTATCCCTCACAGCATGCAGAGCATCACCCAACGTTTTCGATAATGGCCTGGCTGCCCCGGCTAACTTGAACATATTGCACTTGGATGCATTGCCGTCCCTTGTTCCGAATCTTATGTAAGACGAGCATTCCCTCTTGGTAGGCAGTGAAGCAACGAGCAGGGAGGGATTCACTTTTTGGGAACCTCATCCGCTGCGCTTGGGACCGTATCATCCGTTCCGCTAGCCGCTTCTGAGCTGCTCTGCTTGCTCGATGCTTGGGGGTCTGACTGGCGATACATCTGCGCCTGCGCCTCCCCCATGATTCGCAAGATGGTGGCTTGATTGCTGGTGCTCATCCCTCGTTCCAGCCGCTCTTTATCAAATGCCGTCCCATGAGTGGCATTAAGCGACAGCAAAAGGCCGGATTTTTGAGATGGGGTTAGTGCGGTGACAACCGCATCATCATCCAGCGTATCTAAGATCCGGCTGGCCACGCTGATCGTCTTGGCGCCGAAGCCGGCCAACAGATCGGCCCGGCCGGCCTTGAAGTCGTCCAGTTGCTGCTTATCGCGTGTGTACTGGGGGTGAAAGGCCTTGAGGCAACGCCAGACGGTGCTTTCCGCGACGCCCTCCAAGCGTCCGATTTCAGCGCAGGAGAGGCCCTTGTCACGATGGGCCACGGCCGTCGCGGGATCGAGCTTGCGGGCCTTGCGGGCCTTGCGCGAAAGTGAAGACCCAGCGTCAGACATGAGTCTCCGTCTCGTTTCCTCGTGAAATTTCAGACCGACAGTGACCCCGGGGGATGTATTTATATCCCCCGGGGCTGTCTGTCGGAGCAGAGTTACAGTGAAATTTCAGTGAAATCATCTGATCTCTCAACGACATCTTCGAGAATTTCACGCTGAAATCTTCAACGTGAAATCTTCACCTCTTCCACGATCTCCCACACCATCTCCCGCCCCTCTTTACCGGTCTCGGCGCACCACACACCGCGACCCCGGCTGAGGGCCACTCGAACCCTGGACGCATCCAGATTGACTCGTTCTGCGAGTGTCTTGGCCGTCCCCGGCCCATCCTGCACGAGCGTCCGCTTGACCCGTTCGGTATCAGACAGGCCGACGCTCAAGGCCTCTGACTCTTCCAGCGGCATGGATTCAAAGGCAATCGTGTCCCCGCCGTCAGGCTCCAAAATGCGAAAGCCAAGGGGCTTGTGCAATCGAGCCAAGTTGCACTTTCGATGAAACAAGCCGATCTCGCGCGTATCGGCACCCACCTCCTGAACCTTCTTTAGTTCCCACACCGATCGCGCCAGGTTGTGAAAGAACACGCTGCCGTAGACGGTGGCTTCCTTGCCCTCCTCCTGATGCTTCGGCTGATGGGCGAGCACCAAAGTGCTGACTTTCAAGGTGCGGAGAGCGGTCATGAATCGGATCGCGGTATCAGCCGCAAAGAGATCCGCTCCGCAGGCTGGGGCGAGCGAGTCGATAATCACGCAGGTAATGCGTTCCTGCGCGACGTAGCGTTGAATACGCCTGAGGTCGTCGGCTAACGGACGCAGGCAGCGCCGGTAGACGGGCTGGCCTGTCAGGCCCATGCCCTTCCGGTACTTCGCCGCCCTGGCGTTCAGGTCACGGTCTTCGGATTCCCAGTCCAGATAGAGGGCCTTGCCTTCGCGAGCCGGACAGATGCCGGCATATTGCTGATAGCCGTCACACAGCATGGCCGCCAGCAAGCCCAGGTACGATTTGCCGCCGCCTCCTGGGCCATGCAGGATGGTCACATAGCCGTCGAACAGAAAGGGGGAGAGGTAGAAAGGAATCGGGCGCCAGTCCGCCTCCTCACGTAGGACGAGAAACGGTTCACCCTCTCGGTAGTGACTAAGGGCGCGATGACAGACATGCTCCAGGATCTCCTCCCAGTTGGCCTCCCCATACCGACCTTTGAGCGTCTTCGCCCACCCACTGCGAGCTTGCAGGGACATCAGGTTGAGGTTGGTTGGTGCGAGGAGGGCGCCTTTGTACCCAGGAGCCGTCACCTTCACGCTGACTTCCGCCTCAGGGGCACGCGAAGAGTCCTTGAAGCCATCCACCGTCACGATGACCTGCTTATCCGGCCAGGACAGCTCAAGGGCGGAGCCAATGCTTTTCAATTCAGGCGGCATCATCGACACCAGTAAACGACTGCAGTGAAGAGCATTGTGTCGGAGAAGCGGACGGTCGTGAGCCTGCTCGGAGCTGCGACAGCGCTAGAGTCAAAAGATGGTTTTCCTTCTCAAGTCTCTCAATGGTGGCCCGCAGAGCGTCTGATTCATCAGTCCAGAGCGGAATCAAGCCACGTGGCGAGCCCTTTGATTCCCTTGATCGCCCCGGCGGCACGTAGCATGGGCGCCAGCAATCGGCCACCGGGTAGTCGTAGTCATTGCAACGCTGGCACATCAGACGCCTCCGACAGATGCTTCATCACGGACTGGCCGACGCAACGCTTGACGGACTTCCTCAATGTCAAAACGAACGCCCGATAACTTCGGGCCAACCTTGTAGCTTGGCACATGGCCTGCCTTGG
>VGXC01000032.1 GCA_016873495.1 Nitrospira sp. | reverse complement strand
CCGACGGAGTCATTTTGTCCTCTACCTGAAGGAGATGGAATTTCGGTTCAACCATCGACGCGAGGATTTGCCGCGTCTGATCGAGCGAATCTTGAAAAGGGCTCGTCCAAAACTAGACTAGCTCCAATTCGAATATCCATCGTTGCCCGTATCTCGTGAAGCGTATCTCGTCATTCGTGAAGCGCTTAAAGCCGCTTGATCAGATTTCTGAGCATTCTCAACTCATGATCGAGTTTTTCCAACAGGCCATCCCGATCATCCCTAGAAAGAAAACTGAGGTCGTGCGCTACCTCAATCTGTGTTTCAAGCTCAGCGCTCGAGCCAAGCGCGACGTAGAGCAGTTGGCGATATTCTGGATTGTGTTTGCGATTGAATCCCTCCGCCACATTTGATGGAATCGATATGGCCGCGCGACGCATCTGTGAGATCAGCCCATACATTTCTTCCTTGGGAAACTTTCCCGTCACTCCGTACACATCGAGGACGATCTCCTTGCCCAATTTCCACAGTTTCAGATTGCGGAAACTCCGAATCTTTTCCACTTGAAGTTCTTCGGTCTATCCCGCTTACCACGAGATACGCTTCACGCTTCACGAACGACGCTCTTCAGAGGCGTAGGGTTGGAAATTGCGGCAACGCGCTGTCGCCGACACCCGTGAGCTTGATGACAATCTCGTGGAGCTGCTGGAACCGCTCGGCCTTGATCGGCTCGAAGCCGTGTCCCAGGATGGATTGATGGGCCGCGTCCAACAACGGCTTCATCTTGGGCCACTGGGCCAAATAGGTCTGGCCCATCGGATCGCCCAGGCCGGCCAACGTCCGAAACTGATCGTGCAGCGACAGCTTGTACTTACCGTCGAGGTCGCTCATGAAAGAGGTTCGGCAGGGCTCGCGCAGCGCCTCGGGCAACTGCTCCGGCTGCGCGTCCCATGTCTTGATCTTGTATTGTTTGAAGAGGCGCAGTTGAGCGAAGGCTTCCAGCGAGCGCAGCAGGGCGATGGTCGCGGCTTCCGGATGATGGTCCACGTCCATCCGCCGCCGCGCATGGGCCAGCAGATCGTAGGCCACCGTCTCCTTGACCTCCTGCGGGTCCAGGACCAGCTTCTCCAGAAAGCCCGCGTTCTGTTTGACCGGCGGGAGTACGGCCTTGAGGCCTGACGGTCCGCCCCAGACCAAGGCCATGTCCAGGGCCTTGAGGGAATTCTTCAGCTTGTCCCAGGCCTGGCGGTAATGGAACCGCTCCCACAGGCCGTAGCCTTCCGCCAAATCGGCCAAGGCATGGTAGAGGGGCTTCTGCCCGCCGCTGACTCGGGCTTCGATCTGATGAAAAAGCGAGGCCGCCGGTCCGAAGAAGCCCCGGTTGAATAGCTCCGCGCCTTCACGGCTCGACTGAGCCGCCGCTTCGTCCCAGGGATTGCCCTGCTGCCAGACCCGTGCGCGGCCGTCCAACATCACGGCTTCGCCCTCGGCCGATGCAGTGGCCTCCGGGAGCCCCAGCGCCACGATGCGCGAGGTGGAGCCGATGGACGCGAGGGTCAGGGAGGCGGCCATGGCCGGCGTCGCGCCGGTCAAGTCCAGGACCAGTTCTCCTGTATGAATCTCCCAGGTCCGCAGCAGGTCCGGCAGAGTGCGGGCCAGCACCTGATAGCAGGCCATGAACCGATGGAGGTCCGGCGTGACGATCCAGTCCCACTTGCGCGGCATCAGGGCGATGTGCGGCTGGACGGCCGATTCCACCAGCGCCTTGGCCGACTCAGGCACAAAGAAACAGAGGCACTCCGGTTTGAGCCGGTTGATCGTATAGACCGCCGCCGGCGCATCCCCGGTCATCGCGATCAACAGCGCTTTAGTCGAAGTCTCCACGCCCATCGGGGCGGACTATAGCACCCTGCCTGGGCTCGATCAATGTCGCGCCGCCAGGCCCGGTGGTGTTGGAGAGGAGGGACTACCGGGCGATCGACCTTCTGGAATCCTAGCCTTTTTTCTTATCCCGCTTCTCGGCCCGTTTTTCCGCCATCGTTTTGGCCGGTTTCTTCTTCGTTTCTTTCCGCCGGTTTTCGCCTTTGCCCATGGGTGCGTTCCTTCCCGTGTGTTGGCTGGTCTTCCCTGCCGGTTACGAGTGACGTTGCTTTCCGGAGGCGCATGGTAGCCAACCCCTCACGGAAAGTACAGGTGATTTCATTTGAAACAAGAAGAAACGGCGCGCCGGCAGAAGAGGGGCATCCCTTGAAAGCCTGAGGAATCCGGACCGTGCGTCGTCGCTTCGGATCGCACCCTCTTGCGCCCGGAGACGAAGCTATCTTGCCCATTCATGACGGTTCGTCACGATTGACGCCGGCACGTCCGAGACCGGCGCCGACCGGCTCAAGCCGGTCGCCGAAACAGCCGATGGGGAAACCGGAGGGCGCACAATGACAGAAGAACTCCAGGACTCCCTGACCGGTGCGTGGAGCCGATTCGGCCTGCTGTTTTTTGCCGAGCATTATCTGAAACTCTTGCGCCGCGTGAAACGAGAGATGACGATGTTCGTCGTCGGGGTGGACGGACTCCCGGCGAATGGGACGGACGGCACGTGGATGCCGGCTCAAGAAGCCAGCCTCAAAGAGACGGCGCGGCTTCTCCGGCGCACGTTCCGAACCTCCGACGCGGTGGCTCGCATCGGGCCGGACCTGTTTGCCGTCCTGCTGCTGGAAACGTCCGACCTGGGAGCCGATATCCTGCTCACCCGGCTGGAAGACCGACTCGCCGAGTGGAAGACGGAGCATCCCGACCAGCCTCCCTTGACTCTCAGTCTGGTGGTGGATCGGGTCCGAGCGGATCAGGAAATGGCCTTCGTGGACGCGCTGTCGCGGATCACGGCGGCGCTCCGCCGCCGGCAGGCCAACGCAGCGGACCGGGGCGGGGCCTCCCCGGAGACACGCGGCTGGACGACCGACTTCATCCTCCCCGCAGGCTGACGCCTTTTCAAACTCCCGACCGCTCCGCAAGCCTGGGTCACCCATGTTGCCGGTTCCCGCTTCTCGTGGTTTGACAGGTCCTGTCGGCTCCCCTACAATCGCCGCATGAAAGAGCTAGTGTTAAACGCATTCGATGAAAGCGCCGACGTCAAGCGGCGCTTTGTGACCGAATATGCCGACCGCATCGTCCTGGTGGCGCAATTGCTTATCCGCGCCATCCAGGAGGGACACAAGGTACTGCTGTTCGGGAACGGCGGCAGCTCCACTGACGCGAGCCACATTGCGGCCGAATTCGTGGGCCGCTACCACCGCGATCGGGCTCCCTACCCGGCCATTGCCCTGGCGACGGACATGGCGGCCGTCACCTGCATCGGCAACGACTACGGCTACGACGAAATTTTTTCCCGGCAGGTTCGCGCCCATGGGCGCAAGGGCGACGTCGCCATCGCAATCAGCACGAGCGGCAACTCCCCCAACGTGCTGAAAGCCGTCGCGGCCGCGCGGGAAGGAGGCTTGATCACGATCGGCTGGACCGGCGGCAAGGGCGGCAAATTAGCCGGGTTGGTGGACCATGCGTTCATCGTTCCCTCCACCGTCACGGCGCGCATTCAGGAAAGCCATATCACGCTGGGCCATGTCCTCTGCGAACTGATCGATGCCGCACTGATCGGCAAACCGAGCTGACGCCGTTCCCACTATGAAACCCACTCATCCCATTCTCGTCACCGGCGCCGCCGGATTCATCGGCTCGCGCTTCGTGGCCTCGTGCAACGAGCAGGGCTGGCCCGTCGTGTCGGTAGATGATCCAACCTCGTTCGGGGCCAGGCCCGAACTGACGGGGATCGAGTTCGGGCGCCGATTCGGCCTGCACGACCTCTGGCCATGGCTCCAGACCGAGCGGCCCGAGCTGACGGCCCTCGTCCACCTGGGCGCCTGCACGGACACGATGGAGATGAACGAAGCCTATCTCAGGGCCGTGAATCTGGAGTATTCGCAGAACATCTGGACCTACTGCGTCAAACGGCGGCTGCCGCTCGTCTATGCCAGCAGTGCGGCGACCTACGGCGACGGATCGCTGGGGTACGACGACGACGAGGCCCTGATTCCCCGGTTGCTGCCGCTGAATCCCTACGGCCAATCCAAGCAGGACTTCGACTGCTGGGCCCTCGACCAGGAGCGGCGCGGCAGCGCCCCGCCGACCTGGTCGGCCTTCAAGTTTTTCAATGTGTACGGCTTCGGCGAGCGCCACAAGGACAAGATGGCCAGCGTGGTCCTCCACGCCTTCGACCAAATCCGCACTAAGGGGACGGTCCGCTTGTTTAGGAGCCACAGAGCCGGGATCGCCGACGGGGAACAGAAACGGGACTTCATCTATGTGCGCGACGTTGTGGACGTGCTCCGCTTCGCCCTGGAGAAGCCGTTGACCCGCGGAATCTTCAACCTGGGGACAGGACAGGCCAGGACGTTCCTGGATCTGGCCCGCTGCGTCTTTCGGGAATTGGAACGTCCCGAGACGATCGAGTTCATCGACACGCCGATTGAAATTCGCGAGCGGTACCAATATTTCACCGAGGCGAAAATGGGCCGGCTCCGCGCCGCCGGCTACACGGCGCCGTTCACCTCCCTGGAAGAAGGGGTACGCCGCTACGTCCGGGACTTGCTCGGGGGCCCGGAACGGACATAGCTTGCGCCGATCGCCCCGCACGGTGACCGTGGACCCAGCGCACCTGCAACGCCTATGGACCGACTTGAACCTCCGCCACTTCGGCGGGGGGCTGCCCTCCATCGAGATCCTCTGGAGCCGGCGCTTGACCGCTTCGGCCGGGCTGTTCGTGAGCCGGGGCGGCCCGCGCGTGCCGGTGATCGGCGCGCGGCAGCGCCGGATCCGTCTTTCGGCCCCGTTGCTTCACGATACGTCCCCCCGGGCCGCGCGGGAACTGCTCGCCACCCTGGCCCATGAAATGATTCACCAGTGGCAGTTCGACGTCCTCAAGCGCCGCCCGAACCACGGACAGGACTTCCGCCGCAAGATGGGTGAGATGAACCGAGCTGGATTAGGCATCACCATCCGCCATGACCTGACCGAGGCGGTACGGAGACTGGCCCGCTACGCCTGGCAATGTCTGAATTGCGGGCGAACCTATGCGCGGCAGCGGCGGACCATCGAACCCCGCCGTCACCGCTGCGGGAGCTGTCGCGGGAAATTACAAGAGCTGAGCGCGGAGAAGAGCCTATAGCTGATGGCATTTGGCAAGAGAGCGGCGCGTGGCCATTAAAATTCCGTCTGATTCTTAGCCATAGGCTATACGCCATCGGCTCTTGTCTGGGCCGTCGGCCATAAGCCATATGCTCCTGGGTTCTTTTCTATGTCTCGTTGGTTCCGACAGATTCTCTTCGGCGACGTGGATGCCATGTTTACGTCTGCGGCCGTCCTGGCCAACCCGGCCCTCGCCAGCAAACCGGTCGCGGTAGGCGGCAGGCCGCCGCGCGGGATCATCGCCGCCGCCAGCTACGCGGTGCGAACCTATGGCGTCACCTCAGCCATACCGACGGCCCAGGCACTAAAACTGTGCCCCCATCTGGTCCTGGTGCCGCCCGATCGCCCCCTCTACCGACGTCTGCACGACCAGATGCGTGAGGTGACCGACCGGTTCTTCCCCGCCGTCGAGTGGACCAGCATCGACGAGTTTTACGCGGACGCGACGGATCTCCAAACCCTCTATCCCGATCCGATGTTGTTGGGGCAACGCGTCAAAGACGCGATCCTCGAGGCGACCGACCTGCGGTGCACGATCGCGATCGCCACCGGCAAATCTGTCGCCAAGATCGCCGCGGATGCGCACAAGCCCGACGGATTGGCGGTGATCGAGCCGGGCACCGAAGCGGCCTTCCTCGCCCCGCGTCCCGTGAAGTCGCTGCCCGGCATCGGGCCGAAGACCGCCGAAACACTGGACCGGCTCGGGGTGCGCGTGATCGGAGACTTGTTGGATCCGCGTCTCGAGCCGATGTTGCGCCGGGTCTGGGGCAAGCGGTTGTCGGTCATTCAGGCGCTCGCGCAAGGGCGGGACCACGATCCGGTCGTGCCGGATCGCGAACGCAAGAGTCTCGGGCACGAGACGACGTTCGAGCAGGACACGAACGATGCGGCGTTCCTGGAACGGACGCTGCGCGGGTTTCTCGGCGAGCTGGCGCACGAACTGCGGATGGAGGGTCTCGCCGCCGGGTCCTTTACCGTGAAACTCAAAGATGCGGCGCATCGGATCACCTCCAAGCAACGGCACTTCCCCCAGCCGTTGAACGACGATGCGGTCATGTGGCCGGATATCCGGGAGGCGCTGCGCGGGCTCCTGTCGCCGCGCGGCCGGTACCGACTCGCCGGAATCACCTTCGGCGATCTCCTCCCTGCGGCGGGAGGTCTCTTCGACCGGCGACGGAGCCACGCCCTCGCCGCCATGGACGCGATCATCAAGAAGCACGGACCGAAGGCGATCCGCCTCGGCGGCACACCGGAAACTGCGTAGCCGGCACCTCCTGTCACATCTACCTATTGCCATCTTGCCCCCAAACTTGCTACACATGGAGGCACGTTGCGTGCGCCGTCTAACGAGGGAGGGGTCCATGGACTACCCCTGAACAGGCTCCTCCAGGCGCTCCGTCCCCTCATCACCCCGGTCGCCCTCCTCCTGACCGCGGGCATTTTATTGCTCGACCTGAAAAGCCCGCTGGGTGTCGAAGTCGAGATCCTGTACCTCGTTCCGCTCCTGCTCTTGTTGCGTTCCCCGAACAAAGGCACGGCCGTGGCGCTCGCGGGCGCCTATACGGCGCTGATCCTCATCGGCGCCATCTACTCGCCGCCCGGCCTCCCCCGACAATTCGGTCTGGCCATGCGCGCGATCGCGGTCTCTATCATCTGGGTCTCGACGCTCCTTGTCCTACGCGTCAAGCGCGCGGAGGAACGGCTCTTCCAGGCCCAGAAGGAACGGCAGACCATCTTCGATTCGGTCCCGGCCATGATCTGGTACAAAGATGCGGAGAATCGAATCCTGCGCGTGAACCGAACGGCCGCGGACTCGATCGGGATACCGGTCCGCGATCTCGAAGGCCGGTCAGTTTACGATCTGTATCCTCACCACGCGAAGCAGTACCATCAGGACGATTTGGAGGTCGTCAGGACCGGCCGACCGAAACTCGGCATCGTCGAGCCCTACCAGGTCGGGTCCGGCGAGAAGCGCTGGATCCGCACCGATAAAATACCCTATCGGAGCGACGACGGCCGGGTCATCGGGGTCATCGTGTTCGCCATGGACATCACCGATTCCGAGCAGTTGGCGGCGATCGAAGCGTCCAGGGACGGCATCGCCGTGCTGGACCCCCAAGGCGCCTTCACCTATGTCAACCAGGCTCTAGCCCGCCTGCACGGGTACGAACAGGCCCAGGAGCTGATCGGCAAGCCCTGGCGGACCGTCCTCGGACACGCCGAGGCGCAGCGGCTCGAGCAAGAGGCGCTCCCGCAGATGAAGGAGCAGCGGCACTGGCAAGGCGAGGCGCTCGGCCTGCGGCGCGACGGGAGCGTCTTCCCCCAGGAGCTGTCCCTCACGCCGTTGGAGCGCGGCGGGATCGTCTGCGTCATGCACGACATCCGCGAACGGAAACGAACGGAGGAGGCGCTGCGCGCCAGCGAAGAACATTTGCGTCAATCGCAGAAAATGGAGGCGGTCGGGCGGCTGGCCGGCGGAATCGCCCATGAGTTCAACAATCTGCTGACGGTCGTGATGGGCCGCTGCCACATGCTGCTGACCGGCCTGGGCGACGATCAGCCCCGTGCCCGCCATGTGCGGCAGATCCAGGAGGCGGGACAGAAGGCTTCCAGCCTCACGCACCAGTTGCTGACTCTCAGCCGCAAGCAAGTGCTGCAGCCGACCGAATTGAACGTGAACGACGTGGCGACGGCGATGGACTCCGCGCTGCGGTCCCTGTTGGGCGAGCCCATCAAGCTGGAGACGCGGCTGGACCCCTCGCTCGGATGGATCAACATCGACCGCGGGCAAATCGAGCAAGTGCTCCTGAACCTGGCGTTGAACGCGCGCGATGCCATGCCCGCCGGCGGTCGGTTGACGATCGAGACGGCGAACGTCGCGGGCAATCCGAAACTGGCCGAGCGACTCGCGCTCTCGACGTCGGGAACTCATATCATGTTGGCCGTGAGCGACACCGGCGAGGGGATGGACGCCTATGCCCGGGACCATTGTTTCGAGCCGTTCTTCACGACCAAGGGAGCGGGCTGGGGGGTCGGACTGGGCCTCGCCACGGTCTACGGGATCGTCACCCAGAGCGGCGGGTTCGTGGAGGTGGAAAGCGAACCAGGATTAGGAACCCGGTTCGAGATTCATCTGCCCCAGGTATCGCCCCCGGAGCCGGCCGCGCGTCCGGAAGCCCTCCCGTTCCAGCCGGTCGGAGGCTCGGAGACTATCCTGCTGGTCGAGGACGACCTGCAGGTGCGGGACGTGGCGCGCGGCAGCCTTGAAGACCTGGGCTATCGCGTGCTGGAGTCGAGCGGTGGGGAGGAGGCCCTGCGGCTCTTTCGCGAGCACCGAGGTCCGGTGCACCTGCTCTTGACCGATGTGATCATGCCGGGGATGAACGGGCGGGAACTGGCGGAGCGAATTCTGGCCCTGCAGCCGCAGATACGCGTGCTGTTCATCTCGGGCTATACGGCCGACGTGGCGCCCCTCGAAGGCGGCCTCAAGGGCATCGGCACGCTTCTGACCAAGCCCTTCACGCCCGACGAGCTGGGGCACAGGGTCCGCGAGGTGCTAGACGCCAGGCCGTGATCGAGCGGGGGCAGCCGTGAGGCGTCGATGCGTCGGAAGTACTGCGGACTCCTGAGGGGGAGATACGGCTCTTGGTCCAACCGAATGGACCATCCGTTTCCTCGCGTTATTGTCGGTTGATCTCGGTCCGCGGCGCCTCGGATAAAAAACACTTGCTTCCACAGAAAAGATGGCTTACAGGCAGGGAGAATTTGCCCTCCTGGGCCCAGGCGAAGGAAGCCATGCAACAGGCCACCCCTCTTTCCTTCCTGCTCGCGAGCGAACGAGCGGAGGAGATCAAACGCATCACACCCCGAATGCGAGGGTTCTATCCCGGCTGTCGTGTCGAGGCCGTTTACACAGCCGAGGAAGCGATGGAATGGGTTGCGACACGGACGTGCGACGCGGTCCTCTTAGACGAACGCCTCTCCGGCCTAAGCGGGCTCGAAATCTTGCCCGAGCTCAGGCGACGAACGGCCAATGCCGCCATCCTGGTGCTGACCGAGCATTACGACGCCATGGTGTCCGTGCACCTTCTTCAGGCCGGCGCCGACCACGTGCTGTCCCAACATTCCCCCGCCTTTTTCGCGGAACTGCCCGTCGTGACAGGCGCCATGCTGGCACAACGCGACCGGATCGCGCGGCTTGACCTTGCCGACAAGCGCGCCGGCTTCCTCCTCGAGTCCATCCACGACATTATCTATGAGCTGGACCCGGAAGGGCGGTTCGTCTCTTTGAGCCCTGGCGTGGCCTCGCTCCTGGGCCGCCGCGCCGAGGAGCTTATCGGGGCCCCTTACACGACCATCCTTGTTGCCCAAGATCGGGACCGAGGGGAACGACGCGTCAACGAGCGGCGCACAGGGGCGAGAGCCACTCGAGGCCTCGCCCTTAGGCTGGCGGCCAAGACCGGCGCGAGTCCCCAGGCGGAAACGGTGCCGGTCGAGTGCAGCGCCACCGGTCTGTATAGCGCCGGAAGCCAATCGCGATTTTTGAGCACGCTCGGGGTTCTGGGGCGCACCGCGAATGAGAGCCCCTCGCAACGCGCCGCTTCTCAGCCGCTCACGGAGCGGTCGTGGCAGGAGAAGGTCGAGACGGTGCGGTTGTTGGCAGGGCGAATCGCCCACGACTTCAACAACATGTTGACGGTCATCACCGGGTACGGCCAGCTCATGCTGAAAACCTGCGCCCCGAATGATCCCCAGCGCCGCCGCGCCGAGGAGATCACAAAGGCGGGAGAACGAGCCGCCGATCTGACCAGGCAGCTCCTGGCCTTCAGCCGCCGCGATGTGCCGCAGGAAGTCCTGAACATCAACGTCGTGATCGCCGACATGGAGCCGACGCTCCGGCAGTTGACCGGACGGAATGTCCGGTTGACGCTGACGCTGGCCCCGGGCCTTGGCCGCATCAACGCCGCCCTGGTGCAGTTTCGCGAACTGTTGCATCAACTGGCCGTCAACGCCTTGGAGGCCATGCCGGAGGGTGGGCGGCTTACGATTGCGACGGATCAGGTCGAGTGGGACAAGGGTCAAGCCGATTGCCAGATCGGAGTCCTTCGACCGGGCTCCTGGGTCAGGCTGACCGTGAGCGACACCGGGATCGGCATGGATGCCGAGGCGCAGGCCCGGCTGGGCGAACCGTTCTTCACCACCAAGGAGGGAAAATGGCTGGGGCTGGGGCTGGCCATGGTTTACGGGATCGTGGCGCAGAGCGGGGGCGCCATCAGCGTGGTCAGCGCCCCGGAACAGGGCACGACGTTCACCGTTTACTGGCCTCGAGTGGACGAGAAGACTCTCCCGATCGATCAACCCCGTGCGCTGGCGCCCCTCCCGAAGAGTGCAGCCACCATCCTGCTGGTTGAAGACGAGATATCCATCCGGAGCTTGACTCGGACGGTGCTGGAAGAGCAAGGGCACACCGTCTTGGAGGCCGGCGACGCCGTCGAAGCCATGAGCCAGTCGGACCAACACCGGGGCCCCATCCATCTGTTGCTCACCGACGTGGTGATGCCGGGCATGAACGGATTTGAACTGGCCTCCCGCTTACGTTCTCTGCGTCCCGAGATGAAGCTGTTCTTCATGTCGGGCTACATGGGGGGATCCGCCGCTCAATCGGGCCCCAAGCCGGAGGGCGCGTTCTTCCTTGAGAAGCCGTTCCTGCCCGAAACCCTGGAACGAAAAGTCCGTGAGGCACTGGACGAGCCCAGCTGAGGGCGACGACGAAGCCGTGGGACTCGCCTCCGCCTTATCGGCTGTCGGGGGGACGAACGGAGTTCAGAAACCCTTCCACTTCCTTGATGACGACGTCCCGCTCCTGGGGTGTCAGCTTCTCCCAATGTTCCCGTAAGGGCTCGAAGAAGCGCCGCAGCGACGAGTAGAGCGCGTATGCTTTGCCCCCCTGTTCATTTCCCATGTCGGCCATAGCGCGGTTCCTTTGTCACTCTGGCGTCATCGTCGAAACGAATCTTTGTCTTTGAGGGCGGCGGCCAACAACTCATCGGCGAGCTTCCCCGCGCGGCGGTGGCGATACCACCGGTACCCGGCGGCGCTCGTCAGGCCGATGATGAGCGCCGCGCCGACCCAGACCCCATCGCTCATGCCGCCAGTGTAGTCAATCCCCGCGCCGAGGACAAGCCGAGACCGTTTGCAACATCTTGCTAGGATTTCCCCTGGGGGTTTGAGTAAGATGTCCGCATGCGGGAGAAGATCAAGCGTCGCGCCGACTTGGCGGCGGAGCTGGCCACCAGGCGGGCGAACCGCGAGCGAATCGTGTTCACCAACGGTTGCTTCGATTTGATGCACGTGGGCCATGTCCGGTACCTAGAGGCGGCGCGAGCGCTGGGCGACCTGCTGGTGGTCGGGGTGAACAGCGACGAGTCCGTTCGGGCCTTGCAGAAAGGTCCGGACCGTCCCATCGTGCCCCAAGACCAGCGGGCCGAGGTCCTCTCCGCCCTGGCTTGCGTCGACTATGTCGTCCTGTTCGGCGAGCCGGACCCGGCCCGCCTCATCGCCGAGCTCGAGCCCGACATTCTCGTGAAAGGCGGCGACTGGACGCCGGAACAGATCGTCGGCCGCGAGACCGTGGAGGCCCGAGGCGGCACGGTTCGGACGATTCCCCTGGTGCCCGGCGCGTCCACCACCAACCTCGTCGACAAAATTCGTAAGGGCGTGAGGCGAGAAAAGTGAGAAGTGACCGGGTGATGAAAGGAGCGGCCACGCTCTCCGCGCTTTTCAACGGTCCCCCGCTCACGTTTTACGTCTAGCGTTTCACCATCAGTCCCATGACCGCTGCCGGCCACATCGCGTCCCCTTGGGAGACCGTCCTCAAGCCGGTCCTGGATGCGCTCCAACGCATCGCGGGCCGGCCCTGCCTGACCGGCCTCCACGGTTCGACGCCGGCCCTGGCCCTCACCCTGCTCGCGCAAGCTCACGAGGACGCGTCCTGGCTGATTGTCGCCGCTACGGACGATGCGGCCGAGCGGTTCCATGAGGACCTCCGTTTCTTCTTCGCCCTGCTTGGTCGGTCCCCCGAGCCGCTGACTCTTTTTCCCGAATGGGAAACGTTGCCGTACGAGGCCACGCCGCCGCACGTGGAGTTGATCGGGCGCCGGATGCGGACCCTCCGCCGCTTGACGGACCGGGCCCCGACGCTGCTCGTCACCTCCGTGCCGGCGCTCTTGCAACGCCTGCTCCCGCCGGAGGCGTTCCGCTCGGCCTGCCTGCCGCTGAGGCCCGGCGATACGCTCGAGCGCGAGGCGCTGACCTCGCGCTTGCTGCGGCTCGGGTATCGCCGGGCCTCGGTCGTGGAAATCCCAGGCGAGTTCAGCATCCGCGGCGGCATCGTGGATATTTTTTCCACCGCCTTTCCCGACCCGCTGCGGGTCGAGTTCCTGGGAGACACGGTGGAGTCCATCCGCTGTTTCGACACCGCCACGCAGAAATCCACGGCCAAGATGGACCAGGCCTGGCTGCTCCCGGCACGGGAATTGATCCATGCCGACGGACAGCCCGAATCCCTGGAGGCCCTGCCGCCCGACGCGGAGTGGCGCGGCCCGGAGGTCTACCCCCACATGGCCTCGCTGCTGGATTATTTTCACGGCCAGCCCTTGGTGGTCCTGGATCAGCCGACAAGCCTGAGCGAGAAAGCCGCGCTGTTTCACCAGGAGATCGAGGAAGCCTACGGCCGCCATGGAGGCCAGAGCGGCCCGCATCCTTACCCGACCCCGGACCGGCTCTACCATCGGTGGGACGAGCTTCAGCAGCGGATGCGGCCCTGGCCCTGTCTTGCCACGGAACCGCTGGCGGCCCCCGACGCGTCCTGGGAACCGGTCCTGTCTTTTCCCGCCCAGTCCCCGGCCGGCGTGGGCCTGGCCCAACGCGGCACGCCCTTCTCCGAGACCCTAGCGACACTGGACCGGCTCCGGACCCAGGGGATCGTGCTGATCGTCGCGCGTAGCCGCGGCCAGGTGGATCGCTTGCTGGCGCTCTTCGGGGAACACGACCTGCCCGCAGTGCCCTGGAAGCCGCAATTCTGGTCCCAGGGCGCGCTGAAGAAGCAGCCCTTCTATCTGCTGCAGGGCGACCTGTCCAGCGGCTTCGTGTCCGCCGAAGGCCGCTGCGCCGTCATCACCGAAGAAGAATTGTTCGCCAAGGGTCTGCGCCACCGTCCGGCGCCCAAGAGCAAGACCGCCACGTTCCTGTCCTCGCTGGAGGACCTGAGCGTCGGCGACTATGTCGTGCACGTCCAGCACGGCATCGGCCGGTATCAGGGCTTGAAGCGGCTGTCCGTGCAGGATTTCGAAAGCGATTACCTGATCCTGGAATTCGCCGGCGGCGACAATCTCTACGTTCCGCTGGACCGGCTCAGCCAGGTTCAGCGGTATCGCGGGGCGGAGGGTCAGAGCCTACGGATGGACCGATTGGGGGGGACCAGTTGGGCGAAGACCACGGCCAAGGTCAAGAAAGACATCGAAGAGATGGCCCACGAGCTGGTGGATCTCTATGCGAACCGCGAGGTGGTCCATCGCCGCGAATACGGCGGCGACAGCACGTTGACCCACGAGTTCGAAGCGGCCTTCGAGTTCGAAGAGACCCAGGACCAGCTCCGCGCCATCGAGGACATCAAGCGCGACCTGGAAGCGCCCAAGCCCATGGACCGGCTGGTCTGCGGGGACGTCGGCTACGGCAAGACGGAGGTCGCCATGCGCGCGGCCTTCAAGGCGGTGGAACACAACAAACAGGTCGCCGTGCTCGTCCCGACGACCCTCCTGGCCCAGCAACATTACGAGAACTTCTCGCAACGCTTCGCGCCCTTTCCCGCGAAAGTCGCCATGCTCTCCCGGTTTCAGCGCCCCAAGGAGATCAAAGCGGCGCTCAAGGAAGTGGCGGCCGGGACCGTGGACGTCGTGATCGGCACGCACCGGCTGCTCCAGAAGGACGTGCAGTTCCGGGACTTGGGCCTGGTGATCATCGACGAGGAACAGTGGTTCGGAGTGCGCCACAAGGAGCGGCTCAAGCAGATGCGGACGCAGGTCGACGTGCTGACCCTGACCGCCACGCCGATCCCCCGGACCTTGCAAATGGCCATGTCCGGCGTCCGCGACCTGTCGGTCATCGAAACGCCGCCGATGGGCCGCCTCTCGATCAAAAGCCAGGTCCTGCGCTTCAACGAAGCGACGATCCGGGAAGCGATCGTTCGGGAGCTGGGCCGCGGCGGCCAGGCTTTCTTCGTCCACAATCGCGTCCAAACCATGGAGAAGATCGGCGCCTGGTTGCAACAGCTGGTGCCGGAGGCGCGGATCGTCATGGCCCACGGACAGATGGACGAACGGCTGCTGGAATCGGTCATGCTGAAATTCATCAAGCGGGACGCGGACGTCCTCATCGCCTCGGCCATCATCCAATCGGGCCTGGACGTGCCCAACGCGAACACGATCCTCGTGAACCGGGCGGACACCTTCGGGCTCGCGCAGCTCTACCAGTTGCGGGGCCGGGTGGGCCGGGCCGGCCACCAGGCCTACGCCTACTTCTTCGTGCCGGACGAAGGGACCCTGAGCGGCGATGCGCAGAAGCGCCTCGTGGCGATCCAGGAGTTCACGGAACTCGGCGCGGGGTTTCGCATTGCGGCGGCCGATCTGGAGATTCGCGGCGCCGGCAACCTGCTCGGCAAGCAGCAATCGGGGCACATCGCCGCCGTGGGACTGGACCTGTACCTGCAAATGGTCGAGCAGGCCGTGCAGCACTTGAAGGGCCAGGTGGTCGAAGAGGAACCGGACCCGACTCTGCACCTGCACGTCTCGGCCTTCATTCCGGACGAGTACGTGGCGGACGCCCACCAACGGCTCTCGCTTTACAAACGGCTGTCGACCACGGCGCAGGTGGGCGACCTCGCCCTGCTCCATGGGGAAGTTCAGGACCGGTACGGCCCGCTGCCCGACCCGGTCGAACGCCTGTTCGAAGTCATGGAGATCCGCCTGCAAGCCAAGGCCTTGCGCCTGGCCTCCGTGGAGGTGAAGGCGACGGCGGCGGTGCTGACCTTCGACCCGAAGGCTCCTTTGCCGGAGGCCGGTATCCGGCGGCTGATGGACCGGTACCAGCGACGGTTCCGGCTGCTCTCTCCCCAGGCCTTGGAGTTGCAGTTGCCGGCGGGAGACTGGCTCGCGCAATTCCCCGAACTGAACAGAGCCTTGCAAACCCTGCACGTCTGTGATACCTAGCTGAGCGGCCGATTGAGGCTCCAACGGGCTGTTGAAAAACGATTTTGGAACCACTCGGACACCAATGGCTCGATGGTCTGGGATGACATGAGCATCCCCCGCAGGATGGTCAAAAAGGCCGTCCAGCGAGGCCGCAGCGAGCAAAGAGGCGACGCGTACTCCCTGCCGTACGTGGAGCCTCTGAGCGATGCGAGAACGAAGCTGGCGGACTTTTTCAACACCCTGCTGGACAAGGGATCTGCACAGAGGGGCATGGACGCACAACGAAGCAGCGGGCATCCGACGGGGAGACGAAGGATGGTCGCGTCGGCAGGACGTGCCGTGCGCTGGGCGGTTCTCCCATATGTGGCGGCCCTCATCGGGCTTGCCGGCTGCAGCCTGGGCGCGGACGAATCCCCCGTCCTCGTGATCGTCAACGGCAAGCCCGTCACCCAAAACGAATTCGAGTACCGTTGGTCGGAGCTGCCGGCTTCCGTGCAGGCCCGCTACAAGAGCGAAGGGGGCCGGCGCAAGTTTCTCGACGATTTGATCTCGCGGGAACTGTTGCTGCAGGAGGCGCGCAGGCTCGGCTTGGACCGGACCCCGCGCGCGATCGAGCGGCTGGAGCGGGTCAAGGAACAGCTGGCGCTGGACGAGCTCATGAAGGCGGCGGTCACGTCGCAGGTGGCGTTTACCAAGGAAGAGCTGGACGGCTACTACGCGCTCCACCAGGCCGAGTTGCATGCGGCGGACCAGATGCGGGCGGCGCACATCCTCGTCAAGTCCGAGGAACAGGCCAGAGATCTGAAGCGACAACTGGACCTCGGAGCGGAATTCTCCAAGCTGGCGCTGCGTTTCTCGCTGGATCAGGCCACGAAATACCGGGGCGGCGATCTGGGTCCCTACCGTCCGGGATGGGTGGAGCCGGCCGTGGATACCGCGTTGTTGGCCCTGAAGCCCGGCATGGTCAGCGAGCCGGTGGAAACCGCCTCGGGATTCCATCTGGTGAAACTGATCGGCCGCGAGCCGGAAGGCGCGGCGGAAGTCGCCGCGGTGCGGGAACGGCTGCGACAAGAACTCTATGCGGAAAAAGAACGCCAGCAGTTTGAAACCCTGCTCTCGCGGCTGCGGGGAACGGCGGCGATCCGGATGGCCGACGCCTCCCGCTTCGTCACCGAGGATGCCGGGCCGCCTCCCGTCGCCCCGGCTCCCTAGCCATTCCCGTTTCGGTTCGGTGTGCGGCCGGCCGGTGGGCCGGACGGATCGTGCTCGCTCCATGTTGCCAGGCATCGCGCCAACTCACAGATCTCCGCGTTCCCAGCTCCGCCGCGCCCTGCAGGCGGCGGCCGTGGTTCTGTGTGCCCACTTGGGCGCCCCGCTCGCCGCGCCCCCCGTCGCCGACGCCGCCGTCCTCGCAGACCGCATCGTGGCGGTCGTCAACACCGAGCTCATTACCCTGTCGGAACTCAAGGCGGAAACGGAGGCCACCGATATTCGCCTCCGCGCACAGTACCATGGGGCCGACCTGGAGCGCCGCATCCGGCAGACCGAGCTGGAAACCTTGACCAGGATGATCGAGACGAAGCTCCAGCTGCAGATCGCCAAAACCCGCGGCGTGGACGTGACGGATGAGGAAGTGAAGTCCGCCATCAAGGAAATGAAGCGTCAGGGAGAAAAGATCGACGAGTCCAATCCGTCCGTCCAGCGCGGGATTCGGGAACAGATCCTTCTGTTGAAAATCGTAGATCGAGAAGTCCGCAGCAACCTGATGGTGGCCGAAATCGAATTGCAGCGATACTACATGCAGCACCAGAGCCGGTTCCTGCTGCCCGACGAATACCGAATCAGCCAGATTCTGCTCGTCCCGCGAGCGGGCGAGGACCGGGCTCAGGTCCGCGCCAGGGCCCAGGCCGCCTATGCCGAGCTCAAGCAGGGGGCGGAGTTCGCCGAGATGGTCCTGCGCTATTCGGACGGCCCGGAAGCGACGAAGGGCGGGGCGCTCGGTTTCGTCCGGCAGGGGGAACTCCTCCCCCCGATCGAGCGGGCCCTCGCGACCCTGGAGGTCGGACAGATCGGCGAGCCGGTCGAGACGCCGCAGGGACTGCACATCCTCCGCCTGGACGAGAAGGTCCCGCCCGGCTTCCGGCCCTTCGCCGAAGTCCGGACCGAGATCCAGGGACTCGTGTACCGGCAGAAGAACGAGGATGGATTCCAAGCCTGGCTCAAGGAGCTGAAAAACAAGGCCTATATCGAAGTCAAATTTTGAATGGAAGTAAGGAGAGCGGTTAGGCGTATGAAAGAAGCAACTAGCTAGGTCATCCAACGGACATGAGACGAATGCGGATTAAGGCATTGCTTGATTGATCATTAGCGTTCGCACTTCAAGAAGTGACGCTCCAACGTGACGAATCGTCGGTGTCATTGCCTTCCGACTGACTTCTGCCCCACTCACTACCACCTTGAGTGTTCCCTGTGAGAATGTTGACTGAACCGTAGCGGTGTCGGGCACCCAATCGATCTCAAACATATCCATGTCTTTGGCTTGAAAATTCTCGGTATCACCAAAGAGCCGATATTTTCCTGCGGAAAGCCGTGAGACGGACATTACCTCGTCGTTGCCTTCCCCGCTTATTGCAAGGAACGCTTTTACGTTTCCGTTGGAGGTCACCAGCATGGCAAATCCATCGGCCAGTGCTTTCTTGCCATCACCAATTCGGCCTGCCAGAACCCAATCATTATCAAATCCTTGATTCGATGAGAAGATTTGACTTCCTTGCGGTCCTTCATAGATCACTGACGTGGTCAGCGATCCGTCTGCTGCTCCTCTGAACCAGATGCTATCCGTCTTTCCTTCAGTGCTCTTTGAAGCCCCTGCGAAACTGAATCCGCGCCCTTCGTCAAGGGACAAACAATGAGGGATCAAGTGTGTTTCGCCGGCGTAGGATTGGGCAGAAATTATATCGCCATCCTTAGTCAGTTTAAGCAAGAGAATCTCCTGCTTCACATCCTTGTCCCGTTTGAGACCTCCCAAAACCGTGAGACTACCGTCTTGATCGATGGCAATATCTCGACCATAAGCCGTGAACCCTATGTCGTAGCGATACGCCCAGATCACTTCGCCCTCAGGAGAAATCTTCGTGATAGCGATGCCGCGCCCCTTTCCCGATGCTGATTCTTCAGAAAAAGTAAAACCCGCCAAGATGTAATTGCCGTCCCGAGTGGCTCTCACCCCTAAAAACTCCTGAACGTCAGAATCAACAGTCTCCGCCCAGAGCGGATTTCCCGCCGCATCTATGTTTAGAACAAAGGGACGGGGAGGGCGGTTAGGGCCAATCACTTTCATTGCTGTAAAGAATAGGCTTTCGCTAGTTCCTATCAAAAGATACCCACCATTGGGCGATGTGGTAGCGGTAGACAGGACGTCCTTATTAGTGCCTCCATATGATCGAGCCCACAGCAATTGTTGTGCAGGAGATTCCATGGCCGCAAAATAATCGGTACTCTCGCCCCAACTCTTGATCCCATATCCGAATATGGCGCAGGACCCGTCTTTCTTACAGATCACCGTCCGCGCCCAGTCCTTTCCTCCACCTCCCACCAGTTTAGAATTGGTGGCAGTTGGGTTCTTCACCTCATTTCCAATATGTTTAACTTGCACTGTATTGCTAATAGTGGGCGTGCCAGCGCAACTTGAGAGGGTTGCGACAAAAAGGACCGAGAACGTTATAAGCCGAATTCTTGGCGGTCGAATTGTCATAAGAGCCTCTTTTCCTTTACTCCTCACTCCTAGCTATGGCGCCCCGGATCGCCTGCCAGAGTTCGTCCCGCCCTTCGTGCGTGACCGAGGAATAGGGCACGCACCGATCCGCCTCCGACAACCGGAAGGCTTCGCGGACGGCCGCCAGGCTGGCGCCCCGCTCGCTGCGCGACAGCTTGTCGCTCTTCGTCAGCACCAGCACCGGCCGTTGCACGTGGTCGCAGAGCCAGGCGTAGGTAGAAACGTCGTGGTCCTCGGTGCCCCGCGCATCCAGGAGCAAAAACACGGCGCGGAGTTCCGGCCGGGCCGTGAGGTAGTGTTCGATCATCGGCCCCCACTCCGCGATCACCGATTTGGAGGCTTTCGCGTACCCGTAGCCCGGCAGGTCCACCAGGTAAAAACTCTTCAGCCGGGGGTCGGCCGTGGCCACGCGGAAGAAGTTCACGGCGCGGGTTTTCCCCGGCGTCCGGCTCACCTTCACCAGCTTTTTGCGGTTGAGCAGGGAGTTGATCAGGGACGACTTGCCCACGTTCGACCGTCCGACGAAGGCAATCTCGGGCGTTCGATCCTTGGGATAATCATCGGGCCCGACGCAGCTTCGCAGGAATTCCGCGGATAATATTTTCACGCCGGGCCCTCCGAAAGAGCTTTTGAAAACCGCTTAGGATGTTCAAAAAGGTCGGCCAGCGCGGCCGCAGGGAGTGAGGCCCCCGAGGAGGTACATACCAAGCTTCGCTTGAACCGCTCGCTTCGATCACATGCGAGCGGAGAGGTACTTTGCCTCCAGTTCTGCCATACGTTGAGGGGGATAAGCGACCGAGAACAAAGCTGGAGGCCTTTTTCAACATCCTGTTGCACAGCGTTTGCTGTATCATCCGCCCATGCGTAAGTCAAATCTGCGCCGCTGGCTCTCGCGATTTCTGCTTCGATCGCTGCTGCTCGCGGCGCTGGCGCTGGGCGGGACCGCCGGCTGGTGGTGGCTCACCTTTCCCGACATTCCCGCTCTGAGCAAGGTCAATCCAACCACGACCGCCCTGATCGAGGCCCGCATCGCCGAGGCGCGGCGGCAGGACCGGCCCGTCGCGCCCCGCTGGACCTGGATGCCCCTGTCCCGCATCTCGCCCCATTTGCAGAAGGCGGTCATCGTGTCCGAAGATGCCTCGTTCTTCCAGCACGAAGGATTCGACTGGGGTGCCATCCAGGACGCGACTGTCCGCAACATCAAATCAGGCACACTCGCTCGCGGCGGAAGCACCATCACCCAACAACTGGCCAAGAACCTCTACCTCTCCTCCGAAAAAAACCTCTTGCGCAAAGTCCGCGAGGCGCTGATCGCGCGCTCATTGGAACACCATCTGACCAAGAAGCGGATCTTGGAAATCTATTTGAACGTCGCCGAATGGGGACAGGGCGTCTATGGCGCGGAGGCGGCGGCGCAGCACCACTTCGGCAAGCCGGCGGCCAAACTGACGGCGGAGGAGGCGGCCTTGCTGGCGGCGATCCTGCCCTCGCCGCGCCGCCACGACCCGTTGAAGGTGACCCCCTACCTCGCCTATCGCCGGGCACACATTCTGAGATGGATGAATTGAGGAAGCAGGGCCATCGCTAGCGGGGTTCCGTGAGGTCGCCGACCTCTGTGGAATCCTGCTCGCCGAAGATGGCGGACTCGTATCGGTACCACTTGAATTCGAGCCGGTTGCGGGAGGGATCTTCCAGGAAGAACGTCCGATGCTCCGTCAGCTTGCCTTCGTAGCGTCTGCGCGGCTCCTGATAAAATGTCAGACCCTTCGCTTTGGCCCGGTCCGCCAGCGCCTGCCAGTCCTTCTCGTTCGTGAACACCAATCCGAAATGGCACGGGTATATGCCCTTCTGGGTCGAGGGCTCTTTCGTGAGATGCGCCACGATCTGGTTGCCGGCCAAACCCAGGATGACCGCGGAGTCCGTTTCGCGGCCGAGCGTGCAACCGAGCCCGTCCACGTAGAATGTCTTCGCGGCGGCGAGGTCCGTGACCGGAAAGGCGAGATGGAAGATAGCTCGGCTCATTTCATTCGCCGCCCAGGTCAAGGTTGCGGTTCAGGTTTAGAATACCGGAGTGCACCTCTCAACCTCAACCTTAGCCTGAACCTAGTCCGAAGCGGTCTTGAACCACCGGCTCTCCACGCCCATCCCAAGAGCCGGCGATCATGTGGGGCGTGTTGTGCCGAATCGCGAATTTTCCGTTGGGGGCAAGAACCAACGCCCCGGCCTGCCCCCGAATGCGGGAACCGAGCAGCCTCAACACCCAGCGGACCGACGCAACCGGCGTGGCGCCGGAGGCCATCCGGTCGACGATCGTCTTGGCCATGGCCAGGCGGATGATGCCCTCGCCGACGCCGGTCATGGAGACGGCCCCCGCTCCGTTGTCCGCATAACAGCCGCAACCGATCAAGGGCGTGTCGCCCACGCGCCCGGGCAACATGAGTGTGATACCGCCGGTGGACGCGCCGGCTGCGACTGTCCCGGCCCGATCGAGCGCCACCGCTCCCACCGTTTCCAACCCGGCCTTCCGACGTCGAGCTAGGACGTTGAACAGACGCAACGTGCCGGCTGGGGACGTCTGTTTCCCGATCATTCGAATGTCCGTCTGCAGTGCCCTGCGTTGTTCGGGAGAGGGACGGGCCTGTCGCGCCAGCTTGAAGTGTAAGGCCAGTCTGGTGGCGGGGGGGCCGGCCAAAAGGACATGCTCCGTCTGCTCCATCACCAGCCGGGCGGCGGTGATGGGGTGGCGTATCTGCTCGATTCCGGCGACGGCTCCCGCCCTGAGACCGGCCCCTTCCATAAGCGAGGCATCCATGCGGCGGGTCCCGTCCAGCTGTAAGCGGGCGCCGATCCCGGCATTGAAGAGCCCTGAGGCTTCCAGCAGGCGGATCGCCGCCTCCACTGCGTCGAGCGCCGGGGCGCCCTCGCGGAGCCGCCCGTAGCCGGCGCGCAACGCGTCGATGAGGCAGGCCCGTTGCAGGCCCGTCATCGGACGGGTCCCGGCGCCGCCGTGAATCAGGATGAGAGGGGATCGGGGGGCTCGATGTGGTTTCAATTCAACAGGATGTTTTTCGCCGTGCGGTAGGCGGGGTCCTGCATCCGGTCGAGGTCGCTGCGGACGAAGCCCAGACCGGTCACGCAGAGCTCGAAGTTCTCTGAGAGCTTCCGGTACAAGGGGGGGCCGTCCGCATCGGGTCGGTCCTCCAGCTGCGCCACGATGCCATAGGAGCGCTTCCCGGTCTTCACATAGTCCACGAGGAAGTCTTTGTGATAGATCAGCCCGGCGGTCTTCAGTCGGCGCAGGTACTCAGGAAAAATCCCGGCCATGAAGAGGGTGAAATCGCCGATATGGCGGTGGACATCTCGTTCCTGCTCGAGGGACTGGGCCCCTTGCAGCACTTCGGATTCATACAGAAGCTCCACCACCGCCTCGACTTGCTCCCCCTGCTGATTGCGGACCTTGTACAGGCAGTCCATGTGGGTAAATTCGACGAGGAGGTTGGAGACGTAGTCCGTGACGTTCAGGTCGGGCCAGCCGAGGTGCTCGGTAAAGCTCTTCTCGGTCAAGGCGCCGAAGAGCCGGCGCAACGGGTGATGCTCAGGTATGCACGTCGCCATGGCCACCTCCCGACTGTCCCTTCTATACCAAGCTCCTTTGTCGTCCGCAAGCGATTCGATCGGTTCCAAGCCCGACTGCCCTGCCTGTCTCCTGTATCGGCAGACCGAGCGAAGACTTTAGCCCGCATTGTTCATGAGGGCTAGCCCGATTCGGGCGAGCGGCCCTTGCCGCTGTCCACGATCAAGGTCACCGGCCCGTCATTGACGAGCTCGACTTCCATATGGGCGCCGAAACGGCCGGTCGCGACGTGGAGCCCCAGGAGCTTGAGCCCGTTGACCACGTGCTCGTAGAGGGATCGGGCCGTCTCCGGCGGGGCGGCCTGATCGAAACCGGGACGGCGGCCCTTGGCCGTGTCGCCCAGCAACGTGAACTGCGAGACGACCAGCAGCTGACCGCCGGCCTCGCTCACCGCCAGGTTCATCTTGCCCGCCTGGTCGCTGAAGATGCGGAGCGTGGAGAGTTTCTCGACCATGTACCGGACATCGTCCTCACTGTCGCCCTGGGCCACACCGAGGAGCACAAGCAACCCGACGCCGATCTCCCCGACCGTCGTTCCCTCCACCCGCACCGTCGCGCGCGACACGCGCTGGATGACGGCTTTCATGGGATTAAGAGCATTTGGCTGATGGCATATTGCTTATGGCCGGCAATTAAGAACGCCATCGCCAACTCCTCCGGCTATAATCCAACAACTCTTCCCTTCTCCTGCCATCGGCTATCGGCCATCAGCTCTTGAGTTGTGAGAGCGTGCCTTCCAGCGTCAGGAGTCGGCGCTTGGCGGGCAGGCCGCAGGAGAATCCGCCCAGCGACCCGTCTTGCGCCACGACGCGATGGCAGGGCACCAGGATCGGCACGGGATTCGCGCCCAACGCCAGGCCTACCGCCCGCGCATAACGGGTGCCTCCGACCCGGACCGCGATCCACTTGTAGGACCGGACCCGCCCGTAGGGAATGGCCAGCGCCGCCCGCCAGACTTTCCGTTGAAACGGCGTGCCTTGTGACAGATCGAGCGGGCAGTCCAGTTCGCGCCGCCTGCCTGACAGAAATTCCAGGATTTGAGTGCGCGCCACGTCGAGGATATCCCTGATATTCCTTTCGCTTGACGCCTGACCTCTCACGCCTTCCGGTATCAGCTCCCGCTCGGCCCTCGCGCGCGACATCTGCGGCAGGACGATTCTCGCCACGCCATGCGGAGACACGGCGACGCCCATCCAGCCCCAGCTCGTCCGAAAAATGCGTGACGCGTGAGGCGTGGAACGTGAGGCGGCGGAGCGCGGATTTTTAGCGGCCATGCGATCCTCCCCCGAGCTTTCGCTTCATAATCCCCCAGACGACGTCCAGCTCCGGCGAGCGCATCAGCGCATGGACGCCGAAGTAGCCGGTCACGCTCAACCCGACGCCCACCAGCAGCATCACCGTCTTGGCGATCCAATCGCCCGGATGGGTCCAGACCGCCGCGCCTGCCACCCAGGCGGAGGCCAGCACCACCGGCGCCAGCGCGATCAGACTGCGTCCGGCCGACCGGCCCACGGAGGCCCAGTCGATTCCGCCCAGCCGCCGATTCAAGACCGCCACCAAGATGGCCCCGTTCAGCATGGAGGCCAGGGCCGTGGCCAGGGCCAGCCCCGCATGCTGCAGCGGCCCCATCAGCAGCAGCGACAGGACCAGGTTCCCGACGACTCCCGCCACGGCCGCCAGGGCCGGTGTTTTCGTATCCTGCATCGAGTAGAAGGCCGTCACGACGATCCGCACCCCGGCGAAGGCCCACAGGCCCACGGCATAACACAAGAGCGCCGTCGCCGTTGCGGCCGTGTCCGCCGCGGTGAAGGTCCCGTGCTCGAAAAACAGGTGGACGATCGGCCGCCGCAATAGGATCAGCCCCACCATCGCCGGCAGAATGATGAACAGGATCATGCGCAGGCCGAAACCCAGCGTGTCGCGCAATTCGGCGAACGAGCCCCGGGCCGCCTGCTGGGAGAGCGTCGGCAGGATGGCCGTGGCCAGGGCCACGCCAAAGATGCCCAGCGGAAACTGAATCAACCGCATGCCGTAAAACAAATAGGTCGGCGCGCCGGCGAAGAACGAGGCCAGGACCGTGCTGACTGTGATGTTGATTTGCGTCACCGACATGCCCAGGAGCGACGGCACCAGCAAGGCGCCGATCCGTTTGACGCCGGGATGGCCCGGCTCGAACCGCCAGCCGAACAGAAATCCGCGCCGCTTGAGACCCGGAAGCTGCATCACGAACTGCGCGGCGCCCCCGACCACCACCCCGAGGGCCACGCCTAAAATCGGCTCGCTCAGCAGCGGGGAGAGGACCAAGGCGGCGGCGATCGTGCAGACGTTGAACAGCACCGGGGAAAAGGCCGGCGCCGCGAAGGCGCGCAGCGAGTTCAGCACCCCCATAGCCAGGGCCGCCAGGCTGATGAACAGGAGGTAAGGAAACATGATCTGCGTAAGCAGCGTCGTCATGGCCAGGCGGGACGGGTCCTGGTGGAACCCCGGCGCCAGCAGCCACACGATCGCGGGCGAGGCCAGGATGCCGAGCAGCGTGATCCCGGTCAGGATCGTCAGCAGCGTCGTGAAGACCGCGCTGGCCAGCTCCCAGGCGTCGCGCTGCTCCCGTGTGGTGTGGTATTCGGTAAAGACCGGGATGAAGGCGGAGGACATGGAGCCTTCGGCAAAAAGTTCGCGCAGCAGGTTCGGAATCCGGTAGGCGACGAAAAACGCGTCGGCGGCCGGCGTCGCGCCGAACAGACGGGCCAGGACCATGTCGCGGATAAAGCCGAGGATGCGGCTGGAGAGGGTGGCGACGCCGATCAAGCCGGCGGCTCGGACCACCATATGGTTGTCGTCCTGGGCTGGAACCGCTGCGACTGGGGGGCCGTCCGGGTCGGGCATTGCGGCGGATTCTAACCGAACCGGCTGAGCGAATCCACTGGGTGGCACGCCCGACACAGGCGCGCCCCGGTGTCTCCACTTGTGGAGCTCCGGCCCATGTAACCTTTCCCGCCCCGAGGACCACTTAGCGCTACAAGAGGGCTGCGCGGCAAGGCCAGCCGTTCCACTCACAAACACGAGACGCCCCATCGGCATCGCGATGGCGGGAGGAGGCAACGATGATGCGTACGATGAAACCGGTGCTCTGCGCCATGGTCTTGGCCCTGACGTGCTCCGGAATCGCCCGGGCGGATGAGCCGGCGGGCCGGTCGGAGCCGGGGCACCACAAGGTTGGATACGGCCATGGCGGGGGGATGCATGGAGACCACGGGATGGCGGGCACCCATGACCGGGCCGGCCACTTTCTCCACCACCTCCTCAGGCACCAGAAGCAGTATGGGCTGACGGAGGAGCAGGTCTCCAAGCTGAAGGCCATGAGCCTGGACTATGACCGGGCCAGGATCAGGACCGAGGCCGGCATGCAGGTGGCCGAACGGGAACTCCGCTCTCTCGTGCACGACGAGAAGGCCGACATGGCGGCGATCGAGGCCAAGGTCAAGGAGAGCGAGACGCTCGAGGCGGGGCTTCGCGTGGCGGCCATCAAGACCAAGCGGGAAGTCTGGTCCCTGTTGACGCAGGAACAGCGCGACAGGGTGAGGGCCGAGCGCGAGCAGCGAATGCGTCACCATCAGGAAGGATAGCCTGGCGGTGGCGGCGAGGCGGGGCTTCGGCTATGCTGGCCGCACCCCCGCCTCCATTTCTTCCTGGGCGGAAGCCGGGGCAGCCGGTTTACCGGTTTTCCCCTCCGAGCGGCCGAGCAGGCGAGAGGACGTAGCTGGTTCCATGGCACAGGCGGAACAGGCGCTCACGGATGCCGAGATCGTGCGGCTCGTGGTCGAAGGCAAGACCGACGCCTTCGAGACCCTGGTCACGCGCCATCAAGCCCAGGTGTTCAAGATCGTGGGCCGGCACGTGCCGCGCGCGCAGGTCGACGAGGTCGCGCAGGATGTGTTCGTGCGCGCCTTCACCTCCCTGGCGACATATTCGGAGCAAGCGCCGTTTCACCATTGGCTGGCGTCGCTCGCCGTGCGGACCTGTTACGGATTCTGGCGCGAGGCCTACCGGTCGCGCGAAACGCCGATGAGTGCCCTCTCCGAAGAGGGCCAGACGTGGGTGGAGCACGTGCTGACGGTGCAAGCCGACCGGTCGTTCCATCAACAGGCCGCCGCGCAGGAGGCGCAGACGGTGCTGCACTGGGCGCTGGACCAGTTGTCCCCCGAAAACCGGACGGTGCTCACGCTGGTGTACCTCGAGGGATTGTCCATCCGAGAGGCCGCGGCCCTGTTGAACTGGAGCCAGGTCAACGTGAAAGTGCGCGCGCATCGCGCGCGCCTGCGCCTGCGCACCCTATTGCTCGGGCTGGTGAAGGAGCGAGGAAGCCCATGAAGCCTGCGAACCCTGTGCGCAAAGAGAAGATCCGGAAACTGTTCGAACACCTGCAGGCGGCCCACCGCTCCCAGCCGGAACCGGACGCGGGGCCCGGCTGGCGCGCCGGGGTCATGCGGGCCGTCTCCCGGAGCCGGCCCTCCGATCGGCCGGCGGCCGGCTCGTTCCCCCTGGATCGTCTCGTGTGGCGGACCGCCATGGCCGCGAGCCTCGTCGCCTGCCTGCTGGTCGGCTATCTGCTCGCCCAGCCGGAAAGCGCGGACCTCGTCGCCTCGCTGTTGTTCGACGACCCGGCCGAGACGCTTGTGGCCGTGCTGTCCGATCTGTGAGCCGATGGGAGAAAAAGGAGACGCCATGAATCGCATGAATCCGTGGAAGGTCTGGGGAGGCCTGACCCTGCTCTTCCTGTCCGGCACGTTGATCGGTGGAGTCGTCACCCACGGCTACCTGCAGTCCCAGCTCGAGCGTCGGTGGGAAGCAGGACCCACGGCCAAGAAGCCATGGATGATGGAGCGGCTGACGCGCCGCCTGGACCTGACCGCCGACCAGCAAGCCAGCCTGGGGCCGATCGTGGGCCAGGCGCAGGACGACTTGCTGGCGCTGCGGGCGCAGCAGCAACCCCAGGTCGAGGCTATCTGGAACCGGACCCTCGCGGCCGTCAAGCCGGGGCTTCAGCCAGAGCAACAGCAGAAGCTCGACGCATTCGAAAAGAAATTGCACCGGCGCTGGCAGGCGTCGCAGGACTATCTGAAGACCATCCAGGACAAGACTCAGCCCCACCAGTGACGGCCGAAGGTGGCGCGCGACTAGGGCTCCTGGACGAGCTCGTCGCCGAGCTCGTCGGGATTGTCGCCGGGGCGCGCGGGAAAGTAGTCGGCCAGCAAGTCGCCGCAGCGGGCAATGGCCTGACACAGGGCCTCGGTCGGCCGGCCGTCTTTGATCCCCTGGATCAGCTCCTGCGTCAGCGCATCCCAGGTGCCGGGCGGCACTCGTTCGTTGATGGCCCGATCGGCCAGCACCTGGACGCGCCGCTCCAACAGGGAGACCATAATGAGGATGCCGGTGCCCTCCTGCGTCTTGTGGAGACCATGTTCGTAGAAGGCGAGTTCCGCCCGGCGGCGGACTTTGAAGGCCATCCGCTCGCGGGAGGTGACCAGACGAACGACGCTCGGACAAGCGCCAAGCCATTGCCCGATGCCGTACGCGAGCAGGACCGCGAGCAGCAGCCATCCCGCATTGCCTGCATGCCAGCCCCAAGGCAGCCAGTACGTCTCCGCCGTCACGAGCCCCGCCAGGGTGAGCAAGCCCAGCATCAATCCCGTGCGAAAGGCGGCCTCGCGGTAGCGCGCCGAAGCCGGAACGACCATCGGCACGATCTCGCCCCGCGTCTTGCGCTCCGCCGCTTGCACGGCCGCCCGGATCCTTCGCAGATCTTGGTCTGAAACGCGCGTCATCTCACCAACTCCCGGAGGCTCCGCCTCCGCCAAAATCTCCGCCGCCCCCGCTGAACCCGCCGTCGCTCCCCAACGAACCGCCCCATTCTCCGCCCGGCCCCCACGCCCTGTCGAGTCCCCCGCCGCCGCCTCCGCCCCGGTTCGCGCTGAGCAGGAGCCCCAGCAAGAGCAGCGTGACGCCTCCCGCCGCCACCCCGACCAGCAGGCCGGCCGACTGGGCGACGAGAAAGGCGATCGCGCTGCCGAACAGCGCGCGGGCGTGCCGGAGCCCCTGGCTTAGCACAATGCCGGCCAACAGGCCCACGAAGGTGCCGATCATCCAATATTGGAACGCCGTCGGCTCGCCGCCGGTCCGAATGTCGACCGGCTCCGGCACGGCGGGAGCGGTGCCCTCGATCGTGCCGAGGACAGCGCCGATCCCTGCGGTGATGCCGCCCGCATAGTCGCCCGCTTTAAAGCGCGGGACCATCTCGCGTCGGATGATCTGCGATGTCCGCGCATCCGTCAGCGTTCCTTCCAGCCCGTACCCTACCTCGATGCGCACCTTGCGATCGTTGGGCGCCACCAGCACCAGCACGCCATTGTCCGCGCCCTTCTGTCCCAACTGCCAGCCCGTGGCCACCCGATGGGCATAGTCCTCCAGCGGCTCGCCCTGCAAGGACGGCAGGGTCAGGAGGACGACTTGATTGCCGGTGCGGGTCTCATGGGCTTGGAGCTGGGCGGTGAGCGAAGCAGCACCATCCGGCGGCAGCAAGTGCGCCAGATCCACGATGCGGCCGGTCAGCGGAGGCACGTCGAGGGCCTGGGCCGCGCTTCCGCCGAGGAGGAAGGCGCACGCGAGGAGGAAGGCCAGCCCCGTGCCGGTTGGCCCGCGATGCGGCCCTGTCACGCCAACCACGGACATGGTTGGTCCTGGGCGTTAAAACTTCACGTCCGGCGGGGTGCTGACGGCCTTTTCGTCGGCCACGGCGAAGTTGGGTTTGACGTCGAGATGCAACAAGAACTTTGCCGTGAGGTTGGTCGGGAAATACCGAACGGCCTTGTTGTAGGCGGCCACTTTATCGATGTAGCGTTTGCGGGCCACGGCGATCCGGTTCTCCGTGCCTTCCAACTGACTCTGCAGATCGCGGAAGTTTTCGTTTGCCTTCAGGTCCGGATACCGCTCGACCACGAGGAGGAGTCGGGCCAGAGCCGAGGACAGGCCTTGCTGCGCCTCCTGGAATTGTTTGAAGGCCTCCGGGTCTTTCAGCAGCTCAGGCGTCGCCTTGAGGCCGGCTACTTGCGAGCGAGCCTGCGTCACTCCTTCGAGCGTGTCTTTCTCGTGCGCGGCATAGCCCTTTACCGTGGCGACCAGGTTGGGAATCAAATCGGCCCGGCGCTGGTATTGATTGAGCACTTCGCTCCAGGCCGCATTGGTCTCTTCGTCGAGGCCCTGGATCTCATTGTAGCCGCACCCGGCCAGTGTCAGGAGCAGGCCCCCCAGAAGGAACGCCCGCAGGACGACTATTCGACCGTTCATCGGTACCTCCTCGTTCGCCGTCGAAACGCTCTCATCCTAACACCGGCCGGGAGACATTGCCACGGACACCGCGCGCCTTTTTGCCGGAAGGAGGCCGATCGTCCCGTCCGTCCGCCGCTGCTCGCCCGAAAGCAGCCGACCGGTCCTGCCCGAACGATGCTGATCGGGTTGATCGCTCCCTGGACGGCCGAGGCGCCGGTATGGAAACTCGGAGTCGGCGAACGCTGAGGTTGCTCCGACGAGGCGGAAGAAGCGCGCGGGGGAGCTATTCGGGCAATGCGCAGGCAGGCAGCGGAACGAACCACGCTGGAGCGGCGGTGACGCCGCCTGCCTGCTGCGGTCACACCTCGGCGAGTTTCTCGCAGGTCTCCTTCTCCAGGAGTTCGAACGCCTGAGGCGTCAACTTAAAGTGGGCGAGGACCAACGGCCCGGCAAGATCCCAATCGTGGTATTCATCCCGGTTTCCGAGTCGATAACTGATGAAGTCCGCCATCGTCAGGAGCGCCACTGCGTTCGTCAGGGCGTCGATGTCTTCGTCCCGCTGCGTCGTCCGCTGGCTCGCCGTAAGCAGATCGTACGCGCAATGATGATACCGGATGCTGAGGCAGATGGCATTGGGCAGCTTCCAACTCCGGCCGACAAAATACCCCACGAGCGCATGGTCCGTGCCGATGCGCTCATCTTCCACGGCCGTGACCGACCGATTGACGGTCGTCTTGGCCGTTCGCACGATCTCCTGATATTCCGGATACTTCTGGATCAGAAGCGGTATGCCACAATCATGGAACAAGCCCAGCAGATAGGCCTGTCCGGAGGGCATCACGCCGAGATCTCCGGCGAGCGACGACATCATGATGGCGACATTTTGGGCCGTGTCAAAAAACCGATCCAGGGCGGGGAACTTTTTCGCCTGCATCGCGGACCGAAGCGACATCGCCGTCACGAGATTTATCACATTATCGAGCCCCAGCAGGAACACCGCCTGCGAGATGGACTCCAGCTTTCGCCGGAGGCCGAAGAGGGGCGAGTTGATGGCCTTGATCACGGCCGCCGCGACGCTGATGTCCCGTTCGATCAGACGGGCGATCTCGGCCAGGCTCGGCTCCGGCTTGGCTCGCTCGCTGTTGACGCCCGTCAGCGTCATGGGCATCGGCGGCAAGATGATTCCGTTCAACAGCTTCTCGGTCGGCTCTTCGATCGTCATATTTGGCGACATGAGTTCTCCTTAAATGCTGAGGGTGAACACTGGCCGGGGGTAAACTTCGCGTCCATTTTCCGTCGTCGTCTTAACCTTGTCATACTCTCATCGGCTGCGACGGCTGCGGACTTAACCGTCGCCGTTTTGTCCACAGATCGAGGCGGAATTGGCTCCTCCATGAAGAAAATTTCTTGCTGAATAAACGACATCTTCGACCTGCCGGATTCGGTTTTGGCAAAGGGGGGAAGGTCACTGACCCCGTAGCCCGGTTTTCCGTATTCAATCAGTGAAGGCTCGACTCCGCCGCCGCAAGTAACCGCCAGCCCCGGTCCCCGCCACCCGCTCGGCAACACGGCAGTAGCCGGAATAACAATGGAAAGGGGATGAGTCGCTTTCCAAACCCATCCCCTTTCAACCGCTCCGCTCCACGTTGTCAGCCGCTTGGATGTTACATTTGGCCGTCAAGCTATTGACTAACCGCCGCCCAACAATTTATGCAGCGACTGATCCACCAATGACTGCTGAGTCAGCTTGATCACATACAATAGACCTTGCTGCTTCTACTAATCGGTGCTAGCCGCATCTTATCGTCTCTAGCAGTATTGACGTGCGGTATTCCAAACAGTAATCTCTTCCATCGCACCATTACCTCCAAAAGGAGGGCTAGATGAAAAAGCCCAAATCGTGCTGTGCCCCACTAAAATTTGGACAGGTCTCAGCGGTCAGGAGGGATAATGGACACAGCGGTGAAACCTATCCAGAACGGACGGGGTCGGAAGCGTCGGTGGCCAGCTGAGCAGAAGCTCGCGGTG
>VGXC01000031.1 GCA_016873495.1 Nitrospira sp. | reverse complement strand
ATTATTTGCCGCGCCCGTCACGCGCAGTCGCACTAATAGGCCGCTCACGTCGAACGTGCAATCCCAGCCGGCCTGGCTCTCGGCGACGAAAATCTGCGACACCGCCCCGATGAGCGTCACCGTGCCTGTTGCCGTCTGATACGCCGCCCGGATGACATATCCTGCCCCGTCGTCCGCCGTGCCGCTGCTGCCCCCCGTCCGCCGCGCCACCACCCGCGCTTCGAGCAAATAGGTCGTATTCGCCATGAGCTTGACGGACAGTAATGTGGTCGCCGTCGCGTCCGTCGTGGTAATGCGACCCTGTATGGTGTTGTTCAAGCACGGCTGCACTTCCTCTGAAAACCGCTTCAGATCCTTCGTGTCCTCGCTCGGCAGTAAAGCCGCAAAGGATTGCTGACTCATTAACTACTGAGGACTTCACAGTCCTCCTCCGCTTCCATCAGCACCCAATCGGAGTTATCGCTATGAATAAGTTCCATTTGCCGGGTGCGGTAGATGCCGGTGCTGCCTCCGGGCGGCTGTGTCCCGCTTGGCAGTACGACCACGTTGGTGTCGTACTCGCCGGAAAAGTTGGCGCTCAGACTCCATTTCCTGGGGCCTTCCGGCAGCCGAGTGACGGTTTGGGCCAGCAGTTCCCGCGCCACCCGAATCTGCTCCGAGTCCCCTTGCGCCGCAATCGCCGACTCAAAGGCCGTTTTAGCCTCATCCATTACGCCGCGTTTGAAATAGGCCACGCCGCTGTAATACTGGGCCGTCGGCGCCAAATCCGGGCTGAGCGTCATCGCCCGCAGGAACCGGCCCGGGGAACTATCGAACTCCTGCAACTCGTGGTACGCCAAGCCCTGGAAGTAGTAGACCAAGGCGTCGCTGGGCATGATCTTCTCGGCGGCGCCGAGGCTCGTCAGGGCCTCGCGATATTCCTTGCGGCTGTATTGGATCATGCCGATGCCGAGCCAGGCCTTGCCCGATTCCGGATCCGCATCCACCATGTCGCAGAACACATCTTCCGCGTCATCAAGCTTGCCCTGCCGAAGGAGGGATTGGCCCAAGTAGTAGCTGGCCTCCGGGTCGCCGGGTTTGCCGTCGAGGGCCAGTTCGAAATAAATTTCAGCCGCCTCGTAGTGTCCTTGTCCGAATTCGACCAGGCCTCTCGAAAATTTGAGCTCATACGTTTCGACATCCTCGTCTGGATCCGAGGGAACCGCCGTCGTCGGCGCGCTGCCCCTATCGGATTGGGCGTTGGCGGCAACGGGGCACCACAGAGCCAGCAGAAATAGTCCGAGAGGCAGAACCCCAGCGCAGCTATCGGCGGCACGGGAAACAGGCATCATGTAGCTCCATACAATAAAAATATGATCGATCGAGCACGGATATAAATGAATCCGGATACAATGCCTATATCACTTGTCCGTCATGTCCAGCGTCTCGTCCGATGCGTCTTCGGCGACCACGGACTTCTGACTCCGCCCCAAGGAACCCAACCCATAGACGACGACCGGCTGGTCTTTACCCTTCACCCTGACCGATCCCAACTTGCGCAGGTCGATGTGCCTGATCCGTCCGAAGTTGTCCTCGGTTTCTTCGGCGCTCATCAACTGCTTGAGGCGCTCAGCTGTGTACTCCGTAATAACGATCGGAGAGCCGAACTTTCTAGTGAGCCCCTCGGCTCGCGCCGCCAGATTGACGTGATCGCCGATCATCGTATAGTCCATCTTTTTCCCCGCGGCTCCGATGTTGCCCACCACCACATGGCCGGTGTTGATCCCGATGCCGTTCTCGAAGGACTCATTCCCTTCCGCCTTCCATTTTTCCTGAAGCTCCCCCAGCCGCTTTCGCATGTGCAGCGCGCACTTGATGGCCAACTCTACATGGTTGGGCTGTTCGAGCGGGGCTCCCCAGAAGACCACAATGGCGTCGCCGACGAACTTGTCGAGCGTGCCGTTCCACCGAAAAATAATCTCCGTCATGGCGCCGAGGTATTCGTTCAACTGGGCCACGACCTCTTCCGCCGAATGTTTTTCGCTGAAGGTGGTGAACCCGGCCAGATCCGAGAACAACATCGTCAGTTCCTTCCGTTGTCCGCCCAGGGTGGCCTTGGCCGGATCTTTGATCAGCTCCTCCACGATCCTGGGGCTCACATAGCTCGAGAACATCGTCCGGATTTCCTGGGCCTGCCTCTCTTCCGTCATGAAGCGGAGCACCATGACCGCGGTAAACACCACGAGGATGGTGAGCATCGGGTGGACGACGTCGATCCAAAACCCATGGGCGACGAAGAGATACTGAGCGGCCACGCCGTACCCCACCAGCACGGACAGGGCCACCAGGAATCCTTGGAGAGCCCGGAGTCGCGGCAGAGCGTAACCCAACGCGGACCCGAAGCAGAGAATCAGGCCCATGTCCAGCGGACCGGCCCAGAGGCTCTTCTCCAGGAATTCTCCGTGGATGATGTTCTCGGCGACCGTGGCGTTCTTTTCCACACCGGGAAAGTTGGCGGAGAACGGCGAGGTCTTCTGGTCATAGGTGCCGAGCGCCGCCGTCCCGACCAGGACGGCTTTCCCCGTGAACGTCCCGGGTGGAACTCGCCGATGGAGCACGTCGGACGCGGACACGTACGAGAACCGTCCCTCCCGCCCCACATGGTTGATCAGCATGCGGGACTTCTGGTCCGTCGGCACCAGGCGGTCTCCCAGGCGAACCCCCTCGCCGAGCGTCAGGGACATCCGGTCGCGCGGTACGCCCAGATACTGCCTGGCCACTTCCAGCGCGAACGAGGGATAATAGTCCTCTTCCGAGCCGTAGGTCAGGGCCAGATATTCATAGCGGGTGACCCCGTCCACATCGGGCAGACTGTAGACATGGCCGAGGCTCACCGCTTCCTCCGCGAATACCCTCAAGGGAGGCGTGGTCGCCACGGCACGCTGCGGCTCCAGCGCTTGCCCGCTTCTGGCGTGTCCGACCAGCATGAACAGGCTTTTCTTGATGTAGTCCGGCGGCGTTTCCTCGGGAGAAGTTGCCGCCCCCGACTGTGTATGGGTGACGAGGAGCGGCAACGCCAGGACGACATTGCCCGCCTCGCGGAGACTCTGGACGAAACGGCGGTCCGTATCGGCTTCCGCCAGCTTCTTGCGCAGCAAGCCGGCAAACGCCGGCGGGGCGGAGTGGGCGGCATCCATCAGCTCTTGGAGGCCGCGGAGGTACTCGGTGACTTCGGCCTCCGAGTAGATGATATCAAGCCCGATCACCTTAGCGCCGTCTCCGGCGAGGCTGCGGACCAACTCGGCCTGCTTGTCCCGGGACCAAGGCCAGCGTCCAATCTCCTTCAGGCTCTTCTCATCCACAACGACGATGAGGATGTCGTTTCCCGGAGGCCGTTCCCCCCGAAGCTTGAAGCGAAGGTCCAAGGAAAGGTTTTCCAACCGAACGAGAGGAGCCGGCCCTATCCATGCCAGCGCCATGACGGTCAACGTGAGCCCCACCGCCAGGCCGAAGGCCAGCTTATGAATGACCTGGGTTTTTCCGAGCCAGACGCGGGCCATGATGCACTCCCGGGCCGACACACGACCGCACTGCGACCGATCATCGCGCTACGGACTGCGCGCCTGTCGGCTGGTCAACCGTCGAACATGACGCTGGATTTCGCTTGCGCTCCATCTTATCCTAGCCATCATGTCGGAGGCTCACAAGGAAAAAGGCAAGATCTTCCTGCATCGCGGCGATCTCGCGCAAGCTCGGTACTGGTTTGAGCTGGCGCTTGCGGAAGACCGAGTCTGCGGCCCCGCAATGTCGCTCACCGAGACCCTCGGCAACCTCGGAAACGTCTGCGCCATGCTGGGAGCGCTCGATGAGGCGGACCGATATTACCGGGAAGTCCTAGCCATCCAACGAGCCGAACCGGACCAACGGGCCGTCGGGCAGACCCTGGTGAATCTGGGCAATATCCAGGCCGAGGCAGGCCATCCGGAGCAGGCACGGCCCTACTACCTCGAAGCCTTGGACATGCTCGTGCCGCTCCAGGACCATCGGGCGCTCGGCATCCTCTATTCGAACCTCGGGCTCCAGGAAGCGGCCGGCCATCGTTATGACGAAGCGATCGCCGCCTTCAAACAAGCCCTGGATTCCCACCGCGTCGCGGGAGACGAAGATGGACTGGCCGTGACCTACAGTCAACTGGGCAAGACCTTTCTGGCCGCAGGCCGGGACGATCAGGCCGAGAAATGCCTCAATAACGCCTCGGAGCATTTCATCAAGCTGGGAAATGAGCCGGGCGAAGCTGCGGTACTGCGCCTCCTGGCGTCACTCTACGAACGGCGAGGCGATCGGCTCTCGGCCGTTCGATGTCTGGCGCGGGTGGTCGTGGTGAACAGCCGATATCGGCTCGCTCAGGCGGCGGAGGATGAAGCTCGTTTGGCAGTCCTGCGGCAAGCCCGATTGGAACGGTAATCGCTGTGGATGGCCGCCAAGACTTAATGCTATGATGCCGCGCGATTAAAGAGAAACCAGGATACGATCATGGATATTGACGCATTCCGCCAGATGGTGGTTAAAAACCCAAAGGGATTTTTGGGGCGCTATGGGTTGGGCAATAAGTTGCTGCAAGAAGGTGGCGACCTCTCAGAAGCAGCCGAGCATCTACAGATCGCCATTCAATTGGATCCGACGCATGTCGCTTCCCACCTGGCCCTGGGCCGCGCCCTCGTCAAACTTGGGCGGAAGGACGAAGCCAGGCCAATCTTGCAAGCCGGCATCGACGCAGCCCAGTCGGGCCGATCCTCCGGCGGGGTCGATCTAGTCCCGGAGCTGATGGCTCTCCTCCAGCAGCTTGGATAGTCCCTCCGCATGCCACTGATCTGGTGCTCCATCTCAGGCCATGGGTTCGGACATGCCGCGCAAACGGTCCCGGTGCTCAACGAACTCGGAGCCCGCATCCCGGGCCTCAAAACCCTGCTCCGTACCACGGTGCCCCGGCGGTTTTTTGAAGAACGCCTCACGATCGAGTGGGAGATCAGTCCCCAGCCACAGGATATCGGCTGCGTGCAGGACGACCCGCTTCACATCGACCGTGCCGCAACCTGGGCCAAAACGCAGCGGTTTCATGAACGGTGGGATGCCCTGGTCGAAGAAGAAACCCGCGCCATCCGCTCCCAAGCGCCAAGCCTGCTCCTGTCGAACATTTCGCACTTGGCTGTCGAAGCCGGAGCCAGGGCTGGCCTCCCGACGATTGCGATGTCCAGCTTGTCCTGGGACCAGATCCTAGAGCCGCTCATGACGCCGGGTGATACTCAGCAGGCGAAGGTGATCCAACAGATCCGGCATGCCTACAGCCATGCGGATCTGTTGATGCGGGTTAGGCCCGGCATGTCTTTTTCCGCGTTCCCAAAACAGACTGTCATCGCTCCTATTATACGACCACTGGTTTCTGAGCGCCCTCGGCTCAACGCCGCGCTGGGAGTTCAGCCGGACGATTGTTTGGTGTTGGTGGGCTTCGGGGGGATCGCCCATACTCGTCTCCCGCTGAGCCAGCTCGACGCCCTTCAGGGCTACCGGTTTATCATCAGCGAGTCCGTGCCATCCGGGTGTTCTCGCCTGCGCTCATCGAGATCGATGCCTTTTTCGTTCGACACCCTCATGGCTTCGGTCGACGTGATTGTCTCCAAACCCGGCTACAACATGACCGTCGAGGCCGTGACCATGGGGAAGCCCACCCTCTATGTCAGACGGTCTGATTTCGCGGAAGAAGAATGCCTGGTACAGTTTCTTCACCGATATGGACGGGCGCTACAACTGTCCGTTCAGGATTTCGAGGCAGGTCGTTGGGAAGCGGCGCTTGCGGCGGTGCAGGCCTTGCCTGCCCCGCTCTATGCTCCGCCGGCGCCGACCGGAGCGGCCGAAGCCGCAGAGATCCTGGCCTCGCACCTCCGCTAACCTTGCTCAGGTCTTTCGACAGGCGACAGGTCGAACCTTTCGCAGGCCCTATCTTCGGGAACCACGCCTTTCTTGACTTCCGAGAGCTTGGACGATACCCTACGCCAACGACGACTCAACCGTTCCTTTCAGCCCAATGTCCAACGTCACAGACCCACAGCTATCACCTGCCTCCCGCGTGAACATTGCGGAGGGCGTCGTGTTCCGAGATCTGCAGGGAGAATTGGTGCTCCTCAACCTGACGACCGGAGTATATTTCGGCCTGGACCAGGTGGGCACGCGTATCTGGCACTTGTTGCAGGAACACCGGCACCTGCAGTCGGTATTGGACCGCATGGTCCAAGAATATGAGGTGGCCGAAGCACGGTGCCGCGAAGACTTGCTCAAGTTCGTTGCCCTTGGGCTGGAGAAGGGGCTATTTGAACTCCAAGATGGAACGACTGCGTAAGCTCCGTCGGCTCACGTGGGCAGAAGCGCTCTGCCTAGGGCAAGCCTGGGGGCTGCTGTGGTCGCTAGAGATCGCTCTCCTCGTGATCCCATTCCAGTCTGTGCTGAACTTCCTGCGCCGGGTTCCATCCAGCGCGATCCGGTGGCCGTTGTCCGCCGAGGCAGACGCGCCTCGACTGGCCTGGTTGGTCGAGCGTGCCGCCCTTGCCGGGCCGGCCAGAGGTCCTTGCCTCAGGCAAACGCTGGTGCTGCTGTATATGCTCAGACGGCGCGGGCAGGAGGGGCACGTGCGGATCGGCGTGGCACGGGAGCACGGTTTTTTCACGGCCCATGCCTGGTTGGATCAGAACGGCCGGGTCTTACTCGGGCAAGCGGGCTTCGAGAACTATACCCTGCTCTATTCCACAAGCGAGAAATGAACCACATGCGACATCGGGGGCAGGATGGCGCTCTCCTGCCGATCAACGCGCCTCGCTCACGAGCCCTGTCCCGACCGTAGGAGAGCCATGAGTGGCATTGTCGGCATCCTCCATTATGACGGCCGCCCGATCGAGCGGACCTTGCTCGATCGGATGCTCGCGCAGATGATCCACCGGGGGCCGGATGGACAAGGCCTCTGGATCGCCGGGCCGATCGGGTTGGGCCATGCCCGACTTTGCACCACGCCCGAATCGCTCCACGAACAACTGCCGCTGGTCGATCGGACCGGACGGCTGGCCCTCACGCTCGACGGCCGGGTGGATAACCGCGAGGAATTGCATCGGGAGCTGGAAGCCAAGGGACACATTCTGCGCGACGACACCGATGCCGAACTGGTGCTTGCTGCGTACGAGTGCTGGGGTGACACGGCGCCGCTTCACCTCGTCGGCGACTTCGCCTTTGCGATTTGGGACGAGCGCCGGCGCCGCCTCTTTTGCGCCCGCGACCATATTGGAATCCGGCCGTTCTACTACTATGCCGACGATCGTCGGTTCCTCTTCGCTTCCGAATTGGCTCCCCTGTTGATCCATCCGGCCGTCCCTTGTGAGCCTAATGAGGGGATGATCGGCGAGTTCTTGGCGGACGACATTCTGAGTCAGGAGGAGACACTGTACCGAGGGATCGTACGGCTCCCGCCCGCCCATTGGCTGTCGGTGCAACCGAATCGGCTGCAAACCTTCCGGTACTGGGATATCGATCTTCTGCACGAAATCCGTTACGTTACCGATGACGCCTACGCAGAGCATTTCGGTTCAGTGCTCGGAGAGGCCGTCCGAGCTCGCCTGCGCAGTAACGGTCCGATTGGAGCCGAGTTAAGTGGGGGCCTGGATTCCTCTTCTGTCGTTGGCCTGATCCAAAGCCTGCACCGGGAGGGTACTGTTCAGGGCCAGGGGTTCGAGACCTTCTCCTTGATCTTCCCGGGCAGGCCCTGCGATGAACGTTCCTATATTCAGGACGTCGTGCAGTTATGGGATCTCAAATCGAACCTGGTAGACGAGTATAGGGCCGCTCCCAACGATCTCCTCCGCCAAATCCGACAGCAACGTGATTTCCCTGACCATCCGAATGAAACAATGGCCATGGACCTCTATCGCCTCGTTCGCGAGAAGGGAATACGGGTTGTTCTTACAGGGATGGGGGGAGACGACTGGCTTGGCGAGGGTTTCGCCCCCTATGCGGATCTGCTGCGCACAGGACAAATTGGCACATTCCTCCGCTCGCTCACGTGTGAAGGAAGTGCAAGGCATGTCCTCGCGAACTTCAAAGAAACACTCGGCCTGCTCCTTCCACGTGTCCGGCAGGCTTATGGCCGGGTCTTCAAGCGTGACGGAGTGCCGGCCTGGATTGATAAAGAATTCGCCAAGCGCATTTATCTGGCCGACCGGTTGCGGTCCGCACCCCTCCCAAGTCGCTTCCAGAGCTACGCCCAGCGGTCCCTATATGAGTTTGTCAGAAGCGGCGAGCAGAGCATCTGCTACGAGATGGCCGAACGAGCCACGAGCCGGCTTGGGCTTGACGCACGCCATCCGTTCAATGACCGGCGTGTAGTGGAGTTCGCCTTGGCCATCCCCCAAGACCAGCGCCAGCGCGGGCCCATCACTAAATTCGTACTTCGCCGGACCATGGGCGATCGCCTACCCGAGTCGGTCCGGCAGCGTTCGACCAAAGCCGATTTCTCGCATACTGATGCCGAGCTACTACTGACTCCCTGGGCTGGGGCGATGCTGAATTTCCTGGAAACGACGACCATCGGCACGTTAGGATGGATCGATTCCATAGAAGTCCAACGGATGTATCACGACCTGAGACAGCGCTATCGGCAAGACAATCAGGCTTACAGGGCTTATTGTTCGCCTCTCTGGATGATCGTCGGGATGGAACTTTGGCTCACCGAGGCCCAGTCGAACCGCGAAGCCCTAGAAATGGCTCCGGATCATATCCGTGCGGCCTCAGGTAAAAATCAGTCTCTGACCTTGGCCTGAAAAGATAAGTAAGGAGGCTCCATGACGCAGAATAATCAAGGATCAAAACCAGTTCCCTCCGTGGGCAAAAAGCCCTATGAGACTCCTCAACTCACAGAGTACGGTCCAATTGCGAAATTGACGCAGGGGAGGGCTGGCTCCGGTAAGGACAGTCACCGCCGCAAGCGATAACAACTTGAACTCAGGCCGGCGCCTGATAGCGACTGATCGAAATGGCGAAGCCGCATGCATCGCCGCCTTCCGCTGCCAGTCGACTCTCCTCGGTCACGCCGCAAACCTGCCACCATTGGCAGCAAACATCATGATAGGCAACGGCCAATGACTATCGATTCTCCATCGCCGGGCCATCCCTTCACCTATCGGTTCTCCGGTCTGACCCTGACCTGCAACATGCCGCTTTCCCAATTGCCCGCGCTCCCCGACGGAAGTCTTGGCACAGAAGCGGGTATCCATGTTTGCCTCTCGGATGCCCACGATGGTCTCTTGCCCGCCTCTGATTGGTTCATGTCCTCCAGCCTGCCGGACGGAGAGCCGTGGCTCTCCTGCGCCAAGCAGGAAAACGGCTACTTGCTCCGGTTCCACGGGCTGGCGGATTTTTTAACAGACCGTGAAGGGCAGCATGTCCTTGGGCAGCCCTGCCTCGGCACACCGCCGGAGACCCTGCACCACCTCCTTTTGAACCAGACCCTCCCGTTGGTCCTTAGTCTGCGAAGCATCCAGGCACTCCATGCGACGGCTGTGCTTACTCCCCACGGCGTCTGTGCATTTACCGGTCCCAGCGGGGCGGGAAAGTCTACCCTGGCAGCCAGCTTCGCTCTGGCCGGCTACCCGATCCTGAGCGATGATTGCCTAGTCGTCCAAGAGCGCCAGGGACAGATTCTTGCCGTTCCAGCCTCTCCGGGGGTCCGCCTCTGGGATGACGTGCGCGAGGCCCTCAACTCATCCCATCACCCAGCTCTTCCTGTCGCGCACTACACCAGCAAGCAGCGCCTGGTCTTGCCCGACCACCAGGATTTCCCGACTGCCCCGGAACCGCTGGCGAGAATCTTCTGCCTGCGACGGGACGATGAACAGGCAGACCGAGGTGGTCGGATCGAACCGCTCAGTCGCCGGGTTGCTTTTATGGAACTCCTCCAAGGATTATTCACGCTCGACATCACGGATCGCCTGGTCCTGCAAGAACAGCTTTCCTTTCTGGCGCAGATGGTATCCCTGGTTCCAGTTCGGCTGCTGAAACTGCCCAATGACCTCTCCGCTCTATCCTCAGTCAGAGAGACGGTGCTCCTAGATGTGGCTGGATCAGAGCTTGGTCATGTCTGATCGTCATGCCCCTGCGCCCATCGATAGTACACGCCGCAACCCTCGGCAGCCGCGACAAAAATAAGATGGCGAAACCTGGCCTCACAGTCACTGAACCATCGGGATGGGCTCATCCGGACTCCCCTACCCGGATCGTTTTGATGGAGAATCACGACCAGGCCTATCATGTCTGGCGCGAAGAGGGCATCCGGGATCACCTCCTCATCCATATTGACGCTCACCATGACATGTACTGGATGAACGCCGCTGAGTCTCTCACCATTGCGAACTATATTTGTCCCGCCCTGCTTGACGGGCTGGTGAGGGAAGTCCATTGGGTCGTGCCCGACCCCTCGTGGGATCAGCCCAGCAGTCGTCGTGCCATCCTTCGCCATCTGAAAGACCTCATCCGGCAGTATCCTGGCCCTCGGCAAGCAATCGATCTCGATGGAGATCGGATTTCCACGACGGTCCTGGCCAAACCGTTCACGATCTATCCGCTAAGAGCGTTGCTCCCGATCGAAGAAGCGGTGCTCCTCGATATTGATATCGATTTTCTTGTCATCCCGCATGTGTCCTATGAGACAGCCGGCCAGCACAGCTCCCTTCCCTGGTGCTGGCCGGAGGATCTGGCCGGGCGGCTGCATGCCGCCGGGATTCAGGCACGATGTGCCACCATTGCTTATTCGGTCGAAGGAGGTTTCACTCCGCTTAAATGGAAGTACCTGGGTATGGAGGTCGCCTCCCGTCTCACAGGCAGGGCCGATGCTTTAACCCTGCAGGGCTTGGCGCGGATGCGACAAGGAGCACAGGCCGCAGAAGTCGGCCAGTTGCAGATTGCAGAAGAGGGCTACCAGGTAGCCAGCAAACTCCTGCCGGGGTCCGCCGCCCCATGCTACCACCTCGCCCACTTGCATCTTCAACAAGGTCGGATCGCAGAAGCGAGAGTCCAGTATCAACGCGCCTTAGATCTGGACCGGACCTACCGTACCCCCTACGGTCACTCCGGGCTCTTGTACCATTCGGTCAGACAATTCGAGAGAGCCAAGCAGGAGCACCATCGCATGCTCCAGCTCGACCCCCTCAATCCGTATGCGCATTTCGGCCTTGGACTCCTAGCCATTCGCCACAAACAGTGGCATGAAGCAGAGGAATGGCTCAAGAAGGCCCTGGCTTTGGACAACCGTTTCACCGACGGGTACCGCTCGTTAGGGGATGTCCTTGTGAAGCAAGGACGTGTGGAAGACGCCATTGCAGCCTACGAACGGTCGCTCAAGCTGGCGCTCGAAGGGCAGAAACCTCTGCATGAGCCGATCGCGACGCTGGTAAGGCAAGCACATTTCCTGGACCCTGAGCATGGTTTGATCCACGCCAGACTTGCCCGTCTGTATGAGATACAAGGAGCCATGAAAGAGGCCATCAACGGCTACCGCATGGGCATTGCCGGCGACTATGATACCCTGTGGGTCCGCGGTCGCTTGGCTCGTCTGTACTTGAAGCAAGGGCAGCGGAAAGAAGCAATACGAGAATTGCGCCAAGGGCTGGCTCTGATTCCGAAGGTATGGAAGCGTGCCGTTCGCCGAATGTTCACCCGGACGCGCCAGCTCTGGCGATAACGGAGGACGCCACACAGGTCAGCCAGGTTGATCGCCCACACAAATTGCGGGAGGAGACCTTGACCGCTCAAGGGGCCGAAGCGAGTCAACCGCCTGTACGAAAATCCGGTCCTTCATTCGACCACGAACCTTGGCCTCCTAGCGCAACATCGAGAGGTCGCCCAGCCATGACAAGGGATACTGCCCACCCGTACTTGATGGCATTGCTTAACCCGTCCGGAGGAGAGCCTCCTGTCACCGAGGAAGGCGAATCCGAATGGGCCCAAGCCGTCGAGGGGGCGGAGGCCCAAGACCTCTCGCCAATCGTCTTTCGATGGCTGGTCGAACGAAGCGAGCATCGTCCGGTACTCCGGAGATTGGCCGCCGGCCTGAGGCCCCGCATGGCGCAGCGCGCAGCGCGCAGCATGTTCCTAGCCGAAGAACTGGCCCTCATTTTAAAATCTCTCGACCAGAGGGGGATCGCTTGTATTCCGATCCGCGGACCTGCTTTGGCTACGCAATTGTATGGCGACCCGACCGCCCGTTTCTTCGGCGATCTTGATCTTCTGGTGCAACGAACCCAGCTTTCCGAGGTCGGGACGGCCTTGGCTGAGTTGGACTACCGAGAAGTTGATCGGAGGCCCGGGTTTGCCAAAACTTATTCCTACACCCTGGAATTCGTCAAAGAGCGCCCGGCGAGGGTCTGTGTGGAGCCCCACTGGACGATTGCCTATCCGCCCTTTGCCGATTGCATGGATATGGACGCGGTCTGGGCGCGAGCGGTGCCCGGCAGGGTGGTCGGCGTCGACACCTTGTTGCTGAGCCGCTCCGACCTCCTGCTGCACCTCTGTTTTCATCTGATTCACAAAGGGGCGCAGGCCCCCCTGCTCTGGTGGTATGAATTGGACCTCGTCATCCGACAGGAGCCGGACACCCTTGACTGGACGCAGGTTCTGCACATGGCCAGGCAGACGGGGCAGCATGAATTGCTGGCCGGACTGCTCGGCGAGGTCCGTGCCCTCCTCGGTTCGCCCATTCCAGCGCCCATCTTCACTCAGTTGAGGGCTCCCTCGGAGCCTGTGCCCCGGAACTTCCTGTATCGGCGATTGACCCCACTCTTGCGGGGCGATTCCGACGTGGACGGGCGCGAGAGCCTTGCCCACTTGCTGACCATGAGGGGATTCCAGGCTAAGTGGCGTTATGCATGCGGGATTCTCTTCCCCTCTTCGGATTTCATGCGGGCCCATTATGGCCTCTCCGGTCGCCCCTGGCTGGGCTTCCGTTATATGGCCCGCCTCCTTTACTTCCTCTGGGAGGGCGGCAAGGGGCTGGTGGGGTTGGTCGCCATCAGACCGACGCCGCGCCAGAGCCCGCCATACCAAGCTTCGCTTGAGCCGCCGCGTTCGATCACCTCGCGGCGGAGAGGTTCCTTGCCACAAGCGGTCGCGTCGAAGCCGCAGGGCCCTGCAACTCCCTGATTGAGCGCAAGCCTTGATGAATTACGGGGTGACGCGTCACCCTTGCATCACTCCCGTACATCCTTTTGCGCCCCTTACCCGTAGGATGCTAAGATGCGCATCACGGTCCTGAGGGCTGAGCCGACTCGCAAGCGAGCATGGATTCGTCGACCAGACCAGCGTCCGCCCTATCCCCAGACCTCTTGGCGCAAGTGGCCAAGGGGAGCCAACAAGCATTCGAAGAACTCTACGACCAGTCGAGCGCGCTGTTGTACACGCTCGCCCTCAGAATTCTCGGGGACCGCGATGAAGCCACCGAGCTGTTGCAAGAGATCTATCTAGAGGTCTGGCGCAAGGTGGCCCGGTACGACGTCGGCCGCGGCTCGCCGATGGCCTGGCTGGTGACCCTGGCCCGCAGCCGTGCGATCGACCGGCTGCGGTCGCGCGCCAGCAAGGGCTATGGAACGACCGATCCGATTGACGACCGGCTGGCGGCGCAATTGCCGAACGAAGGTCCGAGCCCTCTGGAAGATCAACAGCAGACGGAACTGCGGGCATCGGTCCGAAAAGCCTTAGCGGAGTTGCCAGAGGGGCAGCAACAAGCCCTGGAGCTGGCCTATTTCGAAGGGCTCTCCCACACGGAAATCGCCGAACGATTGCGCCAGCCGGTGGGAACCATCAAGACCAGAATCAAGCTCGGCATGACCAAGCTGAAGATCGCTCTGCAGTCATGGGCCGACTAAGCCGTAACGACGGCATCGCACTCGAGTAGGAATCGCCAGCATGTCTCACGAAGTCTTTGAAGAGCACATTGCCTCCTACGCAACCGGAGCTTTGGAGCGGCCGGAGCGACAGGCCCTCGAGGCGCACCTCCTGACCGGCTGCCAAGCCTGCCATGCCGCGCTCAAAGAGTCGCGCAAGTTAGCGGGGCTGCTCCCCTACTCCTTGCCTCTGCAATCGGCGCCGCCGCAGCTTAAGACAAGCCTCATGGGCTCGTTGGCCCAGGCCGCCGCCCCTCAACCCTCCATCGTTCCTCAAGCCAGTCCAACCCTCGAATCGGGCGGCTGGGTCAAGCACCTGCTCCCTCCCCCACCGACCTGGCGAACGCACCCGGCCTTTGCGGCCCTTCTTCTCGTCCTCCTCGCAGGCACGGCCTTCTACGCTTTGTCGGTTCAGTACCAGGCCTCGACGGCGGTCGAGGAACGTCAACGGATCGAAGAGGCCCTGCATATGGAATCCGGACGGATACAGACGTTGCAAGGCAAGATCCAGGAACAGGAACAGCTACTGACAGGCATGCGAGAGGAGGTCAATCGCGGGGCAGGCAACCTCAGCGAGTTACAGGACCTTCTGGTCCGCCAGGAGGCCGAAGTGGCGCAATTGCGGGCACAGGTGGCTAGCCGCGAACAAGAAACAGCCGGCTTGCGCAAAGCGCTGGCGCAGAGGGATGAGATGCTGGCCTTTTTGCGATCACCACACGTGAAGGCCGTATCCTTAGCCGGATCGGCGATGGCTAAGTCCGCCGGCGCCCTCCTGCTCTACGATCCGGATACCAAGAAAGCGTTCCTCTACGCCTTCAATATGCCGGCCCTGCCGGCCGGGAAGACCTATCAACTCTGGGCGATCGTGGATAAACCGGTCAGCGCCGGCATCTTCTCCACCGATACAGGCCACAAGAGCCGCCTCATCGTCCGCAGCATGCCCGCTCCAACCCAGCTCACGAAGTTTGCCGTGAGCCTGGAACCCGAAGGAGGCCGTCCGCAACCGACCGGTGAAATCTATTTATTGGGACAGCTCTGACCCCTGTCCGCTTATCGCGCTCTTTCCTTGACAGTTCTATCCGACACGGATACAAGAGCCAGACTTCCATGAACAAGGCGCAACAAGACAGGCGGACCGTCTGGTGGCGGCAGGACAATCGAGGGTATCGTGTGGAGAAGCAAAAGAACAGGACGGATACGGGGCCCGCTGTGGCTTGGCGGATGTCTCTGCCTCTGTCTTCTCGCCTGTCCCAACCCTGCCGAGGCGCTTGAGAAATACGGCCGTCCACTGCCTGCCATCGGAGAGGTCCAGGAAGAAGGGGTTGCGCATCCCGAGGTGAAGGAAGACCATTGGGTTCGTGGCTATCTCCTGTCGTCGGTCCTTGTAGACAACCCCACCTTTGCCGCCAGACCGGACAACAGCGGCTTAGCCGGTCTCCGGCACATGGTCCACGTGGAAACGGACCTCTACAAGGAATACCTCCAGTTCTACACGGACCAGAATTTCTTCTCGGACCGCAGGAAAGGGTGGATCACCCTGACGGAATGGGACCAGACCTATGCCCTGACCGGATCCTGGAACAATGTCGGCTGGCGGGTGCAGTACGAGCGGGACGCGCCGCTGGACCGGAGCGGAACCATACAGAGCTATGGGGATACGCTGCTGACCTACCGCATGGCCGACGCAAACCAGTGGTCCTGGTGGCGCTCAGTCTTTCCGAAGCAAAATATCACCGCCTATATCGGCGCGGGGTGGCTCTTCTCCAACCAAAGCTACTTCGCGCGCCCCGACAACACCGGCCGCGCCCTCTACCGGTACGTCGCCCACACGGACATCGACCTCTACCGCAACCTGGTCGTGCTGTTCGTGGACACGAATTTCTTCACGGATCGGACCAGCGGCCATGCGCTCCGGCCCTCCGAGCTAGATTGGATCACCGGCCTCGCCTTGCGCTGGAGGGATGCGGAAATCAGCCTCTATCACGAACAGGATACGCCGCTCGACCGATCCGGATTGGTGCAGCGCTATACGGCCATTCAACTCCGAGTCGAATTTGAATTCTTTCATCGTTAAGGACCGCTAGGGCTTCTCCGTACGGGGTGGCTGTGTTAAGATAGCGCCCGCTGAGGACGATCGGATCGTGTGACACCCATGAGCTTTATCGGCGACAAAGACCTGGAATATATGCAGCTGGCGTTGGAGCAGGCCAGGCGGGCCCCGGCGCTCGGCGAAGTGCCGATCGCCGCCGTGTTGGTGCTCGACGGGCAGGTGCTGGCCCAGGTCCACAATTTTCGGGAGATCTGGCAGGACCCGACCGCTCATGCGGAAGTGGTGGCCATCCGGGAAGCGGCCACCAAGCTTGGAAGCTGGCGGCTGACCGGAACGACCATGTATGTCACGGTCGAGCCCTGTTCCATGTGTGCCGGCGCCATCATCCAGTCGCGAATCACCCGGCTGGTTTTCGGCACCAAGGACCCCAAAGCCGGCGCCTGCGGATCTGTCTTTAACTTGCCGGATGAGCGGCGTCTGAACCATCGAGTCCAGGTCGTGGGCGGTGTCTTGGAACGGGAAAGCCAGGAGTTGATGCAGGCGTTTTTTCGCGGCCTGCGCGACGGGGTGAGCGAACGAGCTGGATAACCCGCTCCTTGCCATGTGGGCGGAGGAGAGGCGCCAGAGTGGCCGACCCGGTGAGACCGGACAGTCTCGAAACCACTTGTTTTTGAGCGGTACAGCCTGGGACGTGCCGCCGGTATCCAGTCACTTATAAACGGAGAGGTGCGAGAGTGGCCGAATCGGGCAGTCTCGAAAACTGCTGTCTGGGCAACTGGACCGTGGGTTCGAATCCCACCCTCTCCGCCATTCTTGGCGCGACGGAAGCTTCCGGTTTATTCGCCTACGGACAATGACGCGCCAGCATTACCGGCACGTAGTGATGCGCCAGGCCCATGTAACGGTGTCGCTGTCGCGACAGGCATTGGTAATTGGGTGGCGAGGGCCACACGAGAGGGTGGGATTCGAACAGGGGTTACGAAGGGGATGGGTCCCCTTCGTGGGGAGACACGAGGGGGCTGGCCCCCTCAGTGGGAGCGCGAGCTGGACTTGCGAGCGCGACGTCGAATGCCCACCCTCTCCGCCATTTCTAGCGCGATAGAAAATGCCCGGCTCTCCTTCCACTAGGCAGTGGCGCGCTACCCCATCCTTTCCTGCTGCGGCAGACCATCACCATGAGCAAGGTGTCGCGAAGCGCAACTTCGTTCCGATCCCGAACTTGTTTGGCGGGAGCATACCGCACTTCGTGTGAACCGGCCCCTGCGATCAGCGGGGGCCGGAAAAATACCTTTCCACCGATTCCAGCGGCGATCCGCAGCGAATCTCACTTTGCACCGGGCAGTGACGCGCCAGAGTACCAATAGGCAATGGCGTTCCATAGCTATCGGTTGCACCGCGGCCCATTTATCGCTTGATCGTGATTGAGGCGGCGGAGGAACCCCTCTAGTAGCTGTAGCTTTTTTCATCGTGTCGTACCGGCTGCCCACTTCGATCGCCTGCGGGCGTTGCAGGGCGCGCTGTCAGCCTCGGAGGCTGGCTTGCAGCTTGGCGATCAGCTCCGTTCGGACTCGTTCGCCCAAGGGCTTGGGTTGGTGGGGATGGCCCCAGACCGATTCGAGCGGCGCCGGATCGTCGGCCAGCCTGGGAATGACGTGCCAGTGGATGTGCGGGAGTTGATTCCCCAGGAGCCCGTAGTTAACCTTTACCGGATGGAACTCTTCCGCCAGCACTTGGGCGACGGTGTTCACCTCCTCGATCACGTGGCTGCGTTCCTCTCTAGTCAGCTCATACAATTCCCTCGCATGTCGTTTGAGGACCAGCACGGTCCAACCGGGGAAAAACTGGTCTTCAAACAGATAGGCCACGGTCAGGCCAAGATCGGCGATCCGATGATCCTGTGGAGGCCAGCGACCGTCACAGGCTTTGCATGTCAGGCGGCGTTCAGTCATGCCTTGCCTCCATGGCCCGAGCCGCCAAGGCTTTACGGACCGCCACCATGGCCAAGGTGTCCCGTTCGCAATATTGCAACAACGCGTCTCGCAATCGTTCCTTCTCCACCCAATCGGTTTCTTCGAAGACCATCTGCTGGTAGGCGCGCGCAGCCGTGCCCCCTTCCCTGATCTCCAGATCCGCGTAGCTCAGGTCCGGCACCAAGGCCGGCAGGACGGTCTTGATCGAAAAGGAACCGGCAAACGCGGGATGGTAATAATGCGCCCTGATGATCGTGAGCAAGTCCCACAAGCGGGCTATGACCTGCGTGAGATCGGCCCTCAGCGACGGCAGGGCGTCGGCCAATCGCTGCAACACGGTCCGTTCATAGTCGGAATAGACGCAAATACTGCCCTCTCGCCCAAGGGCTTCGAGCAAGGTGACCGCAAACTCTTCACGCGGATCGTCGGGATCGCGGCAGAGATAGGCCACGTGCCTGACCTGCCCCCCTTCCATCTCGATGTGATTGGACCACTGCGTCGGGATGGTCTGATAGGGCCTGGTCATCGGGAATTTGGGGATAGCGGGCATGAAAGTTTCAAAGTCGAGATGATGGACGGGAAAGCGGATGGACGAGAGCGCGTCGTTCAGGCGCGCATCGACCCATTCGACATTGTCTTTGACGCGCCGTTGCACGGGGGTTAGCGTGACGTCCTGGGAGATGGCATCGATGGTCTCGACGCCCTGACGGGCCAGCCGTTCGACCGTCTGCGCGCTTCCCGGCAAGTGATAAATCCAGCGGGCCGGCTTCTCTTTCGTGCAATGGTCCCAGAACGGACAGTCATAGGGCTGGTGGCAGTGACTACCCGGCTCGATGGCCGGCGGGAGCGGCGCCTGCAGCATGGTTTTCATCCGGGCCAGGCGCGGAGCGACATCCGGCTGAAGCGCAGCGACCTGGACAGAGAGATCGTGCAGTGAAAACAGCTGCGTCAAATCCAGGGGGCCTCCCGGATAGACATACTGTGTGTTGATATGCATGAGCCATGTGCCGTCGAGTGAAAGGCCGGCCCCCCGCAAGACATGGGCCTGAATCGCCAGATCGCTGACATGAATGTCCTTCGCCCGGCTCGAGGATTTCACCTCGATGAGGCGCCAGGCGTCCGGGCCGCCGGAAGCCGACGCGACCCGTTCGAGGATATCTACGCGGACCAGGACCCGGTCATATTCCAGGGCCCCTTCGAATATCGCCGGCACCGCCGGGTCGGCGAGCAAGGCGGCGGTCTGGCGCAGCGCCTCCGTCGGATGGCGATGGTCGGCCGTCACCAGGAGGCCGCCGGGGAAACGACGGCGGGCCAGTTCGCCCACTTCCGTGCCCATGTCCAGAATTGCCTGGGTCTGTTCATCGGGGGCGCTGGCCAAGGTCGGCGCATGGATCTCCAGGTAGAGCCGCTTCTGACATTGCAACCCGGAGAGGTATTTCGATTTGGAGAGCCGGAATGTTCCCGGAGAGGCCTGGGGCATTGGATCTCGAAGGATGGCCATGGTCGCGTGCCGCAGAGTGCAACGTTTTAACTTGACGGAGATGGTTTGGGATCGCAATTCAAGGAAGGCCTGGTGTCCCTGCCGGGCCCTTTGGACACCTGAATACGCCCGACCCCTTTGACATTGGCGCAGAGATCGCCGAGACCGGGCGCGATCAGCCGGAAGGGTCCGCCTTTTTGTTCCGAAAGCACGGCGCCGTCCAACTCGTAGATCAAGATCCCATGCTCCACCGCCTGGGGAATGGTCAGGCAAGCGGCAAACTTGCCGTCCAGGGAATGAAACGTGACATGGTCCGCGCCGATGGCCATGGCCGGCACTTCGAGCAAGCCCTTGACCCGCACGCCTTTCCCCTTGAATCCTGACGCAAGCTTGCTCACATCCGGCACGTGATGTTCGGCCGGAAGCTTGGCGATGGCATCCAGGCCGAGCTGGATCGGTTGAATGACGTCTCCGTCGATCCGGAGGATACCCGGCCCGCTCCGTTCGCGCTCCGTGACCACCTTGATCGTCGCCGTGAGGGCTTCATTCAAAGGGACCGGAATGCCCAACTCATGCCCCAGCTTGACGATATGGCCGTTGAGCGTGTCGATCTCCGTCTGCCGGCCGGCCTTCCAGTCGTCGTACATGGAGGTGTGGATGTCTCTGATCTCCTGGGACCAGCGCACCACCTTGTCGGCGATATCCTCGCTCAACGGGACTTTCAGCGTAGCCGCCACCGCCGCCACTTCCCCGACGATCTGGCGGATCACCGGCAGCATTTCCGGATGATCCAAGGCTTTGGCGATCCGATCGTCGATCAGGACGGTCAGGGGATTGAAGACGCAGTTCCAGCACATCTTCTCCCATTTGGCGCGACGGATGTCGTCCACCAGGTGGCAGGGAAGGCCCGCCTGCTTGAACAAGTCGGCGATCGCCAGAACCCTCGGACTCTTGTGCCCCATCAGCTCGCCGATGGACACAGCCCCGCGCTTGTAGTGCTCGATCACGCCCGGCGCGACGATTTTGGAATAGATGAAGGCCACCCCGCCCACGACGCAATCCCGCTTGAGTCGGCTCAGGAGCCGATCCTCCACATCCACGCCGTTCTGCAGCGTCAGCAGGACCGTTCGCTCGGTCAAGACCGGCTCGAGCTGATCCAGCGTGGCATCCAAATCGTAGGCCTTGACCGCCAAGATAATGAGATCTGGCGCCGGTAGCTCACGGGGATTGGAGGCGCAAGGCGGCCGGACAGTGAACGTTCCGGAAGCGCTCCGGATCGTCAACCCGTTTGCCTGAACGGCCCGCAACGTGCGCGGACGCAGCAGGAACGAAACGTTGGGACCCTGTTTGGCCAGATGGGCCCCGAAGAAGCCACCGACGGATCCGGCCCCCACGACCATGATCTGTTGCATAAAGACCTCCGAAAACGCTCTCGGCGATCGGCCGTCAGCTCTCAGCTTTCTGAAACCTGCCCTAGCCTTGAAGCTGACAGCGGACGGCTGAAAGCCTCCGCCACTATAGCACGCGCCTTGTGAGGGGCAAAGTCGCTATAATAGCCTCCATGTCGCCATCGGCCGTCATTCTAGAAGCCAAATCCAGGCTCGCCCGCGCCCGTTCCGTCACCGTGCTCACCGGCGCCGGCATCTCAGCCGACAGCGGCATTCCGACGTTCCGCGGCGCCGACGGACTCTGGCGCAATTTCCGGGCCGAGGACTTGGCCACGCCGGAAGCCTTTGCGCGCGATCCTCGCCTGGTCTGGGAATGGTACAACTGGCGGCGGGAACTGATCGCGACCAAGCAGCCGAATGCGGCGCATCGGGCGCTCGTGGAGTTGGAAGGGCGGCACGACCGGTTCCTGTTGATCACGCAGAACGTGGACGGCCTGCACCGGGCCGCAGGATCGAACAAGCTGCTGGAGATTCACGGCAATATCTGGAAGGTCCGTTGCACCATCTGCAAACAGGTCGCGGAGAACCGGGAGGTGCCGATCGCCCTCCCACCCCACTGCCGGGCCTGCCATGGGTTGGTCCGACCGCATATTGTCTGGTTCGGCGAAGCGCTGGAGGAAGAATCCTTGGACCGGAGCATGGGGGCCGTTGCCTCCTGCGATGTTATGCTGATCATCGGCACCTCAGGGGTCGTGAACCCAGCCGCCTCGTTCGCAGGCATCGCCAAAGCCGCCGGCGCCTTCGTGATCGAGATCAATCTGGACGACCAGCCCCAGTCGGCCATGGTGGACCTCATGATCGGTGGCAGGGCCGCTGAAACCGTCCCGCTCTTGCTGTAGCCAGCCTACAATCCAGCGATCGCCCCCGGCACCTCATCCAGCCCCTTGATCGTCGGCTGCCCTTGATGGACCCCCTCGCGATCCAGGAGCAGCCCTGTCAGACGGGCCGCGCGGGCTCCTTCCAAGTCGTCTTTCAGACTGTCCCCGACATGGACCGCTTCTTCCGCATCCACGGCATGCTTGTCGAGAGCCAAACGAAAGATTTTCGGAGCCGGTTTGGCCGCGCGCGACAGGCTGGAGATCGTGACGGTGTCGAAGAGGTTAGTCAGGCCCAGTCCCTTGAGGACGGTAAACAGCCTGGTGTCGAAGTTGGAAACGACGCCGAGTTCGAATCCCTGCTCCTTCAGGCTTTGCAATGTGGCCAGGGTATCCGGGTAGAGTGCCCAGTGCTGGGGGCCTGAAAAGGCCTCGTAGACCTGGTCGAAGTAGTCGTCGAACCCCTCGAACATCCCCACCCGGTAGAAGACATTGTGGACAATGTCGAACCACCAGAGCCGCTCGCACTGTTTCAATTCGACCGGATCGCTTACGGCAAAAAGCGGCGGCGGGGCATCCCGGAATGCGCGTTTGAAGGCTTCATTGACGGCCTGCGTCAGTTCGGGTGTCCGGCGTACGCCAAACGGCTCGGCATGGGACAGATACACCTCGGCCACCGAGCCCCTGACGTGAAACAGGGTGCCGGCGGCATCGAAAAATACGACTTTGATTCGGCTCACAATCCCATCCTTTTATCGCTTCGGCTGCTTTGGTGCGGGCAGTGTACCGACACGTTTGAAATGAAGTCAAAATCTCCTGGATCGGTCGGTTTCTTGACAAGCACAAGAGCCTCTGTTAGTTTGCCGATACCCCAATAAAATTAGGAGGTTCGGTGCCTACACGACTGCTGCTGGTTGACGGAGATCCCGCTGTGCAGCGTCTCATCGAGCACACTACCCTGTCACTGGGGCTGGACGCTGCCTGCTTCAAGGATGCCGTGACGGCGCTGGACGCGATCGGACGACTCAAACCCGCGCTGGTGATCGCGAGCTACCGGCTGACTGGCGCCACCTTCATTTCGTTCTGCGAGCGGCTGGCAGGGATGGAACTCACGCCTTCTCCGCCGATTGTGGCACTGGTCAGCCCGGAAGATCAGTTCGACGAAGCAGAGCTGCGTTTTCTCGGGGTCAAATCGTTCGTCCACAAGCCACTCCAGTCCGACGACTTGCTCCAGGCCATCCGGCCGTTGTGCACCGAACTCGGGCTGAGACTGGCAAATCCCAAAGACCCCGATGCGGCACGGCCCGCCCAGGCGACGGCATCGGGATCGGCGGATCTGGCTGAGTTGGTTGCTCGTGAAGTCGGCAAGCAGCTGCCACGTCTGCTGCAAGCCGAGCTGCCGAGCCAGGTTGTCCAAGCCTATCCGCGTGAAGACATGACGTTGATCGCCATGGAAGCGGTGCAGCAAGCCTTGCCGGACATCTCGCACCAACTGATCGCGGATATCAAGCCCATGATTCAGGAACGCGTGACGGAGATCACGGAACGACTGGTGCGGGAACTGATCGAGAAGCGCTTGGCCGAGCGGTCGCTCGACGGCACGAGCCAAGGAACCTGAAGACCGGAGCGCCAACCCGCAACGACAGTGGCGGGAGGTCAACCGGCAGAAGACCGAGAAGCGTGGAATCCGACCCTGCCCGAAAAAACTCTAGCGCTTCGTTCGTTTCGCCTTCCTGGCTTTGGCCAATCCCTTGACCCGCTTGATGTTCTTGCGGTGCTTCTTCCGAACCTTCCGATCTTTCTCGCGTCCACGTGCCATAGACCACGATCTCCTGGTTAACCACAAGCATCCGAACGGCGCGATGTATAACACACTCCTCTTCACTCGCACAAGCGATTTGCATGGCAGAGAGGCGCACGGGGTGACGCTGGGCAAGGCGGCGCCTTGCCGGTGCTGGAGGGGCGTGTTAAGATGCGCGCCACGTTGAAACAGCTCCTTCACCTTTTAGATCGTGACGTTACCCGATGGCCTCCCGGCAACTTGAGAAGACCTATGAGCCCAAGCAAGTCGAAGAACGATGGTACCGGTTCTGGATCGACCGGGGCTACTTCCACGCCTCCACCGATCGTTCGCAGACGCCCTACACCATCGTCATTCCTCCTCCCAACGTCACCGGCTCCCTGCACGTCGGCCACGCGCTGAACAACTCCTTGCAGGACATTCTGATCCGCTGGCGCCGCATGCAGGGGCGCAATACCCTCTGGATGCCCGGAACGGACCATGCCGGCATCGCCACGCAAAACGTCGTCGAGCGGCAACTGATGGCCGAGGGCACCTCCCGGGAGACCCTTGGCCGCGACGCGTTTATCCAGCGGGTCTGGGACTGGAAGGCCCAGTCCGGCGGAACCATCATCCAACAGTTGAAACGGTTGGGTGCCTCCTGCGATTGGGACCGGCTCCGCTTCACGATGGACGAAGGCCTCTCCCTCGCGGTCCGCGAGGTCTTTGTCCGTCTCCACGAAGAAGGCCTGATCTACAGGGGCGAACGGCTGATCAACTGGTGTCCCCGATGCCTGACGGCCCTGTCGGATATCGAAGTCGAGCATGAGGAGTCGGCCGGCAAGCTCTATCACATCTACTACCGACTGGCCGACGATCCACAGACCAAATTAATCGTCGCCACGACCAGGCCGGAGACACTGTTGGGCGACACGGCCGTGGCGGTGCATCCGGATGATCCCCGCTACAAGCATCTCATCGGCAAGCAGGTTCGCCTCCCGTTGACCCAGCGGACGATCCCGATCGTCGGCGACCCGATCCTGGTGGATCGGGAGTTCGGCACCGGCGCGGTCAAGATCACGCCCGCGCACGACTTCAACGACTTTGAGGCCGGCGAACGGCACGGTCTTCCGCGCCTGCCGATCCTGGACCACCAGGCCCGACTCGATCCTGTCGGATTGCGGGCCGCCGCGGTGGAGCAAGCGGTCATCGAGGCCGTCGAATTGCTGCGCGTCAACCAGGCCAGGCCGAAGATCGAAGCGCTCCTGCAGGAACGAGGGCTGCTGGCAACCGTCGAAGCCCACAAGATGGCCTTGGGCAAGTGCTACCGGTGCAAGACGGTCGTCGAGCCCTACCTCTCGCCCCAGTGGTTCGTCATGATCAAGCCGCTGGCGGAACCGGCCATCCAGGCGGTGGAGGACGGCCGCATCCGCCTGATTCCTGAGGCCTGGACCAACAACTACCTTGGCTGGATGCGCGACATCAAAGACTGGTGCATTTCGCGGCAAATCTGGTGGGGGCACCAGATTCCCGCCTGGTATTGCCGCTCCTGCAACGCCGATACGATTTTGGAAACCGCGCACGAGGGTATGGCCACGACCGAGGCGCAGGCCCTGCCCAAGGCCTCGCGCCAACGCGTTACGATCCTGTCGAATGCCAAGCCATTGGTTATGCGGACCCAGCCGACGAACTGCCCGGCCTGCGGCGGAAGCAACTTCCTCCAGGACCCGGACGTGCTGGACACCTGGTTCTCGTCGGCGCTCTGGCCCTTTTCAACGCTGGGCTGGCCGGAGCAGACTCCCGAGCTCAAAACCTTCTATCCGACGTCGACCCTCGTCACCGGCCTGGACATTTTGTTCTTTTGGGTCGCCCGCATGATCATGATGGGACTCAAATTCACCGGCCAGGTTCCCTTCCGCGACGTCTACATCCATGCCCTCGTCCGGGACGCGGAAGGCCAGAAGATGAGCAAGTCCAAAGGAAACGTGATCGATCCCTTGAGCGTGATGGACCGATACGGCACCGACGCCTTGCGGTTTACCCTGGCCTCCATGGCCTCGCCCGGCCGGGACATCAAACTGGCCGAGGAGCGGATCGAAGGTTACCGCAACTTTGCGAACAAGATCTGGAATGCCGCCCGGTTTATCTTGATGCATATAGACGGACCCAGGGCTTCGGGCCCGCTCGCCGATCGATCTTTTGCCGACCGTTGGATCATGAGCCGACTGAACCACACGATCCGGGCCGTCAGCACGTCCCTGGAGCAGTACCGGTTCGACCAGGCGGCCAGCCAGCTCTATCAATTCATCTGGCACGAGTACTGCGATTGGTATCTGGAGTTGGCGAAGCCCTCTCTTCAGGACAAAGAGTCGCCCGAAGCCGGCCGGACCAGGCAGACCCTTCTCGAGTCGTTCGAAACGCTGTTGCGCCTCCTCCACCCTTTCATGCCCTTTCTCACCGAAGAAGTCTGGCAGACGGTTCCGCATGAAGGCGACAGCATCGTCACTCAGCCCTACCCGAGCCCGAATCCTGACTGGGAGTCCAAGGACGCCGAAGCTTCCTTCGCCTGCCTGGAACAGTTTGTGACGACGGTCAGAACCGGACGAGCCTTGCTCAATTATCAACCGGGCAAGAAAGTCACCCTCTACGGGGCAGCGGTCGGAGGGGAACACTTCGCACGCTTGAGGCATCTTCATGCCTACCTCGAACACCTCAGCCGCGGCACGGTGCAGTTGACCGCCATCGAAACATGGCCGACCGGCAAGGTGCTTCGCCTGGCCTCGGAAGGGATCTCGGCGGGGTTGGCCGTCGAGGGAGAGGTCGATCTAGAGAGCGTGCTCCAAAAACTTCAGAAGCAGCACCAAGAGAATCGTCAGGAAGCGAAACGGATCGAGGGCAAGCTCGGCCATGCCGAGTTCACGTCAAAAGCTCCGAGCGAAGTCATTCACGAACACCGCGAGCGCGTCAGAATCCTTGAACAGGAAAGCCGATTGCTCGCGAGCAGCGAAACGCAGTTGCGCGCCATGATGCCCGCCAAGGACTAGATGCCAGTGCCTTCCGCCGAGCAGATTCGAACGGCGATCCGCCGGGCCCTGGACGAAGATCTTGCCTGGGGCGACGTGACGACCGCCGCCCTCTTTCCTGTCCCGATCCCAGCCCACGGCACCGTCACGGCTCATCAAAAGCTCATCCTTGCCGGGATGGCCGTGGCGCGGGAGGTCTTCACGACAGTGGACCCGGGGATACGGGTCGTCCGGGCGCTCAAAGACGGAACCCCGGTCAAGAAGGGCCAGGTCGTGCTGACGGTCCAGGGCGACGCCCGTTCGCTTCTGATGGCGGAGCGGGTGGCGCTGAACTTCCTCCAGCATTTGTCTGGCATCGCCACCTTAACCGGGCAGTTTTGCCACGCTGTCCGCAGCAGTCGCGCCATAATTTTGGACACGAGGAAAACCACGCCCGGACTCCGCACCTTGCAGAAATGGGCCGTGACGTTGGGCGGAGGGCAGAACCATCGGCACTCCCTGGGGGACGGCATTCTGATCAAGGATAACCATCTGCTGTTGTTGCAAGGCCGGCGCATCGGCATCGCCCAGGCCTGCATACTCGCTCGCAAGCACGCGCCGCATGGACTACGGATCAACGTCGAAGTCCAGACACTCGAACAGACCAGGGAGGCCCTGCGCGGGGAGGCCGACGTGATTCTGCTGGACAACATGACGCCGTCCCTCGTGCGGAAAGCGGTCGCGCTCATTCACGGCAGAGCCTTGGCGGAGGTCTCCGGAGGGGTCACCCTCCAAAATGTCCGTGAGATGGCCGAGGCCGGGGCGGATTTCATTTCCATCGGCGCCTTGACCCACTCGGCCCCAGCGGCCGACCTGAGCATGGATATCCAGCCCCGCCGCCTTTTCGGACAACCTCGCAAGCAAGGACGATAAGCCGATGGCCTCCCCTCCCACCCAGCCCCTGATTCAAGAAGCGATCCAAGCCCTGTTGCGCACCAAGACATTCGGGCGCACCCTGCATGTGTTGCAGGAAACCACTTCGACCAACCAGGACGCCATGAAACTGGCCCAGCAGGGGGCCTCTGACGGAACCGTTCTTGTGGCCGAGACACAGACTGCGGGCAAAGGACGGTTGGGGCGCAGCTGGTATTCGCCGCCCGGAGACAATCTCTATTGTTCCGTGATCCTGCGAAACCGGCCGGCAGACAATCTGACCGGATGGCTCTCGGTGATTCCGCTTCTCTCGGCCGTGGCGGTTGTCAGGGCCATTCAGCGGGTAGCCGACCTCAAACCCTCGCTCAAATGGCCGAACGATATCCTGGCCGGAGACGGTAAGCTGGGCGGGCTGCTCTGCGAAAGCAGCCTGGCCGGCTTATCGGCGACTTTCGTCGTCGTCGGGATCGGGCTCAATGTCAACGGCAGCCGAGAAGGATTTCCGGAGGAGATCCGCGGTCTCGCCACCTCCATCGCCTCCGAGACCGGTCGTCCATGCGACCGGGCCTCGCTCTTAGCCTCTATCCTCATGGAGCTTGAGCTTTACTCCGAGGCCCTGCTGACTCGTCCTCCCGAAACGTTCCTGAGCGAGTATGCCCGGCTCTGCGCAACGCTAGGGCGAAAAGTGAGGGTCTCTTTGTCTGAAGGACAGACCATCGACGGGCTGGCTGATTCCATCGCCCCGGATGGGTCGCTTCGCATCGTCCGCGAGCCGGCCTTCGGCGGCGGCCTGATCGAAGTCCGTGCGGGTGATGTGCTCCACTTGCGCTAGCACAAGGTAAAAGGTGAGAGGTAAACAGTGAGACGACACCCCCTCTTGCGATGCGTTTCATCCCCCACTTCACGGCTTTCCTTTCACGCCTTACGAACTACCAATGCTGCTGACCATCGACATCGGCAATTCTAACGTCGTCTGGGGTCTGTTCCGGCAGCAGACCCTGATCGGCCATTGGCGCGCGGATACAAATCCGACATGGACCGCAGGAGACTATGGGAATGTGCTGGCCCATCAACTCCGGAGCGCCGGCCAGTCCGTAGATACGATCACCGATGCGATTCTCTGCAGCGTCGTCCCCGCATTGATCCCGGCCTTTGAGCAGATGGCACAAGATCTGTCCCACCGCAAGCCGCTGGTCGTCTCCACCGACATGGATACGGGCCTCACGCTTCATTATGCCGATCCGCGCACACTCGGGGCCGACCGCCTGGTCAACGCCGCTGCCGCCTACGACCGGTACAAGACCAGTCTGATCGTGGTGGACTTGGGCACCGCCACCACCTTCTCCGTCATTACCGGGCAAGGCGACTTTCTGGGCGGCGCCATCGCGCCAGGACTCGGCATCGGGGCCGAGGCGCTCTCAGCCAAAACGGCCCAACTACCCCACGTCTCTCTGGTCCAACCAAAGGCCGTCATCGGTCGGGATACCGTCACCAGCATTCAGTCCGGACTCATCTACGGTCATGCTTCCATGGTGGACGATCTCATCGCCAGGATTCATGATGAATTGGGGCAACGGGCATTGGTGGTCGCAACCGGTGGATTTTCCTCACTGCTTTCCCCCTGCTCGCGTAAGATTCAGGAAGTCAGGCCCTATTTGACGCTGGAAGGGCTGGAACTGCTTCACCGCCGTACCAGAGGCCAAACCAGGATCTGATGCCTGACTTTAGGCCGACAGGAAGACAGTCTCGCTGTCCTCGCCCGAACTCCTAAGTCTTGAACTAAATTGAGCCTCCCCGTTGACTTTATGGCCCCTGTGGCTATCTCTGCCGAGGGTTGGTGCAGCTCGTGAGCAAAGACAAAGAAAATACAAGTTCTATCAATGGGTTAGATTCTGGAGCTACCGAAAGCTTCTCCCAGGACAATGGGGGAGAAGCAGAGCAGGGTTTGGACGATGGGTTGAAACAGGCCCTGGCCTCCAAAACGGAAGAGGCCCAGGCCCTTCACGACAAGCACTTGCGGCTGGCGGCCGAATTCGAGAACTATAAGCGGTTGGCGCAAAAGGACCAACGGGATTACGCCCGTTTCGCCAATGAAAGTTTGCTAAAAGACCTGCTGCCGATTGTCGATAACCTCGAGCGGGCGATCAAAGCCGCGAAGGAGGCCCCGAAGGAAGGGGCCAAGACCGGCAGTCTGATTGAAGGCGTCGAGCTCACGCTCAAGCAGTTCATGGACCTGCTGGCCAAGGCCGGGGTTCGCCAGATCGCCAGCGTCGGTGAGCCATTCGATCCGGCCCGCCACCAAGCCGTGGCTCGCGTCGAGTCTACCGGGGCGCAGGACAATACGGTCGTCGAGGAATTTCAAAAGGGGTACCTCTTGCACGAACGGATATTGCGGGCAGCCATGGTCACGGTGGCCAGCGCCCCGGCAAGCAACCAGGAGCATTCTTCAACCGGCACGGCATAAAGAGAACAGCCGCTTCCCGGTTGACGTCCCGTTTTTTTGAGGAAGGAGAACATACCATGGGTAAGGTTATCGGCATTGATTTGGGCACGACGAACTCCTGCGTGGCCATCATGAGCGGCGGAGACCCGGTCGTCATCGCCAACGCCGAAGGCAGCCGCACCACCCCCTCGGTCGTGGGTATCACGGATAAGGGCGAACGGCTCGTCGGCCAGATCGCCAAGCGTCAGGCCATTACCAATCCGGAAAACACGATTTTCTCGGTCAAGCGGTTGATGGGCCGAAAATTCAGCAGCCGCCAGGTACAAGAGGCCGCCAAACGCCTGCCGTATAAGGTTGTGGAAGCGAACAACGGAGACGCGCACGTCGAGATTCGCGGCAAGCGCTACAGCCCCTCCGAAGTCTCGGCGATGATTCTCCAAAAGATGAAGCAGACCGCCGAGGATTACCTGGGCGAAAGGGTGACCGAGGCCGTCATCACGGTGCCGGCGTACTTCGACGACAGCCAGCGCCAGGCCACCAAGGATGCCGGGCAGATTGCAGGCCTCAACGTGCTCCGCATCATCAACGAGCCGACCGCCGCGTCGCTGGCCTACGGATTGGACAAGAAGAAGGATGAGCGCATCGCGGTGTACGACCTCGGGGGCGGCACCTTCGACATTTCCATCCTGGAAATCGGCGAGGGCGTGTTCGAGGTCAAATCCACGAACGGCGACACCTACCTGGGCGGCGACGACTTCGACCAGCGCGTGATGGATTGGCTGGTGGACGAGTTCAAGAAGCAGGAAGGTATCGACCTGCGGAAGGACCGGATGGCCCTTCAACGGCTGAAGGAAGCGGCGGAGCGGGCCAAGATCGAACTGTCCTCCTCACAGGAGAGCGAGATCAACCTCCCCTTCATCACCGCCGACGCCAGCGGCCCCAAGCACCTGGTCATCAAGCTGACCCGGGCCAAACTGGAACAATTGGTGGAGGATTTGATTCAGCGCACCATCGAGCCCTGCAAGAAGGCGCTGTCCGATGCGGGCGTGACCGCAAAGGACATCAACGAGGTGGTGCTGGTCGGCGGCATGACCCGCATGCCCAAGGTGATCGAAAGGGTGCGGGAATTCTTCGGCAAGGAGCCGCACAAGGGCGTCAACCCGGATGAAGTCGTGGCCATCGGAGCCGGCATCCAGGGCGGCGTGCTGAAGGGTGAGGTCAAGGATGTTCTGCTGCTGGACGTCACGCCTCTCACGCTCGGCATCGAAACGCTGGGCGGGATCTTCACGCATCTCATCGAGCGCAACACGACCATCCCCACCAAGAAGAGCCAGACCTTCTCGACGGCCGCCGACAGCCAAAGCGCGGTGACGATCCGGGTTTTCCAGGGCGAACGCGAGATGGCGAACGACAACAAACTCCTGGGCCAGTTCGATCTGGTCGGCATCCCGCCCGCCCCTCGAGGCGTGCCGCAAATCGAGGTGACCTTCGACATCGACGCCAACGGGATCGTGCACGTCGCCGCCAAGGATCTGGGCACGCAGAAGGAACAGTCCATCAAGATCACGGCCTCCAGCGGGCTCAGCAAGGACGAGATCGAGAAGATGGTCAAGGAAGCCCAGTCCCACACGGACGAGGATAAAAAACGGCGACGGGTGGCCGAAGCCAGGAACCAGGCCGATAACCTGATCTACGGCACGGAGAAGAACCTGACCGAACACGGGGACCAGATCGGCGAAGACGACAAGAACCGGATCACGGAAGCCATCGCCGCGCTCCGCAAGGCCATGGAAGGCGACGACCCGGCCGCCATCGAGTCGGCCACCCAGACGTTGACGACCGCCTCGCACAAGCTGGCCGAGGAGATGTACAAGAAAGCCTCTGCCGGAACCGGAACGGCCGGCACCGGGGACGGCGCCAATCAGGGCGGCCAGGATAACGGAGGCGGCTCGGCCAAGACCGACGAGAAAGTGGTCGATGCCGAATTCGAAGAAGTCGACAAGGACAAGAAGTAAGCACAAAAGCAACCCAATCACGCCGGCTCACGCCCTCGGGGTGTGAGCCGGTTCATTGTTTCCAGCACGATGGCATCTGTGGCAAAGCGCGACTACTACGAAACGCTCGGCATCGACCGCAACGCGGCCGACGACGAGATTAAGAAAGCCTTCCGCAAGCTGGCCCGCCAGTACCATCCGGATCTCCAGCACGGGGATCAGCACAAGAAAGTCTCTGAAGAAAAATTCAAGGAGATCAACGAGGCCTACGAAGTTCTGAGCGATCAGGAAAAGCGACGCCGGTACGACATGTTCGGCCATGCCGGCGCCCAGCAGGGTTTCGGCGGCGGGGCGGAAGGGTTCGACTTCGGGCGTGGCGGATTCGGGGACGTGTTCAACGACATTTTCGAGGATTTTTTCGGGGCCGGGCGAAGCGGCCAGCGGGCCGAACGCGGTTCCGATCTCCAGTACAACCTGGAACTATCCTTCGAAGAGTCGGTCTACGGCAAAGAAGCGACACTCAAGATTCCCAGGGCCGAGCCCTGCGCGGACTGTAAAGGCACAGGAGCCCGAGCGGCCGATGCCGTCAAGGTCTGCCCCAGTTGCAAAGGAGCCGGTCAGCTTCGCTTCCAACAAGGCTTCTTCAGCATCAGTCGGCCGTGTAATCAGTGTGAGGGCGCCGGCCAGATCATCACCGACCCTTGCGGGACCTGCCGAGGGCGCCGGCGAGTCCGCCGCGAGCGCATGCTCTCGGTGAACATTCCCGCCGGCATCGAATCGGGCATGCGGCTGCGGCTCGCCAACGAAGGGGAACCGGGGGACAACGGCGGCCCGCCGGGCGACCTCTACGTCGCCGTGACGGTGCAGTCCCACGAGATCTTCTCCCGCAAGGGCAACGACATCCTCTGCGACATTCCGGTCAGCTTCGTCACCGCGACGCTCGGCGGCAAAGTGGAGGTGCCCACGCTCAAGGGCACGACCGTCATCAAGGTGCCGGCCGGGACCCAGCAGGACAAGGCCTTTCGCCTGAAGGGGCTCGGCGTGCCCAGCCTGAAAGGGCAGCACACGGGCGATCAGATCATGACGGTCAAAATTCAAATCCCCACCAAGCTGACCGCCGCACAGAAGGCGCTCCTGACGGACTTCGCGAAGGAAAGCGGCATGACCATGGATCAGGATGGGGATGGATTCTTCGACAAGATGAAGACATATTTCGAGTGACGTGGACCAGTGAAAAGTGAGAAGTGAAAGGTTTTTACGGAATGATCAGCCCTGTCCTGTGATGCGCGCTTCTTCCCGCTTTTTACTTTTCACGTTACACTTTTAACTTCCCAGAAGATGCCCGTCTTCTTCATCAATTCGGCCCAAGTCGCCGACGGAACCGTCACGATTACCGGTCCCCTCTGCGACCATCTGCGCGGCAGCCTGCGTGTCGCGGAGGGAGAGACATTCTGGATCGGCGACGAACGACGGCGACGGTACCGGGTCAAAGCCCTTGAAGTGAGCCGGCATCTGCTGCGCGGCCAAATCCTGGAAGAGCAAGCCAACCAATCCCCACCCAACCCGCCCATCACACTCGCGCAAGCTATTTTAAAGGGCGACCGGATGGACTGGCTCATCCAGAAAGCCACCGAACTCGGCGTGGCCTCCCTGATTCCCATCGTGACAAGCCATGCCATCGTGAGGCCAAGGACCGAGCGGCACCAGGCTCAGCAGGAGCGCTGGCAGAAGATCGCCCTGGAAGCGGCACAGCAAGCCGAGCGCTGGGAGGTGCCGGAGATCGCAGCGCCTTGCGACATAATGGCCTTTTTCGAGGCCCAGCCATCGGCCTCCTGCCGGTTGATCCTGAGCGAGCGGTCCGATGGCCAGAGCCTCGCCACAGTGGCATTGCCCTCGAAACCGGACGAGAGCGTGTCGATCGCGGTAGGCCCGGAAGGCGGCTGGACGAAAGAGGAACTGAACAAGGCCCAGGCCTGCGGCTTCCTGCCGGTCACCCTGGGGACACGGATTTTGCGGGCCGAAACCGCAGCCCTAGCAGCCGTGAGCGTGATTCAGAGCCGCTTGGGCGAGTTGGGCTAAAAGGAAGAGCACCCAACGCCGGGAAGGAGTGGGCATGGCAATGGGTCTTTCCCGCCACTAGCCACTACACCGACAGCATCACCGGCGAAATGCGCCGTCACCACCTGCACGAATCGGTGCTGCAGAAGGCCGTCAGAGATGCGCGGCTGATGGCCGGCATCTCAAAACCAGCCGGCCCGCACACCATGCAACATTGCTTCGCCACTCACCTTTTGGAAGACGGCTACGATATTCGGACGGTGCAAGAGCTCTTGGGGCACACCGACGT
>VGXC01000030.1 GCA_016873495.1 Nitrospira sp. | reverse complement strand
AGCAAAGAGCCGAATCAATGCCCGGAGTTGTCGGGTCGACAAATGAGTCCTGGGCAACAAGGAAGAGGCCATGCTTCAGCATAAAAAGACTTCCAAAACTAGACAAGCTCCAAAATATATAATACGCACACTCGCGCCCCACTTAAGGCGCGCCATTTCTAGCACAGGCCCTGGGCTTTGTCAATAATGTGAATCTAGCCTCTAGACGCGGTCTGTAACACGTATTGAGGGGCAGAGAGAAGACGCAGAGTCGTTCACTGCTGGCGGGAGTTTATGCTGAAAAGTCTCACGGGCTGTGGAGGAAAAACTCTTCACTTACCAGAAGACTGCTAGAGGTGTCCCCGGGCCTTCGCTTCGGCTGTAGCCTGCTCAGCCTCTATACGCCGTTGCGACTCTTTTTTCTCGACCCAGGACTCCCAGGATTTCCCCGAAGCCGTATCTTTGCCGCTGAAAGAGATCGAGACGATATCGGCATACTCGATCATACGTTCATCCGACTGTCCTTTGGGGAAAATCTGCAAAAACGGACGGGACCCGGTCGGGGTGCGATTGAAGAGATACCCCTCGATCGTGGAACCGGTGGCCAACACCAGCGTGATATCACCTCGATAATCAAAGGCCTGCTCCACTGCTTCGGCTAGCTCTTTGGGGTTGGCCGGCCGGAAGAGCCTTCCCTCGAGACTTTGCTCCTCGGGCCCATGCTGCTTGGAATCAGTCATGCTCGGCGAAGATTGCGCAGGAATATTCGCGCGGGTTCCTTGAACTATCGGGCATTCGGAAGCAATGTGGCCTTGACGGTCCTGCCGAATCCGGACCAAGACCCAAACGTATCTTCGACGGCGGACGGCTCATACCCGCAGTGGACCATGCAGTCGGCACATTTCTCGTTCCGGCCTGTGCCATACTGGTCCCATTCCGTCAGTTCCAGCAGTTCCTGAAACGTCTTGACATACCCGTCCTGTAGCAGATAACAAGGCTTTTGCCAGCCGAAGATATTATAGGTCGGATTCCCCCAGGGAGTACATTGGTAGTCGCGCTTGCCCATCAAGAATTCCAGGAACAATGGGGACTGGTTGAAGCGCCACCCGCGCTTCCGCTCGGTGAGGAGTCGGGCAAACAGGTCACGCGTCCGGTTTCGCTTGAGGAAGTTTTTCTGGTCAGGCGCCTTCTGGTAACTATACCCGGGGGAAATCATCATCCCCTCGACCCCCACCGCCATCATCTCATCGAAGAATCGGCGCACGCGATCAACATTGGCGTCATCAAACAAGGTCGTATTAGTCGTCACCCGGAACCCCCGTTTCAAGGCCTCACGGATCGCCTTGACGGCTACGTCATACACGCCATCGCGACAGACTGCCAGATCATGCTCTTCCTGCAGCCCGTCCATGTGAACGCTGAACGTCAAGTACTTGGACGGCTGATATTCGTCCAGCTTGCGCTCCAACAGGATAGCATTCGTGCAAAGGTAGACGTATTTCTTACGCTCGACAAGCCCACGCACTATCTCGGCCATTTCGGGATGAATCAGAGGCTCCCCGCCTGGAATGCTTACCATGGGCGCGGCGCACTCCTCGACCGCCGCCCAACACTGTTCCGGCGTCAATCGCTTGTCCAATACATGGTCGGGATACTGGATTTTCCCACAGCCGGCGCAGGATAAATTGCAACGAAAGAGCGGCTCGAGCATGAGCACGAGAGGATATCGCTTGACGCCCTTGAGTTTTTGGGCCAGCACGTATGTGGCAACTGTATACATTTGGGACACAGGAACAGCCATGCGTTCTCCCTCCGTCCTCTATCCATCCGATACGGCGCAAACCCAGCCGAATCGTACTTGGGCTCGACGTGCGCTTACCCTAGCATTGCCTAGACAAGATCGTCAAACCACCACCAGCCTGAACCGGCCTCTCCATTCATGAGATACGCAGGACAGACCCAGCCACAAACTGATGGAGGCGCCGGGCGGGTTCGAACCGCCGCATCGCAGTTTTGCAGACTGCTCCCTTAGCCACTTGGGTACGGCGCCCCGCCACTCATCATACCGATCGGTTCTCTGCGCCGCAACGAGGGAATCGGATGGTGTTGCAGCCGCTGGGCCCTTGGCGCCTATAGCAAAACGAATGATCTATCGCTTGTTCGACAACACAGGAATCTCACGATCCCGGCCTGAAGCCAGCGCAGGCATGGGAGTGGGCGGTTGACTCAAGAGGTCCCATTTCGGCCCACCATCCGCCTGATGAGGAGACAGCGACGCCGATGCGCCGTTCCCGGATTCAGCCGCCCTCTCCCTCGCCATAACTTCCACTTCCTGGATCAACGTCTCCATGAGTTCTTCCATGGGCACCTTGCGCACCAGTTTGCCTTGTTTGAACAGAATGCCTACGCCTTCGCCACCCGCAATGCCGATGTCGGCTTCCTTTCCTTCTCCAATTCCGTTCACCACGCAACCCAGCACCGACACGTTCAACGGCACCGTGATATGTCCGAGCCGCTTTTCCAGTTCGTTGGCCATCCGCACCACATCGATTTCCACCCGCCCGCAGGTTGGGCATGCGATCACGTTGATTCCGCGATGACGCAGCTCCAGTGATTTCAAAATCTCGAACCCGACCCGCACCTCTTCAACAGGATCTGCGGCCAGCGATACCCGCAAGGTATCCCCAATCCCTTGAGACAACAGCCACCCCAATCCGATCGCGGACTTTACGGCCCCGGTTTGCGCGGTCCCCGCCTCCGTGATGCCAATGTGCAGCGGGTAGTTGGACTGCTGGGCAAACAGCCAGTAGGCATCGATAGCCATATGGACATCGGAGGCTTTGAGCGACACCTTCATATTGGTAAAGCCGACATCTTCGAGCGCATGCACGGCATTCAACGCCGATTCGGCCAGCGCTTCGGCTGTCGGGTAGCCATATTTCTCAAGAAGATGCCGCTCCAGGGACCCGCCATTCACCCCTACCCGAATAGGAATGCCTTGGTCATTGACAGCCTTGATCACTTCGGCTGTCTTCCACCAAGCTCCGATGTTTCCCGGATTGATACGCACACAATCCACCACCTCCGCGGCTTTCAACGCTAAGCGGTGATCGAAGTGAATGTCAGCGATGAGCGGGATCGTGATCTGGCCCTTGATCTTGGGCAAGGCCTCGGCAGACTCCATATCGGGGACCGCGACGCGAACCAGTTCACAGCCAGCTTGTTCCAGTAGGTGAATCTGCTCGACCGTGGCTTTCACGTCCCTGGTACTGGGAATCGTCATCGATTGGACGGAGATTGGCGCATCTCCCCCAATCTTGACGTTGCCGACTCTGATCTGCCTGGTTTTGCGTCGCGTAATGTGCATCAGTAAGGACTGAACGTTAGCGAGAAATCATCCTCTCAGAAACCTTGGCCATCAAGGCCATGGTGCTTTGATAGATCCCCTCAGCGGTCAGCCCGTACTTGTCCCGCAGGAGGTCTTGAGGGCCCTGCTCGATGTACCAATCAGGAAGCCCCAGCACCTTCGTGGGCAACAGAATACCTTGATCGGACAGGGACTCAAGCACTGCCGCCCCGAACCCACCCATCCGGCACCCCTCCTCAACCGTCACTAAGCAGCGGACACGCTTCGCGACATCCCCAAGAAGAGCATCATCCAAGGGCTTGACAAAACGGCCATTGACGACAGCGGCCGAGATACCTTCCTGCTCCAACATCCGAGCTGCTTCCATAGCCTGCCAGACGGTGACTCCGATGGCTACGATAGCTACATCGGTCCCATCCCGGAGCAATTCTGCTTTCCCGATAGGCAGTTCGACCGGCTCCGGATCCATCTTGACCCCCAAACTGGTCCCGCGCGGATACCGGACTGCCGCAGGGCCATCGTACTGAAGACAGGTCTTGACCATGTGTTGCAGTTCGTTCTCGTCCTTCGGCGCCATAATCACCATGTTCGGCATATGACGCAGGTAGGCATAGTCGAACGCGCCATGGTGAGTGGTGCCGTCCTCCGCAACGAGCCCGCCACGGTCGAGACAGAAGGTGACCGGTAGATTCTGGGTAGCCACATCATGGACGATCTGGTCATAGGCCCGCTGCAAGAATGTCGAATACATGACCACGACAGGCCGCAAGCCGTCCGCCGCCAACCCGCCGGCAAAGGTCACGGCATGTTGCTCCGCGATACCGACATCGTAGATCCGATCTGGAAATTCCCTTTCAAACGCCGTCAACCCGGTTCCTTCGCACATGGCCGCCGTGATCGCCACGATACGGGAATCTTGCCGTGCCAACCCGGTAAGAGCTTGCATCGCGAACGACGTATAGGAGGGCCGAGGCGCTTTTACAGCCGGCTTGCCGGTTTCACGCACAAAGGAGGGACAGGCATGGAACCACACGGGATTCTTCATGGCCGGCTCGTAACCAAGCCCTTTCTTTGTGATCACGTGCAGTAAGGTAGGCCCCTTCAACCGCCCGACATTTTCCAACGTCGCAAATAGATGCTCAAAATTGTGCCCATCAATTGGACCCACGTAGCGGAAGCCTAATTCTTCGAATAGCAGTCCCGGCAAAATAATCCCTTTTGCCAATTCCTCCGCTCGATGGGCTATCCTCTGCATAGGCTGCCCAATTTGCGGAATCGCCTGAAGCAAATGCTTGGTTTCTTCTTTGAACTTTGTATAGAACTCACCCGTAAAGGTTCGATTGAGGTACGCTGAGATGGCGCCGACATTCTTGGAGATGGACATCTGATTGTCGTTTAGTATGACAAGAAAGTCCTTCCCCAATCCGCCGGCATGGTGAAGCCCTTCCAAGGTCATGCCAGCGGTCATCGCACCATCACCCACCACACAAACCACTTTATTCGACTGCCCCAGATGCTCTCGGGCTGCTACCATCCCAAGCGCGGCAGAAACACCGGTTCCCGCATGGCCGGCATTGAACGTGTCGTATTCGCTTTCTTCTCGTTTGCAGAACCCGCTCAAGCCCCCATACTGCCGCAGCGTGTGGAAACGATCTCTCCGGCCCGTCAGCAGTTTGTGGGTATAGGCCTGGTTGCTGGTATCCCAAACGATCCTGTCCGTAGGCGTGTCCAGCAAGTAATGTAGCGCGACCGTGAGCTCGACCACCCCCAGGTTGGAAGCCAGGTGGCCACCCGCATTTGCGACGGCCGAGATGATCTCCTCTCGGATTTCCTCGCATAGCATCGGAAGCTGCTCCGGGGGCAGCTGCTTTAAATCCGATGGGCTGTTGATCTGGTGTAACAGAGACATATGCGATTATGCCCTCCTTAGGGTTAGACCACAAGAACCCGTGTTTGGAGACTATGGCCAGAGGATGGAGAGGCCCTTTTTCTTGGCCCTAGACCGCTCATGTTTTATCGCGCAGTATTTCATGGACTTCCCCATAAAGTCAAGTATTTAAGAGAATCCGGCGAGGAAAATGATGGATTCATTTAAGAGCCGAACTTATATGTCATAACCGTGGACAAGGTAAAATCAGCAGCGGAGCCTCGGATAAAATCGAGGTTCTCGACTCCATAGACCTGCCAAAGTAAATTCTCGCGCAGACGATAGTTGAATCCAAATGTCAGCTCGGTCACCCCGTCATCAAGTACTGGAGTGCCCGTACCATGAAACGGGCTGGAATAGTAGTCAAAGTGCCCCACAAACGAGAGATTTTGAGACCAAAGATATTCCGCCGCAACGATGGCGGACATGGAAGGCTGCACCGTCAACCCTGCGACTGACCCGGTCGGGAAAATCCCGTTCAGATTGCCATACAAAATCCAGTGGGCCGCCACTCTTTTCTCAAGTGCCAAGCCGACCCCTACATCCGGGTGACCGCTCCCGAATACCCGGGACGCATCCCCGGTAGGCACTTTTAAGGCCAGTCGCAAAGACACCGCCGGCTTGCTCTCGCTTTCCTGCTGGAACTGATACTTCCCGAAAAAAGTCGTGTCACCGAAACCCAAATCCCCATCTCCGCTATTGAAGAGGGTCCGCCCATCCCGTCTCACATTAAAAGCGAAACCGGTCGCCTGCAGAGATTTGCGAGCCGGTGCTAGGCCGGTGGTCATCCGCTCGACAGAAGTGATCGCGCCTTCGAGAATGCCCCGATACCGATAGTAGGAGGGCACTTCCACCGCAACCTCCAATCGGTCGGTGAGCCCATAGCGGAAAAAGAGTCCCGAACGGACGGTTTCCAACTTCATCTGCACGTTGGTCCGCGGAGTGCGATCGTCAAACACGGTGGCCGTGTCGGCCAGTTCGATGCGGAGGTCCAGCGCACCTTTCTTGATAACGGCGGCACGATCGCCCGGCATGCCGAGAAACAGCAGCTGAATCGGCTGGAAATTACGGACCGGGAATGGACCGGATCCCTCCCACTCCCCCTCTGCGCCCCAAGCCACCACCGGGCCAGCCATGCATACAACTAGGACCAGCCATGCAGCGCCCTTGAGCCTCCACCGTATCACAGCCCGCAGCCGTCGCGAATAGTCCACCGCAGCACATTCCACCTAAGTCTTGTTGCTGTCCCACGCCGCATACTCGTGTCGTCGTTCGCTCGCGCTAATCCAGTCGGAATATGTCTGAACCTGGTTGGGATCAGCAGAGCAGAGGACTAGGCCAAATTGAAACTACAAAGAGAACAGGCCCGAATCTGGCGCAAGGATATCAGGGCAGCCCTCGAGGGGAAGTTATCCCTAAGGCGAAGACAGCTTCTCTGACTTCTTTCGCAAGGTTTCAACCAGCTCGGGGTAGCCACCGGGCGAACTGATAATTTTCGTGAACTGCCCCCGGTAATTGTTCACCAGGCTGATTCCGTCCACGACCACGTCATAGACCCGCCAATCCCCGGATTTGGTCATGAGCCGATAGTCCAATGGGATCTCGGCCTTGCCTGAAATGACTTTGGTCCGCACCTCTGAATAACCCTCTTGATTCCGCTCGTTAATATACTGCACCGGCTCGCTGGAATAGTTTTCGATCTTATCTGAGTAAGTGCGGGAGAGGAGCGCTTGGAACAGGCCTACAAACTCCTGCTTCTGGCCGTCATTCAACTTAGGCCACTGGGCCGCCAACGACCGCTTGGCCATCTCCTCGTAACTGAAGCGTTCGCCAATGACTTTTTCAAGCAGCTTCCGACGCTCCTCGCGCCGGTCCGGCTTTTTCAAATCCTTGTCTTCCAGCAGGCGGATGACTTCGTTGATCGTCCCCTTAATCGCTTCGGTGGCCGCCCCTCCAGCCCATGCCGACGCACTCCCGGCGAAGAGACTGATGGCCAGGGCCACCAAGCCCATGCCGCCCCGCAGCAAAATCGTTCTTGTCCATGGCTTTATTAGACTGCGCATTCCGGACTGGCCTCCATTCCAATGCGTCATATCCCTACCCTCTTCGTTCTGCTTGCCTACTAGGAGGTTATTTCACCTTGCCATGAATGTATTGGCTGACCAGCTCCTCCAGATCCAGCCCGGCCTCCGTGTCCCTGATTCTCCCGCCTGCACGAAGCGGGTCTCCCCCACCACCCGGCGACAGCGTGATGAATTTCTCTCCAATGATCCCGCGGGTCTTGATCGAAGCGAAGGTGTCGCTGTAAAGTTTTACATCATCCTGGATCGCCATGGTTACCACGGCCTGATCGTCCTTCAGAGCGATCGCCTTGATCCGCCCGACTTCCACGCCGGCAATCTCCACCGTCGCGCCCGGCTTCAAGCCCGTTGTGGATGTGAACCCCGCCTCCACTTCGTAGAGATGGCCCCCGATCACCTCCAGCTTGCCGAGCTTGATCGAAAGATAGCCCAGGCAGGCAATGCCCGCCAGCACGAAAACCCCGACGACGAGTTCCAGCTTGGTGTTCTCCATCTTACCCCTCTCGAACGGCGTGGACCAAGGCCACGGTCCCGCCTACTGAAATAAACTCGAGAATGCCCGGATCCGTGGTCTGCTGGAACTCTTGTGAGGGAGCCATTGCCGCAATCTTCCCCTCCTTCAAAATAGCCACCCAATCGGAAATGGCAAAGATCTCAGGGATCTCGTGGCTGACCATTACCGCGGTGAACCCAAACGTCTTGTGCATCGCCACGATGAGATCGTGGATCGTCTTGGCCATGAGCGGATCCAGCCCCGTCGTCGGCTCGTCGATCAGGAGAATTTCCGGTTCCATCACCAGCGCCCGAGCCAAACCCGCACGCTTTTTCATGCCCCCGCTCAACTCGGCAGGAAACTTATGCCCCATGCCGGTCAAGCCGACCTGATCAAGCTTTTCTCCGACCCGGCGCTTCACGTCCGACTCCGACAACCCCAGCTTCTCGCGCAAAGGAAACGCGACATTATCAAACACGGTCAACGAGTCGAACAACGCCGCCCCCTGGAACAACATGGCGAATCGCTTGCGCGCGTCGTTGAGCGCCGTCCCCTTGAGTCTGGAAATTTCAACATCATCGACCCAGACTTCCCCTCGGTCCGGCTTAAAGAGCCCGATCATGTGCTTGAGCAGCACGCTTTTCCCTTCCCCGCTGCGTCCGATGATGGTGGTGAGCTTGCCTGGGGGGATTTCCAGGTCCACACCACGAAGGACCGGCTGTCCGCCCAGCGTCTTCTCAACCCCGACAAGCTTAATCATGGTGAATCGCTTTCGGTTATCGTTTGTCAGCAGTCAGCGCAGAGGGTTCCATAAACTGACGACCACCCGTTGACATCATTACAGCAAAACGGACGTCAGGAAATAATCCCAGACGAGAATCAGAACGGAGGTCAAGACCACCGCCTCCGTGGTCGCCGTGCCCAAACCCTCCGCGCTCATCCTCGTGTAGTAGCCCTTGTAGCAACAGACCCAGCTCACGATCAACCCGAAACTGATGGATTTCAGGATGCCCCCGTACACGTCCTTCCACTCCACGGCCGATTCGATGGAGCTCCAGTAGGACCCGGCATTGACCCCCAGCAGTTCGACCCCGACCAGATAGCCCCCATAAATCCCGACCACATCGAAAATCGCGACGAGCAGGGGCACCCCGATCAGACCGGCCACTAATTTTGGCGACACCAGATATTGCAAGGGGTTGATGGCCATCGTGTCCAGCGCGTCGATCTGCTCCGTGATCCGCATGATGCCGATCTCGGCGGTCATGGCCGACCCGGCACGAGCGGTCACCATCAGTGCCGCCAGCACCGGTCCCAGTTCTCGGATCATGCTCAAGGCCACGGCGGAGCCGAGCGCCGCTTCCGCTCCGAACTTCCGCAGCGAGTAATAGCCCTGTAAACCCAGCACCATGCCGGTGAATGCGGCCGTCAAGACAACCACGAATGACGACTTGAAGCCGATGAAGTGCAGTTGTTTGAGAATTTGGAAGGGCCGCAAAGGCGGTCTTGTGAACCATGCGATAGTCGCGGCAAGAAACAGGAGCATGCGGCCCATTTCTCCGAGCAGAAAGAGGGTGGTGCGGCCAAGATGGGCAACCATCACGGTCACCATGACTGCTCCTGGGGAGATTCCATCCTCTTCTCCTCGGCCTCGCTACCGCGTGTCATTCAGAAAGACTTCTATGAACCGGGTTAACCGAACCGCAGCCGCCTGGCTCTGCCTGCGCAGACGCAGAATCCCCGCGAGGCATGATGGTCGGCGTGCCACCCGCCACAGGCCCTGCGGCCAGGTCTTCGGCGTCAAAAAGAGATTGAAGTCAAGCGGGAGATCCTCGTCCAGCAAATCCGACACCGTACGCGCCACGAGGAAGGGAACCCGCTGCTCCTTCGCGATGGCCCCGAGTGCCGCGCTCTCCATGTCGAGACCCACCGCTCCGGTGCCGGCCGCCACGCGCTGTTTCTCCTCAGCCCGCCAGAGAACTTGCGATACGGACACAAACCGCCCAGTCCGAACCGTCAAGCCGACCCTACGCGCAGACATCAGAGCCGCAGCCTGCAATTCGACCGCGCATGGAACGCTCTCGCTCACATCGATGGAACAGATTTCTGCCTGCCAAGAACTTACGTCCGTGCCGATGAGGAGATCGCCGATCTGGGAGGAAGTCAGAGCGCAGGCAAAGCCGGAGGAAACCGCAAGGTCCAGGGAGCAACTGGCAAGCGCTTCACGAGAGACTGCACCGGCTTTCACGGGCCCCATGCCTGTCCGGAACACCGAGACCCGGCAAGCCCCGCGACGCCCAATCACGCAAGGAACGCCGCCGACGCGTGCCCTCTCCTCAATCAGAATCGCCTGGCTGACTGCCTCTTGCTCCCATCGCGTGGCCGTAAAAATGCCGACCCGCTTCAAGAGCCCCGCTGCCTCACGAGCAACAACCGGCAGCGCAGCACATCCCGACGCTCACCCCTCTGCACGGAAACATCCCGTCTCGCGAGCGATCCGACGCATCTCGTCCGCCTTCGTCTGGCCATGGGCCCGCAGATTCCGATACATGGCCAGGGCCCAGAGAGGAAAGTACTGACAGTACCAATGATAGCGGAGGTAGAAGACCCGCGGGAATCCCGTTCCGGTGTGGCGAACCTCCTCCCACGATCCATCCTCGCGCTGATGGCGCAGCAAGTAATGCACTCCTCGAACGACCGTGATGGAATTCGTGACGCCGGCGGAGAGCAGGGCGAGCAGCGCCCAAGCCGTCTGCGAGGGGGTGCTGACACCACGGCCGGCCATATCACGATCCGCATAAGACAGGCAGGACTCGCCCCACCCTCCGTCCGGATTCTGCTTGGACTCCAGCCATGCCACAGCACGTTCGACATAAGGCGCCGACATATCTTCACCGATCGCTCGCAATCCCGCCAAGACCGACCATGTGCCGTAAATGTAATTGACGCCCCATCGCCCAAACCAGCTTCCGTCCGGTTCTTGTTCGTGCCGCAGATAATTCAGCGCGCGAACGGCCGCCGGATGGGTCCGGTCATAACCCAGGATGCCCAGCATTTCCAAGCAACGACCGGCCAAATCCGCCGTGCTGGGATCCAGCAACGCCTTGTGATCGGCAAAGGGAATTAAATTGAACACCATTCGATTGTTATCTTTGTCGTATGCGCCCCAGCCGCCATCGGACCCCTGCATCGCCATGACCCAGCGATACCCGCGGGCAATGGCCTGCCGCTGGGCTTCGCGATCGGCCAAGCGCACTTTGGCCAATCCCATCAACACCACCGCCGTGTCGTCCACGTCGGGATACAGCTCGTTCTCGAACTGGAAATACCAACCCCCTGGTTCCGCGTCCGGCGCCGAGACTTTCCAATCCCCGACAGTCGTCGTCTGGCGGGACAACAGCCATGTCGCCGCCTTGCTCAGGGCCTGGTGGTCCTGGGGCAATCCCGCTTCGACCAAGGCGTTGAGCAGAAGCGCCGTGTCCCAAATCGGGGAATGGCAGGGCTGCAGATGCAGCGTCTCCGCCTGGCCCTTTCCCTCCGGCACGACATCGTAGATTTCGAGCGCTTCGATTTCTCCGAGCGCCTTGGCAACCAGGGGATGCTCAACCCCGTACCCCAAGCACCGCAACGCAACCACCGAGTTGGCCATGGCCGGATAAATGGCTCCCAGCCCCCCGGGGCCTTTCATATGATCGAGCATCCATTCGGCCGCCTTCGCCACGGCCTTCTCGCGCAGCGGCCGGATAGGCATGCGATCGTAGACCTTCAGCACACGATCGACGGCAATGAAGAAGTTGCGCCAGGTAATCCAGGCAACGTCCCTCTTGAGCGGCGGTTCATGGCGAAAACGGACCTGCTCACGCGGCTGCAGGAACAATTCATCAATACCCTGCTCCTTCGGGATCCGGCAAACAGGCCGATGCGAAAAAATGAGCAGGAGCGGAATGAGGACGGCCCGGGACCAGTAGGACACGGCGTAGAGGCTGAAGTAGAACCGCTTCGGCAACAGCATGATCTCGGGCGGCATACTGGGAATGCCGCGCCAGTCATACTGATCGAACAGCGCCAGTGTGATCTTTGTAAAGACATTGGCCGCGACGACTCCGCCCATCCCAAGGATGGCTTCGCGACCGCGGACCATACAGGGTTCGTCGGCCGACACGCCGGAGAGCTTCAGCGCGAAGTAGGCCTTGACGGACGCGCTGATCTCGGGCGGACCTCCGTAGTATATCGGCCAGCCTCCCTCCGGCAGCTGCATCATGCGCAAATATTGGACGGCTTTCCGCTCACGATCAGGATCGACCAAGTCCAGGAAACGACGGAGCATCAGGTACTCGGACGTCAGTGTCGTATCCGCCTCGAGCTCCGCCACCCAATATCCCTCCCGGGGATGTTGCCGACCAAGAAGCCAGGCTTGGCTCCGTCGCATGGCTTCATCAATGGCTTCGGACTGGCCATGGGCCGGCCCGGCGGCCCGGCGGATCTGCTCCGGCGCAGCAGAAGGGTACAGATTGTGTGACACCAGACGAAGGACCGGACCCAGTCTGGTCCTGGCTCCGGCCTTAATGCGGTCAGGAACGGACGCAAACAGACTATCGGACAGACGTGTGATTAAACTCCGAATGAGTTTCATACTTGTACGTCGTTCACCAAATGATGGAGAAAGTATACGAGGAAAGAGGCTCCTGCTCGGCAGCGGCACAGCGATATCGGCTCGTAGCTCTATAATTCATAGGGGTGATTTATAACAAACCTCAAGGGTTGCTGTCAAGCAACCCTTGGCTTTTCAATGACTTGAAACGAAGGCTTGCAGCTAGGCCGGTTGGAGATCCGCCAATCGCACCGAGACCAGCTTGGACACCCCTGCCTCCTCCATGGTGACTCCGAAGAGAGAATCGGCCACGGCCATGGTGCGTTTATTATGGGTGATCACCAGGAACTGGGCTGCCTCGGACAGCTCGCGCAGCACACCCGTGAAGCGCCCGATGTTTTCCTCGTCCAGCGGGGCGTCGATCTCGTCCAGAATGCAGAAGGGAGTCGGACGGATCAGAAAGCTGGCGAAGATCAACGCCATAGCGGTCAAGGTCTTCTCCCCCCCGGAAAGCATGGTGATGCTCTTGAGCCGTTTCCCCGGCGGCTGCGCCGCAATGTCCACCCCCGGCTCCGCGCGCGTCCCCGCCTCTCCCTCTTCGCCGGCTTCCGGCTCAACCAACACCAATTCGGCGCGCCCACCCGGGAAAAAACGCGCGAAGACCTCGCCGAACTTCAGCTGAAGTTCGGCAAACGTTTCGAGGAACATCTGTTTCGTCGTGCGGTTGATCCGGTTGATGATCTCCTTTAACGCCCCGATCGATTGGGCCAAGTCTTCTTCTTGCGCAGTGAGGAATTTGTGCCGCTCCTCCAATTCGCGATGCTCTTCGATGGCCGCCAAGTTGATCGGCCCCATCCGGTCGAGCCGGTCGCGAATCTTCTGCAGTTTGTCGCGCAGCTCCTGGGCGGCTGCCGCGTCGGTATCCTGAATCGGCTCTTGCCCTTCCAACGCCAACACCGGTTCCGGAGGCGGCTCCTGCGTCAAAGCCGTTTCGACCGAGAGTTGGTAGGTCCCGGTCAAGGTCCCCTCTAAAGCCGACAACTGAGTTTTAAGCTCAGCCCGCCGGACCTCGAGACCAGTTCGGGCTTCGCGGCTTGCCGTCAAGGCGGCGCGCACCGCGTCGAGCCCCGCCTCCAAGCTTCGAGCCCGTTCGGCATCCTGGGCTTGCAGCTCCTGCGCCTGCATCAGCTCCTGGCGAACGTGAGCAGCCTGCCCCTCAAGCTCCTGACACAGAGCCTCCTGCTGCTGGCACAGATCCTGGCTCCGTTGCCTGGCCTCCGACAAGGCCGCCATCTGTTGCTCTAGACCGGCAATCCACGCTCCCCGCTCTCGGTCCTCCCCGGCAAGCCGATTCAAGTCCGCCTCACAATGGCCATGCTGCGAACGGCTTGCCGCAACCCCCAGACGAACCTCCAGCATCCGTTGCTGAAAACCCTGGCTTTCCTCATCCAGACGTCGGCGGGCGTTGCTCCGCTCCTCAAGACCGGCCTCCTGTGCGGATTTTTGCCCGCACAATTGCGCCAGTCGCGCCTGAATCGCTTGCCGCTCCGCCTCAACGGTGACCCGCTCCTGTTCTTCCGTTTGGCGCTCGGACGCGAGGGTGTCTAAGCGCCGAGTGAGTTCCGCCATGGTGCGCGTAAGAATTGCTTCGTCTTTATGCGCCGCCAGGACCACCATCTCCGCCTCGCGGATCGCAGCCTGCAACCGCTCCCCCGTCGCATGGCACGCCTGTCGATCGGCTTCGAACCGCTCCCGCGCGATCCTCGACTCATCCAGCTGGCCGGACAGGTTGCGCCCCTTCGCCTCAAGTTCCTCGAGTTCCCGTCGCCATTGGAGCAACCCGCCAGCCTCCCCAGCCAATCCGCCGGTGAGGATCCCAGCCGGATCGAGCACGTCCCCATCCAGGGTCACCAGGGTTGGCCCATCAGGCGCTGACCAGAGCCCCTGCTCCCAGAGGCCCACCGCCACATCAAGCGACTCGACGATCACAACGGAATCAAACAGACAGGACAAGACTGCTCCGGATTCCCCTGTTGTGCGCAGAAGATCTTTCGCCAGGCCCTTGACTCCAGGTTTGGCCTGCAGATTCGCCCACCAGGCAGAGGCAGCCACGTCCGACTGGGTATGCCACCGGGGAGCCGACGGCACAAAAGCTCCACGTCCCATCCCCTTCTGTTTCAGCAGAGCCACAGCCTCACGCGCCGAGGCAGGGCCTTCAACCAACCACCCCCGCACCCGCTCGCCCAACACCGCTTCAACCGCCCGTTCAAGCCCGGACGGCACGACCAGCCATTCAGCCACGGCCTCGCGCAAGCCCTGGCAGGCCACCCGGAGCGACGTCGCCTCTTCCCCGTCGCGCCCATAGCCCATGCCCTCGCGCACCACAGCTTGCAGCGCACGGAGTCGTGAGCGGACCGAGGCCGCCTCTTCTTGATGCAGGCCGATGCGCTGCTCCGTCTCACGGAGCGCCTGTTCACTCCGCGCCTCCGCTTCCGCCGATGCCTTGCGCTCGCCCTGCCGAGCCTGCAATGCTTCTTCGCTCTGTTCGCGGCGGCGGGCCGTGGCCTCGAACTGTTCCTTCGCGCTCCGCCACTGCTCGTCGACGGCCGTCTGTTCCTTGGCCAGGCGTTCGGCCCGACGCAGAGCATCCTCGAGCCGACGTTGCATATCCGCCAACCCATTTTCCTCACGGGTCATTTGCACCATTAGGTCGAGGCTGGCCGCCCGGGCGCGCTCTTCTTCGTCCACCGCAGCAGCCCGGCGAGTTGCGAGTGAGGCACCGGCTCCTTCGAGCTGCACCAGGGCTAAGGTTCCGGCAGCAAGTTCCTGGTCGAGTACGGCCAGCTTGGCCCGGAGCCCATCCATTACAAGCCCGGCCTGCTCCCGTTCACGGCTTAAGCGGGCTAGGTCGGCCTCCGCCTGAATCCGCTGCTGTTCAAATTGTCCGAGCTTGGCTCGCTCCACTTCGGCCGTGGTCAGGGCCTGGGACTTGAGTCGCTCCAGGCGATCAAGGTTTTCACGGGTGCGCGCTATGGACTGATCCATCTCCGTGATCCTCAGCCTGAGCGATTCCAGCTCCGCCTGAAGCCTGGATTGCTCGGCCGCGTGACCGGACTCATTGGCCTCCATCGCAGCCAGTTCCCCTTCGCAGGCCGCCTGGGCTGCCAGGCGGGACCGGTAATCCCAGACCAGCAGCCGCACCTCCAGAACTTTCGCTTCCTGCTGCAAACTCTGAAAGGCACGAGCCTGTCGCGCTTGGCGCTCCAAGGAACCCAGTTGCCGATGCACCTCGGCGATAATATCGCGCACCCGCAACAAGCTCTGGTGCGTCGAGTCCAGTTTGCGGAGCGCCTCGGCCTTCTGCTTCTTGTACCGGACGATCCCGGCGGTTTCTTCGATCAGCTCGCGACGGTCTTGCGGAGAGGCGTTGAGGATCTGTTCGATGCGGCCCTGCTCGATGACCGTGTGGCCCTTGCTTCCGGCCCGCGTGTCCAGGAACAAACTGCGGACATCTTTGAGCCGGCAGAGGATTTTATTGATCAGGTATTCGCTGTCCCCGTTGCGGTACAGCCGGCGCGTGACCATGACTTCATGCAACTCGCCCATCTGGGCCGGCAAACCGGGAATCCCTTGCAGTTGCTGCTCCGAAAGGCCGCTCATCACCAGCGAGACCTCGACCATCCCCAGCGGTTTGCGCGCCTCGGTCCCGTTGAAGATGACGTCTTCCATCCGCTCGCTTCGAAGCGTCTTGGTGCTCTGCTCTCCCAGAACCCAGAGGATCGCATCCACCACATTGCTTTTCCCTGACCCATTGGGACCGACCACCGCCGTCATGCCTGGGGGAAACTCGATCTTGGCTTCGGAAAACGACTTAAACCCGGTGAGCTCCAAGGATTTAAGATGCATGCTCTTCCCTCACCAATAGGTCCGGTAGGAAATTACCGCCACCACTACGGATAGTGGTCGATTTTCTAGCACAGAGAGATTGAAAAAGCAAAGAAAATACAGGATGAAGGGGGGGAGAATCGACGCCCCCCCAAAATGTTGGGGGGGCAGGGACACCATGGAAACAGCGCAAGGGGAAGTTTAGAAAGAGGCCTGCGAAACGGATTTAATCGTCACCAGTTCTTTCGGCAAGGAAAACTCCACGTCTTCCTCAATCACCGTCAATTCCTCAACTTCAGAAGCCCCAAAGCGTTTGAGGTATTCCACCACATCGGCCACCAAGACCTCCGGAGCCGAGGCCCCGGCGGAAATGCCCACGGCACGGGCGTTCTTGACCCAGTCGGGATTGATATCGGCAGAGGAGTCGATGAGGTAGGACGGGATTCCGCACCGCTCGGCCAGTTCCCGGAGCCGATTCGAGTTGGAGCTGTTCGGCGAGCCGATCACCAAGATCACGTCCACTAGGCCTGACAGCTCCTTTACGGCATTTTGCCGGTTCTGAGTGGCATAGCAAATGTCTTCCTGATGCGGCCCCTTGATCCCGGGGAACCGCCGGTTCAAGGCCTCAACAATGTCGCGGCATTCATCCACGCTGAGGGTCGTTTGCGTCACATAGGAAAGATGGCGGTGATTCTCCACCTGCAACGATTCGACGTCCTTGACGGAGGACACCAGATGAAACTTGTCTGGAATTTGCCCTAAGGTCCCGATGACTTCCGGGTGCCCGGCATGGCCGATCAGGATCAATTCATACCCTTGCGTGTAATCCCGGTTCACTTCGTTGTGGACCTTGATGACCAGCGGACAGGTCGCATCGATCACTTTCAGATTGCGCCGCGTGGCTTCGGACCAGACATCCTTCGCCACCCCATGGGCGCTGAAAATCACGATGGCCCCGTCCGGCACCTCGTTGAGCTCCTCCACGAACACCGCGCCCTTCTCGCGCAGGGAATTGACCACATGGCGGCTATGAACGATTTCGTGCCGGACGTAGATCGGCGCCCCATAGGTCTTGAGCGATAGTTCCACGATATCGATCGCCCTGTCCACCCCGGCACAGAAGCCTCGGGGATTCGCCAGATATATCTTCATCGCCTTATGTGCTCCTCGCTATCAGCCATTGGCTGTCAACTCGTCTCTAAATGCAGGCCCCACCTTACGGCAGAAGAGGCTTCGGCGTCAATAGATTTGCCCCCGGCGCCCCCCGCTCACGCCGCGTCCTTGGCTCGTCACCACTGCTTTCTCTGTACCAAACGCTTCGGCTGGAACGGATGCGCGCCAAGGTGACGGCATCACCAACCCTGCTCTCTCCTGCTTTCCTCTTCTCCTGTGTCAGAGGCATCGGAGGGACTATCCCCTCCCAAGCCGAGGTCTTGCTCCTACACCGCTCACCTTACCCCCTCCCCGCCCTTGACACCTTCCCCCCGTCCCTTTAGGCTGTTTTCTCGATGACCTCGTCGGCCGGCAAGAAAATCCTCATCGTCGAAGACGAGAAAGACATCCGCGATCTCGTCAAGCTCTACTTAGACAAGGAGGGCTATCGCATCTCCGCCGCCGTGACGGGGCTCGACGGCCTCAAGCTCGTCAAGTCCGAACATCCCGACCTGGTCATCCTGGACCTAATGCTGGCCGAGATGGACGGGCTGGAGGTCTGCAAACGCATCCGGGCCGACCCGGACACGGCCCTGCTGCCGGTCATCATGCTCACCGCCAAAGCCGATGAATCGGATGTAGTCGTCGGGCTCGAGCTCGGCGCGGACGATTACATCACCAAACCTTTCAGCCCCAAAGCGCTGGTGGCCCGCGTGAAGGCCCTGTTCCGCAGGCTGGAACGCAAGCCGGACGACTCGCCGCGGCTTCAGTACGAAGCCTTGACCATGGATCTTTCGCGCCACGAAGTGACGGTCGCCGGCCAAGCCGTGCCGCTGACGGCAAAGGAGTTCGGGCTGCTCGAACACCTGCTCCGTCACCCGGGGCGGGTCCTGACCCGCGATGTGCTCCTGAACGCCGTGTGGGGCTACGACTATTATGGGACCACGCGCACAGTGGACGTGCATATCCGCCGGCTCAAGCAGAAGATCCCCTTGCTCGACGAAGCGATCGTATCGGTCAAGTCGCTGGGGTACAAACTCAAAGAACTGTGATGAAGCAGAGGGACGAGTGATGCGCGTTGAACGCTAGATATCGGGGTCAACCGCCTCATACCCGCGCCGATTGCTCATCGCCGATCACGCATCACTAAACGTATGGCGTTTTCGATCCGGTGGAAAGTCACTCTCGGCACACTGCTCGCCGTCATGTTGGGGCTGGTGGTGGCGGGAAGCTTGGCGTTTCGCTCCATCGAACAACTAGAGCTGGCCCGGGCGGAAGAGGCCCTGGCCGCCCGCACAGGCCTCGCCGCGCTTGCCCTGCAACCCCTCCTGGCCCCTTCTCCACCTCCGTCGGATCGCCTGCAAATCCAGGCGCGTGAACTCGGGATCCACGCCAACGCCAGAGTAACGGTGATCGACCAGGACGGCCGGGTCCTCGCGGACAGCGCCCTGTCGGATGATGCGATCCCGACGCTCGCCAACCACCGGATGCGCCCGGAAGTCGCCAGCGCGCTGGCCGCAGGGCGCGGCACGGACATCCGGCAAAGCGACACCACCGGTCAGCGATTGTTTTACCTGGCCATGCGGGTCTCCCCCCCCGGCGCCCACGCCATCAGCATTGTGCGGCTTGCCATGCCCTTAACGACCCTGGAAAGTCGGATTCGTGACTTGCAGCAGGCCCTGGGCATTGCATTCGGTGTGGCGTTCGCCGTCTCCATGCTCCTGAGCTTCTTCATCGCCAGGGGATTGACGAAACCTCTGTCGGAGATCGCGGTGGTCGCCCGACAGCTGGCCGGAGGCTCCTTCGAGCGACGCATCCCGGCCGCATCGAACGACGAGGTGGGCGTCCTCGCGACGACGCTCAACCAGATGGCGGACCAACTCGATCACGACATCACCGCCCTACGGCGGCTGGAAACGGTTCGCAAGGACTTCGTCGCGAACGTCTCGCATGAACTGCGCACGCCGCTCACCTCCATCAAGGGCTACGTCGAAGCCCTGTTGGACGGGGCGAAAGACCATCCGGAAGAAGCGACGCGATTCCTGCAGATCATTCTCAAGCAAAGCGACCGGCTGAATCTGATCCTGGAAGACCTGCTGCAACTCTCTCAGATCGAGTCCGGCCGCGTCCAATTCAGGCAAGAGCCCGTCGGGTTGCGCAATGTGGTCGAGCGGACCCTGGCTTCCGTCAAGCCACTGGCCGAGAAAAAGAGGCACACGTTATCCGTGGCCATCCCACCGGACCTGCCTCCAGTCTCAGGCGACGAAGACCGGCTGGTCCAAGTCCTCACCAACCTGCTCGACAACGCCGTGAAGTACACGCCGGAGGGCGGCGCGATTCACGTAACGGCACGGCCCGTCCGCGAGGACGCGACGATCGAACTGACCGTGAGCGACACGGGGTTCGGCATCCCCGCTGCGGATCGCCCGCGCGTGTTCGAGCGGTTTTATCGGGTGGACAAGGCCCGATCCCGCGAAATGGGCGGGACCGGCTTAGGTTTGGCAATCGTCAAGCACATCGTCGAAGGGCACGGCGGCCAGGTGTGGGTGGAGGGGAACGACCCGATCGGCAGCCGGTTCGTCATCCGCTTGCCGGCGCTGAAAGATCTGGGAAGACCCGCTCAATCAAGCCGCGAGACGACGGCATAGATCGTTGCCGCCATCAGGGCGGCCCCCGGGAGCGTAAAGACCCAGGCGTAGAGAATGCGCGCGGTCACCCCCCACCGGACAGCGGAGAGTCGCTTGACCACCCCGACCCCCATCACGGAAGACGTGATCGTGTGCGTCGTGCTGACCGGCAGACCGATGTGCGCGGTTACCAGCAGGACCGTGGCCGCCGACGTTTCCGCGGCAAATCCGTGGACCGGTTCCAGCGTCAGAATACGCATGCCGAGCGTCCGGACGATTTTCCATCCCCCGACGGCAGTACCCAACCCCATTGCCAGCGCACAGGCCACGATGACCCAGGTCGGCACCTCGGCGGTCGGTATGTGCCCGGCCGACAGGAGTGCGAGCGTGATGATGCCCATGGCCTTCTGCGCATCATTCGCGCCGTGGCTAAACGCCATGAAGCCGGCCGACACCAATTGCAGACGACTGAACAGCCGGGTGGCGAAATTGCGCGGGGTCCGGAAGAACAGCCGGCTGATCACCACCATGAGGACCAGTCCGGTCAGGAACCCGAAGAACGGGGATAGGACCATCGCCTCCATGACCGACCGCAAGCCGGCCAGCTTGACCACCGACCAACCCCCGTGCACCAGCGCGGCCCCGACCAGCCCGCCGATTAAGGCATGGGAGGAGCTGGTCGGCAATCCCAGCAGCAGCGTGAAGAGATTCCACACGATCGCGCCCCCCAGCGCGGAGGCCACCATCGCTTGCGTGACGGCGGCCGGATCCACGATCCCGGACCCGACCATCTTGGCTACGGCCGTAGACATAAAGGCGCCGGCCACGTTCAGTACGCCCGCCATCAACACCGCGGTGAGCGGGCTCAATACCCGGGTAGACACCACGGTCGCAATCGCGTTGGCGCTGTCGTGCCAGCCGTTCGAGAAGTCGAACAATAGCGCCAGCACCACCACCAGCAACAACATCCCGCTCAGATCAAACATGCCCTACTCGTGCAATGTGAATGGCAACCTGTGAACAGTGGCAGATGTAATCGGTCCTGTTGAGGGTTTTTATGAATGGCGCACGTGAAAGCTTGGCGGTCTTCCTACTGTCCACTGCTTACTGTTCACGTTTCACGAGTCTTAGACGTGCTTGAGCGCGATGCGTTCAAGGATATTGGCCACATCTTCGCAGCGATCCGTCCCTTCCTCGAAATTCTCATAGATCTCTTTCCACTTGATCACCGCAATCGGATCTCGTTCCTGATCGAACAACGAGGAAATCGCATCCCGGGTAATCCGATCCGCCTCGTTTTCCAAACTGTTCACCTCTACGCAGCATTCGTTCAGATCCGCATGGGATTGCCCCAGGCGATCGATACCCGCTCCCACCGCCACCGCCGCCTGATGGAGGATACCGGCGAGCTTGACTGCTGTCTCGGTGGGTTTGGCCACCTTGAACACCACGAAACGATCCGCGATCGCTTCGACCAAGTCCAGGATGTCGTCCATCGCGCTGGCCAGTCCGTGGATGTCCTCCCGGTCGATCGGCGTGATAAACGTCTGGTTCAGCTTCCGCACAATGTCGTGGGTAATCCCGTCGCCGATGTGTTCGATGTCCTTGATTCGACGAGCTTGTTCGATTGGGTTCTGGAACTGCTCCATCATGTCCTTGAGTAGGCGACTGCCCTCGATCATATTGTGCGCCGCCTTTCGAAACAAGTCGAAGAACGCCACCTCGCGCGGAATTAAGCTGAACATCGCGTCACCCTCACGAATGCTTGGACGGTTTCGACCCATCTTTGGCGGGCGGCGCGGCGATTAGTTCCCGCTTCGCCCGCATGATCGTGTATTCGATCGCCTCTTTCATGTTCTGTTTGACCTTCGGCAGGATGACCTCGTTGAAGATTTCGTCATCCAAGAGCACCGCGGACGTATGCAGCAACGCAGACCGGACGCCGTACTCGATGCCTTCTTTGACTTCCTGTTTGATGATGCCCATGCAGATGACCGTGACGAGGATCAACGCGGCTCCATAAACCAGCGCACGGGCCGCCGCCTGAATTACCCCCTCTTTGAACAATTGCCCGGCAGATTTCTCGCTCACGGTCACCTCCTTGGTGGTTTTTCCAACCGGATACGACCCCGTCCAATAAATGGCCTACCAGCGGAACAAGGCGGTCGCCCAGGTGAGACCGCCCCCGACCGCACCCAACAACACCGGAGCCTGTTCCGACAGCCGCCCTTCCCGGACCGCCCGGTCCAGAGCGATGGGCAAGGACGCGGACGACGTGTTGCCAATGTGTTCGATGACCGAGTACATTTTCTCCGGCGGAATGCCCAACCGTTTCCGCAGCATGGCCAGCAGCCGGCCGTTCGCTTGATGGAAGATGACCGGTCCGACCTCCTCCATCGTCACGCCGAATTCCTTGAGAATCTCAGCCACCGCGTCCGCCAGCCGCTTGACGGCCAGCCGAAAGAGCGGCCCCCCTTGCATCGTGAGCACGTGCTGACGGTCCCGAACCGTCTGCGCCGTAGTCGGCTGCCGGGACCCACCGGCAGCCATACGGATCAGCCCATGGCGGGCGCCGTCCGCATAGAGCCGCACGCCTAGCAGCCCGCGCCCCTGAGGGCCGCCGCTCGAATCCCCGATCACCAACGCCGCACCGGCGCCGTCCCCGAACAACATCGCGGTCGCCACGTCCTGTGTGTCGAGGAAGCGGGACTTGACCTCCGCCGCCACGACGAGACAGCGTTGCGCCTGACCGCTGCGGACCAAACGGTCGGCCATGGACAAGGCATAAAGAAATCCGGAACAAGACGCCGCCACATCGAACGCTGCGGCACGGGTCGCCCCGAGCCTTCGTTGCAACAGGCAGGCGCTCGAGGGAAACACCATGTCCGGCGACGTCGTGGAGAGTATGATCGCATCCACCGACGACGCCGGCGTGCCCGCCGCCTCGCAGGCCGCCCGCGCCGCCTGCTCCGCCAAATCCGACGTGGCCTGCCCTTCGTCGGCCCAGTGACGGAGACGGATGCCGGTTCGCCGATAGACCGCCTCGTCGTCCAGACCCAAGGCCTGGCCCACTTCCGCATTCGTCACGGCCCTGGCAGGGACGTAGGAACCCGTTCCAACAATACGGCTACGCAACACGGCTCGACTCCCCGCAGAATACCCTTCGGCCAGACGCGATCCCGGTTCCGCTCAGTTCCCGAATTTCACTCACCCAATACCGGCGCGATTATAGGGTGCCGAAGAGAACCCGTCAATTGAACTTCGCCAGATCGATTGCATTTTCACACGCTTTTTGTTACGGTGGCGCGACGTTAGCTTCTTTCGACTGGCGTGTGAAAGCAGATCGAACCATGGCGATGCGTGTGACAATACCATTCCTAGTCTTGGCCCTCGCCATCAGCTTGTCGTTCGGCTGCTCCAGCACTCCCAAGCAGACCGCGGCCGGTGGGAAATCCGCCAGCGGCACCGACGAACAGATCTTCATCGGGGATACGGTCGAAAAGAACTACGACCCCAACGTCATCATGAAACGGGCGGAAGCCTTCTTCGACAAAGAGGAGTATGCGGAAGCCCTGGTCGAATACCAGCACTTCCTCGACCTGCACCGAGTCCACGTGCTCTCGGCCTACGCCCAATTTAAGATCGGCATGAGCTTCTTCAAGATGTCCAAGTCCATCGATCGCGACCCGGCCCCGATCACCAAGGCCCAGGAGGCCTTCGAGAAGCTGATGAAAGAGTACCCGGGCAGCAAGTACCACGCCGAAGCGGTTGAAAAAATCAAGGCCTGCAACGATCTGATGGCCCAAACCTATTATTTCGTCGGTCAATTCTACTATCGGCGCGAGTCCTATCTGGCGGCCGCCTATCGCTTCGAATCCATCGTGAAGAAATTCCCGGAGATGGAGGTGGCCCCCGACGCGCTCTATTATCTAGCGCGCTCCTACAACGAGCTGGGCGCAAACGACTGGGCGCACGACAAGCTGATCCAGTTGGCGCAACAGTACCCAGCCAACAAATACCAGCAGGAAAGTAAGACTCTGTTGGCCAAGGTGGATGCGAAACTGCCCCCCGGCACGGCACTGGCCAAAGCCCTGCCCGCTCCCGCCGCCTCCACCGCGCCGAGCGCCGCAGACCTGAAGCCTGCGGCAGTCGTAGCCCAGGCTCAGACGCCGATACCCCCGACGGTTGGCGCACTTTCCACGCTCCCGCCTCTCGCTCAAGCCTTGACCGCCGTCAGTACCAAGGCTACGACGCTCACACCGCAAGTCACGCTCTGCCGTATCGGCTCCTGGTGCTGAGTCCCGGCTCGACCAGCGGCAGTGGCCTTCCGTCGACAGACGCTCGCTGACCCTTATTACATGCCTGCGAAGCTCCAGCCCGAACAAGGGTGAAGCCCATCCATCTCTCAATTGGGGGAACACTGTCAGAAAGTAAAGGTCTCTTTGAGGATTTCGCGGAAGGAGGCTTTGACGAGGCCCTTGGCTTTGCGGAAGAAAGACTGGTAGCTTTCCCGCCCCTGCAGGACTTCGTAGTAGAGGTTGATGACTTCCTGGTAACGATGCATGAGCTGGTGGCACAGGCGCGGAAAGGTGTAGACGATCCGCGCCACCCGCGAGGCCACGCGAAACTCGGCGTAGATTTCCCGTATCACGTCCGTTTCATAGTCCAGCAAACTCCGCCGGGAATCATGAAACGTGCCCAGTACGCTGGCCGCCGCAAGCTGGCCTGAGCGGACCGCGTAGTAGATGCCCTCCCCGAATAGGGGGTCCACCAGGTGCCCCGCGTCCCCCACCAACAAAGCCCGATGCCGGACGAGCCCGTCCGGCGCCGACGCGCCGCTGACGCTGAACAGAGGCAGGGGATGCCCGTGGGGCCTGGGCACGGCCATATGGGACAAGGCTTTTTCGTCGCGGATGAACCGGTCGAACACGCCCCTGGGGCTCGCGGGCCGGCCCTTGAATTCGGCCACACCGATGGACAGCCGCTCCTTCTTCGGGAAAATCCAGGCATAGCCTTGCGCCGTGGCCCCCAGATCGATGAGCACCTTGCCTTCCCCCGGATAGACCGGCTGCCGCCCGATGCCCATCTCGCTCTCGAGCGTCGGCATCCGGCTCAAGCGGCGGTCCGGAAAGAGCCGCTGCGCCACGATGCTGTTGGCGCCGTCCGCGCCGATCAGCACCTTGGTCTTGTACCGCCCCCGGTCCGTGATGACCTCCACCCCGTCGGGCAGCTGGAGGAATTGCAGCGCCTGCTCCCCCTCATGGACTTCCGTTCCGGCGCGCCGCGCCTTCTCGAGCAGCAAATGATCGAACCGGTCGCGCATGACCATGAACGCGATGGGCGTGGGAGACTGGATCAGGAAGGGTTCTTCGCCCCGGTAGGTGAACTGGACCCCGTAGACCGTGTGCTCGACGACCGACTTGTACTCCTCATCCAGAATCTTGTCGATCCGGGAGGAGAGCCCGCCGCCGCAGACTTTGTAACGCGGGTGGGACTGTTTGTCCAACCCGAGCACCGCCATCCCCGCGCGGCTGAGTTCGTAGGCGGCCGTGGCGCCGGCCGGGCCCATGCCGACGATGAGCACGTCGTAAGATTTGGTATCAGGTAAAGTGGACATAGTTCTTAGTTCCCAACAGGGCGCTCAAAATGGCCAGCCAACGAGGCCGCAGGGAGCGAGGACCCCGAGGCGTACTGAAGAAGTACGTTGAGGGGTCCGAGTCGACCGAGAACAAAGTTGGGGGCCATTTTCAGCGCCCTGCTATTGGCCCAGGTACCAGCCGATTCCATACCGCTCCAAAAAACTCGTGATCAGCGTCAGCGAGTTCGCATAGATCATGACGCCCACCACGACCAGAAACGCCCCGCTGACGAGGGAGACGCCCCAGAGATAGGCCCGGACCTGCTTGAAGTAGCCCAGGAACCGGTCCACTCCCAGGGCGGTCGCAAACAGCGGCAGCCCCAGGCCGAGCGAATAGGCCGTGAGCAACGTCACGCCGTCGGTCAAGGCATCGGTCGTGCTGGCATAGAGCAGGATCGTTCCCAGCACCGGCCCCACGCAAGGCGTCCAGCCGGCGGCAAAGGCCACCCCGATCAGGAACGAACCCAGGTACCCGGCCGGGCGGCTCTTGAAATGGATCCGCTTCTCGGTCTGCAGGAAGCTCAGATTCAGCACGCCCAGCAGGTAGAGGCCGAAGATCACGATCAGGATCCCGCCGAGTTTCCGGATGTGCTCCTGGTACGTGATGAGCGCCTGGCCGATCAGCGTCGCCGAGGCCCCGAACGCAATGAACACGCCCGAGAAGCCGGCGATGAAGAGCAGCGAGTTGACCACGATCGCCTTCCGGAACCGCTGCCGCTCGGCCGCATCCGAGAGCTGGTCGAGGGACAGGCCGGTGATGTAGGAGATGTACGAGGGGACGAGCGGCAACACGCAAGGAGAGACAAACGACAGGAGCCCGGCCGAAAAGGCCGCGAGGAGGGAGATGTGTTGAATGGACTCGCCCATACGTCACACCCGAGCGGCCTAGGGCGCCGCCACCAACTTGTTGATCAACTGCCGCCCTTCGGGGCTTTGCCAGTCCCGAGCACCGAAAATCCGATGCGTGATGACCCCCCGACGGTCCACGAGAAATGTCATCGGCAAGGTCCGCGCCCCGTACGCGACCCCGACGCGGAAATCCGAATCGTGCAGGATCGGGAACGTGAGGCCCATCTCCTCGCTGAACGGTCTGGTCACCGCCGCACCTTGCTGGTCGGTGGACACGGCCAGGATCTCGAAATCCCGCCGGTTGAATTCCCGGTAGAGATCCTCCATCGCCGGCATCTCGACCCGGCAGGGACCGCACCAGGTCGCCCAGAAGTTGAGCAACACCACGCGTCCGCGATAGTCCGACAGGGTCACGAGACGGCCGCGCAGGTCGTAGAGCTGGAAATTGGGCGCCGCCGCCCCCACCCGCACCCCCCGCTCCTGAACCGGCGTCGCGACCGCCGCCTGGCCGGCAGCGGCCTCGCTCCATCCGGCTCCGGCCAACGCCACGACGAGCCCGAGGAGCGCCCCTGCCATAGAGTTGAGCCTGGAACTCCGCATGACGTCAGGTCGCCGGAGCACCGGCCGCGGCGGTTTTGGCCCCGGCCTTCAGCAGGCCGGTGAGGACCTTGAGATTGTCGAGCACCGTCCAGTCCCTGGGGCCGATGACTTTCTCCCTGAGCACCCCCTCCTGGTCGATGATATAGGTTTCCGGCACCCCCATGAGCTTGTAGCGCTTGTCGGTCTGCCCCCAGGAGTCCACCAGCACCGGGAATGTCAGGTTCATGCCCTTGACGAACGGCGGGATGTCCTTCTTCGTCGTGACCCGGTCGATGCTCACCGCCAGGATGACCAGGCCGTCCTTCTCGAAGTTCTTGTAGAGGACTTCCATGGAGGGCATCTCTTCGCGGCAGGGTTTGCACCAGGTGGCCCAGAAATTCAGGAAGACCACCTTCCCGCGGAAGTCCGACAAACGGACCGGCTTCTCGTCCAGGCCGGGCAGTTCGAAGTCCGGCGCCACCTTCCCCACGGTCAGCGGCTCGTACTTGGCGCTCTGCATCCAGACGACGCCGAAGGCCAGCGCCAGGATGGCGATGGCCGCCACGCCGATGAGCAGGCGCGAGGCGCCCTTGGGTTGCGCCTGCGTCGCCGTCTGATTGGTCAGTGATTCTTCAGCCATGATCTCACTACAAACGCTGAACGATGAACGCGGAATGATGAACAGTGAATTTCAACCATTCAGCGTTCAGCACTCATCATTCATCATTGGCTTGCTCTCATCTTCATGCGTAGGCATGAAGACCTGAGAGCAAGAAATTCACGCCCCAGAAACAAAAGATCACCATCAGGAACCCGAACACGGCATAGACGGCGGCGCGATGCCCCTCCCACCCGTGCGTCATCCGCGCATGGATGTAGGCGCCATAGATCAGCCAGACGATCAGCGACCAGGTTTCCTTCGGGTCCCAGCTCCAGTACCCGCCCCAGGCGTAGTTCGCCCACATGGCGCCGAGGATGATGCCGAACGCCAGCAGGGGGAACCCGACCATGATGGCCTTGTAGCCCAGCTCGTCGATGGTCTCCAGATCCGGCAGCGCCGCCACGAAGTTCGACCGGCTGCCGCGCCGTTCGGCCCGCTCCTTCACCAGGTACATGAGCCCCAAGCCGCCCGCCATGGCGAAGGCGGCGTAGCTGGTGAGCGTGACCGACACGTGGATATAGATCCAGTAGCTGTTCAGCGCCGGCACCAGCGGCTCGGCCGTCTGGTAGCGATAGGGCAGCAGCGAGGCGGCGCCCATCGCGATGAACCCGATCCCCACGACGAAGGCCCCGATCGCCTTGATGCGGTACCGGAACTCCAGCAGCACGTAGCCCAGGATGATGGCCCAGGACACGTAGGCCATGGCCTCGAACTGGTTGGACCAGGGGGCGAAAGTGCCGGACAATTGCATCCGTTCGAAGGCGCGGGTGCCAAGCGCCAGCGTGTTCACCACCCAGCCGAAGATCGTTACGATCGTGGCCACCTGGCCGATCTGCGCGGCCCAGGGACTGTCCTCCTCCCCGAAGCCGGGATGGCCGGCCGGGGCCAGTTGCATCCCGGGACGCTTCGCGAGCACGTAGCCCACGTAGAGCCCCAGGGCCGCCAGGTAAAGCCAAAAGGTCATATCGAACAAAAATAACGAGCGAAGCATATCTCCTCCCTCGCTTTCAGCTCTCAGCCTTCAGCTATCAGCCCCGTCCGGAAGCTGACCGCTGAAAGCTGACGGCTGACCGCTCATGTGCTCATCGTCTTGATCCGCTCCGTCAGCTTCCGAAATTCCTTCTGAAAATCGATCTGGCTCTTGTGGGTGCTGCCGCCGATGTGGACCGTCACCCCTCCCTCGCGGGGAATCACCTTCGCCCAGAGCCGCCGGTGGTAGATGAAGGAGGAGAGGGTGATGCCGACGACGATCATCGTCGAGCCGATCCAGACGATGTTCACGCCCGGGTCCTTGGTGATCTGCAGGCCCGTGAACTTCTTCGGCTGGTAGCCCACCAGCTCGAACCGGTACTTGCTGTCCTTGATGTCGAACAGGTCCGGGTAGTTGTAGAAGATCCAGGGCGTGGCCTGCACCGTGGCGGCCTTCGGGCCCGGCTGTTCGGTGATGGTCAGCTTGATCGCCGGGTTCGCATGTTCCACCGTCTTGGAGAAGACCTTCTTCTCGGATGAATTGAACCCGAAGTCCGCCACGAAATCCGTCACCGCCAGCTTCAAGCCCAGATTGTCCAGGCTTTTTTCCTTATTCCATTCCAGGTCCACGGTGCCCACGACCTTGTCCGCGTCCTTGTCCTTGATGTTCAGGCGCGCCACCTCCACCCGGTCCCAGGCGTCGCCGTAGCTGGACTGGTAGAACCAGATGCCCTTGTAGACCAGGGGATCGTTGACCGAAATGGTCTTGGTGAGCTGCTCCTTGCCACCCTCCAAGACCGTCAGCGTGCTGTTGTAGGACTTCACCGAGCCGTTCGGGTGATAGTCGATCCAGAACTTGTCCACCTTCAGGTCGAAGTTCCCTTTGGGAATGTGATAGGTCTGCCCTTCCAGGCAAACGCCGAACTCCTGGAACCCCCAATAGCTGCCGATCAGGCCGCCCAGCACGATCACGGTCGCGCTCAGGTGCGCCATGTGCGCGCCCACGCGCCCCATGACCCCCTTCGTGCCGTAGAGCGTCGCCTCCTTCGCGTCGTTTTTCGCCAGGACGCGGTAGCCCTTCTCCGCCAACATCTGCACAATCCCCTCGGCGACCCCTTCCTTGGAGCCAGCAACGGGAATCTCGGCCTGGTGCTTCATCCCCTTGATGAACGGGAGGGCCACGTTGACCTTGTCCTGCTGCATGGACCGCCAGACGGCGGGAAAGCGCTTGTGGAAACAGGTCAGGGAATTGATGCAGAGGAGGCCCAGGAGACCGGTGAACCACCAGGTATGATAGACGTCCGTGAAACCCAGGCGCAGAAACCAGCGGTAGGCCTCTTCCCCATATTCCTTGATGTAGACCTCGGGACGCTCGTTCTGCTGGATGACCGTGCCGATGGTGGCCATCATGGCGAGCACCAGGAACAGGAACATTGCCAGCTTGATCGAGGCGAACAACTCGACCAGCTCGGCCGACAGCTCGTTCCATCCCAAACCGGGGCTGGACTTGCGCGCGGCCCCCTGCTCAACGACGGCGGGTTGCTCCCCGTTCATGAATCCCCTCGATGGCTATCGCGTCTGCGTCACGGGCGTGGAGATGATTGTACCATCTCTCGGGCTGCGGGCGCATGCTAAATCAGCACGAAACCTCGCGGATTTCGAGACGACGGATGGATGTTGGCGGGACGTCCCCTGCCTCCCGAAGACTCAGAAAACTCCCGAACTTTGCGCCCAGCCTGCGAAAGGCAGGCTATCTTACAAGCCGTTTTCGAAGCCTGTCAAGCAAGCCGCAGCCGCCCTCCGTCCCGCCGGCGATTCCAGCCTCAACGCCTTTCTCATTGACAATACTGGGCTTCTGGGTTACAAGTTGAGGCTTCGAATCGAGGGATTCTTGATCAGTGCGCCTGCCCGCAGCCTGCTGCGCGTGGCCCCGAGCCCGCCACAGTAGTTCGCGAGCATATCCATCATCACCACAGCACGAGGGAGCTCATGAGCCGAAACAACTATCTGTTCACGTCCGAATCGGTCACGGAAGGCCATCCGGACAAGATCGCCGATCAGATTTCCGACGGCATCCTGGATGCCATCATCGCGAAAGACAAGCATTGCCGGGTCGCCTGCGAGACGATCCTGACCACCGGTATCGCCTTCGTGGCCGGCGAAATCTCCACCAAGGCCTACGTCGAGATTCCGGACATCATCCGGGACGTCATCAAGGACGTCGGCTACACGGACGCGACCTGGGGCTTCGACTATCACACCTGCTCGGTGCTCACCTCGATCCACCAGCAGTCCGGCGACATCGCCATGGGCGTGGACACGGGCGGCGCCGGCGACCAGGGGCTCATGTTCGGCTACGCCTCCAACGAGACAACAGAGCTCATGCCCATGCCGATCGTCCTGGCCCACCGCCTCACCAAGCGCCTGGCGGAAGTGCGGAAGAAGAACATCCTCCCCTGGGTCCGGCCGGACGGCAAGTCGCAGGTCACCATCGAGTACCGGGACGGGAAGCCGGTCCGGATCGACACGATCGTCGTCTCCACCCAGCACAGCCCGAACGTCACCAGCAAGCAGATCGAGCGGGACATCATCGAAAAAGTCATCAAGCCGGTCATGCCCAAGAAGATCTTCGATCCGGTCAGCGTGAAGTTCTACATCAACCCGACCGGCCGCTTCGTGACCGGCGGCCCCATGGGCGACACGGGGCTCACCGGCCGCAAGATCATCGTGGACACCTACGGCGGCGTGGGCAGCCACGGCGGCGGGGCCTTTTCCGGCAAGGACCCGAGCAAGGTGGACCGGTCGGCCTCCTACATGGCCCGGTACATCGCCAAGAACATCGTGGCGGCGGGGCTGGCCGACAAGTGCGAAGTGCAGCTCGCCTACGCGATCGGCGTGGCCGATCCCGTCTCCATCCTGATCCACGGCAAGGACACGGAAAAGGTGGACCTGGACCTCATCGACAAGCTGGTGCGCCGGCACTTCCCGATGACGCCTCGCGGCATCATCGAGCACCTGAAGCTGCGGCGGCCCATCTACCGGCAGACGGCGACCTACGGCCACTTCGGCCGGAACGAACCGGGCTTCACCTGGGAAAAGACCGACAAGGCCGCGATCCTGAAACGGGAGGCGGGCCTGTAAGCAGACCGGCGAGCGCCGGCCTTTCGCGCAAACGTATGAGGGGGGACGGGTTCTCCAATCCGTCCCCCTTTTGTTGAGACCAGCTCGAAGTCATCGACTTCGGCTCTTGCTATCAGCCATTAGCCATCAGCTCTTCGCAACAGGAGGAACCGTGGACTACGACGTGAAAGACATCCACTTGGCGGACCAAGGCAAACTCAAAATCGAATGGGCCGAGGCCACCATGCCCGTGCTCCGGCTGATCAGGAAGCGGTTCCAGAAAGAAAAGCCGCTCAAGGGCATGCGGGTCACCGCCTGCCTGCACGTGACCACGGAAACGGCCAACCTGGCCATCACGCTCAAGGCCGGCGGCGCGGACGTCCGGCTCTGCGCCTCCAACCCGCTCAGCACGCAGGACGACGTGGCCGCGGCGCTGGTCAAGCACGAAGACATCCCGACCTTCGCCATCAAGGGCGAGGACAACAAGACCTACTACAAGCACATCGAGTCCGCCGTCGAGCACCGGCCGCAGGTCACCATGGACGACGGGGCCGACGTGGTCTCGCTCATCCACAGCAAGCGCAAGGACCTGCTTAAGTACGTCATCGGCGGCACGGAGGAGACCACCACCGGCGTCATCCGCCTCCGCTCCATGGCGAACCGGAAGGTCCTCAAGTTCCCGGTCATCTCGGTGAACGACGCCGAGACCAAGCACCTCTTCGACAACCGCTACGGCACGGGCCAGTCCACCATCGACGGCATCATCCGCGGCACGAACCGCCTGGTCTGCGGCTCGGTCTTCGTTGTGGCCGGCTACGGCTGGTGCGGGCGTGGCGTGGCGATGCGGGCCAAGGGGTTGGGCGCCGACGTGGTCGTGACGGAAATCGATCCGGTCAAGGCCTTGGAAGCGGTCATGGACGGGTTCCGGGTCATGCCGATGAGCGAAGCGGCCAAGATCGGCGACTTCTTCGTCACCGTCACCGGCAACCTGAAGGTCATCCGCGGGGAGCATTTCGCCGCCATGAAGGACGGGGCCATCGTGAGCAACTCGGGCCACTTCAACGTGGAGCTGGACATCCCGGCGCTGGAGCGGCTAAGCAAGAAGAGGCTGATGGTCCGGACCGGCGTCGAGCAGTTCACGCTCAAGAATGGCCGGCGCGTGAGCCTGCTGGGCGAAGGGCGGCTGGTGAATCTGGCGCTGGCGGAGGGGCACCCGTCGAGCGTGATGGACATGAGCTTCGCGAATCAGGCCCTGGGCGCGGAGTACATCGTGAAGAACCACAAGATGCTGGAGAGGCAGGTGTATCCGGTGCCGCCGGTCATCGATAAAGAGATCGCGCGGCTGAAGCTGGTAGGCATGGGCATCAACGTGGATAAGCTGACGAAGGAACAAGAGAAGTATTTGGCGTCGTGGGAGATGGGCACGTAAGAGCAGCCGCCAGACCGCAGAATCAACAGGCCGCTGAGTCGTCGCTCAGCGGCCTGTTTAATTTCCGGTCCGAGAAAGCTGGGCTGGCGGAGGGCGGGTCGCTCAGGGGACGCGATGATGCGCTGACACTCTCCCAGCCAATGCAGTCTTCCTATTGGCCGGTCGCCTCATCGGAATAGAAGAGTCCGGCGACCGGCGCCCTCTCGCACCTCAAGCCTCATCCCCGCCATCGCGCCCCCTCGCGCCCCGCCCCTCCCATCCCAGCGTCAGAAAGAAAAAAGAGAGTGGGCGTTCGCTCCTGAGCTTCGCTCGAACCGAACGCACATACCGCTTCGCTCCACGCGGATAGTCACTCACCTCCACTTGCAAGCAACCTTGCACTTTCTGACTACCTACGATTGACACAATACTCCATAAAAAGTAGCCTGTCCCCATTGCTTCTCCGAGTTGCCCTACAAACCCTCGCCAAAGCAATAGCTATGCAATGGCAGGCCAATCATCCTGGCAGTTTCGATCCAACAAGCTGGGGAGAAGTGATAGCATATCTGAAGAGTTCAGGGTTTATTACAAGCCAGGAGGAAGAGGAGCTGGCCGGCGTATTTACTTTTGTAAGTCCTGGGGCCCATTCCTCTGTGGGTCTTAACGAAATGAAGATGACTAGACTTGGCCGTTCTTTGGCAGCTTCAATGTGCTACTTCCTGATCAAAAGCTACAATGCAGGCCGTCCATAAGGAATCCCTTAAGGCTGGCTATGATCTCACCGATAATTTGGGCAAAGTCAGGCCTTGATGAACCATCGAGTCCCTTCATCCGTGGAAAGACCGAACGCCCTTTAAGAATTACTTTTCACACCTCAAGCTTCACTGATGCATCTCCTGAAGACACACGTACAATTGAAATTTTACGGCAGTTCTGCTCCTTGCCTGAAATAGAAGCTCTTGGTACCGCGGCAGGATCATTGCCTCACATAAAGATCGGCACTCTAAATCAAGCTGATAATTTTATTCCCTATGCCATTTCCGGCCAGAATATGATTGCCGGAATACCCGGCTCCCCTTCCGATTGGCAGAAAACCGCTACTCAGCTATTAGGCCAGCCTGCTCCAACGCATCCTGAATCTCAGGCGAGATTAACCGACTTACTGCTTGCTCAGGCTCATAGCTCACTCCATCGTGATATTTTTATCACTCTCTCTCCTCGTCTTCTGGGCAATCGGACGAAGGCTTCTATTTGTGATGCAAACCCTCGCAGTCCGGCGGAAGCAGCCAAAATTCTAGGCTTATTTTTACGTTCACGTAATCTTTACACGACAGGAGCTGTAACGTTTGATCGAGGGATGTTTTACTGGGCCTTAGTTCGTCAAAGACTTCCCCATATGTGGCGATATTTCAGTGGCTGTATGAGTGTGGCCTGCTGCCGGTTTGATTGACACCCCCTTACGCTCATTCTGCCTGCTTTTCGAATTCCATCGGGCTGAGATACCCCAGCGTGGAGTGCCGCCGCCGGGGATTGTAAAAGCGCTCGATGTAATCA
>VGXC01000029.1 GCA_016873495.1 Nitrospira sp. | reverse complement strand
CGAGGCCGGACCATCCGTGGCGCAAACGGCTGTTGCCGGAACGTGGACGACACGCGGCGGCGGCCGGAACATAAAACCGGACATTTCTACTTTGGGAAGAAGAGGACATTTCTAAATTGGGTTGACATGCCGACTCGGTCCGGTTGACATTTTCTCCAGCCGGGCGCAAGCTATGCGGCACTCACCGCAGTCGGAGGGCCCGTATGCAACCGGGGTAGGCCGACAGCAGCTCTCATTCCGCAATCGTAGACAGATCGCGGCCATGTTGGTGCGCCTTCGCGGGTTTCTGCAACCTGTGAAGGCGTTGTTGTTTCTGCGGTGGACCTTCTAGTCAAAGGAGGCGGGACATGAGGCGACTACTCGGATGGGTGACGGGCATGGCGCTGGCGGGGATGCCCACGTTGGCGTTGGCCGAAGGGGCCGGGGGCAGCTATAAGGGAATCGCCCAGATCTATTTCACGTTTATTACGGTGATCCTGATATACGGGGTCTATGACGTCTTTGGAAAGAAAGCCATGTATGTGGCGACCCCGATCATCATATTCGGGATGTACATGCTGCTTCCAAAAACCTGAAGGGGTTTCAATTCGAGACGGGAGCTATGGGAGGGGCGGCTTGCAGCCCTCCCAGTTCTTTTTCCTGGCGAGAAAGAACCTTACCGCAGTCCCAGTACATCCATCATGTCGTAGAGCCCGGGCGGCTGCTTGACGACCCAGCGGGCTGCGCGGAGCGCGCCGCGGGCAAACGTGTCGCGGCTCTGCACGCGGTGGGTCACCTCCACCCGCTCGCCCATGCCGCCGAACAAGACCGTGTGGTCTCCCACGATGTCCCCGGCCCTGATCGTCTGGATGCCGATCTCCCCCTTTTTGCGCTCGCCGATCAGCCCTTTACGGGCATAGACGCCGACCTGCTCCAGGTCCCGGTTCACGGCCTTGGCCAGGACCTCGGCCATCTTCAGTGCGGTCCCGCTGGGCGCGTCTTTCTTCAAGCGATGATGGGCTTCGATGACCTCGATGTCGTAATCCTCGCCGAAGGTCTTGGCCATCTCCGCGATGGCCTTGAAAATGATGTTCACGCCCACGCTCATGTTCGGCGAGAAGACGCAGGGGATGGACTTGGCCAGGCTGCGGAGTTCGGCGAGTTCCTGGGGGGAAAACCCAGTGGTCCCGATCACCATGGCCCGGCGGGACTGGGCCGCGGCCCGCAAGTGCTCCAGCGTGGCCGAGGGGGCCGAAAAGTCGATCACGACCTCGCCCCGTTCCATGGCCGCAGCGAAGTCGTCTCGGATCGGCACGCCGCTCTGGCCGCAGCCGGCCACCTCGCCGGCGTCCTCTCCGATGGACACGTGGCCCTTGCTCTCGATGGCGCCGGCCAGCGTTAGGGCGGCGGATTCTTTCAGCAGGCAGACCAGCCGCCCGCCCATTCGACCTGCCGCTCCGGCCACAATGACTTTGATCATCTCTCGCCTCGTTTCGTCGGTCAGATCAACCCGTAATCTTTCATGGCCTGGGCCAGCCTCTCGCGCGGTTCCGCCGACATCGGGCACAAGGGCAGGCGGAGTTCGCCGTCGATCTTGCCCATCATGGCCAGCGCGGTTTTCACGGGAATCGGATTGGTCTCGTAAAAAAGCGCGGTAAACAGGGGGTACAGCTTGTAGTGCAATGTCCTGGCTTCTTCCTGCCGGCCGGCCAGGAAGGCGGATACCATCGCCGACATGTCGGCCGGGACGATGTTGGCCGTCACCGTGATGACGCCCTTGGCGCCCACCGCCATCATGGGCAGTGTGAGCGCATCGTCGCCCGACAGCACCGTCATCCGGCCCCCGCACGCCAGGATGATCTCGGAGACCTGCGGGAGCGACCCGGCGCCTTCCTTGGTCGCGACGATGTTGCGGATCTTGGCGAGCCGCGCCACGGTGGCCGGCGCCATGTTCACGCCGGTTCTTCCCGGGATGTTGTAGAGGATGATGGGAATATCCACGGCCTCGGCCACGGCTTTGTAATGGAGGAACAGCCCCTCTTGCGTCGGCTTGTTATAGTAGGGCGTGATCAACAAGGCCCCGTCGGCGCCGGCCGCCTTCGCATGCTTGGTCAGCATGATCGCTTCGTCCGTGCTGTTGGAGCCGGTGCCGGCGATGACCGGGACACGGCGACGCGCGGCCTCCACCGTCACGGCCACGACCCGATCATGCTCTTCGTGGGACAGCGTGGCGGACTCGCCGGTGGTGCCACAGGGCACGATCCCGTTGGTGCCATTGACGATCTGATATTCGATCAGGTCGCCCAGGGCTTTCTCGTCCACCCGGCCGTTGCGGAACGGGGTGACGATGGCCACATGTGAGCCGGTAAACATAACGACCTCGCAAAAAAGCGGTTGGTTTTCAGCGATCAGCGCTTGGTCTCGCGCTGACCGCTAAAGGCTGATACCAGATGGTTTGTCACTGCCAGGCGTCCGGAAGAATGCGCCCTTCATACACCGCCCTGGCATCTCCCTGCAAGTACACATCCGCAAACGATCCGTTGCGCCGCGAGAAATACACCGTCAGCTCCAGCCCGCTCTGGGGAATCAAGGTCACCGGCGACTCCACTTTCGCCACCAGGCTGGCGATCAGGGCCGAGGCGATGGAGCCGGTCCCGCATGCCAGGGTTTCGTCCTCCACGCCCCGCTCGTACGTCCGGATGCGGATGCGGTGCGGGTCCAAGACTCTGACGAAGTTCACGTTGGTGCCGGCCGGCTGAAACAGCGCATGGTAGCGGGTGGGCCGGCCGATGCCCACCACATCGACTTGGTCCGGATCGTCCACCAGGTACACGCAATGGGGGACGCCCGAATCGAGAAAGTGCGCCTCACGTTCGATTCCGTCGATCGGCACCCGCAGATTCAACCGGAGCCCCTGCGGGTCCGGGAAGCGAACCTTGACGGCCTCGGGTGTGCGCCCAGGGGCGGCCGCGACCATCTCCGCTTCGATCATCCCGGCCAGGGTTTCGAACCGCATCTGCCGGGGGGCGATCCGCTTGAGGAACGCAAACCGGGCGGCGCAGCGCGCGCCGTTGCCGCTGAATTCCGCCTCGCTCCCGTCCGCGTTGAACAGACGCCAGCGGAAATCCGCCCGCTTGGACGGCTCGATCAGAATCAACCCGTCGCCGCCCACGGACATGCGGTGGGCGCAGACCTTGGCGGCGAGCGCACCGGCGCGGCGCGGATGCACCACCTTCTTCCGGTTGTCCACTAGAATGAAGTCGTTGCCGCTGCCGGACAATTTCATGAACGGAATCGGTTGTTCGGTCTTTTTGGATGCCCTCACCCCCGCCGACCTCCTTCGCTGGATGCTCACCGTAAAAACTCCGGGATGGCTTCGCCGTGGACCAGGTCCTCGTAAGTTTCCCGCGACCGGATCACGTGGACCTCCCCGCCCTTGACCATCACCTCCGGGCCGCGAGGCCTGGAATTGTAATTCGACGACATCACAAACCCGTAAGCGCCTGCGCTCATCACTGCCAGCAGGTCGCCCGGCTTGACGCCCGGCATGGCCCGGTCCTTGGCCAGGAAGTCTCCCGATTCACAGACCGGCCCCACCACGTCCACCTGATGCTTTTTGGCGCCGGCTGCTTCGTGCACCGTCTTGATCTCGTGGTAGGCCCCGTAAAGGCTGGGACGGATCAGGTCGTTCATGGCCGCATCCACGATCACGAAATGCTTGGCCTCGCCTTCCTTGTTATATAAGACGCGCGTGAGCAAAATTCCGGCGTTGCCGACGATGACGCGGCCCGGCTCCATGATGAGCATGCACTTGAGGTCCCGCACCAGCGGCGCAATGGCTTCCGCGAGGTGGTGGGGCTGGGGCGGCACCTCGTCCGAATAGGTAATGCCCAGACCGCCGCCGATGTTGATATAGCGGATGTTCGAGCCCTGCGCCTTCAAGGCTTCCACCAGGCCCAGGACTTTCTTCAAGGCATCCACGAAGGGCGTAATGTCGGTCAACTGGGAGCCAATGTGCTTGTGGACCCCGACGACCTCGATGTGTTTGAGCGAAGAGGCCAACTTGAATTCTTCCAGCGCCCGGTCCGCGCTGATGCCGAACTTGCTCTTCTTGAGGCCCGTGGAAATGTAGGGGTGGGTCTTGGGATCGATGTCCGGGTTGATCCGCAACGCAACGCGGGCCTTGCACCCCATCTCGGCCGCCACCTCGTCGATGGCGCGCAGCTCGGCGGAGGACTCGACGTTGAACATGAGGATGTCCGTCGAGAGCGCGTACCGGATCTCCTCCCGGTTCTTCCCCACGCCGGCGAAGACGATCTTCGCCGGCGACACCCCGGCTTTCAGCGCCCGGTACAGTTCCCCGCCCGAAACGATGTCCGCGCCGCTCCCTTCATTGGCCATGAGCCGCAAGAGGCCGATATTGGAGTTGGATTTCATGGCAAAGGCCACGATGTGCGGCACGCTCTGGAACGCGCTGTCGAAGGCCCGGAAGTGCCGGATCAGCGCGGCGTGGCTGTAGATATAGCAAGGCGTGCCTAGCTCTTTGGCGATCCGGCTGAGCGGCACGTCCTCGCAATAGAGCTCTCCGTTTTTATAATGAAAGTCGGTCATGCTCGATCCTCGTCACGTCATCATCGTCGCCGGCCGCGCGTTCATCGCGGAAGCGGCAGTTGTTGGTTCTCATCCTCCGGACGGTCGTCTTCCTTTTCCGGTTCCTTGGGGGGCGCCGGTTGTTGCTTGGCCCTGGTCCGTTCCCTCTCCAGCTTGGCGGCCACGCCGATGTCCTCCGGGGGAATCGGCGGTCCGACCGTCCCACAGCTCGACAGCGTCGCGAGCCACAAGGCGCCGATCAGGAACGCGAACCTCATCGCAAGGCCTGCTCCCACTGCTTGATGCGCGCCGCGACCCGCTTGTGCGCGGTGCCGCCGATCTGGGCTTTCCGTTCGATGGCGCCTGTCACCGTGAGCACGGCGAGCGCGTCCTTCCCGAACCGGTCCGAGAAGGACCGCAAGTCCGTCAGCGTCAGGTCGCGCAAGTCCCGGTTGCGATCGATGCAATCTCGGACGACGCGGCCGGTCACGGCATGGGCCTGGCGAAACGGCACGCCTTTCGTCACCAGATAATCGGCCAACTCGGTCGCCAGCAAGTAGCCGGAGTTGACAGACCAGGCCAGGGCCTTGCGGTTCACCGTGAGTCCCTTGAGCAGGGCGGCCAGGACCTCGACCGAGGCGGAGACCGTATCCAATGCGTCGAACAGCGGCTCCTTGTCTTCCTGGAGATCGCGGTTGTAGCTCAGCGGCAAGCCCTTCATCGTCGTCAGCAGCGCCAGCAAGTGCCCGTATACGCGGCCGGTCTTGCCGCGGACTAATTCGGGCACATCCGGGTTTTTCTTCTGCGGCATCATGCTGCTGCCGGTGCAGAAGGCGTCCGGTAGGTCCACAAACCGGAATTCCTGCGAGGACCAGAGGACCAATTCTTCGCTCAGCCGCGACAGGTGCATCATGACCAACGCCAGCGCGGCCAGGGCTTCGATCGCAAAATCCCGGTCGGAGACCGCATCCAGGCTGTTTTCCGTGACGCGGGGGAATCCCAGGAGTTTGGCCGTGTAGGCCCGGTCCACCGGATAGTTGCTGCCGGCCAGCGCGCCGGATCCCAGCGGCATGACGTTGATTCGCGCCAGCGCATCGCGCAGGCGTCCCTTGTCCCGCTCCAGCATCTCCACATAGGCCAGCAGGTGATGGGCGAACAACACCGGTTGGGCGCGCTGCAAGTGTGTGTACCCGGGCATGGCCACATCCTGATGGGCGCGCGCCTGCCCGACGAGCGACCGTTGGAGGTGCGTCACGCCTTCGAGCAGCCGGCCGAGTTCCTGCCGCAGGTAGAGCCGCAAGTCCAGGGCCACCTGGTCGTTCCGGCTCCGGCCCGTATGCAGCTTGCCGCCTACCGGACCGATCAGTTCCGTGAGCCGGCGTTCGATGGCCATGTGAACGTCCTCGTCCTGGGGGGCGAAAGGGAAACGGCCCTTCTCCAACTCGGCCCGCACAACTGCCAGGCCGCGCAGGATGGCCGAGACGTCCCGGCCTGTCAGGACTCCGGCCTTTCCCAGCGTCTTGGCATGGGCGATGCTGCCCTCGATGTCGTGGGCAAAGAGCCGGCGATCGAAGGCCAGCGAGGAGGTAAAGGCCTCGACCAACTTATCGGTCCGCTCCGTGAACCGTCCGGCCCACAGTTTGGCCGTCTCGCGTGAAACGTGAAGCGTCGTGCGCGAGCGTCCGGAAGCCGCTGTCTTTCCTTTATGAGCGCCCGATCGTTTCTTTTGGCTCATGGGTTTTCTTCCAACCCGCTTCACGAGATACGCTTCACGAACTACGTTTCTTCTTTGTCCGCTGGGTCCGGATCGCCAGGCGCAGGGCGCTGAGGCGGATGAATCCTTCCGCATCCTTCTGGCGGTAGGCCTCGTCTTCTTCAAAGGTGGCCAGGTCCAGCCGGTAGAGCGACCGGTCCGACTTCCGCCCCACCACCGTGCAGGACCCTTTGTAGAGCTTCACGCGCACCGTGCCGCTCACATCTTTCTGCGCCTCGTCGAAGGCGGTCTGCAACATCGTCCGCTCCGGGGCATACCAGTAGCCGTAGTAGATCAGCTCGGCGTACCGAGGGATCAAGCTGTCCCGCAGGTGCAAGACCTCCCGGTCCAGCGTCAAGGATTCCAAGCCCCGGTGCGCCGCATGCAGGATCGTCCCGCCCGGCGTTTCGTACACCCCGCGGGACTTCATGCCCACGTAGCGATTCTCCACCAAGTCCACCCGCCCGACCCCGTGCTCTCCGCCCAGGCGATTCAAATGGGCCAGGAGCGTGGCCGGACTCATGCGCTTCCCGTCCACCGCCACCGGGTCTCCCTTCTGGTACTCGATCTCGACGAAGCGGGGCTTGTTCGGCGCCTTCTCCGGCGAGACCGTCAACTGGAAGATTTCATCGGGCGGCGCCGCCCAGGGGTCCTCCAGAATGCCGCCCTCGTAGCTGATGTGAAACAAGTTCGGGTCCGTGCTGTACGGCTTGGCTTTGGTGGCGGTGACCGGAATCCCGTATTTCTCCGCGTACTCGATCAACTCGCGCCGCGACTTCATCGTCCATTCGCGCCAGGGGGCGATGATCCGCACCCGCGGGTCCAGGGCCATGTAGGTGAGCTCGAACCGGACCTGGTCGTTGCCCTTGCCGGTCGCGCCGTGCGACACCGCGTCGGCTCCCTCCTTCTGCGCCAGCTCGATCTGCCGCTTGGCGATCAAAGGTCTGGCGATCGACGTCCCCAAGAGGTAGGTGCCTTCGTAGACCGCGTTGCCTCGCAGCATCGGGAAGACATGGTCTTTGACGAAGGTCTCGCGCAGGTCTTCGACGTAGACTTTCGAAGCGCCGACCGCGAGGGCCTTGGCCTTCACCGCCTTAAGGTCTTCCCCCTGCCCCAGATCGGCGCAGAAGGCCACGACTGTGCAGTCGTAGGTCTCCAGCAGCCATCGAAGGATCACGGACGTGTCCAAACCGCCCGAATAGGCTAAAACGACCTTGTTGATCTTGCGATGCTTCATGTCGTTCTCTTTCTCCGTGGGATGCGAGGCGCGGAACGACAAATCCTAGTGCCCCGACTCCATGGCTCCGCGCCTGGACAGCAATTCGACCAGAATGGCTTTCTGCATGTGCAGCCGGTTTTCCGCCTGGTCCAGCACGACGGACTGGGGGCCGTCGAGCAGGCCGGCCGTGATCTCTTGCCCTCGGTGCGCCGGCAGGCAGTGCATGACGATGGCATCCGGCTTGGCCTCTTTGGCCAGGCGTTCATTGAGTTGGTACGGGGCCAACTCCTTCACGCGCCGGTTCTGTTCCCGTTCCTGCCCCATGCTGATCCACACGTCGGTGTAGAGCACGTCGGCCTCCTTGACCGCCAGCAGGGGCTCTCGGACGAGCTCGATCGAGGCTCCGGTGCCGACGGTTGCGGCGCGCGCTTCCTTGACGATCCGCGAATCCGGCTCGTAGCCGCTCGGACAGGCCAGGCTGATCGCCATTCCGGTTTGGGCCGCGGCTTCGATCAGCGAATTGGCCACGTTATTCCCGTCCCCGACGTAAGCGAGCTTGATGCCGCGCAACCGGCCCTTCCGTTCCTTGATCGTCAGCAGGTCCGCGAGCGCCTGGCAGGGATGGCAGAGGTCCGTCAGTCCGTTGATGACGGGGATGGTGGCTTCGCGCGCCCATTCCTCGACGAGCGCATGGTCGTAGGTCCGGATCACGAGTCCGTCCAGATAGCGGGAGAGCACGCGAGCCGTATCCGCGACGCTTTCTCCGCGGCACAGCTGGATGTCCGCCGCGGAGAGAAACAGCGATTGCCCGCCGAGCTGGCTCATCCCGGCCTCGAAGGAGACCCGCGTGCGCGTGGAAGGTTTCTCGAACAGGAGGCCCAGAGTCATCCCGCGCAGGGGCTGGTGCAAGGCGTGTCGCCGCCGGAGGGTTTTGAGCTTAGCCGCCAGTGCGAGCAGGCGGGTCACGCGGGCGGTCGGGAGCGCCGCCACCGTCAGCAGGTCCTTGTTCTCCGACGGCCCGCTTCCGTTCGACATGGCCGATCGAAGCCCGCGAGGCCCCCTCCGCTTTCCTGTCGGCGATCTTCGTGAAAACACTGACCCGCTCCCCATGGCTACCGATCGTCACGGTCTTGCGCGAAAGTGAGTATCGTGCCGCCGGCTAGACCCGCTTGCTGAGGACCGTGGACAGGGTCTCCAGCAACCGGTCGATCTCGCGTTGGGCGATGATGAGGGGCGGAATGAACCGCAGCACCCGTTCCGCCGTGCAGTTGATCAGAAGGCCACGCGCCAAGCAGTCCGCGACGACCGGCTTGCCGTCGATCGTGAGTTCCAGGCCCTGCAGGAGGCCGAGCCCGCGAGCCTCCTTCACGACGGGGAGCCGCTCTTCGATGTCCTTCAGGCCCTTGGCCAAATATTCCCCCATGCGTCGCCCCTGCTCCAAGACCTTGCCTTCCAACAAGACCTCGAAGACCGCCAAGGCGGCGGCGCAGGCCAGGGGATTCCCGCCGAAGGTGGAGGCGTGGGTCCCGGGCGTGAAGGCCGCGGCCACTTGGTCCGTCGCCAGGCAGGCGCCGATCGGCACGCCGCCGCCCAGCCCCTTGGCGAGCGTCATGATGTCCGGCGCGACGCCAAAATGTTCGTAGGCGAACAGGGTGCCGGTGCGGCCCATGCCGGTCTGGATCTCGTCGAAGATCAGCAGGATGTCCCGCTGGCGACACAACTCGCGCAGTCCCTGCAGGTAGACCCGGTCGGCCACGCGGACACCGCCCTCCCCTTGCACCGGTTCCACCAGCACCGCCGCCGTGGCGGGGCTCAGGGCTCGTTCGACCGCCGCCAGGTCGTTGAAGGGCACGGAGGTGAAGCCGGGCAGGAGCGGCTCGAACCCCTTTTGCACTTTCTCCTGGCCGGTGGCGGTGAGGGTGGCCATGGTGCGGCCATGAAACGACTGCTGCATCGTCACGATCTCGAAGCGATTAGGCCCGTACTTCAGATGGGCATAGCGGCGCGCCAGCTTAATCGCCGCCTCGTTCGCCTCGGCGCCGCTGTTGCCGAAAAACACCTTGTCGGCGAAGGAATGGTCCACCAGCGTCTTGGCCAGCTTCACTTGCGGCTCGGTGTAGTAAAGGTTGGAGGCGTGCAGGAGTTGCTGCGCCTGCTTCTGAATGGCCGCGACCAGGTCCGGGTGCGAATACCCCAGCAGATTGACGGCGATGCCGCCGACGAAATCGAGATATTCGCGCCCTTCCAGGTCGTAAACCTTGCACCCGCGGCCGCGGACGATGGAGACCGGCCAGCGGGCATAGGTGTGCATCAGGTAGCGGGCTTCATTTTCTTGCAGCAAGTCGGTCGGCATGTCGCTCCAGGCTCGCGAGAATTCACAGAACGTAGCATATCGCTGGCGCCGAACGCAATATGAAACTCCCTGTCGGAATGCCGTATCCCCTTCTCCCTATTGAGGAATTTCACCAAGGCGGGCCGGCGGTGCCCTTGTGAGCCTCGGGCAAGAGTGCTATAAGTTCAGAGCATGAAACCTTGCTCCCAATGCGAGCAACAGAACCCGGACGAGGCTCGCTTTTGCTCACAATGCGGCGCGGTATTCGCGGAAGTAGCCGCACAATCGGCGGACCAGCCGGTGGAGGAGCCCGCTCCGCCGATCCTGGACGAGCAGCAGCTCTGGCGCTCCTTCATCGGACAGAACGCGGACCGGTACCTGGAACAGTTCCGCAAGTTCACCGGCGGCGACGAACCGCGGTTCGCCCTGACCTGGCACTGGCCGGCCTTCCTCTTCGACCCGTTCCTGTGGTTTCTCTACCGAAAAATGTACCTGTACGCGGCGGTCTACGCCATCGGCCCGGTCCTCTCGGCCTACTTCACCGGCGACCTCACGGTCGGCGTCGTTTGGCGCGTCATGGCCGGCGCCAGCGCCAACTACATCTACTACTGGCATGTGCGGGAGCATGTGGCGGCGATCAAAGAGAAGGCCAGCTTGGGCGGCCGGGTGCAGGAACAGTCGTTGAAGGACTTGGGCGGCGTGCAGCCGTATGTGATCTGGGTCGGCGTGGCCTTGCACATCCTCATGTTCGCCGTGCTGATCAAGGCGATCCAGGAAGGCCCGCAGGAAGGAAACCCGTTCCCGACGCTGAAGCCGGCTCCACCTAAAAGCCGCGCGTCGCTGGAGTCCTAGGCTGCCTCGGCCGTTATGCCTGTGGTGGGCGTGAGAGCTGCCAGCCAAACCAAGCCTTGAACCAGTCGAAGTCGTGCCTGTAGGCGGCGCCGGACGGTTCGGTCGCGGCGCTTTTCTGTTCCAACATCGTGTAGGTGCGGGGCCAGTTCTTCTGCCACCAGGATTTGAGTTCGTCCGCCTGGTAGGGAATCCCGGAAGGCTGGTGAATGCCGGCGGCGGCCGCCACATCGGCGATCAGCGGCCAGTAGCGGTCCTTGCCCAGTCCCCGCTCGCGGAAATGCTCCCGCAGCAGGAACAGGACCCAGAGCTCCGCGCTGTTCTTCTTATTGTGTTTGAACGGCTGCGTCTGCCGCAGCGGGATCGGGTCGAAGTTCTTGATCACCGACGTGTAGTCGGGCCCTCCGTAGCTGCCCGCCACTTCCGCGATCCCTTCCAACATGCTCGCCAGCTCCACCTCCACGACCGGTTTGGAGGGCTGTGGGTCGGGCGAGGCTGTCTCGGCCAACGGATTGCCCGCGGTCAACAACTCGATCAGCGGTTTGAGCTCGCGCAGGCGGACCACGGCGGTTTTGAGAATTTCCTGCGACTCCAGCCAATAGTCTTGATCGCTTTTGGCGGTCCGCTCGCGGCCCGGAGGGGGCAGCACCGGTGGAATCCAGTAACGCAGCAGCACGAAGAGAAGGTAGTGGACATCGCCGCCGACGTTATCCGCCCGCTCCAGCACCCTGCCCGGTCCCAGGGCGTTCTTGAAGAAGACCTGGCTCCGCTCGGCCACGCCTAAACGGGTAGCCATGCCGACCCACCAGTGTTCGATGTCCTGCCAGGGCGGCCCCGGTGTTGATTGTGGAGAGGACATGACGGGCATGGTAGCTGCGAGGCGGAACGATTGCAAGAAACGGGAGCGTGGGGCATAAAGTGACCACGCCACCCCACCGGGGGATTGGCAACGCGTCAGTCATCGCTTGACTTCGCGGGCTGATTGCGTATCCTGTGGCCGCCCGGTATGACGTCAGGAAGAAGGGGGACGCTGATGGCCCGATTGGTCTTGTTGCGGCACGGAGAATCGCAGTGGAATCTGGAGAACCGCTTTACGGGCTGGGTGGATGTGCCCCTCTCGCCCAAGGGCGAGCAGGAGGCCCGCGCGGCCGGTGAAAAACTGAAAGCGTTTCGGTTCGATCGCGCCTACACATCGGTGCTGAAGCGGGCGATCGATACTCTGCGCATCGTGCTGGAGATCACCGGCCAGACGAACGTGCCGACCGAGCAAGACCAGGCGCTCAACGAGCGGATGTATGGGGATTTGCAGGGGCTCAACAAGGCCGAGACGGCGCAAAAATACGGCGAGCAGCAGGTGAAGATCTGGCGGCGCAGCTACGACGTGCCTCCGCCGGGCGGGGAAAGTCTCAAAGACACGGCGGAGCGCGTGCTACCCTACTATGAAAAGCAGATTAAGCCGGAGATTCTGGCCGGCAAGACGATTATCGTCGCGGCCCACGGGAACAGTTTGCGGGCGCTGGTCATGACCTTGGATCGGCTGACGAAGGAGCAAGTCCTGGAGCTGAACATTCCGACCGGCGCGCCCCTGCTGTATGAGTTCGACGCGGCCGGCGCGGTCCGCGAGCATCGATACTTGTAGCGATGCCCGGCTACTTGTGTGTCAGGTCGAGGCCTTCGACCGTCTCTCCGATTGCTTCCACCGGAATCAGGTCGATCAGGAACGCGAGAAACTTTTGGCGATCTTCCGGCTGGATCGTACCGTCCGACTCCGCCATCGCCGCCGCTTCCGTGAAGACCGCGATCGGACTGCCGCCCTCCTGGACGATCTGATCGTACAGGGCGCGGCGCTCCGCCGCTTCCTCGAAGTACCCAGCTAATGCCGACTGTTCCAAGCCGAGCATCGTTTCCCAGGCGGCGCGGACGTACCGGCACAGTTCGTCGAAGACCCGTTCCCCCTCGACCTTGGACAACACGCTCAACAAGGCATGGTGGGCCCAGAAGAGGTTCAGGGAGAGAATTTCTCGGGCGATCAACGGCCGCTGGGCGGCGGTCGCCTCGACTCCATACTCCTCCAGCGTGGCCGGCGAGAGGGTAGGGGCAATCAGTGTGAATACAGATTCGGCTGCTTGCTGCGCGGTCTGTGGCATCGCGGTCGATTACCGGGTCAGAACGTCCAGGATCTCATCCAGCGGGCGGACGGTGCCGAGCAGCGTGGGGTGCCCGAATTGTCGATTGTGGCGGTTCTCCTTCACCCGCTCCAACGCGATGATCAGGTTGTTGAAGTCGTCCAACTTGGCGGTTTCGAAGTAGGTGATGAAGTCGAGGTCGTCCAGCCCGCTTGCATGATAGAGTTTGCGATTGACGGTTTTTAGGTAGGCGAGCGAGGCCTCGGTGTGCTCCTTCATCATCGCGTTGCGTTCGTCCTGGGAGGCTTGCCACCAGTCCGCATCCTTGCGGATCGGGACGACGATCGCATAGGGCTTGGGACCGGGATCGGGCGGGGTTTTCAAGGCGGTCTTGAGGTCGTCGGGCAACGCCGGCACGTAATTGGCCTTCTTGGTCAGGCCGTTGAACGTGGCGGTGTTCGCCAGATGTTTGCCGAGGCCGGTCCCCATCAGGTCCACGAGAAAATTCTGGTTATGGAGCAGTTCGGTGGAATGGATGCGGACGAAGAAATCCGCCCTCTCCGTGAGTCCTCGAAGCAGATAAATATCGATCGCAAGACGCTCGCCGTGCTTCTGAAACACGGCCTTCGCCTCCGCCGCAGCCGCAACCCGCGCCGCTTTGTCCAACTTCCACCAGTCCTCGTTTGCTTTAAAAACAGCAAACGTTCCGTAGACGCCGGGGTCGCTCAGCAGCTTCTCCCGGTCAAGGGCCGCCCGGGCGGGCACAGCTAGAGCCAAGGAGGCGAAGAGCAAGGCAACCAGACCGAGTTGCGTCGGCATCGTGAGCCTCCTCACGGACAATTGGGGCGGGTATTCATCCCGAAGATATTGCGCAGCTGCTCGTACCGGTTCAAATCTTCCGACTCGTTGCCGAGGTGGCCCCCGGAGACTTTCATGGTCAGTTGCAGGTATTCGGCGTAAAGCGCGCACAGTTCCGAATTGGTAGACTGGGTCGGCTGCGTGCGGGACGGCCCCGGTTGAGCCTGGGGCGGAGCGGGCGCCGGCTGACTCGCCCCGGTTTGCCCCGTTTCAAAGCGGGGCTCCGGCACCGTGCTGAAGCCTTCCTTATTCGATTCGTGAAAAGGTTTGCAGCCTTCCTTGGGTTCGTTTGAATAGACGTTCCCGGGGCAGACCCATAAGGTCGCGGCCAGCATCACCACGCTCATCATAGCTGCCTCCCTGGTTCGGTCTTCATCGACGGACGCGGTTCGTCGAAACCCTCGGAACCCATTGCGTCTTTCCCTTGCGGCGCTACCGGCTCGTTTTGATGGAAGACGTCTTCTTGAGCAGGTCCACGGCGTCCTGATGCCCCAGCATTTCCGCCAGCTCCAACGGCGTCGGCGTATACCAATTGGACGGCGGGACTGTCGCGCCGCGGTCCAGGAGCAGCCGGATGATCTCCGGTTTGCCCCCGTAGGCGGCGGCATGCAAGGGGGTCCAGCCGGTGACGTCCGCGCCGTTCACGTCGGCCTTCTTCTCCAGGAGGGCTTGCACCGTGTCCGTGTGACCGTGGGCGGCGGCAAGGATGAGCAGGCGCGTGCCCAACAGGGTGGTGGGGGTGTTGACGTCCAACCCGGCGTCCAGTTGCGCGACCAGCGCCGGCGTGTCCCCATCCACGGCCGCCCAGCGGGACTGGTATCCGCAGCCAGTGTAGAGAACGGCCAAAGCCAGTCCCAGCGAAGCGATGCCGGCTTTTGCGGTGCGGCAACCGTTCAACGTGAGTCCCCTTCTCATGTCATCAGCGATGCCGTCCGCCCGATTTGAACCTGCGGGTTCGAAGCGACCGGCCGACGCGCATGATCCCTGCACTCTTTGCGCCAGGCGCGCAGATGCAGAATAGCACAGTGACCGAAACAAGCCAAACCCCGTCGCCTGCCCGCACATCTGCAACCGGGGCGCAACCAGGTGGAGAAGCAGACCGAACCGCTGTTCAGGACGGAAGGACGGAAGGACAGACAGGACAAGGGTCAGAATCAGATTGAGCGCGAGGGCCTGCGCGGAACGACAAACAAGAACGCATTGGTGCGCCACGAGGGACTTGAACCCCCAACCCTCGGATCCGAAGTCCGATGCTCTATCCAATTGAGCTAGTGGCGCACAGGTGGGCAGGATAGCAGGTTTCGTGTGCTCGGGGACGATCTAAATCTCAGACCGAACAGGAAGGGCCGCCAAGGATCGGGCGGCCCTTCCACAGAGCACCATGCACCATTATCAGCAATATCGTTGCGTCCGCGAGCCTTACCAGCGATCCCGGCTCTCGCCGCCCCCGCCCCCGCCTCCTCCGCCGAAGGAGCGTTTCTCTTGCGGCCGGGCCTCATTGACGACCAGCGTCCGCCCGCCGAGCTCGGTGCCGTTCAATGCAGTGATGGCTTTCTGCGCTTCCTCGCCCGTGGCCATCTCCACGAAACCGAATCCTCGCGACTGGCCCGTGTAGCGGTCCGTGATGACCTTGGCCGATTGCACGGTCCCGTGTTGGGAAAAGAGCTGGCTCAGTTCTTGTTCAGTGGTGGAATAAGGAAGACTGCCGACATACAATTTTGTACCCACGGCTACCTCCACGGCTGGTGACATTGTCTCGTCGAGAGGGTTCGGAGGGAAGAGGGAGAGGCGACAAGGGGCGCGCGATCTGCACCATCAGGTCACTCAGCATTCCGGCCGGCTTCCGCTCGCAAGCCAACGTCGGGTCAGGGCCACTCTGCCTGGCTTTTCATCGCTCGGCCCCGCAGCAATGAATTGCAAAAAAAGCATAGCATGGAGAAAACACGAGTTCAACTCCGGGCGAGATTTTCGGCGGCTCAGAGCCGGGAGAGGATGGCGTCTGCGATGTCGGTGAGGGATCGTCCGTCCGTGTCGATGACATGGTCGGCGGCGGCTTCGTAGATCGGTTTCCGCTCGCGCAGCACCTCCTCGACTTCCTCGGTGAAGGACTTGATGCCGGTCAACGAGGGCCGTTGGTTGTCCCCGCCGATGCGTCCGACAATCGTCGCCACCTCGGCCGTCAGCCAAAAGAGCGTTCCGTGGGTTTTGAGCGCGGTCACGTTCTGCGGGCGCAAGATAGCGCCTCCGCCCGTGTCGATGATTAACCCGTCCTGGCCGGCCAGGTCCCGGCAGACGTCCGACTCCAGGTCCCGAAAGCGCTCCCAGCCTGATTGCCTGACGATTTCGGGGATGGGCAGGCCGGACCGCCGGACCACTTCCGCGTCGGTGGAGATCAATCGCCGGCCCAACCGTTCTGCCAGGATCTTCCCCGCGCTGCTTTTGCCGGTGCCGCGGTAGCCGATCAGAACTATGTTCATGAGAACCGCGACTCGAGGACCGACCGCATGACCTCTACGGGGGCCGTCCGTCCGGTCCAGAGTTCGAACTGGGCCACCGCCTGGTGCAGGAACATCTCCAGGCCTCGAATCGTTCGGCACCCGGCAGCCTTCGCCTCGCGGAGCAGTCTGGTCTCCACCGGGTTGTAGACGATGTCCATGACCGTGAGGTGCGGGGCGAGCAAGGCGGCGGGAACGCACGTCTCGTCCACCTTCGGATGCATGCCGATCGGCGTACTGTGGATAAGGACCTGCGAATTCTTGATGCCGCTGCGAAGGGTCTGGTCCGTGAGGGGGCCATATTCGACGTTCAGCTTGGTCCGGTCCCGCAAATCCTCCGCCAGCTTGAGCCGCTCCTTCTCGTCGATGCCCAGCAGGATCAACCCGCCGACTTCCTTGGTGGCCGCCAGCGCGAAGGCAATGGCGCGGGCGGCGCCTCCCGTGCCGACCAGCAGGACCTGGTTGTCCTTGAGCGAGACGCCCCCGTTCAGCAAGGCCCGCAACGCCCCCGAGGCGTCCGTGTTGTAGCCGGTCAGTTTCCCCTGCTCCACCAGGATCGTATTGACCGATCCGATGTGCCTGGCCGTTTGCTCCACCTCGTCGAGGAATGGTATGACCGCCACCTTGTGGGGAATCGTGACACTAAATCCGCGCAGGTTGCCCAGAGCCCGGATGCCGCGGACGGCGCCCTCGAGGTCCTCGACTTTGAAAGCCAGGTAGACGAAGTTCAGCCCAAGTTTTTGGAAGGCCGCATTGTGGATAGCCGGCGAGAGGGAATGTTCGACCGGATTGCCGAGCAGTCCGCAAAGCTGAGTCCGGGCATTGATCTCCATGATGGGGAGGTACGCAGTGATCAGTAAACAGTGATCAGTTTTCGGTCAAAAACTGAGAACTGAAGACTGACGACGGACAACCTCATTTCCCTTTCATCACTTTCTGAGCCAGATATTGGCTTCCCGTGACAATGTAGGTCACCGTGACCTTGTCGTCTTTCTTCACGTCCTTCAGGCTATTGATCGCCCCTTCGAACCGGGTCTTGTCCGTGACCACGAAGGTAAAGCGCGTGCCCCCGCCGTCCTTCTTCACCGCCAGCTTGCCCGCTGCCGGGTCAACCAGCAGGACGGTCCCTGAAAAATCCACCCCGGCCTGGGCCCAGGCGGTTCCGGCCGCGAGCAGCAGGAGGCCGGCAAGCAAAATGGCGGCGACCGGATGGCGCGCAAATCCTTGACGGCGCCTGAATCTATCCATCGTACCCTCCGTTTACTGGGCGGTCATGCCGCCGTCGATCGGAAACAAGCCGCCCGTCACCCACGCCGATTCGTCCGAAGCCAGATAGAGCACTAGGCTTGCCACTTCCTCCGGCTTGCCCGGCCGGCCGAGCGGATACATGTTCATTACCCAGGCGAGCTTCTCCGGGTCGTTGATCAAGCTGGCGGCCATGGGTGTATCCACGAGCCCCACGGTCACCGCGTTGCAGCGGATGCCCTGCTTGGCATAGTCGATCGCGGTACAGCGGGTGAGCGAATCCATGCCTCCCTTGCTGGCCGAATAGGCGGCCAGCATAGGGATGCCGACCAGCGAGGCGATGGAGGAGATGTTGACGATCGAGCCGCCGCCGGCCTCGAGCATGGCGGGAACCGAAGCCCTGGTCATGCGGAAGGCGCCGGTGAGGTTCACGGCCAGGACCTCGTCCCAGGTCGCATCGTCCGTCTCGTGCAGTTGCTTTCCGAAAGCGCCGATCCCCGCGTTGTTGACCAATATGTGTAGCTTGCCGAAGGCCCGCACCGCCTGGTCCACGGCGTCGCGCGGGTGGGCCTCGTCGGTGACGGAGCCGGCGACCGAGACCGCCCTGCCTCCCTCGCGAGTGAGGTCCGCGACGATTTTGTCCAGCAGGTCTTTCCGTCGGCCGGTGATGGCGACCGAGGCCCCCTCACGGGCGAACCGCCGGGCAATCGCCTCCCCGATGCCGGCGCTGCCGCCGGTGATCAGGGCCACCTTCCCCTGCAATCGGCTCATGCCGCCGTCTCCTCGTCGGACAGGCCGTCGCCCTCTTCCGGTTCTGCGTTGGCTCTGACCGGCCCGACTCCCAGGAGACCCGGCTCGACTTTCCGCGCCACGGTGATGAAGCCGGAATGGGCCACCATCCGATGGTCCGGCCTCACGCTTCGCCCTTGGATGTTCCAGGTCCGCAAGAGGGTCTCGAAGGTTTCGATCATCGTGAACACGTTGGCTCGCTCCAGCGCCTCCACCGTCTGCATGATTTGCGGCACGGTGGGGACGTAACTCAAATAGACCCCGCCGGACCGGAGCGCCTGAGCCGCATGCGGGACCACCTGCCAGGGCTCGGGCAGGTCTAGCACCAGCCGATCAAACGGACCGTCGGCCGGGTCGATCCCTTCGTAGACGTTGCGAATCCGCGGGGTGAAATTGGGGGCCGGCCCCAGATACCGTTCGATGTTTTTCATCGCCGTCCGGGCGAAGTCTTCGCGCGCTTCGTAACTCACGACCGCGCCACAGTGTCCCACCGCGCGCAGCAGCGCCATGGTGAGGGCTCCGGAACCGGTCCCCGCCTCGAAGACGCGGGCGCCCGGATACACATCGGCCCAGACCGTGATCATCGCGAGATCTTTGGGGTAGATGACCTGGGCGCCGCGCGGCATCTTGAGCACATAGTCTCCGAGTGTGGGCAGGAGCGCCAGCATCCGCTTGCCCCGGGAGAGGGTCACCAAGGACCCGTCCGGCTTGCCGATCAAGTCGTCGTGCAGAATCGTTTCGCCGCTGTACTGGAAGGTTTCGCCGGCTTTGAGCGTCAGGGCGTACTGCCGGCCCTTCTTGTCCACCAAGTGGAGGCGTTCGCCGCTTTGCAACAATCGCATAATGGGCTCATTCTAGAAGCGTGCCGGCCGCTTTTCAACCGGTCCCCGCCCTTCTCCCCATTTCTTGACAGCCTCGCAGGTGGGTCGTATGATGCCAATCAGTCAGTCCCACGCCGTGCGCCATCGATGCGGGGCCTCCCTCTCGGCCCGATGTCGAACAAGGACAGCTCGATGAAGTCGCCGTTGCGCAGATCGTCTCCTCTTCTCCTGACCCTGTCGGCCCTGGTGGTAAGCGCGTTTTCTTGTGTCGTGGCCGAGACGGCTCGAGCGGAAACGCCCCTTCTTGTGGCCACCTATGAAGGGGTCATCAATCCCGTGACCGCCGAGTATCTGCACGATGCCCTGGTCCATGCAGAGGCCGTCGGGTCCCGGGCGTTGATCGTGCAGCTGGACACGCCGGGCGGACTCGACACCTCGATGCGGCTCATCATCAAGGACTTTACCGGCGCGAAGATCCCGGTCATTGTCTACGTCGCGCCCTCCGGCGGGCGCGCGGCCTCGGCCGGCGTGTTCCTGACGCTCGCCGCCCACGTCGCCGCCATGGCGCCCGGCACGAACATCGGGGCGGCCCATCCGGTCGCGATGGGCGGAGGCGAGATGGACAAGACCATGAAGGACAAAGTCGAGAACGACTCGGCCGCCTATATCAAGTCCATCGCGGAGCAGCGCGGGCGGAACGTCGCCTGGGCCGAAGATGCGGTACGCAAAAGTGTGTCCGTGACGGAGAAGGAAGCGTTGAGTCTGAAGATCATCGATCTGGTCGCCGAGGATCTCCCGACGCTTCGGGATCGGCTGGATGGCCGTACCGTGGCTCTCGCGGCCGGTCCGGCGGTGCTCCATACCAAGGGCGCGCCGTTCGACTTCTTCCCCATGAGTTGGCGGCTGGAGCTCCTGAAAGCCCTCAGCGACCCCAATATCGCCTATATTCTGATGACAGTCGGCACGGTCGGCATCCTGGCTGAGCTGTACAATCCCGGCGCGATCCTGCCCGGCATCGTGGGCGCGATCAGTCTGATCCTGGCCTTCTATTCGTTGCAATCCCTGCCGGTGAACTACGCGGGCGTCCTGCTGATGCTCCTGGGCATCGTGCTGTTCATCCTGGAGGTGTCGGTCACCAGTTACGGGTTGCTGGCGCTCGGCGGGGTGACGGCGATGATCCTGGGCTCGCTGATGCTGGTGAAGACCGACGCCCCGTTCCTGCAGATTTCCTGGTCGGTGATTCTGCCCGTCGTGGCCCTCGCGGCCGGGCTCACCTTGCTGATGGTCGGGATGGGGGTGCGCGCCATGCGCCGCCGACCCACGACGGGACGCGAAGGCATGGTGGGGCTGGTCGGCGTGGCGAAGACCTCAGTGGCCCCGCAAGGCAAGATCCTGGTGCATGGAGAGCTGTGGGAGGCGATCAGCGAACAGCCGCTTCAGCCGGGCGACCAGGCGGAGGTCATGAAACTGGAGGGGCTGATGCTCTACGTCAAGCCCGTGGTCAAGAAGGGAGCCGTCTGACATGAACCTACTCTTCAGCCCTCTCGCCATCCTGGTGTTGTTCGGCCTGCTAGTGGGAATGGGCTTCCATGTATTGCGCGAATACGAGCGGGCCGTCATCTTTCGCTGGGGCCGGCTGGCGCGCGGCCTCGTCGGCGGGAACGGCCCCGGGGTGGTCATTATCGTTCCCGTGATCGACAAGCTGGTGCGGGTGAGTCTGCGGACGGTCACGATGGACGTGCCGCCTCAAGATGTGATCACCAAGGACAACGTGTCGGTCAAGGTGAATGCGGTCATCTATTTCCGGGTCGTGGACCCGCAACGAGCGATCGTCGAGGTGGAAGATTACCTCTACGCCACCTCGATGATGGCCCAGACCACGCTCCGCAGCGTGTTGGGGCAGAGCCAGCTGGACGACCTCCTGTCGAAGCGGGAGGAAATCAACGCCGAGCTGCAGCGAATCATCGACCAGCAGACCGAGCCGTGGGGCGTAAAAGTGTCCGCCGTGGAGGTCAAGAACGTGGACCTGCCCCAGGAGATGCAGCGGGCCATCGCCAAGCAGGCCGAGGCAGAGCGCGAACGGAGGTCCAAGGTAATCCATGCCGAGGGGGAATTCCAGGCGGCCCAGCGTCTGACCGATGCGGCCCAGGTCATGGGCCAGAACCCTATCGCCCTCCAGTTGCGGTACCTGCAGACCCTGGTCGAAATCGCGGCGGAGAAGAACTCGACCACGATTTTCCCGGTTCCCATCGACATCATTTCCCCCCTCATCAAGAGTCTGGCTAAAAAAGACGAAGGGGCTGCCGGCTAAATTTCCTCTTTTTGTCGAATTGCCATTGATTTCCATAGGGTAAGCCTTACCTACAACGATATTCCTCTCCAAGCCTTAACGGATGGATGGGTGTCCGAACCCCAGATATTCGCCTAAGTGTCCGTAAGGTTTGGTCATTTGCCAAGATTGCCATGGTGTCGAATCCTTTGGGAGGCATGAGGCTCTCACATCTATATGAGAGGAATCGCCGTAGATCCTAGTGACGATCATCACAGAAGGCTTCCTAGACGGGAGCAGGGGTGGATAGATGAGAAAAGACCAGCTGATAGAAGAGCCGCAAGAAGACATCGAGCCGGCTGAGGCCCTCGATTTAGAGACGGATGATCCGGAGGCCAGCACTATGCTGGGAGTCATCGGTCGCGCGCCGATCGAGGCAGAGTCGTCGGAGGAACCGGATCCGGTCGTGAAGGGGCCCGCCGGTCGGACCGAAGACCCGTCCATGGCGCTGGAGTCTCTGTACTTCCGTTCGTTTGGGGAGCGGAAGTTACTGAATCGGGATGAAGAAATCACACTGGCCAAGGGGCTGGATCGAGGCACGAGGGGTATCCGGGTGGCGTTGCGCGAAGCGGTGGTTTTTGCGGCGCGGATGCGCAAGACGGAAACCCGGGAGCAGGCCCTCGCCGTTCTAAACGAAGTCCGAGGGCTGAGCGGATTCTCGGCCATTGTCCTGGAACGAGCCGACAAAGCGTTGGCGGCGCTCGTGGGAGAGGCGCGGACGTCCGGCAAGGCCGCCGCCTTCCGCGTGAAGCGCCTGTCGGCCATCCGTCGGCAGCTTGGCGAGTCCCGTGCGGTCCTCGAGCGGGCGAAGGACGAAATGGTCCGCTGCAACCTCCGCCTGGTCGTGGATATCGCCAAGCACTACAACGGCCGCGGCCTGACTCTGCTGGACCTCGTCCAGGAAGGGAACATGGGCCTGATGAAAGCGGCGGAACGGTATCAATATCGCAAGGGGTTCAAGTTCAGCACCTATGCGACGTGGTGGGTTCGTCAGGGCATCACCCGTGCGTTGGCCGACCAATCCAGAACCATCAGGATTCCGGTGCACATGACCGAGGCGTCGCACCGGATCGTGCGGACCGCGCGCCGATTGGTGCAGCAGCTCGGCCGCGAGGCCCGGCTGGAGGAGATTGGGAAGGCCATGCATCAGCGTCCGGACAAGATCCAGGAGACGATGCAAGTGTTCCAGGAACCGGTCTCGCTGGACAATCCAGTCGGGGACGGGGAAACGCTGCTGGGAGAGCTGATTGCGGATCGGCAATCGGTGACGCCCGACGCGCATGTCCACCGCACCGAACTGACGCGGGAATTGGACCGCATCCTCGGCACGCTTACGCCTCGCGAGCAGACAGTGATCCGGCTCCGCTTCGGGATCGGGCAGGACGAGCCCTGCACGCTGGAGCAAGTGGGGCAGAGCCTGTCGGTGACCCGCGAGCGGATTCGTCAGATCGAGGCCAAGGCGATCAAGAAATTGAAGACGCCGGAGATCAGGGAGATGTTCGCCGCTATCAAATGATCGGACCGGAAAGGCCGCGACAGCCATACGGGCGGGGCGCAAGCCTCGCCCGTTTTATTTTCCAGTGCATCCCTTGAGACTTGTTCCGATTTGGGGGACAATGCCCGACCATATGAAGAGCCGGTCACATTCCCATGCTCTCTCCATCGGCCTGGGCGTAGCTCTCTGCTCCCTCTTGCTTGCGGTGTGCTGGGCGGGGGAAGCCGGGTCCGCCGACAACGGCGCCGCCGGCGCCAAGCCCAAGCCCATGTCGGTGCCGGAAGTTGTGACGATGGTGCGGCCATCGGTTGTCACCGTCATGAGCCGAGGCGTGCCGCCCAATGCGGTGCAACATCCCTCCCCGCCCGGCTCCGGGTCCGGCCTCATCGTGGACGAAGCCGGGTTTATCCTGACGAACAATCACCTGGTCGAGGGAGTCAAGAGCGTTGTGGTCGGCCTCCACAACGGGCGCATGACGCCCGGCCGCGTCGTCGGACGGGATTTTCTCCTGGACCTAGCGGTGATTAAAATCAACGCCAAGGACCTGGTCGCGGCCAAGCTGGGCCGCGCCGCCGAACTCCAGATCGGCGAGACCGTCGTGGCGATCGGCAATCCCTTTGCCTTGAAAGGCGGCTCCACGGTGACGGTGGGGGTTGTCAGCGCGCTGGACCGTTCGATCCTCGCGCCGAACGGCGAGACCCTCTACGACCTGATTCAGACCGACGCGGCCATCAATCCCGGCAACAGCGGAGGACCGCTCGTGGACCTGTCGGGGCAAGTGGTGGGCATCAATGCGGCCGTGGCGCCGGCGGCCCAGGCCATCAGCTACGCGATTTCAATCGACGCGGCCTATCCTCACATCCAATCCATGCTGGTCCGGGGGGCCGTCATGCGGCCGGATTTGGGATTCGTGCCGGTCACCGTGACGCCGAGCATTGTGGCCAGCTTCAACCTGGAGGTGGATCGAGGAGTCCTGGCCGTCCAAGTCGAGCCGTCCAAGCCGGCGGCCGAGATTGGGCTCTCCTTCGGTGACGTCATCACCGCCATCGACAACGTTCCCCTCTACAACATCAGCGACTTCTGGCACGTCTTTCTTAGGACCGGCGGCGCGGCGCCGGCCCAGTTGACCGTGTACGGCAAAAACGGCCAGTTCACCGCGCCCCTCCCCCGGACTCCTTCGGCCGCTCCAGCCCGGTAGCCCCGATCATCCTTTCGACGCCTCCGGCCTCCGGCCGCTCGCTCGTTTCCACCACTCCATTGCCGCCAACGGGGCCAGGCCCAGGCCCAGCGCCAGCGCCCAATGTTCCGGGTCGAACGGGGCAAGCTTGAAGAGGTCGCGGGTCCAGGGCGTCAAGAGGATCAGGGCCTGCAAGGCAGCCGAGCCGGCGACGGCCCACAGGAGCCGCTTGTTCGTCAGCCATCCGATGGTGAACAGGGAATAGCGATCGCTCCGGCAATTCAAGGCATGGAAGAGCTGGACCATGACCAAGACCGTGAAGGCGATGGTCCTGGCCCGTTCGAGGTCCCGGTCCATACCGTACAGGCAGAAGGCGAAGGCTGCGATCGTAACCATCGCCATGAACAGGCCTTGAACAAACAGAAAGATGATCCGCTTCTTCGACAGGAACCGGCGATCGGGCCGACGCGGGGGGCGCCGCATGAGGTCCGGATCCGCCGGGTCCACGGCCAGGGCCAGGGCCGGCAGGCCGTCCGTGACCAGATTGATCCAGAGAATCTGCACCGGCAACAGGGGCAGGGGAAGCCCGAACAGGGTTGCCAGGAGCATCACCAGCACTTCGCTGGTGTTGCAGGAGAGCAGATAGTGGACGGACTTCCGGATATTGTCGTAGATACCCCGTCCTTCTTCGACCGCGGCTGCGATGGAGGCGAAGTTATCGTCGGTCACGACCATGGCGGACGCTTCTTTCGTCACATCCGTGCCGGTCAGTCCCATCGCGATGCCGATGTCCGCCTCCTTCACCGCCGGCGCGTCGTTGACCCCGTCGCCCGTCATGGCTACGATCGCGCCTCGTGCCTTCCAGGCCCGGACGATGCGGAGCTTATGTTCGGCCGACACCCGGGCATAGACGGAGAACCGCTCGATCTGCCGCCCCAATTCCTCGTCCGACAGCCGGTCGAGATCCGCGCCGGAAATCGTCGTCCCTCCGTCCAGCAGGCCCAGCTCACCGGCAATAGCCGCCGCCGTCTCTTGATGGTCGCCGGTGATCATGACGGTTCTGATTCCTGCCCGTCGGCAGGCGGTCACGGCGGCGAGGGCTTCCGGCCGCAGCGGGTCTTTCATCGCCGCCAGACCTAGAAAAGTCAGATCCTGTTCGATGTCGCTCGCGCGATAGGCGTCCGGCGTCTGCTCCAAGGTCCGTTCGGCGAGCCCCAGCACCCGTAAGGCTCCTTGGGCAAAGGTGCGGTTCATGTCCAGGATCTGTCGCCGGGCAGATTCGCTCAGCGGCTCCACCCGCCCGTCGGCCGTCACCCACTGCGTGCATCGCTGCAAAAGCAGGTCCGGGGCTCCCTTCACATAGGCCGTCGCCCCTTGGGGTGTCTGTCTGACCACCGTCATCATTTTTCGTTCGGGATCGAAGGGGATCTCGCCCAAGAACGGGTGGGCCGCGGCCAAGCCATCCTTGAAGAGACGCCCCTTGGCCGCCACCACCAGCAGCGCGCCCTCCGTCGGGTCGCCCAATATCTTCCAGCCCTCTTGCTCCTCTCGCAGCGTCGCGCCGTTGCACAGAACGGCCGCGGCCTGCAGCTTCCGCAAAGCATTGCTCGATCCAGGCTCAGGTTGAGGTCGAGGCTGAGGTAACACCGGCGCCTCCTGGGTCTCCTTGACCTCAACCTCAGCCTTGACCATTCCCACAATCTCTCCGATCGGCGCATAGCCTTCCCCGGTGACCTCGAAGACGCGTTCGCCCGCATACAGGCGCGTGACGGTCATCTCGTTTTTGGTAAGCGTGCCGGTCTTATCGGTGCAGATGACCGTCGTGGAGCCCAGGGTTTCCACGGCCGGCAAGCGGCGGATCAGCGCATGGCGTTTGACCATCCGGGTCACGCCCAACGCCAGGGTCACCGTGACGATCGCCGGCAGGCCTTCCGGAATCGCGGCAACGGCCAGGCTCACCGCCGTCAGGAACATCCCGACCAACGGCTCACCCCGCAGGAGCCCTAACAGGAAGACGACCGTGACGATGCCTAGGGACAAGTAGAGGAGCTGGTGCCCCAGCTGTTCCAGCCGTCGCTGTAACGGGGTGTCCTCCCCTCCGGCTTGCTGGATCAAGGAGGCGATCCGCCCCAGTTCCGTCCGCAGGCCGGTCGAAACGACCAGCGCCATTCCCTTGCCGGCGATGACATCGGTGCCCAGGAAGAGCATGTTCCGCCGATCGGCCAAGGCCACGGTCGTGTCGGGCAGGGCTTCGGCGGACTTGTCGACAGGCGTGGATTCGCCGGTCAGCGCCGCCTCCTGGGCGCGCAAGGCCGTGGCATAGACCAGGCGCGCGTCGGCCGGGACATGGTCGCCGGCCTCGACCGACACGAGATCGCCGGGCGCCAGTTCTCGGGCCGGGATGGATCGGAGCGTTCCCCCCCGAATCACCCGCGCCGTGGCGACCGACAGTCGCTTGAGCGCCGCCAGCGACCGTTCGGCCTTGTACTCCTGGACAAATCCCAAGAGCGCATTGAGGAACACGATGGCCAGAATGGCTGCGGCGTCCAGCCATTCCTGGAGCAGGCCGGATACGATGGCCGCTCCGATCAGGACCCAGACGATCAGGCTTGAGAATTGCGCGAAGAACAGCGTGAACGGAGAGGCGGGAGGGGCCTCGGGCAGTTCGTTGGGTCCATGGACCGCGACTCTCCCTTGCGCCTCTCGCTCGCTCAAACCGACCTGAGAGTCTGAGCCCAGCACCTGCGCCAGCGCGTCGGGTGTGAGACGGTGCCAGGAACCAGCTTGAGAAGGGTCCGGCCAAGCGGGCATGACCGTTTATCCCCCGATCCGAAACAACAACCACATGCCCGATAGGTAGCCTACGATCATCAAGACGCTGTCGGGCTCGATGAGCGGAAACCGCTTTTCCGCGCGGTAGATGATCCCCATCAGGCCGACGCTCATCAGCAGAATGCTGAGGAGCGCGGTCACCGCGTGGGTGGGCTCGATCGACGCGAGCAACGGCCCCTTGCGGTACGCCGCATCGGCCAGGAACAGCACCGCCATGTTGATCGCGTTGCTGCCGAAGAGGTTGCCGACCGCAAGGTCCAACGCGCCCAGCCTGACGGCGGCAAACGACGTCACCAGCTCCGGCAGCGAGGTGATGACGGCCACCAGCGACGTGCCGATAAAGGTCGTGCTGAGCCCGGTCGAGGCGGCAATCTCTTTGGCCGACTCGGCCAACATCGGCGCCGCCGCGAGCAGTGCCAGTGCGGCCACCGCAAACCCGATCGAGGCGCGTCTCAAGGCCTCGGTGGAGGCGGCCCTGTGGGCCTCCCCGGCTTCGACGATCCGCTCCCGTTCTTTCTCACGCCGCCGCATGTCTTCTTGGCGGAAGACCACGCGCATGCCGAGCACATAGATCGCCGCGATGGCAACGGTGCCCGGTCCGACGCCCTGGATCGGGATGGGTTGCTGGACCACGATCAAGAGCCCCGCGAGTCCCGTCAGCACGATGGCCAGCGCCGCGATCAACACCTGCTCCAATGCCGCCTGTTGCCAGACGCGTTTCTCACGGTACGCCAGGTCGATGAGGGCCAGGGTCAGCATGTTGCTAAGCCCCGCCCCGAACAGGTCTCCGACGGCAATATTCGGAGCGTCGATGAGCACGGCGCTGATCGCGGTGAAGGCCTCGGGCAAGGACGTGGCCCCCGCCAACAACACCACCCCGATCCAGAGCCGTCCGAGACCGGTGTGCTCGGCGATCCGGTCGCCGTACTGCGACAACTTGGTTCCCGCCACCACGATCAGGGTGGCGCTCAGTACAAACATCAGCCAGGGCATCAGCGTTCCAAGTCCGACACAGCCCGATCATCCTCGAACCAGTGGTACAAGGCCGGCAACAGGACCAGGGTCAACAACGTCGAGGTGAACAGGCCGCCGATCACTACGGTCGCCAAGGGCCGTTGGACCTCGGCGCCGATCCCTTGGGCGATGGCCAAAGGGAAGAGCCCGAGCAGCGTCGTCAGCATGGTCATCAGCACGGGCCTCAGCCGCAGCGCGCAGCCGGTCACCGTGGCCTCGTCCGCCGACCGGCCTTCCTGGCGGAGCTGGCGAATGTAGGAGACCAGCACGATCCCGTTGCCCACCGCGAGCGCAAACAGCTCGATGAATCCGATCGATGCCGGCACGCTCAGGTATTGGCCGGTCAGCCACAAGGAGAGGACCCCGCCGGTCAGCGCGAAGGGGATATTGAGAACGATCAGCGTTGCGTAGCGCCAGGAGTGGAACGTCAGGAACAGGAGCAGGAAGATCAGGACGATCGTGATCGGAACGACCACCGCCAACCGTTCCATCGCGCGCTCCATGTTCTCGAACGCCCCGCCCCAGACGATCTGGTAGCCCTGCGGGAGCCGGATGGACTCGGCCAGTTTCCGACGCCCCTCGTCGACCACGCCGCCGATATCGCGCCCGACCACGTTGAAGCCGATATAGATACGTCGGCGCGTTTGTTCGCGGCTGATGCGGGCCGGCCCCTCGCGCAGGTCGATCGTCGCCAGGTCGCTCATCGGGATCAGGGCGCCGGCCTCGGCCTTCACGCGAATCTCGCCGATGGCGCCGATCCCGTTGCGATACTCCTCCGGGAACCGCAGGATCAACTGGAACCGGCGCGTCCCTTCGTAGACCTGGGTGGCCGGCTTCCCGCCCACGGCCGTTTCGATGATCTCCTGAACATCCGCGACGTTGATCCCGTGGCGGGCGATTTTGCTCCGGTCGATGTCCACCGTCAGGTAGGGTTGGCCGGCGATCTGCTCGACTTTCACGTCCTTCACCCCCGTGATCGTCTGCATGATCGAAGCGATCTCGTCCGCCTTCTCCTTAAGGATCTCCAGGTCGTCGCCGAACAGCTTGATCGCCGCCTCGGTCTTGACGCCGGAGATCAATTCATCCACCCGTTCCTGGATCGGCTGGCTCATGAGGACCGAAATGCCGGGCACGTCGGCCAGTTCCCGCCGGATCGCGTCCACCAGGTCCGACTTGGTCTTCGCGGTGGTCCAGCTATCCCTGGGATGCAACAGCACGACCGGGTCGCTTTCGTTGGGTTCTTCGGGGGTGTTGGCGATCTCGGAGCGGCCGATCTTGCTCACAGCCAGGCGCACCTCGGGAAACCGGCGCATCACCGACTGGGCTCGTTTCTCCATGTCGATGGACTCAGGCAGAGACACGGACGGCAGCCGGACGATCTGGGGCGTGATCGCCCCTTCGTCCAGGGTCGGAATAAATTCGCGCCCGACGAAGGGGACGAGGGCCAGTGTCAGGATCAGCAATGCCAGGGCCGCGGCGATGACCGTTCCACGATGGGCGAGTGTCCAGCGAAGCACCGGCAGGTACAACCGTTTCGCCCAGACCGTCAGCCTTGTGTCTTCCGTCCAGCCTGCCCGCAACAGCCACGCCGACAGGACCGGCGACAGGGTGAGGGTAACGGCCGCGGACACGAGCAGCGCGATCACGATGGTGTACGCCAGCGGCGCGAACATTTTCCCCTCCATGCCGTGAAGGGTTATGAGCGGGAGGAAGACCACACTGATGATCAGGATGCCGAAGAACGTCGGCCGGCCGACTTCGGTGGCCGCCTGCAGCACCACCTGCCAGCGGTTCCGTTCGGATGCACCCGGTAGCGACAGATGGCGGTGGATGTTTTCCACCATAACCACCGAGCCGTCGGCGATTTCGCCGATCGCAATGGCGAGCCCGCCGAGCGACATGAGATTGGCCGAGAGCCCCACCCGGCCCATCACCATAAACGTGACCAGCGGCGTGATAATGAGCGACGCGATCACGATCGCCGCCGAGCGGACGGTGCCCATGAATAGGAACAACACCAGAATGACCAGGACGACGCCCTCGATCAAGGCGTCGCGCACCGTGTGAATGGCCGCGGACACCAACTCGATGCGGTCGTAAAACGGCACCAATCGCAGCCCGCCGGGCAAGACGTGCTCCCGGTGGAGGCCCTCCACCTTGGCTTTCACCGCGTTCACCACCTCCCGCGCATTGCCGCCGCGCAGCATCAGCACGATGCCGGCCACCGCTTCCCGCTCTCCGTTGACGACCGCCGCGCCGTGGCGCACCGCATGGCCGATCCGCACTTCGGCCAGGTCCCGCACAAAGACCGGCGTGCCGCCGGCCTCTTTGACCACGATCGTCTCGATGTCGGTTTCCGTCTTGATCAGGCCCAACCCGCGGACGATGGCCCTTTCCGCATGCTGCTCCAGGATATTGCCGCCGGCATTGGCATTGTTCTTCGCCACCGCCTCGAAGACCTCGTGCAGCGTCAAGTTGTACTTCCGCAGCTTTACCGGATCGACCAGCACCTGGTATTGCTTGACGAACCCTCCCAATGAATTCACGTCGATCACACCGGGCACGCTTTTGAGGAGGGGGCGGAGGACCCAGTCCTGGATCGTGCGCTGATCGGTCAGCCTTGCCTCCACGGAGGGTCGGTCTTGAGACTGCGGCCCCGGTTCGTCCAGATAATATTGATAGATTTCTCCCAGGCCGGTCGTGACCGGAGCCATCACCGGCTCCACGCCCTTCGGTAAACGCTCCCTGACGGCGATGAGCCGCTCCAAGACCAATTGGCGGGCGAAGTAGAGGTCCATGTCGTCGTGGAAGACGACCGTGATCTGCGACAGGGCGAATTTGGAGATCGAGCGGATTTCGACCAGGCCCGGCAGGCCGGTCATTTGGAGCTCGACCGGATAGGTGAGAAACCGTTCGACTTCCACCGGCGAGAGGCCCGGCGCGTCGGTGAGGATTTGCACTTGGATGTTGGTCACGTCGGGAAAGGCGTCGATCGGGAGGGACCGGAAGGCGTAGAGCCCCGCGACGGCCAGCGCCAGGGCCGCGGCGATCACCGGGACGCGCTGCCGGAGCGAGAAAGCCAGCAGGGCGGCGATCATCGGACTTCCTCGAGCTTGTGTTTGTCGGCTTCGGACTTGAGCGCGAAGGCGCCTTTCACGACCAGCAGTTCCCCCTCACGGAGGCCGTTTGATACCCTGACGACATCCTCGCTTTCGTCGCCCAGTTGAACGGCACGCATTTCGAACAAGCCCGGCTCGGTTTGCACGAATACGAAGGCCTGCCCCTGATCCCGCTGGACCGATGCCATCGGCACCGTCAAGGCATCCGGGACGGTATTGGTGTAGACGCGGACCGTCGCGAACATCTCGGGCTTGAGCCGACCCCCCCTGTTCGGCGCTGTGACCCGCAACTGCATGGTCCGGGTCGCCGGGTCCAGGACATCCCCCACGTAAGTGATAGTGCCCTGGAATACCTCCTGCGGATAGGCGGCGAGCCGGATTTCGACCTTCTGGTCGCGCCGGATGAGGTGCACATCTTTCTCCGGGATATTGGCGACGACCCAGACTTCCGACAGGTCCGCCACGGTGAACAGTTCATGGTGCGTCTCCACCACTTCCCCCTTGGCGAGGTTCCGCGCGATGACCCGGCCGGCGAAGGGGGCTGAAATGGAGACGGAGGACTGGATGCGGTGTTCGCGGTCCAGGCGTTGAATGTCCGGCTCGTGCAGGCCCAGCACCTGCAGCCGATCCCGCGCCTCCCTGGCTTCGGCCCTTGCGCTTTTGACCTCCGCCTCCCGCTTCTGCAACTCGGCTAGGCTGATGGCTTTGTCTTCGAACAGGCTTTTGGCCCGCTCGTAGGCCAGTTCCGATTCGTGCAGCTTGGCGGCGGTTTTCAGGTAGGTCGATTGCGCCAATCCGAGGTCGCTGCTGTACAGTTTGGCCAGCAGGGCTCCCCCTTGGACGTCGGCTCCGACATCCACATAGACGTCCGTCGCGCGCCCTCGCACCAGCGTGGTCACTTCGGCCAATTTATTTTTGTTGGGTTGGACGGTGGCGGGAAAGTCCCGGTGAATCCGGAATGCGCCGCGGGCAACCGGGCGGACCTCGACTCCCGCCGCCGCGGCTGCCTCCGGCTTGAGGCGTACGAGCCGCGGGCCGGCCGTTGCCCCCGTCGGTTTGGCGCCGGGGGTCTCGTCGCTCTCCTTGGCGCATCCTGTGAGACCGCCGAGGCCCAACGCGACGACGCTCAATGTGGCAAGAAGGGCTACGGAGAATCTTCCGAGGCGCCGAAAGATTCGAGTCTGTCTCATGCATTCCACCCCAACAGTTGCAGCAAGCAGGATGCCCAAGAGGGGCGGTGCGGAGCAGGTCTGATCCTATTGTTTCGGCTCGATTTTCTCAAGCAGGAAGACCCTATGACTCAGGAAACGGGATTGCACGGTGGCGGAAAGGGGCAGCCGGGCAGGATTCGAAGGTCAGAAATCCCCCAAAGCGGCGAGGAAGCGGAACCCCTCGAACCGGAAAAACCGATGCGGGAAGCCTCATCGGGGCGGTCAATGGCTGTGCCCGGCGTGGCCGTCGGAAAATCCGGGAATCGTGGCTTCCTTGGAGGGGACATACACGTTCTTCAGGGGAGGGGCATCCCAGATGACCTTGTTGCCGGGCGCCAAATTGGCGGCCTCGATGAAATGCGCGTCTCCCTCCTTCATCGCCCCAAGGCGATACAGGGTCTTCCCCATGTTGTAATGGGCTTCGGCCAGGTCTGGCGAAGCCGTGATCGCTGCGGCGAAGTGTTGTTTGGCTGCGTCCCATCGGCCTTGCTCATAAGCCCGGATGCCCTCGTCGTTGTGATGAGCCGCAGCGATATTCGTGCCGGTCGGCGCGGGCAAGACCGTCCGCTTGGGTGCGGATTGGCATCCGATTCCCGCCAGTGTCGCCGCCATCAGCGCCGCGGCCAGCGTCTTGGTGTACCTCACCCTACCTTCTTTCGTTGAGTGGCCCTCGGGCCTCATCCTACTCCCCGACCTTCGACGCCTTCAACAACGAAAGGGTCCCAAAGACCGTGCTGTAGTGTGTGGTCACTTCGACAGAGTCAAACCCGGCTTCGCGGATCATCTGCGGCAATAACCCTTCGATATTGTCCGACACTTCCTCAAAGTGCCTCATGATGAGAGAAGAGCAATACATCAACGCGTTGTGCGGTTTCCCAAAGTCGGCGACGTGCAGTTCGCCGCCTGGTGTCAGGACGCGCACCGCCTCCCGCAACGCGCGACGCTTGGCGTCTCTCGTGAGATGATGAATGACCAAGCTGGAGACCACACGATCAAAAGAACTCCCCGGGTACGGCAAGGCATCGGCCATTCCACAATCCAGGCCGATGTCCAACCCTGCGGCTCCGGCTTTGGATCGAGCCAGTCCCAAGATCTTCGGATCACCGTCGAGCCCGACCACCAAGGCGTCAGGGTGAGCCTGCTTGATCAGGATGGCCAGCGTTGCGGTTCCGCAGCCAAGATCGAGCACACGGTGCCCCGGTTGGATGCGCGCTTGCTCGACGAGCCGGCCTTTGAAGGCGGCTTCCCGCATCGTCCACCGCACGACCGGGTCATACAGCGCGGTCAGCCACCCGAATCGCAAGGCGGGAATATAGGGCTCGCGCGTCCGGCTCATCCTCGGTCTCCCTCGTTCTGCAAGGTCTTCCTTGCGACCTGCCAGCGCCAGATCGCATAAATGGGAGGAATGACGAACAGTGTCAGGAGCATGGCCGAAAACACGCCGCCGACCTGGGGCGCGGCGGTCGACGTATCGACGAGCACCCGTCGCAGCTTGTCCGGATCGTCCCGCCGCTCGCGGAGATAGCGCACGTTGATCGGATACCGTTCTCGCCCTTCTATCTGACCACCAGGATCGAGCAGGCGCTGTGCTGCACCAGTTTTGTCGACACGCTGCCCAGCAGGAAGCGCGCGACGGCGCCCAGGCCCTTCGCGCCGGAGACGATCAGGTCCACCTTCCGATGGTCCGCCACCTTCATGATTTCGTCCGCCGGCTGGCCGAGCTGGCAGATTTCCTCCACCTCGTAGCCGGCCTTGGCCAGCTTGACCGCTACGCGGTGGACCATCGCTTTCCCCATCTCCTTGAGTTCCGGATACTTCAAGTACGGAATGACGTGCATAACCAGGACTTCGACCTGATGCCCGGTCGCCTGGGGTCGGATCTCGCGGAGCAGGAACCGGAGGGCCTTCTCCGAGGGCTTGGAGCCGTCCGTCGCCAGAAGGATCCGGCGGATCGGGCGGGGCGGTTGCTTGACCACGAGGACCGAACAGGGGGCGTGCTGCGTGACCTGGGTGGAGACGCTGCCCAGCATGAACCGGTCCAGGGCGCCCATGCCCCGGCTGCCGAGCACCACGAGGCCCTTGTGTCCGGCCTGCTTGAGGATCGTCGGCGCGATAGGCCCGTTCACTGAACGGACTTTGGCCGGGATGCGGAGCGAGGCCAGTTGCGAAGTCGTGTCGGCCACCACTTGTTCGGCCTTGGCTTCCATACGCCGAATTTCCTCATGAATAAACGGTTCATTTCCGATGACGACCGGCTGGACCATGAAGGGAGCCCGTAATGCCGCCAAGTCAAGGACGTGGAGCGCCTGGGTCTGGGACTTGGCCCTCAGGGGCAAGTACCCCAGCCATTCGGCCGCCCAGCGCGCGTATTTTGACCCGTCTACCGCCAGTACGATTTTCATAACCATTCTCCTCTTTGCAGTGAGTGCTCGTGGGGCGTGAGGCGTGAAACGCGAGGCGGTTCCACTTTTACCTGACCCCTCACGCCTCACCCCTGACGGATGTGACGCTGACGCGCGGCAAGAGCCGCTGCACGTCCGACAAGCGACAGAGCTGGTTGCCCGGGGCCAGGGTCGCCGCCGTGCCGCAGGCGGTGGCGAACCGCGCGCAGTCCTCGATCTCTTTCCCTCTGGCCAACCGGAAAATGAAGCCGGCCACCGTAGAGTCGCCTGCTCCGACCCGGCTCCGGACGGTCACCGTGGGAGGAATCGTGCGCAACGCCAGGAGCCGGCTGCCCCGACCGCTCACGACGAGGAGACCCCGGCGGCCGAGCGAGACGATGACGATCTCCACGCCGGCCCGATGCAGGGACGCCGCGCCGCGCAGGATGTCGGCGTCGGTACGCAGCCGACGCCTGAGTGCGCGCTGAAGTTCGTGCACGTTCGGCTTGATCGCAAAGGGCCGTGCCGTGAGTCCGGCTCGGAGGCAGGGGCCGTCCGCGTCCAGGATGGCCTTGGCTCCTCGCCGTTGCACCAAAGTGATGATGTGACGGTAGGCGTCGGACGGCACCCCGCGCGGCAGACTTCCCCCGACGACCACGTAAGCGTTCTGCAAGTCCAACAAGCGCAGGTGGGCCAGGAAGCAGCGCCATTCCGCGGCGCTGACCGCCGGGCCTTTGGCGTGGAGCAGGGTCTGCGCCGCAGGCCGTTTGGTGCTGATGATGATGTCCCGCCTGGTCTCCTGCTTGATGGGGGTGAAGTAGGAGGTGACGCCTTCCCGTTTGAGCAGGTCCACCAGAATCCGGCCGTTGTGTCCGCCGATGAATCCCAGCGCCATACTGTTCCCGCCCAAGTGCCGGATGGCGCGGGACACATCGATCCCCTTTCCCCCTGCGTAGAGAGCCTCGGCGTGAACCCGGTTGGCATCGTCCACGTCAAGGTCCTCGACTTCGAGGTAATGGTCCAGGGCCGGGTTCA
>VGXC01000028.1 GCA_016873495.1 Nitrospira sp. | reverse complement strand
CGCCGTCCGCATAGCTCACTCGGGCACCTGACCCCGAACGAGTTTGTCGCGCAACGTCAGGTTGAACAGACCGCCGAAGAGGTCTTCTGCTCTGGTTAAGAACTGTCTCAGAACGGGGCCAACGTCAAGAGGTCTTCTGCTCTGGTTAAGAACTGTCTCAGAACGGGGCCAACGTCAATTTGCCACATTTTTCATTTGACTTTCAGATCGTATAACGGGTACATTTCCATGGGCATATTGATCTTCTTAAGATGTTGAATATATTGATTATTTATTTATGTTAAAGCCTGTGGATTACGATGGAAAAAAAGAAGCTTGGTTTATTGCTGTCCACAGGCCCGGCGCATCCCAATATTACGACCGTCTCGCGCCTCTGTGAAGAGGCGTTGAGATCGGATATTGACGTCTATCTGTACTTGATCGATGAAGGTGTGTTGAACCTTCACGACGATCGTCTCCTGGGCCTTTCCGCAGTAGGAGTTAAATTGTTTGTCTGCGCGTACGGGTGCCAACAACACAAAGTGTCCACGAACGATCTTGGAAGTGCCGTCACTCTCTGCGGGCTGGTGGTCCTCTCCAATATAATCAACGGGTGTGATCGGTTCGTCGCGTTTAATTGAAACTTTCTTCGGGGAGGTCTATGGCCCCCAGTATCGTCACGGTGATTCGGGAAGATCCTCGTGACACGCCTCGTGCCGTGGAAGCGCTACGGATCGCGCTCGGTCTCAGCACCGGGGAGAATCCATTGACCGTCATCCTTCTCGGTCAGGCTCCGCGGCTGCTCTCCGAAGACATCGACGATCTCCAAGACGCGGAGATTCTTGAAAAGTATCTCCCCTCCTTTAAACATCTGAAGATTCCTTTTATTGTTCCACCCGGCGCCCGATCGACGTTCTCCCTGGACAACGAATTTTCAGCTCGGGAAGCCCCATCGGAAGAAGTCGCAGACCTGGTGGCGGCAGCCGACCGAACGTTGGTATTTTAAATCGGAGGCCTAATTGCGCAACATCCTGTACATCCTCGGTGCCGCCCAAGCATCCGTCTCTTTACTTCCGTCTTCCCCATCAACAGGGAATCAGACAGCGGTTGTTCTCATTCAGGACGCGGTAGGTCTCTCCCAATTCCCGGCGGCTCGCGTATACGCCTTGGCCGATGATGTCACGTCCCGTAAGGCATCGCCCTCGTTTCCGTTGATCTCCTATGGCGATTTTTTGCGCCTCATTTTCGAGGCGGACAATGTTGTGGCACTCTAATTCACAAGGGCTCTAATTCCTCGTTCACTGTGTAAAGAGAGAAAATCAGTCGGAGCCGGAGTCGGAGTAGGGGAAGTGGATGAAGGGGATAGCGGGAAAGGCGTTGATCTCGAACAGATACTTGGTGAAGCAATGAGTCTCCGGACTGGTGGCAACCATCTCATAGATGGTGGACTGCATGAACATAACCTGTGCAGAGGATAGGGATGTGCAAGACAGAGGTCGATGAGGCATATCTGTGATTTTCACCCTATAAGAGGGTATGGCGACGAATGGATATGAGCCTCTCAAGGGTATGAAATAACAGTGAAATAGTATCCACAGCTGTTGATAAGGTTGTGAATAATTGGAGATTTTAGGAATTTATGTCCGGTAGTACGGTCTGGGATGCGGCTTTAGCGTATATCGAGGCCAAGGTGGCGAAGATGGACTTCGACACCTGGTTCGCGCCAATGCGCTTACTGAGCATTGATGACGCTGGTGCGAGGATCGAGGTCCCGAACAAGTTCTTCGGCGAGCGCGTCGAAAAATCTCATCCGGGGCTCCTGTCCGAGGCGCTTGCGGAAGCCCGAGGGGGCGCAAAGGCCGACGTGATATTTGTGCCGGCGGAGAAGCAGGCGAAATCTTCAGGGGGAACCGGTCCGTCGGCCGGGGCTAAAGCCGCATCGGCCGGCCGTGCGAGGCGAGCGAATCCGCTGAATCCCAAATACACCTTCAAAACTTTCGTCGTCGGCGCCAGCAACCAGTTCGCGCATGCGGCCTGCATGGCCGTGGCGGATCGGCCGGCCGAGGCCTACAACCCCCTGTTCATCTATGGCGGGGTCGGGCTTGGCAAGACGCATCTGTTGAACGCGATCGGGAACCACGTCGCCGAAAAAGCCGATGTCAAGATCGCCTATGTGACGACGGAGCAATTCACGAACGAGGTCATCAATTCGATCCGCTACGACAAGATGATGGACCTCCGCAAAAAGTATCGGAACATCGACATGCTGTTGGTGGACGATGTGCAGTTCCTCGCCGGAAAAGAACGGACCCAGGAGGAGTTCTTTCACACCTTCAACACGCTCTACGAGGCCCACAAGCAGATCGTCCTGTCCAGCGATCGGTTCCCCAAGGAAATGCCGGACATGGAGGAGCGGCTGCGCTCCCGCTTCGAGTGGGGTCTGATCGCGGACCTCCAGCCGCCGGACGTGGAAACGCGCATCGCGATCCTGCGCAAGAAGTCGGACGACGAAGGCATCGGGCTTCCCGAGGACGTGGTGCAGTTCCTCGCCGCGAACATGAAGAGCAACATCCGGGAGCTGGAAGGCTCTCTCGTCCGCCTGGGGGCCTACTGTTCGCTGACCGGCCAGGCCATCACGATGGACATGGCCAAGACGGTCTTGCGCGACATCATCGGCGAGAAGAAGAAGATCATCGCGATGGACGATATCGAGGAGGCTGTGGCCAACCGCTTCCACGTGAAGATCGCCGAGCTGAAGAGCCGGCGGCGGAGCAAGACACTGGTCTACCCGCGGCAGATCGCCATGTACCTCTGCCGCGAAATGACGGACTCCTCGTTCCCGGAGATCGGCCGGCACTTCGGGGGCAAGGACCACACGACGATCATCCACGCCTGCAAGCAGATCGCCAAGGCCAAGGAAGCGGACGGCACGTTACGGGCCACGCTGGAGAGTTTGAAGGAACAGATCACCAAGGGGTAGCGGGACCGAACCCGGGAGACACCCGATGAAGCTACGAATTGCGCGCGACGAAATGTTGATGGCCCTGCAGCGGGTCCAGGGCGTGGTGGAGAAGCGCAACACCATGCCGCAACTCTCCAATATCCTGCTGGAGGCCAAGCCGGAGGGGGTGGACGTCATCGCCACCGATTTGGAAATCGGCATGCGGGCCCTCTACAAGGCGACGGTGCAGGAACCGGGTGCGATCACCCTCTCGGCCCGCAAGCTCTTCGAGATTCTCAAGGAGCTGCCGGACGGCGAGATCGAGTTGAGCGTCACCGAGAACAATTGGGCGACCATCCGCTCGGGCAAGAGCCAGTTCAAGGTCGTCGGTCTGCCCAGCAGCGAATACCCAGCCCTCCCTTCGATCGAACGCGAGGGGCTCACGCCGGTGACGGGGGCGGGGCTCCTCGAGCTGATCAGGAAGACCCTCTTCGCGGTGGGAGACAACGATGCCCGCTACATTTTGAACGGGCTCCTGGTCACGCTCATCACCTCGGAGAAGAAGACGACGCTTCGCCTGGTCGGCACGGACGGCCACCGGTTGGCGATGGCCGAGCAGGAGACGGCGGCAGCCGGCGGCAAAGACGCGGCCAAAGACGGGCCGAAGGAAATCAAAGCCATCATCCCCAAGAAGGCGGCCCATGAAATGAAGCGCTTGCTGGAAGAGGGGGACGGCGAGCCGCTCATCGGCTTCACCAAAAACCTCATGGTCTTCCGCAAGAGCGGGCTCCTGCTGACCTCCCGTCTGATGGAGGGCAACTACCCGAACTACCAGCAGGTGATTCCCAAGGAAAAAGACCAGGACAAGAAGGTCAGCGTGGCCCGGACCGAGCTGGAAGGGGCCTTGCGCCGGGTCGCGGTGCTCTCCCGCGACAAGACCAACGCGGTGAAGGTGACCCTCTCGGTGGGTAAGATGACGCTCTACACCAGCAATCCGGATTTCGGCGAGGCCACCGAGGAGCTGGCCGCGCAGTACAAGGGCGAAACCCTGACGACCGGCTTCAACGCCCGGTACCTGCTGGACGTGCTGGCGGTCATGGACGGGGATGCGGTCGCCATGCAGATGGACAACCCGCTGAGCCCCTGTCTGATCCGCGAGCCGGGCAACGCGGGCTTCACCTGTGTGGTGATGCCGATCAAAGTGTGAAAGACTGATGGGTTATGAGTGATGAGTCAAAACGCATCACCCAAGAGTTAGGAGGCGGATGACGACCAAAGACGCAAAAACCGACACGTCCGGCCAAGCAAAGTCCGACAGCTATAGCGCCGACCAGATCAAGGTGCTGGAGGGGCTCGACGCGGTCCGCAAGCGGCCGGCCATGTATATCGGCAGCACCGGCGTCGACGGACTGCACCACCTCGTCTACGAAGTGGTGGATAACAGCGTGGACGAACACATGGCTGGCTTCGGGGAGACGATCGAGGTCACGATCCACATCGACGGGAGCGTGACGGTGGTGGACAACGGCCGCGGCATCCCGACCGGCATGCATTCGACGCAGAAGAAGTCCGCCGCGGAGGTCGCGCTGACCGTCCTGCACGCGGGCGGCAAGTTCGAGCAGGGCGCCTACACAGTGTCCGGCGGGCTCCACGGCGTGGGTATTTCGGTCGTCAACGCCCTCTCCGAATGGCTGGAGCTGGAAATCTGGCAGGACGGCCAGACCTTCGAGCAACGTTACGAGCGGGGCAAACCCACCGCGCCGCTGAAGGTCACCGGCAAGACCAAAAAGCGCGGCACGATGGTCACCTTCAAGCCGGACGACCAGGTGTTCGAAACCCTGGAATTCAGCTTCGATGTGCTGGCTCAGCGCCTGCGCGAACTGGCTTTCCTGAACAAGGGCCTGGCCATCACGCTGAAGGATGAGCGCAAGGAAAAAGAGCAGACCTTCCGCTACAAGGGCGGGATCGTCTCCTTCGTCGAGCATCTCAACGAAGCCAAGACGCCGCTGCACAAGACCATCTTCGTCGAAATCGAAAAAAGCGACATGATCTTGGAGGTCGCCCTCCAGTACAACGACAGCTACGCCGAGAACCTCTTCTCCTTCGCCAACAACATCAATACGAAAGAGGGCGGCACCCATCTGGTGGGTTTCAAGGCGGCGCTCACCAGGACCATCAACAACTATGCGAACGCCAACGACCTGCTCAAGAAAGAAACGGAGTCGCTCACGGGCGACGACGTGCGCGAAGGCCTCACCGCCGTCGTCAGCGTGAAACTGCGGAACCCGCAGTTCGAAGGGCAGACCAAGGCCAAGCTGGGCAACAGCGAGGTCAAGGGCATCGTGGAAGCGGCGGTCAACGAGGCGCTCGGCGACTACTTCGAGCAAAACCCCCCGATCGCCCGCAAGATCATCGGCAAGGCCGTGGACGCCGCGCGGGCCCGCGAAGCGGCGCGCAAGGCCAAGGAGCTCATTCGGCGCAAGAGCGCGCTGGACGGGGGCTCGCTCCCCGGCAAGCTGGCCGACTGCTCCGAGAAAGACCCGGCGCACAGCGAGCTCTTCATCGTGGAGGGCGATTCGGCCGGCGGCTCGGCCAAGCAGGGCCGCGACCGGAAGTTCCAGGCCATCCTCCCGCTCAAGGGCAAGATCCTGAACGTGGAAAAGGCCCGGTTCGACAAGATGCTCTCGAGCGACGAGATCCGGACCCTAATCATGGCGCTGGGCACCGGCATCGGGCGCAAGCGCGAGGAGGCGGAGGGCGAAAAGAGCAAGGACGACAAGGAGGCCTTCGACATCACCCGCGCCCGGTATCACAAGATCATCCTAATGACCGACGCGGACGTGGACGGCAGCCACATCCGCACCCTGCTCCTGACCTTCTTCTTCCGCCAGATGCAGGCGCTTATCGAGCGCGGCTACGTCTACATCGCCCAGCCGCCGCTCTTCAAAGTGAAGAAGGGCAAGACCGAGCGGTACCTCAAGGACGAGAACGCGCTCAACGAGTACCTGTCGGACCTGGCGGTGGAAGACGTGGAAGTCTACGTGGAGAGCGGTCAGGCCTTCGTGACCGGCCGTCGTCTGCTCCCGATCTTGAAAAAGCTCATCGCATTCGAAGCGCTCATCGCCCGCTTCAGCAAAAAGCAGCGGGAGGGCGGCATTCTGCGGGCCTTCGTGGACGAGCCGGGCCTGGACCGGGATCTGCTCAAGAACGCCACCGCGCTCAAGAAGCTCGTGGCCAACGCCAAGAAGACCCTGACCACCGCCTATCCCAAGGCCACGATGGCGCTCGATATCGCGGAGGACGAAGAACACCAATCCAACAAGGTGGTCTGCAAGATCCAGACGAACGGGATGGCCCATCAACTGGAGATCACCCACGAACTGGTCGGCTCCGCCGACTTCCGCGAATTGCAAAAACTGGCGCCGTCGGCGATCGGCCTGGGCCGGGCGCCGTACAAGCTCAAGGCCAAGGACATTCAGAAAGAGCTGCCCGGCCCGGCCGAACTGGTCCGCGAAATTCTGGAGATCGGCAAGCACGGATTGGGGCTACAGCGGTACAAGGGCCTGGGCGAAATGAACCCGACCCAGCTCTGGGAGACGACCATGAACCCGGAGACTCGGAGTCTCATGCAAGTCAAACTGGAAGACATCGCCGGGGTGGACGACATCTTCTCGATCCTCATGGGCGACGAGGTGGCGCCGCGCCGCGACTTCATCCAGCAGCATGCTTTAGAGGTACGAAACCTGGACGTGTAGGAGCTGATGGCCGATAGCGGATGGCTGATGGTCGGAACGGCAGGACGCATGGTCCTGCCATCAGCTATTAGCCATATGCCATCGGCTCTTTTTCTGAGGAGAACCCATGCCCGTTGACGAACGCCTGACCCAGATCGCCATCGAAGACGAGATGCGCTCGTCCTACCTGGATTACGCGATGAGCGTGATCGTGGGACGCGCCCTCCCGGACGTGCGGGACGGTATGAAGCCGGTGCACCGGCGCATCCTCTACGGCATGAACGAGATGGGCCTGGTCCACAACCGGGCCTACCGCAAGTCGGCCAAGATCGTCGGCGAGATCATGGGCAACTACCATCCCCATGGCGACTCGGCGATTTACGACACGTTGGTCCGGATGGCGCAGGACTTCAACATGCGCTATCCGCTGGTGGACGGGCAGGGCAACTACGGGTCGGTGGACGGCGATCCGCCGGCCGCCATGCGGTACACCGAGGCGCGGCTGACCAAGCTGGCCGAGGAGATGCTGGCCGACATCGACAAGGAAACGGTCGATTTCGTCCCGAACTACGACGAGTCGCGCACCGAGCCGCGGGTGCTTCCCGCCAAGGTGCCGAATCTGCTCGTCAACGGGGCGGGCGGCATCGCGGTCGGCTACGCCACCAACATCCCCACCCACAACATCGGCGAGGTGGTGGCCGGCCTGGTCCTGCTGCTGGACAATCCGGAGATCACGATCCCGCAGCTCATGAAGGCCATTCCCGGCCCGGACTTCCCCACCGCCGGCTTCATCTACGGCACCCAGGGCATCAAGGATGCCTACACGACCGGCCGCGGCCTGCTCACGCTGCGCGCCAAGGTGAGCATCGAGACGGACGAGCGGACCGACCGGGACCGGCTCATCGTCACCGAGATCCCCTACCAGGTGAACAAGGCCCGGCTGATCGAGAAGATCGCGGAATTGATCCAGGACAAGAAGATCGAGGGCATCTCCGACCTGCGCGACGAGTCGGACCGGGACGGGGTCCGCGTCGTCATCGAGATCAAGAAGGGCGACATCCCGCTGGTCGTCCTCAACAATCTCTACAAGCACACGCAGCTCCAGACCACCTTCGGCGTGATCATGCTGGCCCTGGTCCACAACCGACCGGAGGTGCTGACCCTCAAGCAGATCCTGGAAGCTTTCATCGAGCACCGGCGCGAGGTGGTCATCCGCCGCACCGCCTACGAACTGCGCAAGGCCGAGGAACGGGCCCATATCCTGGAAGGGCTCAAGATCGCGATCGACCACCTGGACGCGGTGATCCAGCTCATCCGAAAGTCCCAGTCCCCCGAGGTGGCGCGATCCGGCCTGATGCGGCAGTTCCGGCTGACGGAGATCCAGGCCACCGCGATCCTGGACATGAAGCTGCAGCGCCTGACCCAGCTCGAGCGCAACAAGCTGATCGAGGAATATCAGGAGGTGCTCAAGCGAATGGAGTACCTCAAGTCCGTGCTTGCCAGCGAAGCGCTGGTCCGGAAGATCATCAAGGACGAGCTGCTGGCGATCAAGGAGGCCTACAAGGACGAGCGGCGGACCCAGATCGTCAAGGAAGAAGCGGAGATCAACATCGAGGACCTGATCGCCCAGGAGGAAGTCGTCGTCACGATCTCCCATTCCGGCTATATCAAGCGCAACCCCGTGTCCCTCTACCGGGCGCAACGGCGCGGCGGCAAGGGCAAGATCGGGATGGGTATCCGAGACGAAGACTTCGTAGCGACCCTCTTCACCGCTTCCACGCACGACTACCTGTTGTTCTTCACCGACGCGGGCAAGGTCTACTGGCTCAAGGTGCACGAGATTCCGGAGGCCGGCCGCGCCGCCAAGGGCAAGGCCATGGTGAACCTGCTGGCGCTGGCCGGCGAGGAGAAAGTCACGGCCACGTTGCCGGTGAAGGAATTCCGCGACGACCGGTTCGTGGTCATGGCCACGAAGCAGGGCGTCATCAAGAAGACTGAGCTCTCGGCCTACGGCAACCCGCGCGCCGGCGGGATCATCGCGCTGACGTTGGACGAAGGGGACAAGCTGATCGCCGTGGAGATCACCGACGGCCAGCGGGAAATCCTGCTCGGCACGAAGCAGGGCATCGTCATCCGCTTCAAGGAAGAAGAAGCCCGGCCCATGGGCCGCACCGCCCACGGCGTGCGCGGCATCACGCTGGAAGAGGGCAACGAAGTGATCGGGATGGAGACGATCACCGCGGACTCCACCGCCGCCATCCTGACCGTCACCGAAGGCGGGTACGGCAAGCGGACGCCGGTAAGCGAATATCGCATCCAGGGGCGGGCCGGCAAAGGCATCATCAGCATCAAGACGACGGAGAAGAACGGGCTCGCCGTCGGCTTTCTCCAGGTGCGCGACGACGACGAGATCATGCTCATCGCCTCGCAGGGAAAAATCCTCCGCTGCAAGGTGGACGACATCCGCGAGATCGGGCGGAACACCCAGGGGGTCCGCATCCTCGATCTGGACGCGCCGGACGACCGGGTCGTGGGCGTGGCCAGACTCGCCGAAGGCTCCGCCGACGCCGGAAACGGCGATGCGGCGGACAACGATGGGGGCTGAGAAGAAGGTCGTTCAAATTGTTCAGGCTGACGGCTGAGAGCTTCCCGGCCATCGGCAGTGACCTGCCAGGTACCGCGCAACACAGTACTTCCGACATGCCACAGCCGAAGAAGAAACTCGACGTGCTCGTCAAGCTGGCGCTCGGCGTCTTCTGTACCTCGTTCGCGCTGATCTGGGGGGGCATGTTCCTGAGCCGCCCCGATCGGTCCATCCCGCCCTATAGCATCGGTTCGCAGGAAGAAACGGCGGTGGCGGTCCACGTCCCCAGCTGGACCAGCGATCCGGAGATCGAGACGCTGATCGAGCGGTTTCGAAAAGTCGGGCGCGAGACGCACGACTTCGGGAAGATGAAAGTCCGACCGACCACGCCGGACGATCCGGCCGGCCGATACCGGCGTATCACCATCTACATCTTTACCCACGATTCCTGGGCCGAGCCGGATATTCTGCATAAATATGTGGCCGGCGAGGACCGGGCGCTGCACGACGCCTTCGAGAACGCGGTGCGCGGCTTCTACCGGCTGGAGGAGAACGAAGAGGAAGGGCGGATCGGGCCGATTCTCAAAGGAGCGGACACGGCTGCGACGGCCGCCTACTCGCGGGTTCTGTTCAAGGGTTCCATCACGAAGACTGCTTCCGGTCCTGAGGCTCCGTAACGGGAGCCTGCATCTCCCGCCCCTGTCTACTTTCGCGCGCGATCGCCACGGCCATGACCTTGGTCAGGTGCGTCCGCAGCTCCGGATCTCGGATGGATTCCGCATGGGACGCTGCCGCCGCCAGGGCCTCAGCCGTGGGTTCCGGAGGAGGGCCTTCATCATCGTTCAAAACGTTCTCCCGCCCGCCCCCGCCGGCCGCGCCGCCGAGTTCCGCGATCCGCAGGACGATCTCCGTGACCAGCTCAGTCCCCGCCGCCTCGTTGATCTTCGCCAGCAGCGTCGGTTTCAGAAACGTGAGCTGCTGCATCCAGACGGAATTTTCCACGAGCAGATAGAGCTTCTTAAACCGGATTTGATCGGGCCTCGTGTGGGCGGCGATCGGCTGGCCGACAATGTTCGGCCAATCCCGGCGGAGCTGGAACTCCAGGAGCTTGGTCTCTAACCCGATCCGCTTGGCGACCGTGGCTAGGACCGTGGACACAGAGGAAAAGGGCGAGGGCTTGCGCATGGACGGATAGTAGGCGGGAAGGAGGGAGCGGTCAAGAGCGAAGAGAGCGGCTGACGAATGGAGATGGAGCAGCAGGGCCCTTCGCTTCAGCGCCTCCCGGAGCGGCCCTTTCGGACTTTGCCAGGCGGAAGCTTTCGGAAATTCCCTCGCGGACTCAGTCAGTTTCCGCTTTCCTTCCTGGCAAAGTCTCGATGGGCGCCCCGCTCCTCCGGCGAATTCCGCTCAAGCCTCTGCTACCCCTTTACGGTTGCCTTAAGGAAAGAGAGGGTGGCGGGAACGCGTCGCCGATGGACCTGTTCCCGCTCGGACCGTATCAAATCAACGCCGTCCTCCGCCCACCTGCCCATCCGTTCCATCCGCGGTAAGAAAGAGTGGGTGACGGGTCCAAGTCGCTTCTAGGCTTGTCCCCGCAATCGGCGGTTATTCGGATTGAAGCCAGGCGAGGGCGTCGGGGGTCTCATTGAAATGGCGGATGGAAAAACCGAGGGTCGAAGCGGTCGTTTCGAAAAACGAAGTAAATGCCGCGTGCTCTTTCAAATCGATAATCGCAGTTCTCACGTGTCTCAGGTCGAGCGGGTAACGCCTCACATGGAAGAAGGTGTCCGCCACGCCCATACGGCCTTCGAGGCGGCGGAGATCGATGAGGGTCCTGACGGCTTGCGTGGCGCGGATCGCCGCGATCACGTCAAGGGCGATGACATCGGCCTTCTCCCGGCCGCCTGTCCCCGAGATCGCAATCTCAAGGACATTGTCGCGCAGCTGAGTCGTAATCGTATACTCCATGGTCCCTTGCGCCCTGTTGGGAGGAGCGGTGCCAGGTGGAGCCCAATCAGGTATCATCCTACCGCAATAGCACTCATAGCGCCAGGGTATTTCCACGCGATTAGATCGAAACCCCTGGTTTTTTGCGCTCATACATCGTGTAAGGGAGAGCCATTTTCTCGAGGTGTCCGGTGTCTCCATGCTATAGTGACGGCCTATGGCGAAGGAAAAGGAAAGCGGCGAGAAGGTCGTGGCCTCAAACCGGAAGGCCTTCTACGACTATCACATCGAAGAGAAATTGGAAGCCGGGATTGTGCTGAAAGGCACGGAGGTCAAGTCCTTACGCGCCGGCCTGGTCAACCTGAAGGAGAGCTACGCCAGCGTGGATCAGCGCGGCGAGGTGATCCTTCATCACTGCCACATCAGCCCCTACAGCCACGGGAATATCATGAATCACGATCCCCTCCGGCCGCGCAAGCTCTTGCTGCACCGGAAGGAGATCAGCCGCCTGCTGGGCCAGACTCAGCAGAAAGGCCTCACGCTCGTGCCGCTGCGGCTGTACTTCAACCCCCGCGGCCAGGCGAAGCTGGAACTCGCCCTGGCCAAAGGCAAGAAGCAGCACGACCGTCGTGAGGCGATCAAGGGCCGCGAAGCGAGTCGCGAGGTGGAGCGGGCGATGAAGAGCGATCGCCGCGGCGACCAAGGGAGGAAATGATGGGGACCGAGACCGGAAGGCCCGTCGTATCGGGATCGTCGTCGGCAAGCGGTTGGGCGTTCACTGTGGTCGCAGGCCTGACGCTTTCGCTGGCCGCTTGCATGCCGTCACAGTATGAGTATCTGGGGCAGGCCAATGGCCATGCGACCCAAGGGGAGATCAAGGAACGGCTCGGAGAGCCTCACCAGACCCAAACACTCCCGGACCAGACCCAGGTCTGGACCTATCGGTATGAAGTCAACTCGTTCCCGGGCATCCGGGGCGATATGCGGGGCGGCGCCCCTTGCATAGACTATATCCTCAGGTTCGACAGCAAGCAGGTGTTGAATTATTGGACGCGACAACCGTGCAGCGCCCTCTAATAACAGGGTGTTGAAAACAGCCGCCAGCGCTTCGGTGAAGCGTCGCTCGTGAATGCGTGAAGCGATAATAAGAGTCCTCGTACGAACGACGAGATACGCTTCACGAGATACGCGCACAGTCTTTTTGAGCACCCTGTAAGGCGGTTTCGGTCGTCCGAGGCACCCACAAACGTCGACTGTCAGAGGCTGCTAGCCCGAGACGCCCTCGGAGGCGCCGGTCCGTTCCGCGAGGCAGCGTTTCAGCGAGACAAAGTGCAGGAGATAGGCGACAGGGACAAGCACCGTCGGGAGCCAGACGACGGGGAACGAGGCGATCACGAACGTGGGGATCGACAGGTGCAAGAGCTGGAACGGGTAGGGTATCGAGAGCAGGCCGTGCGCCAGCACGGCGGTCACGAATGACAGGCCCATCAGGTTCCACACAATGAGGACATGTCGCATGCACTCTTCGCCGTCCCGGCGTACCCAGATCGCCAGGATGACGGCCGTGATCCCGGTCAGAATGTCGAAGTTCTTTCCGTGAAAGGTCATCTCGACCGCCAGCAGGTTCCGCGCCGCCAGTTCCGCCAGCATCAGTTCGACGGGAATCCGAAAGCATTGGAGGCCGACCAGGTACAGCTGCGGAATCTGCGCCAGGTCTCCGCTCCAGCGAGAAAACCAGGCCAGCCAAACCACGAACACCAGTTGGGTCAGCACCAGGATCGGAATGCGTGGATGCCCGGTCTCAAAGTCGGCCAGGGTCCCAGAAGCGGCCAGCGCGGCGGTGAGGGCCGTCCAGGCGACCATGATGGCGACCACCCAGCGGAGCTGGCGGAAGCTTCTGATCAGAAGGACCGCCAGGGCAGCGAGTACGGCCAGCGGGAGGAGGAAAAAGCCTGCAGCGATATCGTGGGGGATGGTCTGCATGCCGGGTTGTAAGGATAACACAAGCAGGCGTCGCTGCCCACACCCTGGAGTCTGAAGCAGGCTCTCTAGTTGTCGGCGGGGCATTCGTCGGGTATAGTGAAGCCAGTCTATGAAAGGGGGGTGATTGGCTTCGACGGGGATTCAGAGGCCAGCGGTGCGTGTCGAGCTCTCGGGGTCTCGTTAAACCTCCGGGAAACTAGCAACTGCCAACCAAGAACTGGCACTCGCGGCTTAACTGACCGCGACGTCCCTCCGCCTGAGGCCCGCGGGGGTGGAAGGGGCGCGATGCAGCGGGCTGGTCCAAAGCTGGTGCTCAGCGGCTGAGGACGAGACAATACTGGGCTAGCGGCCGTTCTAAGCCTGCCGGTGGGCGTGGGCGGTTGCGAAACCAAAACGATCGGCTACACACGTAGATCCGTTGTGCTGACGGTCTTCGGACGCGGGTTCAATTCCCGCCACCTCCACCATCCCTCGCTTGGCGTGTGCCGGCCGCCCATCTATTGTTCCTGGCGGCCGGATAAAACCCACCAGTGTTTTTGGACTCTATTCCGCCTCGCTTCGGGTCTTAGCGCGACCGAAGATACCCGGTCGCTTGGCCAGCGGGCAGTGGCGCGCTAACCCTACCAATGGGCCATGATTTGCCCGGCCCATGAAAAGGTGTCGCTAACGCGACGTGCTTCACCTTTCCTTGGCGCGAGAGAACATGCCCGGTTTGTGTGCCGCCGGGCAATGACGCGCCAGCCTTACATACCAAACTTCGTTTGAGCCGGTCGCTTCGATCAAATGCGACCGGGGAGGTTTTTCCCCACCAGTGTTCGGCTTCACTCCTGGCCCATGAATAAGGGGTCACACGGCGCGACGTACCTATCAACCTTCTATTGAATCGGCGCCTCTTTATCGGTTGATCGAGTCTGAGGCGCCGGAGAGACCCCTCCAGGCCCCCGGCTTCCAATGGCTCGGGGGCTTTCTTTTTTTCTTTCCTCCTCCTATGCTTCCCTTCATGGCCTCCACCCTTCGTCCGGTCCTTCTTTTGGCCGCCGCTCTCCTGGCCGGCTGCAGCTTCATCATGCCCAACCCCTACACCGCACCGTTTTCGGTCGCGTCTACGGCGACAGAAATGGCCGTGGACGAACGGACGCTGGGGGAAATGGGCGACGACTTCAAGGTGAAGAGCGCTATCCTGCGGACTCTGGCCGGCGAAGGAAAAGACCTGTTCATGGCGGTGAGCGTGGACGTGTACCAGGGCGACGTCCTGATGACGGGGGCGGTGAAGACGGCGGGGGACGATCAGACAGCCGAAGCGCTGGTGAAGAAGGTCGAAGGGGTCCACCAGGTCTATAACGAGCTGCACATCACGGAAGATTTCGGCATGCGCGAATCGGTGCGGGATACGGGGATCGAGCTCAAGGTGAAGTTCGCCGTCATGTCCGGCGCCGGCTTCCGGTACCCGAACTACCGCTGGCGGGCGACCAACGGGACCGTCTATCTCTTCGGCATCGCGCAGACGGAGGAGGAATACGACGCGGTCTACGACAAGGTCCGCGGCATCACCGAGGTCGAGCGTCTCATCACCCACATCCGGATCAAGCCACCAGCGCCTCCTCCGGACGAGCCCAAGGACGACACCAAGTCGGGCACACCGGCCGCCTCGTCGCTTCAGCCGCAGACCAGGAACGGAGGACCTGCTACTTCTGGATCCGATCCGGGAAATCCGAAATGATCCCGTCCACGCCGAGGGCCGCGATCCGCTGGATGTCGGCTGGGTCGTTGACGGTAAAGGCGAAGACCTGAAGCCCGGCTGAGTGGAGGGCGTCCACGTAGGCCTTGCCGAGCGTGTCGAACGCGATGCCGACGTGGGTGGCCTTGGCCTCGAGTGCAAACCCGGCGGGCGTGATCGGGTTCCCGACAAGCAGCGCAAGCGTCTGGGCCTTCGGCTGTAGCCGCCGCAGGTGCAGCAACTCGTCGTGGAAGAACGACGCGACGATCACAGGGCTGGAAAACCCGCTTCGCGTGAGGGTGTCCAGGGTCAGCTCCATCAGGCCGGGGACCTTCAACTCCAGCATCACTCCGACCTTGCCCTCCGCCGCTTTCAGCCCTTCCTCGAGCGTCGGGATGGCGTGACCGCCGGGGAGCGTCAATCGTCGCAGGTCGGTCAGGTTCAAGTCCGCCACGACGCCCTTGCCGATCGTGAGGCGGTCCACACGGCGATCATGGAAGATCACCAACTGACGGTCTTTTGTGGCCTGGATATCCAACTCCACAAAATCCACCTTGAGCGTCACGGCCTTCTTGATGGACGACAGCGTATTTTCCGGCGCATAGCCGGCTGCGCCTCTATGTCCGATTCGGAGCATTAGCCTGGTGCCTTTCGTTGGGAGTGACGCGGGGCTTTCTTTTGTCGACCGACTCCCCTACCATACCACGTCATGGCGGAGAATAAGTCCAGGAAACCCAGGAAGGCAGCGACCGCCGGGGCCCCCCGACGCCGCAGGAAACCGGCTGGGGCTTCCACCGGGCTTGCCGCGACGGAGCTGCAAGCCGCGGCCCCGCCGGGCGAGGTGGCGGCGTTGCACCGGACGATCGACGAAGACGGAGGCCGAGTCCTGGCCCTCTATCGCGAGCCGTACGGCGGTCGCTGGGTGATCCTGGCAGCCCTACCGATCGAACAAGTGGCCCCGACTCCCTATCAGAGAAATCTGTCCGATACCCACGTGCGTAAACTCGAAGGGGTGATCGGCAAGCTCGGCCGTTTTTTGGACCCGATCATCGCGGTGCGGGCCAAGGCAGGGGCGGAGGGGGACGTGAGGTACTGGACGCCCAACGGCCACCATCGGCTCTCCGCCATGATCACCCTGGGCGCCAAGAGTATCACCGCCATCGTCGTACCGGAGGCCGCGGCAGCCTATCAGATTCTGGCGCTGAACACCGAGAAGGCCCACAATCTTCGAGAGAAGGCCCTGGAAGTGATCCGCATGTACAAGGAACTGGCCCGGCTGGATGGCGCGACGGAAGAGACCTACGCGCTGGAGTTCGAAGAGCCGTCCTTCATCACGTTGGGGCTCTGTTACGAACAGCGGCCCCGCTTCAGCGGCGGCGCTTATCAGCCGGTGCTGAAGCGCGTGGAGGCCTTCTTGAAAAAGCCGCTGCACGCGGCGCTTACAGTCCGGCAGGAACGGGCCACGGGCTTGCTGACCTTGGACGATGTCGTGATCCGGCAAGTCGAGGCCTTGAAGGCCAAGGGCCTGACGAGTCCCTACCTGAAAAGTTTCGTGGTGGCGCGGATCAACCCGGTGCGGTTCCGTCCGAAAGAGGCGGAGCCCCTGTCCTTCGACGACGCGTTGGACCGGATGACGAAGGCCGCCAGCAAGTTCAATCCCGAAAAAATCAAGATGGACGACCTCGCTAGGTCTGGCGGCGCTCCCGACGACGAGTAGATCATGCCCTTTCAGCCGCAGCGCGTCGAGCAGGAATGGATCGTGGACGCGCCTGCGTCACTGGTCTGGGAAGTCCTCGGCCATACGGACCGGCTCAATCGCGATGCGGGACTTCCCTCCGTGCAGGTCAGTTCCTTTGAAGACGAAGACATCGGCCGGCCGGTGCAAGCCCGCCTGTACGGACTGCTCCCCTTAAGTTGGGTCGAGTACCCCTTCGAGTGGATCAGGGGTTCGAACTATTCCGTCCAGCGGGACTACACGAAGGGCCCGCTCGCTCGCTTCCGCGGGGGCGTGGAAATCGAGCCGGCCGGGAGCGGCTGCCGGGTGCGGATGTTCGCGGAGCTCACGCCGCGCAACGTGCTCGGCAAACTGGCCATCCCCCTGGTGGGCCGCGACACCATGAAGAAGGCCAGGGCCTATTGTGCCAAGGCCATCGCCCGGCTCCGGCCCTCCCATGCCGGTCCTTCCGTCGCCCCCAAGGCGTTGATGTCGGCCCGCGTGAACCAAGCCGATTGGACGACACTCCGGCAATGTGCCCGCCGGCTGGAGCAAGTCACGTCGTTGGATCGGGGGATCGTCGGCTGTCTGCTGCGCCACTTGGACGAGGCAGGCGAAGAGGAAGTCATCCGCATGCAGCCCTATGCCTTGGCCGCCAGGTGGCGGACCGATCCCCACGAAACGTTGCGCGTCTTCCTGCACGCCACGCGGGTCGGCCTGCTCAGCCTCCAGTGGCAGCTCATGTGCCCCAATTGCCGGATCCCGAAAGGCGAAGCGGAGACGCTGTCCGGCGTGGACAAGCAGTTCCATTGCGATACCTGCGGGATCAATTACGATGCGAATCTAGATCGGTATGTAGAGCTGCGCTTCCGGGTCCATTCGGCGATCCGCTCGGCGGAGGAGAGGGTCTACTGTTTTGGCGGGCCCTACAGTGCCCCGCATATCCTCGTCCAGCACCTGCTGCGCCCTGGCGATACACGTGAGTGCACAGCTATGCTTGATGATGAGGCCTATCGGATCAGGACGCTCCGAAGCAACGAGTCCCTGCTGCTGGTGCCGGGCCGCCAGGCTGGAGGCGACTCTCGGCCGGTGTTCTATCGCGAGCAGGGCTGGGAGGAGGCCGATCGGTCGTTTCAACCGGGGCGGTTCTCGCTGGCCTGGAAGAACGACACGCAACGGACCATCGGGGTCGTCCTGGAGCGTCTCCGGCGGGATGACTTGGCCGTCAGCGCGGCCAAAGTGGCCGCGCTCCAGGAATTCCGCGACCTCTTCGGCTCTGAGGTGCTTGCGCCGGGCGTGGAGATCGGCGTGGATTCCGTCACGATCCTGTTCAGCGACCTGAAAGAGTCCACGCGCCTCTACGAGGAGTCCGGAGATGCCCCGGCCTACGGGCACGTCCGGCGGCACTTCGATTTCCTGAAGGAACGGATTGCCCGGCACCAAGGCGCGGTGGTCAAGACGATCGGCGACGCCGTCATGGCGGTGTTCCATCAACCCGCGGACGGATTACGGTGTGGCCTGGCGATTCAGCGGGAGCTTGCGGCCTTTAACACCTCGCTGCCGGACCGGCCTCCCCTGGTCGTCAAGCTCGGCCTGCACCACGGGCCGGCCATCGCCATCAATGCCAACGGGCTGCTGGATTACTTCGGGCGGACGGTGAACGTCGCCTCGCGCGTGCTTCGCGAAAGCCTGGGTGGCGACCTGGTGCTGGCGAAGGAATATTTGGACGACGCGCGGGTTCGCGACGTCTTGACGGAGAGCCAGGCGCCCATCGTCGCCGAATGGACCTCGACGCTGCGCGGGCTCGCCCAGCCGTTGACCCTGTGCCGGATCAAGGAATGAGCGAAACGTGAAAGGTAAAAAGTGAAAGGAGAGAAATATGGGATTAGCGGACAATAAATGCGTGCCGTGCAAAGGCGGGGTGCCGCCGTTGGAGCCGGGCCGGATTCAAGACCTGCTGAAGCAACTGGGGCGGGGCTGGTCGCTGAACCAGGCGGGTCACATTGAGCGCCTCTACACGTTCAAGGATTTTGCCGAAGCCCTGGCCTTCGTGAACAAGGTGGGCGCGGTGGCCGAGGAAGAAGGCCATCATCCGGACCTGCTGCTGGCCTGGGGCAAGTGCAAGGTCGAGCTCTGGACGCACAAGATCAACGGGCTGACCGAGAGCGATTTTTACATGGCCGCCAAGGCCGACCGGGCGTTTGAAGCGTTTCGCGTCGTCGGGTAGAGACCCGACCTCCCTGCGAGCGAGGCGAGCAAATGAATTGGCGTGTTATCCGCCGACGGGTTTCTCCAAATGCACGGTGAAGGCCAGGCGATTGCCGAAGAAGCCTCGCTCCCGGAAGCCGACTTCAGCGGCAAGCCGCGCGACAGTCTGACGGCTCTGGTAATGGGGGTCGAACAGGGTTTCGGTTACGGACAGGATGCCGCCCGGTTTCAGGGCGTCAAAAATCTCTTTCAGCGCCCCGGGACGATCCGGAATCTCACCCAAAACCGTGACGAGCAGCGCCCGGTCGAACCGATCACGACCTAATTTCCCTTCGCCGGCTCCGGCCTGGACGAACTCGATATTGGAGAGATCAGCCGCGCGAGCCTTTTCCTTCGCTCGGGCGAGCATGCCCGCTTGCAGGTCCACCGAAACCACTCGACCGGCAGGGCCGACCCGCTGCGCAGCAGGTACCGTGAGCCTGCCGGGACCGCAGCCAAGATCCAGGACCGTCATGCCTGGCTCAAGATCGAGATGGTCAAGGATGACCGCTGCGCGGTTGTTTCTCGCGAAGGGATTGTCGAGCTCGACGCACCAGCGTAACCAGACCGGGCAAGGCAACGACTGGCGGCGCGACGCCACGAGCCACACAACGGTGGCGACGATGAAAAGAGCGACTATGCTGAACGAGAGGGACATGGATATCCCCTTTTCTATTCAGCGGGAAATCGACTCCCACCTCGAAGGTTCTGCACCAAGGTATCCGGCTACATCGACAGCTTCTCAACCACGTTGCGCATCTGGACGCCGTGGACCAACGAGGCGCCGCCGCGTATGGCGCAGGCTACGTGGACCGCTTCGGTCATCTCCTCGACGCTCGACCCCTTTTCCAGACAGGCCTGCGTGTAGGCGTCAATGCAGTAGGGGCACTGGACTCCGTGGGCGACGCCGAGCGCGATCAGGGCCTTCTCCCGCTCGGTCAGGGCCCCTTCGGCGAAGACCGCACTGTAGTAGCTCATGAACTTGTCCCAGAGGTCCTTGTTCCCCTTGCCCATGTCGACGAACTTGCCCAGGTCCTTGGGATGGTAGTAGGTGTCCATAGTCAACTCCCGGTGATGAGTGATGGGTGATGAGTAATGGGCGATCTGATCGGAAAGCGGAGTTGCAGACCCATCACAGATTACGCTGTTCCCGGCTGGTCCGGCTCCGCCTCGGCCAGGACCTGGGAAAACCTGGTCCCGACGATGCCGGTCACCTTGGTCAGCAGGTCCGAGATTTCTTTCCATTCCTCCGGCTTGAGGTCGTGTTTGATCTGGGGATGGAGCGCCCACTGGGCGTTCACTTGCTTGCCGGCTCGGGATACGACGACTTTGAGCAGCTCGACGTCGCGCGCAGAGGGGGAAGGCTGACCGGCCGGGCCCGGTTGCCCTGGTTTTCCGCCGGGCGGCTTTCCGGGAGTTTGTGTCGCCATATCGTTCCTCTTCAACGGTGAATCGGCGGGCCATCATACCGCATCCGACGGTCTACTGCACGGGGCTAAACCCGCGTCGGTTGCTCTCGGGAAACGGATACTCCATGTGGCGGGCTGTGGCCCGCGCCACCTCTTTGCCGCAATAGCGGGTCACGACCGCGAGAGCCAGGTCGATTCCCGCGGAAATGCCCGCCGAGGTGAGGATGTGCCCGTCCTCGACCACGCGTTGTGCGTCGTCCACCGCGACCGAGGGGAAGGCCTTGCGCATCCGGTCCAGGGATTGCCAGTGGGTGGTGGCCTTGCGGCCGTCGAGCAGACCGGCCTGCCCCAGCAGCATCGAACCGGTACAGACCGAGGCGAGGGTCTTGACCTGTCGGCTCCGCTCGGCGATCCAGGCGAGGAGCCGCTCATTGTCGATCTCGGTCCTCGTGCCCCAGCCCCCAGGTACGACGAGAATGTCGAGCGGCGGACAGGTCGTCAGCCGATGGTCGGGCAGCACTCGTAGGCCGCCGGTGGCCGTCACGGGACCTTCCCGTTCGGCGATCAGCAAGACCTCGAACGGTGACGGTTCTTCGCGGCGGCGCTCTTCATGGAGGCGTGTGAGGGAGAAGACTTCGTAGGGCCCGCAGAAATCCAGGACCTCGACGTCCGGGAAAATCAGGATGCCTGCCCGATGCCTGATCACGTGCGGCGAAGGATCTCCAACATTTCCTCGTGGATCAGGCCGTTGCTGGCCACGATGGACGGTTCGTAGATGGAATAGGGCGTGCCTTTGAAGTCGGTGACGCGCCCGCCCGCCTCGCGCAGGATGACCAGGCCGGCCGCCGTGTCCCAGGGGTGCAGCTTGAGTTCCCAGAAGCCGTCGAAACGGCCGGCGGCCACGTAGCACATGTCCAGGGCCGCCGTCCCAGTACGGCGAACGCCTTGCGCCGTGAGGGCAAAGCGCGAAAAGTTGTCCAGGTTGTTCTGGGCGCTGACGCGGATGTCGTAGGCGAATCCGGTGACTAATAACGCCTGGTCCAGCCTCGGAGTGCGGGAGACATGCAGAGCGCTCCCGTTCAGGAAGGCTCCGCTCCCCGTCTCCGCGGTGAAGAGCTCTTGCCGCGTCGGGTCCAGCACGACGCCGAAGATGCAGTGGCCCCGGTATTCCACGCCGATGGACACACAGTAGGCGGGAAACCCGTGGGCGAAGTTGGTCGTGCCGTCCAGCGGATCGATCACCCACCGGTAATCCGGATCGCCGCCCGCTTGCGCGCCGCCTTCCTCGGCTAAAATCCGATGCTCCGGAAAGGTCTTGCGGATTACCTCGATCACGGCCTGCTCCGACCGCCGGTCCGCGTCCGTGACCAGGTTGACCGAGTCTTTGTATTCGACGTGGAATCCGTTGCTGGCCGCGTCGGTCAGGATGGAACCGGCCACCCTGGCCGCTTCCAGGGCCGTGGCCTTGAGTTTCGCGCGAACAGACGGTGAGGGAAGAATAGGAGTCGGCATGCGCGGATCATACCACATCCCTTTCTCGCTCCTTAGTCCTACAGTGGCCATCCCACGACCGACGGTCGCGAACCCGTATCACGTGCGTTTAAAGGACTGAGCAGGAAAAGGTTGCGGCCCATTGATCGATCCATTATCTTGCGACAGGACGAGGTCGAGATGGCCGGAGAGAATTCAGAGATCGTTGCGTTAAGGGACGAGTTCCGGGGGCATCTGGAACAGTTCTACGCGATGCTGAAGCTCGCGCCCCCTTACCACAGCGTGGAAAAAGCCATCGCGCACCTAACCGCTTCGCTCAAGGCCATGGCTCCGGAGGATCGGGCACTGGTGGCCGCAAATCCGGCGCGGCGCTGGGCCCAGTATAAGGTCGCCTTCGTCGAGTCCGGCTTGAGCCAGAAACACCGAGGCATCATCGCCGGCCTGGCCCGCTCCGGCCAGACCGGCCTCCCCGCCGAGTACCAGGCATTCTTAGACGTCTATTTGTCTTGATGGTCCGGCGCCTTCTCCAGCGCGGCTCGCAAGTCCTGATAGGCCAGATTCAGCCGGTGGTTCTCCAGCCGGTAGGCAAAGGCGATGGTGACGAGGCCGAAGGCCAGCACCAACAAGCCGATGCCCAGGATGCCCAGCCCCATCAAGATGGTGCTGAGCGAGGCCAGGCCCCCGTCGGCCAGGTATAAGATGACGAAGGTCAGCGTGCCGGCCCCCACCGTGAGGAACCACAGGGAGGTCAGGATGGCGGAGCACCAGGGAATCCGCTTGATGCAGGTGACGCGGGTGGTCCGTTCCTCGGGCGCAAGTTCCAACGAGGCCTTCAGTGGCCAGGCGGTCCGAAACCGGCTAGGGAGGAAGCCCTGCTGCGAACGCAGGACAATCCGTCGTTCCGTCGGGAAGAAATGAGCGAAGCCGTTCGGCAGCCTGAGCCGGCCATCGGCGTCGAAGCGTGAGCCGATCTCCGCCAGGGAGGGCCAGGGAGCCTGGTCCGGCGCTCCCGCAATCCTGCATCCGTAGGTGCCGGCCTTCGCCGACTGGCTGGAGAAGTAGAACCAGTCCCCAGCCACCAGGGCCAGAAATAGCAGTGCCCCGAACAATCCCGCCAGGACCATAGCCAGCCCCCTCCCCTCAAGCCGCGCACGATACCACACCGATCAAGAGATCGAAAGGTAGGGGGCCGCGGCGCGAGGGCGAGGGCGCGATTTTCCGCTATCCGATCATATGCCGACCGCATGCAAGGTGTCGCAGGCCTGCGCCTGTGGCGCGGTTGACTCTTCTCCGTAACTTGGTTAGAGTAGGCCCGTTTTCTTGTTCAGGCGGGCCTTATCGTTCAGCGGTACGCACTCGGTTTCCCGCCTCGGTTACACCCCCGCGCTGTCTCGGTTCAAGGCCTCGGGGCCGGTCCCGGCGAGCTTCGTCCGGGAGTCGAGTCCTGGGACCCGATTAAGCGGGGACGGAGGATGCATGGATCTGGACAAAGTCGAACGGGTTTACTCGAACTACGCAGGGGTCTACGATCAGATTTTCGGCAGGATTTTCCACGAGTCGCGCGAAACCACGGTCCGCCGGCTGCCCGTCGCTCATGGGGAGCGAATCCTCGAGGTCGGGGTGGGCACCGGCCTGTCGCTGCCGCTTTACCCCAGACATTGCCGCCTGGTGGGCATCGACCTCTCCGACGGTATGCTGGAGAAGGCGCGGGAGCGGGTGCGGATGTATGGGTTGGAGCATGTCGAGCTGTCCCGCATGGACGCGGGGCAGATGGAGTTTCCGGACGACAGCTTCGACACGGTCATGGCCGCCTACGTGGTGACGGCGGTTCCCGACTATCGCAAGGTGGTGACCGAGATGATCCGGGTGTGCCGGCCTGGGGGGCGGATCATCATGCTGAACCACTTCAGCAACGGGAACAAGCTGATCGCCGCAGTGGAAAAAGTGATCTCCCCGCTCTGCAAGCACATCGGGTTCCGGACCGACCTCTCGCTGAATCATGTGCTGGAGGGCACGTCGTTGCTGGTGGCGAGGAAGGAGAAGGTCAACCCGCTGCGGTTCTGGCACCTTGTGGAGTGCGTGAATCGGAAGAACGGGAACGGATCCGGGAACGGCCATGGGAACGGCCACGGATCTGGAAACGGGAACGGAACCGTCTCTCACTAGCACGTCTCGTCACTCCGCCGGTTGCATCCGACGAATGACTTCTCCGGCCTGATCCGGCGCGCCCCGCGGGGCCGGTTTCCCGTCCAGTCCGTGTCCCAGCCATTCCTCCCCGTCCATCACCTGATCGCCGGTGAGGCACATGCCCGGAAAGCTGCGGGCGATGAGGTCGGCCAGGGCGATGAACAGCCGGCCGGTCGCACCGTCCTGGGGGGAGGCGGCGCGGAGCGCGATTACGAAGGCGCAACCGTCGAGCGGCCCGTAGGCCTGGACGAGCACGCCGCCGCTCCGGGGCTGGCCTTGGCTCCCGCGGGGCCGGTAGGGTGCCGACACCAGGCGGCCTTCCCACCGCAACGTTTGGTGCGCCCCGGACGAGCGCTTTCCCGCCTGCCAGGTGCAAGGCACCCCGGTCCGATCCAAGTGGTCCAAGAGCCATTTCACGGTTGGGAGGCCGCCGGCGGAGGCCTGAAAGGTCCATTCGGTCATCCCGGTGCGGCTGGGTCGGCCGGCACCCGGCACGGAGACTTCTTCCAGCATCGCTTCATCGCAAATGACGTACAGCTCGCCGTGCGGATCGAACCAGAACCGGAGCCGGCCCCCGGACGTTTCGGCATGGATGGTTCCGATCTCGGAACAGTCCGCCCCTTCTTGCTCGAAAATCGAGAAGTCCGTGGCCCCGGCCATCGTCAGCTTGGCCACGCGCGTAAGGGGATAGAGTCCGGCGTCGCCCCGGACCGCCAGGTCGTAGCGGATGATGGCGGTGATGGTGGTGCCTGCCGTGATGTGCTGTCCCGTGGACTCGTCAAAGAGCCGCTGCTTGCGGACGTGCAAATCGGTTACCTGGCCCCCCTGAAAGGCGTGGGTATGGTCCAGCAGCCAGGCCAACTCCTCGCCGGTCTTGATCCGGTATTTCATGGCGGTATTCTAGCGGAATTGCCGTCTCGAGAGCCACAAAGCAATGAAAACGCGCCGGTTCGGCCCCGGTAAGCCCGGCCCTTGACTTTAGTTCTAGCTAGGACTATTATGAGCCTCGTGATCGGATACGGCCGCGGCAGGCGGCGCGAACAGGAAGGTAGGTGGAGCATGACTCAATCAGGCTGGCAGGCGGCAGCGAAAGAGACTGCGATCGGCGTTCAGCCCCGGATCTATTCGCCGGGCTCGACCCACGTCGTCGGAGACGGCTTCCACGTCCGCAATCTGTTTCCGAGCCATGACCTCGACCGGGACGTCAGTCCCTTCTTGATGTTGGACTATGCGGGGCCGACGCACTATCCGCCGACGGATCATCCGCGCGGGGTCGGAGAGCATCCCCACCGCGGATTCGAGACGGTGACCATCGTCTATCAAGGGATGGTGGCGCATCGCGATTCAGCGGGGAATGCTGGCGTCATCGGTCCGGGCGATGTGCAGTGGATGACGGCCGCCTCCGGGGTCGTCCACGAGGAACTGCACGAGCGGGAGTGGGCGAAACGAGGGGGGACCTTGCAGGCAATCCAACTCTGGGTCAACTTGCCCGCCGCGTTCAAGATGACGGCCCCGCGATATCAGACGCTGGTGAAGGATCGGATTCCCGTCATTCCGCTGGACGGAGGTGCCGGGTCGGTTCGAGTGATCGCGGGCGAGTTCAAGGGAGTGAAGGGTCCGGCCACGACGTTCACGCCGGTACAACTCCATGACCTGCGCGTGAAGGCTCGACATGGTACGACGCTCGGATTTGCGACCGGGTGGAATGTGGCCCTGTTCGTGCTCGAGGGGCGGGTGACGGTGAACGGATCGGAGCCGGTGACCGAGGCGCAGGTGGCGGTGGTCGGAAGCTCCGGTGCGCCGATCCTCGTGGAGGCGCAACAAGAGGCAACGATTCTAATGATGGCGGGGGAGCCGATCCGCGAGCCGATCGCCCGGTATGGCCCGTTTGTGATGAACACGAAAGACGAACTGGTCCAGGCGGTGCAGGACTATCAGGCGGGCAAGATGGGGCGTCTGGCGATTTGACGGAGGCGGCGAAGGAGGTGCGCTGATGGCGGTTCACGTCTACGGTTGCAACCACATCGTGATCGAGGTCACGGATGCCAAAAAGGCCGTGAAGTTCTATGCGGACGTCTTTGGGTTGAAGATGCTCCGGGGCGGCGAAGGCGCGGCCTGGTGCAAGCTGGGCGAACATCAGTTCATGGCGATTTTCGAAGTAGAAAAGCTTCAGCCTGACCGGGTGAAACACTTCGGGTTGATGGTTCGCGACGAGAAGCAAATCAAGGAGGTCAGGAGAAAAATTACCAAGAAGTATGGGCTGAAAGTCGAGCCGCACTTCCGCTGCGACTTCCGCGATCCCTGGGGCAACCGGATTCAAGTCGGCGACCTGTCCGATGAATCGCTGGTCTGGCTCCTCCCCTACCAGGAGGTCCAGAAGGCCGGGATCACGTTCGTACCATAACGCTCCACATGCCGGTCTGTGCGGCGCGGAAGGGCGGACATGGTTTCGCGGCACCACGCAAGGAGGGCGTCATGAAGGCCCATTATCTCGGCCATGTGGTGTTCTACGTCAGGGACCTCGAACGGTCGCTGGCCTTCTATCGTGATGTGTTGGGATTCCAAGAAGTCGGACGGATCTTCAATGGCGCGGCGGCGGCGCTCACGTCAGGCCGGACGCACCATGAGCTGCTCCTGATCCAGGTCGGAGACGCACCGGGCCCTGCAGCCGGAAGGCGTCGGGGGCTCTACCATATCGGCATTAAGGTCGGCGACAGCTTGGACGAGCTTCGGGCTGCGAAGAAAGAACTCGACGCTGCGGGTATTGCCATCGGCGGCATGAGCGATCATACGGTGAGTCAGAGTCTCTATCTCCACGATCCGGACGGCAATGAGGTGGAACTCTATGTGGACGCCGACGCGGCTGTGTGGAGAAATAATCCGGAAGCCGTCTTATCGCCGATCAAGCCGCTCCGACTTTAAGGAACACGTCGGTTTGCCCTCGGCCCTCGCCTATGGGATGATGCAGCCGGTCCTGGAGCGTTGGGGAATGTTCCATGAACGAAGCCACCGAGTTTCTGATATACCATGGCGAGTCCGTCCTGTTCTGGGTGGTCTTTGCCGAGCAGATCGGGCTGCCGATCCCCGCCATTCCCTTGCTCATCGCGGCCGGCGCGTTGGCCGGCGCCGGAAAAATGAGCGTCTGGGCCGCCGTCGGCCTCCCGATCCTCGCGTCGCTCGGGCCCGATCTGTTTTGGTATTACCTGGGCCGCCACCGAGGCGGCCGGGTGCTGAGCTTCCTCTGCCGCATCTCGCTGGAGCCGGATTCCTGCGTGCGCCGGACGGAACAGATGTTCTTTCTGCACGGTGTCCGCACCCTTATCATCGCCAAGTTCGTGCCGGGTTTGAGCACGGTCACACCGCCGCTCGCCGGCATGTTCAACATGAGTCTGCGGCGCTTCCTGCTCTACGACGGCCTGGGCGCGCTCCTCTGGGCGGGCGTCTGCGCCGGCCTCGGGTATCTGTTCAGCAGCCAGTTGGAGCGGCTCGCCCTGCTCCTGGCCCAGGCGGGCGCCGCCTTCCTGCAAGTGCTCGTCGGCTCCTTTGTCGTGTACCTGGGCTACAAGGTGTTTCAGCGGCAGTTGTTCTTGCGGGAACTGCGGATGGCGCGCATCACGGTGGACGAACTCCGGAAACGGCTGGAGGCAGGCGACGAGGTGGCCATTGTGGATTTGCGGCACCCCATGGACCTGGAGGTCGATCCGCACATGATCCCCGGCGCCCGGCACATGCCGATGGAGGAGCTCGATCAGCGCCACCATGAGATTCCGCGAGATCGGGACATCGTGCTCTACTGCGCCTGCCCCAATGAAGTGACCAGCGCCAGGACGGCGCTCATGTTGAAACGGAAAGGCGTTACGCGGGTCCGGCCCCTGGAAGGCGGCATCGACGCGTGGCGCGAGCGCAACTATCCGGTCGAAGCCCGGCCGGCGACGGCCGCCGCCCCCACGGCAGCGATACGCGGCTGATGGCCGCACCGCGACGGCGCGGTTGCAGGCAGGAGGACGCCCCATGAGCGAGACGCAGATCATTCTGGTCACGGGGGCCACGGGACAACAGGGAGGAGCGGTCGCCAGGAGCCTGCTGCGCCGGGGCCAGAAGGTCCGCGCCCTCGCCCGCAATCCGGCCAAAGCGGCCGGGCTGGCAAAAGCCGGCGCCGAGGTGGCGCAGGGCGATCTCACCGATCCCGCTTCCCTCCGGGCGGCGTTGCAAGGGGTGCGGGGTGTGTTCGCCATGTCCACGCCCTTCGAAGCCGGGGTGGACGAAGAGGTCGCGCAAGGCACGATGCTGGCCGATCTGGCCAAGCAGGCCGGGGTCCATCACTATATTTATACCTCGGTCGGCGGGGCCGAGCGGAACACCGGCATCCCCCATTTCGACACCAAGTGGCAGGTCGAGCAGCACATCCGGAAGATCGGCCTCCCCGCCACCATTCTCCGGCCTGTCTGGTTCATGGAAAACTTCGGTACCTTTTGCCGCCCCTTCATCCTGCAGGGCACGCTCGCGCTCCCGTTGCCACCCGACCGTAAGCTGCAGATGATCGCACTCCAGGACATCGGAGAGTTCGGGGCCTCGGCCTTCGTCCGTCCCGACGATTTTCTCGGCCAAGCGATCGAGCTGGCGGGAGACGAGCTGACCATGACAGAGGTGGTGGCGCATCTGTCGCGCACCATGGGGCGTCCGATTCGATTTCAGCAAGTCCCGGACGACCAGGCCCCGGTTGCGTTCGGGGACGATTTGGCCGCGATGTTCCGGTGGTTCAACGAACAAGGGTACAATGGGGACATCCCTGGGATTGAGCGGCGCTATGGCATCCCGTTGACGAAATTTACGGAAGTGATTGCTTCGGCCGACTGGGCCAGGGAATAATCATTGGGAATGTCTTAGACAGAAGCCTGAGGAGGAATGCATGAAGGCGATCAGAGTCCATCAATTCGGTGAACCGGACGTCATGAAGCTGGAAACCGTGCCGGATCCGTCGCCGGGTCCCGGCGAAGTGGTTCTACGGGTCAAGGCCGCCGGGGTGAATCCCGTGGACACCTACATCCGGGCCGGCTCCTATGGGAAGTTGCCGATGCCCTATACGCCGGGCCTGGATGCGGCGGGGACGGTGGAGGCAGTCGGCGTGGGCGTGAAGGTCTTTAAGGTAGGCGACCGGGTCTATACGTCGGGCACCCTCACCGGCGCCTATGCGGAAAAAGCTCTCTGCAAGATCGAGCAGGTGCATCGGCTTCCGGACCAGGCGACCTTTGCGCAAGGGGCCGGGATGAACGTGCCCTATGCGACGGCCCACCGCTCGCTGTTCCAGAAAGCGCAGGCCAAAGGCGGAGAGGTCGTCCTCATCCACGGGGCGAGCGGCGGGGTCGGAGTGGCCGCCGTGCAGATCGCGCGGGCCGCCGGCCTGATCGTGATCGGCACCGCCGGGTCCGACAAGGGGCTGGCGCTTGTCAAGGAGCAGGGCGCCCACCATGTGCTGGACCACCGGAAGCCGGACTACCTGACCCAGGTGATCGGTCTGTCGGACGGGCGCGGAGTGGACATCGTCCTGGAGATGTTGGCCAACGTCAATTTGGGGAAAGACCTGATGATCATGGCGCCGGGCGGCCGCATAGTCGTGATCGGGAGCCGAGGCTCGGTCGAAGTCAGCCCGCGGGAACTCATGGTGCGGGACGTCACCGTCCTCGGCATGGTCCTCTTCAACGCCACGCCTCCGGAAACCGCAAGCATCCATGCAGCCCTGGTGGCCGGTCTGGAGAACGGCACCCTGCGCCCCGTTACGGGCCGAGAGTTGCCGCTGGCTGAAGCTCCGCAGGCGCACAAGGCGGTGATGGAGGCGGGGGCCTATGGAAAGATCGTCCTGCTTCCCTAGCAGGCTACTGAAAATCGCCCCCCACGTTGTTCTCGGTCGTCCGTCTCCTTGCGACGTACCCTCATCGTGTACGCCTCAGTCGCCGGACTCCCTACAGCCTCGTTGGATGACGATTTTGACTCGCCTGATACCATGTTTCTGGAGCATCGAGTTCAAGAGAAATAGTCATCAGACGCCCAGCAGTTCGAGCTAACCGGTTCGAAGGCGGTAGATGCCCCCCGCGACGGTAATAGGTCGTCCCGCGCGGGTGACGAACGGGGCCGAGCGGATCTTGCCCACCATCAATCGGACGTTTTCCCGCACCGCGTTTTCCAGGAGGGCGCCAGGAAGCTGCTTGGCCCGCCGAATGGCCGGTCCAATCGGCCTGATCAAGGCCTCGAGGTAATCTTTGCTCGCTGCCGCATGCTTGTCCGTATGAAGCGCCGCCTTCACCGCACCGCAATCCTCGTGCCCGAGCACCATGACCAGATTCACGCCCAATTCGAGGAGGCTATGCTCGAGGCTGCCCAAGACCCCGTTGGTTACGACGTTGCCGGCGTTGCGTACTACGAAGAGATCGTTCAAGCCTTCGTCGAACACGATTTCCGGTGAACCCGCGTCTCGGAACAACAAAGCACCGCCGCATAGGGATGTGCGCCCTGCACCACCGCGTCTCGCCGGTCCGCTTAGACATTCCACGCGGAAACCACGAACCGCAGCTTGCCCCGGATGCCGGGAGTCGTCGCGCTTTCGAACGGAACGGGGAGCTCCACCTTCCCGCTTTTGAGCGCCCGTGGATGCAGCGGCGTACTCGCGAGGCCGAGATTGTCGCTCTGCCAGTCGTACGTCACGTGCCAATTTCCCTCTTCCTCCTGCGGGGGAACGATCTCAACGGCCACCGCATCTCGGAACAGGTATCCGCCCTCGTAGTGCTGATTTGGCCAGAATTTTTGGTCCACCTCGTAATCCGGCACCCGCACGCCCAACGTCAGACTGTAGGCCAGCGATTCCCGGTGCGGATCCACCCGCTGGGCCCGATCCAAAAACACGCTGGAAAGATAGAGGCTCTTGGGCCGGTCTTTTGAGACCCCCGCCAAGTCTTCGTGGCTGCAACAGGCGACCGAGTCCTCCTCCGCCACGCGTCTCGTAAGATACCACCGCTTGCCGCGAGGCGACGCGAGCACCTCAAATTGGTACAGGGCATTGACGCCGGTGGCCTTCTCAAGGCCCTTGGGCAAACGGACTTCGTGCACGTCCACCCAGATGTCCACGCGCACATCCCCGAACAGGAACCGGGTCAAGTTTTGGTACGCCTCTTCGCTGTTGACGATGCCGAAAAACCCCGAGTGCGAGCGATACGCAAAGGCCTTGGCGCAGGGCTCGGTCATCTGACCCTTGGCATTCACTCCTTGCACGGAGGCGTTTTCGATCCTGACCAAGCCATCGCTGCCATGGCCGGCAAACGTGCGCGAGGCGCCCATCGCGACTTCATAATCCGCCCGGTTGGTCCCGATCATGCAGAAAAACCGGTCGGAGGAAAACGCCTTTTCCGGGAGGAAGTCCACCCGGTCTTCCTTTTTATACAGGGCCTCTAGATTGAGGTATTTCGCCATCTCATGCCGATTGAAATTCGTCACATCCGCCAGGCTGAGCCAGCTCGGCACATTGAGACCGACCATCTCGATTCCATTGTGGGGCGTGGCGTAGGTGAAGACCTTGTCCACGCAGGCTCGGGCTTCGGCCTCGCCGAGGGCCGGGTTCTGCAAGAAGGCGCGACAGACCAAGCCCCCCATCGAATGGGCCACCAAATAGCAGCGGAAATCTCTGACGGCGATCTTGTTGTGCGGGTCCAGGCAGACAAGCGTCCGCACGCGGAGGATCAAATCGCTCAAGCCTTTGGCAAAGACGGGGATCTTGGGCGTCTTGCCGCTGCCCAAGAGAGTCGAGGCCTGTTCATAGTAATGGTAGATGACGATCGATTTGGCGGGGATGCTGCCGGTCCAGTCCGGGTCCATGATGTCCAGCCCGTTCTTGAAGACGTCGGCATAGCCGAAATCCGATCCCAATCGCAGCACGGGAGATTCGAAGATAAACTTTTTCGCTGGCCTGTTCTTCTCCGGCGTCGCGCGGTAGACCGTGGAGCCCAGGTTGAACCCGCAGAAGGGATCGGCCGTGGTCTCGTCGATTTCTCCCTGCGTCATCGCATAGCCGCGCACATAGATGATCGGATGAAAAGGAGCGGTGGGGTTCGCCATGACAGCCTCCCTCTGATGTTCGGACGGGATGTCGCTCTCGGGTTGGGCAAAAGGTAGACGACACAGGTCACTTAGTCAATGCGTGGTCGTACTCAGTGATCGCGTGAAATGGTCATTGGCACGTAGGCGGTTCCGTCGGCATCCATCCTATCGGACGGCCCTTGCTATTGACGCTCGATCTTCCTCTGTGTTCTGTTACCCGTACTCTTTTTGCGGGGAACTCGTGAAGCGGGCGATCTGCCTACAACATGTGGCCTTCGAGGGGCCGGGAGCCTTTGCGGATTTGCTGGGCAGCCGAGGCTTCGTTATTGCCAAGCATCTGGTGCCCAAGGTGGGCTTGCCGCCCGATCCTGGAGATCTGCTGTTGGTGATGGGCGGGCCCATGTCGGTCAACGATCCGGACCGGTGGATCGAGGCGGAGCTGGCCTTCATTCGAGCGGCGGTAGAACGGGGAAGGCCGGTGCTCGGCGTCTGTCTCGGGGCACAGTTGCTGGCCAAGGCGCTCGGCGCGCAAGTGGCGCCAGGGCCAGGCCTGGAGATCGGAATGACGCCGATCCGTGTGACCGACCAAGGCCGCGAGGACCCGGTGTTCCGGACGCTCCCCGAATCCTTCGAGGTCTTTCAATGGCATGGCGAGGCCTTCGGTCTGCCCGACGGGGCCGTACCCCTGGCCTCTTCGGACCTATTCCCCTTGCAGGCCTTCCGGTTCGGATCGAACGCGTACGGAGTCTTGTTCCACTTGGAGGTACAGCGGGAGGGGATCGAAGCCCTCTGCCGGGAATGTCTGGAGGACGTGTCCAAGGCCGGCCAGAACCCATCTGCGTTGCTCCATCGTGCCGAACCGCACCTGCCGCGCCTGCATATGGTCGCCGATCAGCTTATCGCCCACCTCACGGCCCCTGTCCATTGATTGCGGCCCTCCTCCTGAAGTAACCTAGACGCTCCAGCAGCCAAGAGCTGATGGCTGATGGCAGATAGCAAGCTAACAAAAGGAGCAAGAATGGCCGGATTTCCGATTGAGTTCGCGGGACGGATCAAGACCCTGCCGCCCTATTTGTTTGCCGCGATCGACGAGATGAAGCAGAAAGCGATCGCGCGGGGCGTGGACATCATCAACCTGGGGATCGGCGACCCGGATCTGCCGACTCCGAAGCCGATTATCGATGCGCTCAGCCGCGCCGCGGCCGATCCCAAGAACCATCAATACCCGTCTTACGAAGGCATGCTCTCCTTCAGGAAGGAAGTCGCCGCTTGGTACAAACGGCGGTTCAATGTCACGCTGGACCCGGCCTCCGAGGTTTTGACGTTGATCGGGTCCAAGGAAGGCATCGGCCATATTCCCCTGGCCTTCGTGGATTCGGGCGATATTGTCCTGGTGCCGAGCCCCGGGTACCCGGTCTATCCGGTTGGGACCAGCTTTGCCGGCGGGCAGTCGTACTTTATGCCGCTGGAAAAGAAGAATGGGTTTCTCCCCGACCTCAACGCGGTCCCTAAGGACGTGGCCAAGAAGGCCAAGCTCATGTTCCTGAACTCGCCGAACAATCCGACCTCCGTGGTCATGAGCAAGGAGTATTTCAAACAGGCCGTGGCCTTTGCACAGGAACATCAGGTCATCGTCTGTCATGACGCGGCCTATTCGGAGATCTTCTACGACGGCACGCGGCCGGCTAGTTTCCTGGAAGTCGAAGGCGCCAAGGAGGTCGGCATCGAGTTCCATTCCCTCTCCAAAACCTACAACATGACCGGCTGGCGCCTGGGCTTCGCCGTAGGCCACAAGCAAGTCCTGGCCGGGTTGGGGAAGGTGAAGAGCAACCTGGACTCGGGCGTCTTTCAGGCGGTCCAGGAAGCGGGTATCGCGGCGCTGCAGTTGGACGACAGCGTCACCGACGGGCTGCGGAAGATTTATCAAGAGCGCCGGGACGTGCTGGTGCCGGGGCTCAAGAAGCTCGGGCTAGAGGTGGATCCCCCCCCGGCGGCCTTCTACGTCTGGGTGACGGTACCCAAGGGCTATACCTCCGCTTCATTCACCGCGCACTTGCTGGAAAAGGCCGGGATCGTGACTACACCGGGCAACGGGTTCGGGGCGCCGGGCGAGGGCTACATCCGCATGACCGTGTGCACGACCAAGGAACGGCTGGCGGAGGCGGTGGAACGGATCAAGAATGCCGGTTGGTAGCCGAGCGAGAAGAGCTAGCGCAGCGGGCCGGGCTACCTTCCGTGCTCGCAGAACGCGCACACCTCGGAAGGGTGCTCGTTCGATGCGCGCAGTCGAAGGCAGACCGTCCCGCCGCTCGAAGAAAGAGAGGGTGGGCGGGGACAGGCCGCTTGTAGGCCTGTCCCCGCTCGGAATGATAAGGTGAGAAAAAGGTTCCGCGCCTTTCACCTCGCCTTAGAACACAAGTTGAGGCGGCGTGCATGGAATCACTAGATGCATAAGCCCGGGCGTATAATGCGGTAACATTGTTCAACGCAGGTGTCCTATGAGCCGAAACGCCCAAACCGTCACGAGCGTGATCTGGGAAAAGTTGCAGAGACTCCCCGCCGGAAAGCAGGCTGCGGTATTGAATTTCGTCGAGTCGCTCGGATCAGCCCGATCACAGCGAGGCAAGGAACCGGCCGTTTACGACTACACTGCGACGGTCGTCAAGCGGAAGCGCCTCAAGAAGCTCTCGCTCGCCAAGATAGCCGCCATTGTTCGCCAAGTCCGGCATGGCCACGATTCAGCGCGCGGTCTTTGACACCAACGTTCTGATCTCCGCCTATTTGTGGCCGGGCATTCCAGGTCCGGGAGACGAGGGTAAGCTGTCTTGATCGCCTTGTTGGGCATACTCCGTCTCGGAAAGAACACCAACCACTCGTATCCGTCCCTCAAAGAGAACTTCCTGAGTTGAGACATCCTCGACGATGCCTAGCCAGTACTGTCGAGCCATCTCGATCGCTTTAGCTAGGGGCTCCGCGTCTCCGAGAAGATGGGTTTCACTGGCCTTATGCATCCTGCCTTGAACTCTCAAACGAAGAACCTGATAGTCGCCTTCGACACTCATGCGCTTGAGCCAAAATCCTATGCCAGAAAGCGTAGGGATAAGCCAGATGCATCGTTGTCGTGAAGGAAGGTGTGGAAACTCCCTGCGGCGCACGTCTTCCCAAATGAGTTCTCGCAAGTAGGCTATTAAGTGGCGGGCGAGATCATGCGCCGTGCCAGCAAGATTTGAAGTGTTTACTTGGCCTGCTGCTACAGCCCCTAGAAAGCGCACTCCTGGAACCTGCAGAACAACTCCATCATTCTGTGTGACGGGATACGTTTTTTTATAATTCTCAAAGAAACGAAAGTAGGGATTGCTTGCACCGCCTACATCTAGAACAGCGCCCGGCGACAGCAACCCGAACGGCGACCAACTCACACGTCGATTGACATGATAGTAGTCAACGGACTCATCGGCCTGCATTACATCTCCTTGACTAACTTGAAGTGGATGCCCGAACTGGCGTATCGTTTTCCAACATTGCGTCTGAACCCTAGATAGAGAGCACCGAGATGTCAATGGCCTCTACACTGAACGGCGAGAACAGCGCCGGGGGCTTGCGATAGGCCATCAACCATAGGCTTTGACAAAAGATGCCGCGCGAGATCGTCTACATCGGTTTCGGGTCCAATTTGGACAACCGGCTGGATTTTTGCGATCGCGCGGTCACGCTCTTGAGCCTCCTGCCGCACACCCAGATGACGGGGGTCTCGTCCCTCTACGAAACGGAGCCCCTGCCCGAGCACAGCCCCGGGCCCGGCTGGTTTCTGAACGGCGTCGTTCGTCTCGAAACCGACCTCACGCCGCGGAGTTTGTTGGACGTGTGCCGAGAAGTGGAGAAGTCGCTGGGACGCGATCCGGACCATCGGGATGGACCCAGGACGTTGGATCTCGACATCCTCCTCTATGGAACCAGGGTCATCAACGAACCAGGCTTGATCGTCCCCCATCCCCGCCTGCATCTGCGGCGGTTCGTTCTGGAGCCGCTGGCCGAGCTGGCGCCCGATCTGCGGCACCCTCTATTGAACAAGATGGTGCGGGAATTGCTCGCTCAGCTCACAGACCGGTCGGCCGTGCGCCTTCTCGATCCTCAACCCAGCTCGCGCTACGGGAGCCGTCCCTCCTGCAGCCCGGCAGCCACGGCTCGGGATTCAGCCTGATGCGCATTATCCGGTCAGTGCCGGCCATGACCGTCTGGACCAGCGGGCTCCGGCGAGAAGGGGTTGGCATCGGCTTCGTGCCCACGATGGGGGCGTTGCATGAGGGCCACCGGTCGCTCATCCGCAAGGCCCGTCTGGCCTGCGACGCCGTCGTGGTCAGCCTCTTCGTGAACCCGACTCAGTTCGGTCCGGGTGAGGATTACGCCACATATCCCCGGACATTGAAGGACGACGCGGCGCTCTGCCGTGCGGCGGGGGTCGATGTGCTCTTCGCTCCTTCAGCCGCCGCGATGTACCCGGCAGGCGCTCACGTGTCGGTGACCGTCGGCAACCTGGCGCAGCGGTGGGAAGGGATGATCCGGCCGGGCCACTTCGACGGCGTGGCGACGGTCGTGACGAAACTCTTCTCGATCGTCCGGCCTGATCGGGCCTACTTCGGGCAGAAAGACTTCCAACAGTCGGTGATCGTGCGGCGGTTGGCGGAGGACCTGAGCCTGGGGGTGAAGATCCTCGTCTGTCCGACGGTGCGCGAAGCCGACGGGCTGGCGATGAGCTCGCGGAACCGGTACCTGACCCCGGTGCAGCGTCGGGTCGCGCCCGTGCTCCACGAGGCGCTCCAGGCAGGCCGGACCGCCATCCTGCGCGGCATCCGGTTCGGGGCGCAGGTCGCGCGCGCGATGCAGCGCGTCGTCGAGCAGGAGCCGGGTGTCACGGTGGACTATCTGGCCTGCTGCGATCCCCGGACGTTGGAGCCGCTGGCACGCATCACCAAGCCGGCCGTACTCCTCGGCGCAATCCAGCTCGGCCGTGTCCGGCTGATCGACAATCTCCTCGTCAGGCTGTGAGGCGCCGCCCGCGGCTGGTTCGCTGACGCGCACGGAGGTGCCCCGTGAAACTCGAGCGAGGCGACGCGCTCTTCATCGCGGACATCCAGAACGATTTTTTGCCCGGCGGAAGCCTCGCGGTCCCTCGGGGGGATGAGATCGTGCCGGTCTTGCGCGACTATCTCGCCCTCTTTCAGTCGCGCGCCCTGCCGATCTTCACCTGCCGCGACTGGCATCCGGCCAACCACTGTTCGTTCCGCGACCAGGGGGGCATCTGGCCGCCGCACTGCATCGCCGGCTCCATCGGCGCGGAGGCGCCTCACGATTTTCCCCTGCCGCCCTCCGTCGTCATGGTGCACAAAGCCACGGCCCCCGATAAAGAGGCCTATTCCGCCTTCGAAGGCACCAACCTGGATGAGGCCCTGCGCGCCGTCGGGGTGCGGCGCCTGTTCGTCGGCGGCCTGGCCACGGACTACTGCGTCCTGAATACGGTCAAGGACGCCCGGAAGCTCGGCTACGCGGTTGTGCTGCTGACCGACGCGATCCGGGCCGTGAACGTCCGGCCAGACGACGGCGCGAACGCGGAAGCGGAGATGCTGGGCCTGGGGGCCGGGCCGGCTCGCTTCGGGGATCTGGCCTCGTGACCGCCCCGCCGCCGCCCCCGTCGAGCGCCCTCCTGACGGACCTCTATCAACTCACCATGCTCCAGACCTACGTCGAACGGGGTATGGAGGAGCCGGCGGTGTTTGAATTCTTTGTCCGCAAGCTGCCCGCCCACCGCGGATTTTTGCTGGCGGCCGGCCTGGAGCAGGCGCTCGAGTACCTCGAAACGCTCCGCTTCTCGGACCGGGAGCTGGAGTGGCTGGCCGCGCACGGAAAGATGCCCGCGTCGTTCGTGGAGTACCTGGCGCGCCTCCGCTTCGGGGGAGACGTTCAGGCGATGCCGGAAGGCACTCTGTTTTTCCCCAACGAGCCGGTCCTGCGCCTGATCGCGCCGCTGCCCCAGGCGCAACTCGTCGAAACCCGCTTGATCAATCTCCTGCATTTCCAGACGATGGTCGCCTCGAAGGCGGCCCGGCTCGTGTTGCTGGCGAAGGGCGCCCCGCTCATCGATTTCGGGCTGCGCCGCGCCCACGGTGCGGAGGCCGGCCTGCTCGCCGCGCGGGCCAGCTATCTGGCCGGCTTTGCCGGCACGGCGACGGTGGTGGCCGGCGTGCAGTTCGGCATCCCTCTCTACGGCACGATGGCCCATTCGTTCGTGCAGGCCCACACCGACGAGGCCGACGCGTTCGAGCGGTTCGCCCGGTCGCATCCCGACAACGTCGTCCTGCTGCTCGACACTTACGACACGGAAGCCGCCGCCGCCAAGGTCGTGGCCCTGGCGTCTCGTTTGAAAGGGCGGGGCATCGCGATCGGCGGCGTGCGCCTGGACAGCGGCGACCTCGCCGCCCACGCGCGGCAGGTCCGCCGCATCCTGGATGACGGCGGCCTGAGTCAGGTGAAGATCATCGCCAGCGGCAATATCGACGAGGCGGCGCTGCGACGGCTCGTCGAGGCGGAGGCTCCGATCGACACCTTCGCGGTGGGCACGCATGTCACGACGTCCTCCGATGCGCCGTACATGGACTGCGCCTACAAATTGCAGGAGTACGCGGGGCGGCCCTGTCGGAAGCGGTCGGAAGGCAAAGCCACCTGGCCGGGGAGAAAACAGGTGTATCGGACGCATGGGCCGGACGGCCGGATGGCCGGCGATGTCATCACGCTGGAGAGCGACCGGCAGGAGGGCGCGGCGCTGCTGCAGCCGGTCATGCAAGCCGGTAAGCGGCTGGCGGCTCCGCGCCCGCTGGCCGACGTCCGGGCCGCGATCGCCGGGGAGCTGTCGCGCCTGCCGGAGCCGCTGCGGACGCTGCAGGACGGCGCGCCCTACCCGGTCCGCATCTCGCAGGCCTTGCTGGACCTGGCCGGATCGGTGGACCGGAGCCGCTAGCGTCCGCCGGCCGGCGCGAGTCACGCGTTCCAACAGTTCCCGATCGAACTCGCGGCTGGGCGACCGCCTGCCTCAGCGACGGGATCCGGCCGCCCGACGACTTGGAGGGCCAGCATCGTGACATGTCGGCGCCGGACCGTCGCCCTGGCTGGTTTCGCGCTCCTGCTCCTCGGCTGCGGCGCGAGCTCCCAGGACGGTGCGCCGGCGGAGGACCAAGCCCGCCAGGCCGAACGGGATCGCATGGTCGCCGACCAGCTCGTCGCGCGCGGCGTCACGGATCCCGGCGTGCTCGCCGCCATGCGCCGCGTCCCCCGCCATCGCTTCGTTCCGGGGTCGTACGCCCGGTTCGCCTACGCCGACGGCCCTCTCCCGATCGGGCACGGGCAGACGATTTCCCAGCCCTTCATCGTCGCGTTCATGACCGAAGCGCTTGCGTTACAGGGCCGGGAGAAGGTGCTCGAGATCGGAACCGGCTCCGGATACCAGGCCGCCGTGCTGGCGGAGCTCGCCTCCAGGGTCCTGACGGTCGACGTGGTGGAACCCCTGGCGAAGCAGGCGGCGGGTCTGCTGGCGGAACTCGGCTACGCGAACGTGACGGTACGCGCTGGTGACGGCTATCGCGGCTGGCCGGAAGAGGCACCGTTCGACGCCATCATCGTCACGGCCGCCACGGACCATGTCCCGCCGCCGCTCCTCGACCAGCTGGCGATCGGAGGACGTCTGATCCTTCCCCTCGGAGGTTCCTTCCAGACCCTGACCCTGTACCGCCGCACCGGAGACGGGTACGAGCGGACCGAGCTGGTTCCCGTGCGCTTTGTGCCCCTGCTCCGCGAGGACCGAACGCATCGGAACGGCCGGCCGTGACCGGCGGCGCGGAACCGGCGCCCTTCCCGCTCCGGCGATGAATCGCCTCTTCGGCCGGGGCATGACCGGAAGACTTTGCGGATAGAGCCAAGCGGGCTGGGTGAGGCTCAGCAGCGGCCCACGGCCAGGAGGCCTTTCACGCACTGGCCGAGGCGATGTTTTGCGCTCGGCTCAAACCGGATGAACTCCAACCCCGCGATGCGCGGCCGGATCGAACGGACCACGGCGCGGTCCACCAGGATCGGCAATTGGTTTTCCCAGGTCTGGGTCTGCAACCGCAGGACCATCCCTTACGCCAGGTGCGCGTCGGTTTCCAGCCCGCACCCGCCCAAGGACAGGTCCGTGAGGACCGCTTCACTCTGTCGGCGTTCGTCGGCCCGCGCCTCTTTCGTATAACGACGCCCCCATTCCAGGCTGCGGAAGCGGGAACTGCAGGCTTCGCACCGATCGGAGGGAGCTGCAGCTCAGCGTCGGTTGAGGAGCCGAAGTCCCTTGACGAACTGACTGAGGCGCTGCTTGTCCGCCGGCGCGATGTCCAGAAACTCCACCCCGGCCGTCCGAGGCCGAACGACACGCACGACGGCAGACCCCACCTTAACCGGCAGTTGATCTTCCCACGTCTGAATTTGTAAGCGTAGCAGCATCCCCGGCTCGAAAAAGAACCGCGTGTCCAACCCGCAGCCCCCCATCGAAAGGTCCACGACGGTGGCTTCTCCTCCCAGATCCGGTCCCTGGGCCTGACGGACGGAAAACCAAGCTGGACAGTTGACCGGAAACCGTTCGAGCTGGCGTTGGTCGCGATGTTCGTGCGCATAGCGTCGCCCCCACTCCATCGCGCGGAACCGGTGGGAGCAGAGTTGGCAGCGAAAAGGGTAGATGTAGCAGACGCTCAAGATCCGGTCGAGCGGCCCTTCGCGATTCGCTCGCTGCACATGGGATTCATCGCAGTTCGGGCACCGTCGATCCATGCGGCTCCTGACGCCATCTCTTAGGGCGATCGCTCGGCGGTCTGCTGGACGGCGAGGATCGGCTGCAGATCGGCGGGCGAATAGGTTGGCGGCTTGACCCACTTGCCGTCCGCCCGCTTGTGCCCCCCGACTTTGCTCATGTTCGACCGGTGGACTTCCCGGAAGACCGGCTCCATGTCGATGCCGCAGGACACGGCCGTGCCGTATACCACGTACAGCAGGTCCGCCAGCTCCTTGGCCACGTTGGAAACGTCCGGCCGGCTCAGCGCCTCGCGCAGCTCATCGAACTCTTCTTGAATCAGCCGGAGGCGGAGCGAGCGCGTGGCCTCGTCGGGTAGGGCCGGGGCTGCTCCGATCGTGATCTCGAACCGGCGATGAAACTCCTCGACCATTCGCTGCGCCTCGGTCATGCGCGGTCCTTCCTTTCATAAGATACTTGTTATTCTGAAGACGGTGCGGGTCTTGGAGCTGACTCAATAGGTTCGAGTCGGGGCAGGTCCTTGTCGGCGGCGATCCCCAGCTCCTTGAACTTGCGCGCCGCCGGCAGGACGCGGGTCTCGATCGAGCCCACTGCCTTGTTGTACGCCAGCACGCTCTTGGCGAGCGATTGTCCGATATCGTCTAAATGCTCGGTCAGGACCGCCATCCGGTCGTACAAGTCTTTGCCCAATCGGCCCGCCTGCTGCGCATGCTCGCTCAGTTGTTCTTGCCGCCACCCGTAGGCGCCGGCGTGCAGCAGCGCGATTAGCGTGGTGGGGGTAGCGATCAGAACGCTGCGAGACAGCCCGTCCTCGATCAGTTTGGGATCCTGTTCGAGCGCCGCCCCCAAGTACTGCTCGCCCGGCAGGAAGAGAACGACGTACTTCGGTGCCTGGGGAAATTGCGACCAGTAGGATTTGGCGCTCAAGTCCTCCATGCGCGACCGCACTTGCACCGCGTGCTGCCGCAGAAAGGCCAGCCGTTGGGTCTCGTCTTGAGCGGCGTGGGCTTCCAAATACGCGGACAGGACCGCTTTGGCGTCCACGATGATCTGGCGATCGCCCGGAAGGTGCACCACCATGTCGGGTCTGAGCCGCCCCTCCTCTCCCTCGACGCTCACTTGCTCGGTGAAATCGCAATGTTCGACCATGCCGGCCAGCTCCGCCACCCGCTTGAGCGTGATCTCGCCCCAGCGGCCCCTGACCGTCGGGGCGCGTAACGCCTTCACCAGGTTGCCGGTTTCCTGCTGGAGCTTCTGGTGGGAGTCGGCCAGGCTCTTCAAGTGCTGGTCCAGCCCGCCATAGGCTGACTGACGTGATTGCTCCAAGAGATGAATCTGCGACTCGTAACGCAACAAGGCTTCTTGCAGCGGCTTCACCATCTCATCAATGGCCTGCTGGCGTTGCGACAGGTCGCCCTTCGCCTCGGCATGCAGCCGCTCGAACGACGTTCGGGCGAGGGAGAGGAAGGCTTCGTTGTTGGTCTTCAGGGCCTCGCCAGACAGGGCCTTGAAGGCCTCGGCCATTTCGCTGCGGGCTTGGGAGAGCAGCGCCTTCTGCTCCTGCAAACTCTTGAGCGCCTCTTCGCTGCGGGTGTCCGCCGCCGCGCGCGCCTGCTGGGCGCTTGCGAGCTGGTCGCGCAGCTTGGTCAGTTCCGTCCGCTCCTCTTCCGTCTGCTTCCGGAGTTCCGCGAGGGAAGCTTCGGCTCGTTGCGTCCGCTCGGCGGCATCGATCAGCTTGACTTGCGTTTCGGCCCGGAGGCGCACGCTGCTCCAGAGCCAGGCCAGCAGCCCGCCCAGAAGCAGGCCGGTCACGAGTCCGGCTGCGGCCGTCGCGATCATCGAAAAGTCCGTCATCGCCTGCTCCTCAGACGCTCACCGAAGCTGGAGGCAAGGGTACGGGAATCGCCCAGGCGCGTCAAGGAACCGACTCCCATGGCCAACTCAACGGACAGGGATACTTTCCGCTAGCGACCAACGGAGGCCTGTGGTAGATATGGTTCACTACAGCAACGCTTGTCCTCCACGGCCGGCTTGATGATGAGGTATACGATGCCGAAAGCAAGAGGGCTCCTGGTTAGTCTCATGCGTCTGAGCCTGCCGGTCTGCCTGCTCTTGTTTCTGATCGCCGGGTGCGCCTCAAGCGAAAATCAAGCCGATGTGTCCGTTGCCGCACCGCCTGTCGAAGCGCCCAAGGTGCAGGAGAAGCAGATGGAAGCCCAGGCGCCGCCGGTGCCGGTTGAAGAGACACGCGTGGCGGAAGCCGAAGCTCCTCCTCCCCCGCCGCCTCCACCCCCCCCCACCCCCTCCTCCGCCTCCCGTGGTGCAACTGCCGGAGCCGCTGGACCTCTATTTCGACTATGACCGGTACCAGCTCAAGCTGAGCGACGCCGATAAAATCGCACTGGGCGAGATTGCAGAACTGCTCAAGACGAGCGCCGAGCGGGTGGTGGCCATCGAGGGCCATTGCGACGAGCGCGGCACCAGCGCCTACAACCTGGCGCTCGGCGAGAGGCGGGCCAAGGCGGCGAAGCAATACCTAGAAAGCCAGGGCGCCCTGGCGGCCCAGATCCAGACCACCAGCTTCGGCAAGGAACGGCCGGTCTGCACCGACCACAACAAGGCCTGCTGGCAAAAGAACCGCCGGGCGCACGTCCGGGTGCAGTAGAGCGGGAAACCATCAAGATCATCGCCAGATTTCTATAGAGTTCTGTCCTGCCTCTCCATTGCCTTTGCCTGGTCCCGATCATTCGGACCAGCCGGGGCAAATTATTTCTCGACACAATTTATAGTGGCCTTCGCGGCCTGCCCCCTCAAAATCTAGTTGTTTGCGTCAAATTCCAGCCACCCCTCACCCACCCAAGAGTACTTGTACTCATTGACACATTTTTCAACGGTGGTAAATACGCAGCCGTTACAGTGTGAAATCATTGACGCATGCAGTTCATTAATGCAAAACAGCGAGCAACTACCTTAAGTAGCAGGCAAATTGCTTTGTGCCTTTTGGGGTTCTATCTTGCGACTTCGGTCATGGGCTGCGTCTCGTTTCAATGGAGAGATAGCGAAGGGAACATCCAGAGCATTGGAGCACTCTCCTACTCAATTGTAGAAACACAGAGTGCGAGGATCTTTGCTCAGACAGCATGGGGGCTGAATATTCGGGCCATGTCAGAGGACGGTGGTCTGGCCATTGGCTACAGAAGGTATATCGCTGTTCAACCGTGCGCTCTAGGGGGATGTACGGGGAAGCCGTCGGAAGGAACTTTTAGAGCCTGTGACGATGTTTCCAAACGAGCAGGATTACTATTTCGGAAAGAGGTAGGAGTGGAACTTGGGGTTGGTACGCTCACCAACAGCTTGAGCATTGGCTATGACGTCTCCCCGGAAAACGACGGCAACTCAAAACTAGAGTAGACTGACGGCTTCGACGGTCCTGTGCGAAAGGAGGGACCCATGAAGCGGTCGAAATTCTCCGAGGAGCAGATCGTCTATGTGATC
>VGXC01000027.1 GCA_016873495.1 Nitrospira sp. | reverse complement strand
CACAACCACGCCGTCGGCCAGAGCCCCCGGTGCTTCACGATGAAGCCGAACTTCACAGCGACTCCTTCGCGAAGTAGGCCGCGGCTTTTTTTAGAATGTCCCGCTCGGCCTTGAGCTTGGTCACCTCACGGCGGAGGCGCTCGATCTCAAACTGATCGGGCTTCATCTGCCCCTGGCCCGGGAAGGCCTGCGGCGAATCGGCGACACACTCCTGCACCCATCGGCGCAACACCGTCCCGTGCACGCCCAAATCACGCGCGGCTTGTGCCACTGCCACCCCGCGTTCCTGAATCAGCTTCACGGCCTCCAGTTTAAACTCTCGCGTAAACTTGCGTCGCTCCATGCCTCACCTCCGGTTTCATTCATACACCTAACTCGGTGTCTTTGAAACCGGCAGCAGGCCATGGTCAATACGTCGAAGGTAAGTCCATCTCTCGGCTCCTTCATGTCGCCCGCAAGGAAAGCCTGAAGCGAATCTCAGCCTCTGAACTCAACCTCCAGACGACCCGCCATAAGAGGCCAGGACAGAAACGGACTGTAACACGCTAGGTACTCTACATTGATACCTCTGTCCTGCTGGCCCATACATTAACCCAGACCGTCGAACCCACCCGCGCAACTGCCACCAAAGCTTTGTTCGCCCGAATCAGAACCGGAGACCTGCCAGGTGCTACCTCTTTCTATGCCCTCCACGAGGTCTACCTCTTTGCCATAGAGAATGCGCCGGATTTCGCCACGGGCGCTGTTTACGGAAAGGCTGCCCCAGAGAAGATTCTCTCCCTCCCGTTAGTGCTGTTGCCCTTCGTGTCGCTGATTGAACGGGGCGTGCACGCCAGAAAGTTCAGAGCCCTGCGAGACTCCAGCGATCTGCCGCATGCGGTGGCAGCTTCCGTGCATCATTTCGATGCGATTGTGACATACGATGCTCACTTTCGCGCTATCGCCACGCTGATTCCCTGCAAGCGGCCAGAAGACTATCTGTCCTCCTGAAAGCCTGCGGCGTCTCTGTTGAGATGCTTCACGCCGGCGGATACGCGGGCGGGCCTTATTTGGGGGGGAGCAGGGGGGTGTCGCAAGACGCCCCCATTTTATTTCCTGCCTTTCTTTCACCGAGATCTATGCCAACCGGCTTACACTGTCGTCATTGACCTACGCCCTCTCCGCGCCACGGTCGAAGAGGTGGTCCATGAAACGGCCAGTCCGACTTCTCGCCGCGCTTTTCTTAATCCTGACCCTCTCCGCCCATGCCTCGGCCGGGAGCGACCGGGCCGAGCCGGACGCCTTGCTTGCCCCTTGGGGCGGTGAACCGTGAGAGGTGATAGGCGAGAGGGAGAGAGGAGGGACTGCCCCGCGAGGCTTCTTCCCGCGTCGTCCACGACGACGGGATGAGCTATGGCGACAAAGTCTTGAAGGTGTAGAGCAGCAGTAGAGGGATCGAGGAGTGAATCTGAGGAGGCAACATCGGGGGTCGGGAGTCACCCCCTTCTCCCACGTCACGGCCTTTCTTTCCTACCGATTCTCCAGCCGGTTGTAGTCGAACAGGCCCGATTCGATCGGGGTGGTCCGGCGGTAGGCCTGGTGCAACTGGTCGCTGTGCGGCCAGAAGTCGGGGCTGGTCCGGCGCACACCGAAGCGCTCGACGAACTTCCGGTAGTCTTCTTCGCTCCCGAGGCCGGCGATGGCCGCGGTGAATTCGGGCAGCTTGGCCCACTCGACCTTGTAGAAGGCGTTGGGGTAGGCGCCGACGATGCCGCGCGTGAGGGTCAGGGCGTCTTCATCCGGCAGGCGGCGCGCCTCCAGGTTGAAGAGCGAGGCGATGTTGCTGTACGCCTCGTCGTGGATCACGGTGTAGAGGCGGTCGGCTCGAATCTCCGGCCGAATCTCCGGCTGATTCGCGGGGCGCATCTCCGGGCGATCCTCTGTTCGGTTCTCCGGCCCTGCCTCCTCCGTGACGGCTAGGAACATGACTTCGGGCAGCCATTGCAGGGCCCGGCCCTTGAGCCGAGCCAGTTCGGTCAGTTGTTTGCGCAGTTCCGCGTCCGGTTCGCCCTGGAGATCGTAGGCCTGGTTCAGCGAGCCGGTGAGCCGCTGGCGCAGGAGGTCGAAAAGCTCCTCCTTGGGCCTGTTGGTCCGGTAGGGGATGCCGCTTTCGTAGTCGAAGTGGATGCGGCTGCCGTAGACATAGTCTTTCACCGACTGGTGCGCGTCCCGGTACCAGTAGTCCCGCTCCTTTTCCCGCATCTGCATAGGCAGCAGCAGCAGGAAGTTGAATTCCCCCTCCATGCGCAGGAAGTCCATGTAGAGGCGTGTGTCGAGCTGGTGCCCCGCGAAGCCGAAGACGTCGAAGCCGGCGACCAGCAAGTAGTAGATCCGCTCGAACAGATCGTAGGAGAGGAGCCAGGCCGTTTTCGGATTGTCGCCGACGAAGCCTTGCACGACGGAGGCGCTGTCGGCATGGCGGAAGACGGTCAGGGCCGCGTTCCGGTTCCACCCTCTTCCGTCCCAGATGAAGGCCAGCTCGGCGGCCTCGTCGTTCAATTGCAGGTTTTCGAGGTAGACCTGTTTGGCCTGGAGGAACTCGTTCTGCATGTGGGAGTACTTCAACCAGGACACGAGGCCCAGCCGGCCGGTGCCCTCTTCGGTCGGCAGGTAGAGGTGCTTGCTCTCGCGCGCCAGAAACTCCTCGATGTGGTCGAGGGCGGCGCTCTCCGGGTCCACGAAGAAAATCCAGAAGCGGTCTTCGATCACGTCCAAGGCGACCGGCCCCCGGCACACCGGCCCCTTGATGAACTGCATGACGAAGGTATGGGCGTCGTCGAGCAGAAACTTGTAGCGCGAGCGGACGGGCAGCGCCTGAAAGGCGATGAAGGGGTTGGAGGCGACGGCCGGATCGTAGGAGGGGAGCGAGCGGACTTCGTAGGGGGCGTCGAGGAACAGCTCCTGATACCGCTGCTTGCGCGCCGGGCCGAGCGCATAGGGAATGTGCGTCTTGGCCAGCCGGCTGGACCGGTCCAACTGGAGCCGGTAGTAGAAGCGGCCCGGGCCCGGATCGTCGTAAGGGCGGCGCGTGGCGATCGGGTCGATGGGCTGTCCCGGCGCCGTGCGGGAGCGGACCAGGCGGAACCAGCGCCGGTCGGGAATTCCGTCAAAATAGAGATGGGTGAGATGCAAGTGCTCGTAGAGGTAGCGGCTCATCAACCGCTGCTTGGGCTGCTCGCCGTTGAGGAAGGCCTCCCAGTCCCGGACCGGCGCGTCATAGTCGGACGGCGGGGGAGCCGGTTCCCGATAGGGGGCGCCCTGCTCGATCCACCTGATGAGGGTCTCGTGTTCGCGCTCGGTCACCCCCGGCAGGCCGTAGGGCATGCCCCAGAGCGGATGCTTCTTGGCAAAGCCGTCGAACTGGGTCTCGGTGGGACATTGCTGGTCGCGGTTCAACGAGAAGTCGAACGAGTCGGGCAGGGGCGACTGGGCCGGCAGGGGATGGGCCCGCTTGAGCGCCAGCATGCGCGCCAGCAGGCCGGCCTGGCGCGCCGCCTCGGTCGGCTGCCCCGGTTCGGCCAGGACCGGGAAGAAGTCCTTCTTGCGCCACTCGGCAACCGACTGGGCGTCCACGAACAGGCGCGTCGGTTCCGCCTTCAGGAGCCTGGCGGTGTCGTAGACCGGTTTCTTATGCGCGCCCCGGGTCAGGCCTTCGTAGGCGCTGAGGTTCAACTGGCAGGGGGCATCGTAGCAGCCGTGGCAGACGACGCAGCGGCGTTCGAGGATCGGCTGCACGTCCTTCCAATAGTCCACCGGGGCGATCCCCTCCGCCGTCGCCGGGGGCGCGGCCTGCGCGAGGGGGGGCGCTTCGCCCAACCCCGGATGGATCGGTAGCGTCGGCTGCGGCGGCAGCGCGCAGCCGGCCAGGGCCAGCAGCAGGACGGCGGCGGTGGCGCGGACCTGTCTGGTGCGGCGGTGGCGTGGCCTCATCACAGCGTCTTCATGTCAATGACGAAGCGATACCGCACGTCGCTTTTCAGCACCCGTTCGTAGGCGTCGTTGACCTGCTGGATCGGAATGGTTTCGATGTCGCAGAGGATCCGCTGCTGCCCGCAGAAGTCGAGCATCTCCTGCGTTTCGCGGATGCCGCCGATGAGCGAGCCGACCAGCCGCCGGCGGCGCAGGACGAGCGGGAACGCGGCCAGTGGCGTCGGCGCCGGCGGCGCTCCGACCAGGATCATGGTGCCGTCCGTCTTGAGCAGCTCCAAATAGTCGTTGAAGTCGTGCGGGGCCGAGACTGTGTCGAGGATGAAGTCGAACCGCCGGGCGAGCTTCGCGAAGGTCTCCGGATGGCCCGTGGCCTGATGGTCGGTGGCGCCGAGACGCAGGGCGTCTTGCTTCTTGCTGTCGGAGCGGCTGAGCACGGTCACCTCCGCGCCGAAGGCCTTGCCGAATTTGACCCCCATGTGGCCCAGCCCGCCCAGGCCGACGACCGCCAGCCTGTGGCCCTTGCCGACCCCCCAGTGGCGCAGGGGCGACCAGGTCGTGATGCCGGCGCAGAGGAGCGGCGCCGCGCCGTCCGGCGCGAGGCCGGCGGGAATCCGCAGGACATAGGGTTCTTCTACGACAATCTGATTGGCATAGCCGCCGAAGGTCGGCCCGCCGCTCTTGTCCTTGGCGTTGTACGTCCAGACCGGCATCGTCTCGCAATATTGCTCGTGGCCCGCGCGGCAGCTCTCGCAGGTGCGGCAAGAGTCCACAAAGCAGCCGACTCCGGCCAGGTCGCCGACCTTGAAGCGAGTCACCTTCGCGCCGATACGGGTGACGCGCCCGACGATTTCATGGCCGGGCACCATGGGAAAGAGGGCGCCGCCCCATTCGTCGCGGGCTTGATGGATGTCGGAATGGCAGATGCCGCAATAGGCGATCTCGATGAGCACGTCGCTGGGCCCCGGCTCGCGCCGTTCGAAGGCGAAGGGCGCGAGCTTCGAGGTGGGATTCTGGGCGGCATAGCCTCGAGTTGGGAGCATGTCTCAACCTCCTGCTGCGGACGGATGTGGCGAATCTACGGCTGGTCCTCCGGGTCGTCCAGCTCGGATGGGGTGATGAGGAGGCTCTGGCCCGGCACGCGATACTCCTCCGAGGCCCAGGCGCCCAGGTCGATGAGCTGGCACCGTTCCGAGCAGAAGGGTCGCCACGTGTTCCCCTCCCAATTCGCTGGTTTTTTGCAGATGGGGCATGTCATCGGCGTTCTGCTGCTCATGCCGTCTCCCCGCCGGGCGGGGCCTCACCGGCCTGCGCCCGCCGCATCAAACGCCTTGGCGATCAGGGCTTGCGCCTGCTCCTGGATGAGCCGTAGGTGCGCCGGGCCGCGGAAACTTTCTGCATAGAGCTTATACACCTCTTCGGTGCCGCTGGGCCTGGCGGCGAACCAGCCTTGCGCGGTGACGACTTTGATGCCCCCGATCGCTCCTCCGTTGCCGGGGGCCTGGGTCAGGATGGAGGTAATGGGCTCTCCTGCTAGCTCGGTGACCGCAATCTGCTGCGGCGACAGTTTCTGCAAGATGGCTTTCTGTGGCTGGGTGACCGGGGCGTCGATCCGTTCATACGCCGGGTCGCCCAGCGCTTGCGTGAGTTCCTGGTAGCGCTCGGCTGGATCGCGGCCCGTGGCGGCCATGATCTCCGCGGCCAGGAGGTCCATGATGATGCCGTCCTTGTCGGTGACCCAGACAGTGCCGTCGCGACGGAGGAAGGCGGCGCCCGCGCTCTCTTCGCCGCCGAAGCCGAGCGAACCGTCGAGCAACCCTTGGACGAACCACTTGAACCCGACCGGCACTTCCAGCAGGCGGCGCCCCGCCTTGGCGGCGACGCGGTCGATCATGCTGCTGCTGACGCAGGTCTTGCCGACGGCCGCCTCCGCCCGCCAGCCGGGCCGGTGGGCGAAGAGGTAGTCGATGGCGACGGCGAGGAAGTGGTTGGGGTTCATGAGGCCGCCGGTCCGCGTGACGATGCCGTGGCGGTCCGAGTCCGTGTCGTTGCCGCAGGCCAGGTCGAAGCGGTCTTTGAGCGCAATGAGCGAGGCCATGGCGTGGGGGGAGGAGCAGTCCATGCGGATCTTGCCGTCCCAGTCGAGCGTCATGAACCGGAAGGTCGGGTCCACGGTTTCGTTCACGACCTGGAGGTCGAGGCCGTAGCGGTCGGCGAGCGGCTTCCAGTAGGCGACGGCTGCGCCGCCGAGCGGGTCGATGCCGATCTTCAGTTTGGCGCCGCGGATGCGCTCCATATCGACGACATTGACAAGGTCCGCCAGATAGGTCCCCACATAGTCGTGCTTCTCGATGCCGGCGGCCTTGGCCGCCTGGGCAGAGGGCAGGCGGGCGACGCCGGCCAGATTGGCGGCGAGCAGCTCATTGGCCCGGTTTTCGATGGCCTTGGTCATCTGGCTGTCCGCCGGGCCCCCGTGCGGCGGGTTGTATTTGAAGCCTCCGTCTTCGGGCGGATTGTGCGAGGGGGTGATGACGATGCCGTCGGCGAGGCCGTCCTTGCGCCCGTGATTGTAGGTGAGGATGGCGTGGGAAATGACGGGGGTGGGGGTGTAGCCTCCCTCCCGGTCGATGCGCGTTCGGACGCCGTTGGCCGCCAGGACTTCCAGCGCGGTCCGAAACGCCGGCGCGGAGAGGGCGTGCGTGTCTTGGCCGAGGTAGAGGGGCCCGGTGACGCCGGCCTGTCGCCGCTGCTCGCAGATAGCTTGCGTGATCGCCAGGATATGGGCTTCGTTGAAGGTACCGCGCAGGGCGGAGCCCCGGTGCCCGCTGGTGCCGAAACTGACTCGCTGCTGCGGATCGCTCGGATCGGGCCGGCGCGTCTCATACTCCCGCTCGAGCTGGGCGAGATCAATAAGTTGCTCGGGGAGGGCCGGCTGTCCGGCGCGCGGATGCTGGTTCATGCGGAGGCTCCTGTACGGTTTCCGGTCTGGCGGCCGTACCGGCCGCCTCGCCCCTGAGTCTCGATAGGGGCGAGGGGTGAGTATAGCTGTCCCGCGCGTGCTTGTCAGCGTCCTCCTTCTACGGCGGTCCCTGCCGCAGATTTTCCAATCTGTCGCCCAATCTGCTACAGTAGTTTTTATGCAGATGCGAAAGCGACGGGCCGAGCTCTATGCCTGGCTGCCGGGGCTGATCATCATCATGACGGTGGTGGCGCTGGCTGTGGGCGCCCTGGCCCTGCACCACCTGGAGACCGAGCTGGTGGCCTTTGCCGGAGAGAGCCTGTCGATCGCGGCCACCGACATTGCGGACAAGCTGGACCTTCTCCTGTTCGAGCATTACAGCGAAGTGCAGATCCTGGCCGGGGCGTTGGATGCCATCATGTCCGATCATCAACATATAACCAAGCACCTGTCGGTTTGGCAGCAGGGCCACCCAGCCTATCTCTGGATGGGTGTGACGGATGCAGGCGGCCGGTTGGTGGCGGCCACCGATCTGCAACACGTCGGGCAGGATCGCAGCAAGGACCGTTGGTTCCTGACGGCGCGGGAGAAGGACGAGGTCTTGGTGGAAGACGTCAAGTTTTCTCCCGAAGCCGGCGGGGCCGTGGCGCTCTCGTTTACGGCCCCGATCAAAGGCGCGGAGGGCAAGTTCCTGGGCGCGGTGAGCCTGCGCGTCGGGTTGCCGGTGATGGAGGGAGTGTTTGGGCGGACGATCCGCCTGTTCCAACTGGACCGGGGGATCAGCGGCGAGGTGCAATGGCGGTTGCTGGCTAAGGACGGGTCGCTGCTGTTCGACTCCTCCCTGGGCCGGGCGGACCGGGAAAACTTGGTGCAACGCGGGCAGGCCTCCGCGCTGCTGCTTGCATCGACCGCTTCTGACGGCTATGTCGAGGAGGACCACGTTCCCCGGCGGGTGAAAGTCGTGACCGGTTATGCCAGGACCGAAGGCTATGGGCGGTTCCCCGGTCTCCAGTGGGGCGTGCTCGTGCACGTGGCGCGGAAAGACGTGCTCAAGCCCATCTATGGCCTCATGGGCGAGGTGGGGGCGGCCGCCGCCGCCGTGGGCCTGCCCTTGTTGGCCCTGCTCTTCTGGACCTCTATACGTTTGCGCATGGAATGGGCCCGCATCCTCAAGCACGAAGCGCAACTGGCCGCCACCCTGGCCAGCACGGCCGATGCCGTCCTCGTGACCGACCAGACCGGCCTCGTGACATCCGTGAACCGTGCGGCCCAAGCGCTGATCGGCTGGAGTCCGGAAGAATTGTTGGGCAAGAAAATCCACGAGGCTATTACTTTCAAGCAGGGGAAAGCCGATCAGCCGCTGCATAGCCTGATCGAGCCGGCGCTTCATGGAACGGCCAAGTCGCTGCCCCCCATTGTTTTGGTGGCCAAGCAGGGCCGCGAGGTGATGGTGGAAGGGACGATGTCGCCCATCCGGGACGACGCCGGCAAGCTGATCGGCGCGTTGATGGCCTTGCGGGATATCACCGAGCGGACCAAGGTCGAGCGCCGCCGGGAGGCGCAGTATGCGGTGACGAAAGTCCTGGCCGAGTCCGCCACCTTGGACGACGCGGCGCCCCGCATCCTGGAAACGATCTGCGTCGGTCTGAACTGGGCGGTGGGGCTTATGTGGACGGTGGACGAGGCGGCGAACCAGCTGGAGTTCGTCGAATTCTGGCATGGGCCGGCCGACACGGTTCCGGCCTTTGAAACGGCCAGCCGGGGCACGGCCTTTTCCCCCGGCATCGGCTTGCCCGGCCGGGTCTGGGCGTCGAAAAAGCCGGCCTGGATTTCCGACGTCACGCGGGACAGCAATTTCCCCCGCGCGCCGATGGCGGAGCAGGCGCGCCTGCACGGCGCCTTCGCCTTTCCCATCCTGAGCGGGGAACGGGTGCTGGGCGTGCTGGAGTTCTTCAGCCACGACGTCCGGCAGCCGGATCAGGATCTGTTGCAGATGTTGAGTTCCATCGGGGTCCAGATCGGCCATTTTCTGGAGTGCCATCAGCTGACGCGGCAGGTCCGCCAGGCGCAGACCGGGGAGCGCCGCTGAGGGAGTAGTTGCCCAGAGTGGGCGAAACGGGTTCGTGCTTGCGTTCCCGGCTTACCTGTGGTACGGTGAGGACGCTGCAATGTTAGGGCCTGGCACTGTAGCATCAAATAGCAAGGCCCGGAACCGATGTTGTTTTGCCCCGGGAATCTGATCGGAAGCCAGACCAAGTCGCCTGCATGTGTCGCGCCTTCGGCCCGCTCCTTCCTATCGTGCTTTTTTTCTCGAGTCCAAGACAATATCATTAGCGAGGAGGGACCCCAATGGGTTCGAAGATTTATGTGGGTGGCTTACCGTATTCCGCAACCGAGCAGCAGCTTAGTGAGCTGTTTGCGCCGCACGGCACCGTCGAATCGGCGCGCGTGATCACGGACAAGTTCACGGGCCAGTCCCGTGGGTTCGGGTTCGTGGAGATGGCCACTGAAGAGGATGCCAAGAAGGCGATCGCGGCGTTGAACGCGACCCAGATGGGTGGCCGGACGCTGACCGTCAATGAAGCCAAGCCGCAGGAGCCGCGCTCCGGTGGTGGTGGCGGTGGTCGTGGCGGATTCGGTGGCGGCGGCGGCGACCGCGGCGGCCGCGGCGGCCGCTTCTAACGCACCCGTCGTTTACATAGTGTCGGGGGCGCCTCGTGACGAGGCGCCCCCGCGTCTCTCGCAGTTCTCGCACCACTCGTCTCTCGAGCACACATACCTAGGGGGGCTTCAGCCCAATGAGCTCATCTTCCACCATCACTACTTTTGCTCCGCGACGTATTAGTGTTGGCGCATCGTTCCTCTTTGCCCTGGTCTGCCTCGTGGCGCTGGTCGGGGTGCCCGCATACGGCTACTTCGTCGGGTACAGTTGGGTGGACTGGACCATGTTCGGTCTCCTCTATGTGGTGACCGGCCTGGGGATCACGGTGGGCTACCATCGGCTGCTGGCGCACCGGAGCTTTACCTGCCCCGATTGGGTGAAGGGGGCGCTGCTCGTCGCCGGCGGCTGGGCCTTGGAAAACACGGCGCTTAAATGGGCCGCCGCGCATATCCGGCACCATGCCCGTTGCGACGAGGATGAAGACCCCTACAATGCCCAACGGGGGTTCTGGTTCAGTCACTGCGGCTGGGTGGTGTTGAAAGATCCCTTTCGCGATCAGGACGAGAAGTACGTGAGCCGCCTGCGGCAAGACGCCGTAGTGATGTGGCAATATCGGTGGTACGTGCCGATCGTGCTCTCGGGACTGGCGCTGCCGTTTGCCGTCGGCTATCTCTACAACGGGTGGCGCGGCGGTGTGGGCTGCTTCCTGTTAGCGGGGGTGGGGCGGACGTTCTTCGTGCTCAACTCGACCTTCTGCATCAATTCCGTCTGTCATCTCTGGGGCAGCCAGAAATATGGGGCGGCGGATTCCAGCCGGGACAGTTGGTGGGTGTCCCTATTGACGTTCGGCGAGGGGTACCACAACTATCACCATACGTATCAGAGCGACTACCGCAACGGGCCCCGCTGGTACAATTTCGACCCGTCCAAGTGGCTGATCTATACCCTCTCTCTAGTCGGGCTTGCCTCGTCCTTGCGGACGGCCTCCGACGACCCTTCGTAATTCCGACTCAGCTCGTCGACGGGCTGCCGGCTGCTCAGCCATATACGGCCTGATTCCGCGCTCATCTTTCGCACGTTTCTCACACGACATCGGGGCCGCGAGACGCAGGCGCCTCGGGCCCCATCGCCGCCACCCAATCGCTCGCGTGTCGCTTAGCTGGCGGCCACTGCGCGGCCGTTACCAGTATTGGCCAGCAGGAGAGCCTCCCGATCCCTGTCCCTGGGCGCTTCCCTGACCACGGTGGGCTTGGCCGAGGCTTGGTCCGCCTGCCGCATATCCAAGGTGCCGCTGAACAGGACCCCCTCTTCCATCGCCACGACGGGAGCCGTGACCGAGCCGGTCAACACGGCCGGGGCCAGGAACCGGACTTTCTCGGTGGCCAAAATGTCGCCGGTGATCTGCCCCAGGCAAAGCACTTTGCGGGCCTGGACTTGCGCGAAGATCACGGCGCCCCGCCCGATCAGCACGGTGCCGTCGGTGATGATTTCCCCTTCCATCTTGCCGTCGATGCGGACCGTTCCGCTGTACCGCAGACAGCCCTTGAACTCCATGCCCCTGGCGATGGATGCCATGACCTGGCTATCCGCCCCTTCATTGGCAAAGAGATTCGTGTCCTGGTCAGTCGTGTCCTGCGTCTGGGCAAAGCCGTCTCCTCCAGGCTTCTGGAGGCCATCGGTACGGTTCCACATAACACGCTCCTTTCGGTTAGGAAACACTGTCAACCAAACTGGTGTCGCTAGGGCAACGCATCAATCGTGCCACCAGACGCGATTTGTCGCGGTCTTTAGTAATCTTGCAATATCAGCGACTTAGATGTTTTGAGGTGATTTGGGTTTGGCGCTAGTGCAGATCGGAATCCGTCATAGCCTTGACAGGACAGGGAAAATTCATGACAGGTAGGCCGAAAGCCTTGGCTGTAGCGGGGTGCGTTCGTTCCTTGACAGGGGCTCGGCGAATCCAGCAGGATGCAACCCCCGATGCGACACCTTCGAACAGGCTCCGGCTACGTAATGCTCATGGCCCTGGCATGGCTGACCGGCTGCGTCTCGGTTCAGGTCGAACTGTTGTCGCTGGAACCCTATCCCCCTCGCCTAGGCGGGGCGCCACCCTCGGCCCTGGAGGCCGAACCGGTCCGGCCCCATGTGAACCTGGCGCGATTCGTTGCCACCAGCGACTCAGATTATGTGGACGAGGATCAGCTGAGAGGGAAGATCCTCGTCGCTGCCGGCCGGTATGGCGCCGATGCCGTCGTCATGGGCAAGTACGATCTAATCGAATCCACCGGACTGGGCCAGACCTATCAGTCCACGAACGCCCCTGGGCTTGGCAATTCGCTCTTTGGCGGCATGGGGAGCGGGATGCCGTTCTTTTTCGATCCCTGGACCTACGTGCAGGCGCCGGTGGACCGGATGGAGTATCTTCAGTACCAATCGGGCGTCGCGATCCGATACAAAGACGGGGGGCCGGCCGGCCTCAATGGAGGCGGCTCGCCACCCTGACGAGTACGAAAGGAGCAGCTATGCGAGAGCGGATCTATCTTACCCTGGCGGCGGTCCTCCTGCTGGCTGGCTGGGGCTGCGCCGCAGTGGCCCCGCAGCCCGAGGCGGCTCATCCGGCGGACCTGGTCGTAACCATGCTGGAGCGGCACCTCGGTCAGTTGAATGCCAACGTTGATCGCTTGGACAAGCAACTCGCCGATCTGCAAAAAGTGCCGGAGACCTCGGATCCCACCTTGCGTGAGATTCGCGCGCTGGACCTCAGCGGATGGCAGGTGCACCAGCAACAGTTGAAGGTCCAGCGCGAGCACTTTCGGTTCGCCCTGGATCAGCTCCGGCAGGTGCAGGCCCGTCCGGACAACAAGGCCCAGCTCTTGGCACAATGGACCAGGCACGAGCAGGAATACGAGCGCGCCTTGGACGACCTGCGGCAGCAGCGGCATCAGTTGGAGCAGCAGCGGCATAAGATCGAGGCGCAAGTGGTGGAGCGGTATCTGCGTTGAGAAGGCACCGTCCTCCTCGGTGCTCTTGAAATCTTGCTCCGGTTCGGCGATCCGGGTATCCTTGCACGGTCGGTTCGGTGAAATCGGGATGGGATGCTACGGGGGGAATGCCGTCATGATTCGCCAAGCAGTTCGAGTCATTGGCTCTTTGTTGCTCGTGGCTTCAACCGGCCTGTCGCTGTCCTGCATGAAGCATGATCCGCTGGGTGCCAAGGTCCCGCCCCAGAAGATGGAAGAAGCCAAGGCTCTGAAGGCGCCGTTCGGCGACGCCAAGAACGCGTCGCCGGAGATCGTGGCGGAGGGCAAGCGACTCTTCGAGGGCAAGGGGGCCTGCATCCACTGTCATGGCGAGGGGGGCAAGGGCGACGGGCCGGCCGGCAAAAAGCTCTACCAGCACCCGCCCGCCGATTTCACCAACTGCAAGATGCATGAAGTGCGAACCGATGGGGAACTGTTCTGGACCTTGGACCATGGCGTCCCCGGCACGGCCATGGTCGATATGGTGCATAGCGGGAAACTCAAAGAGATCGAGGCCTGGAAGATCATCGCCTATTTGCGGAGCCTCTGTACGTTTAAATGATGAGGCACACAGCAGGTCCATCCTGCCCTGAGTTCGGCATCCTTCGACGGAGGGGCTGACGCCGTGATCATACGCATGTTGAAACGACGCAGCCTCATCGTCATCGTCTTCGGCCTGATCGCCTTTCTGAGCTACGAGTGGAGCCTGCTCGCGCCGAAGGCGGATGCCATCCCGGCCTTCGCGCGCAAATACAATTTCGCCTGCAACGTCTGCCACGTGCCGGGGTTCCCGAAGCTCAACGACTTCGGCAACCTGTTCCGGGACCATGGCTATCAGATGGGCGGGGAGAACGATCTCCCGGAGCACGAGAGCATTAACATGGGTTACTGGCCGGTGTCCTTGCGGACCCAGGTGGGCTACCGGAGCCTGTCCATCGGGCCGGACGGAAAAAACGGGGGCGAGGTCACCAACGGCAGTTTCGGATTCAAGACTCTTAACCTACTTTCGTACGGCGTTTTGGCGAAGGACACCAGCTACGGCATTATCTATGCGCCCAATCTCAACAGCGCGAATTATGGCGCGGCGTCGACCGGTTCCGATCTGCCGAATGCCTTCGTCCGGCTGAACAACTTGCAGCGTTTCCTTGGCGGGGACGCAACCAGCTATCTGATGAACGTCAAGGTCGGCAAGTATGAACCCGAACTTCCCTTCAGCGCGTTCCGGAACCCCACCCAGTTCAACACGCCGATCGTGTTCTACAACTATCGGGCGGGCAATCCCTATACCTCGGCCAATTTTCCGGCCAACAGCCGAATCAGCAGTGGCTACGGGAACTCCACCATGTCGTCGCTTCAACAAGGGATGAACGGCCTGGAGCTGGCCGGAATCAAGCCCACCTCGGGCACCAACGGCTACTTCCGTTATTCTTTGAACGCCTTTTCGACCACCGGGCCCTTCGGCAACGGCGGCGGGCGGAACATGATCTTCTACGGCCACGCGACGCAATCCTTCGACGGATACGGGATCGTCAGCGGCCATCGGATCGGGATCTCCTGGTGGCAAGGAGACTCCCCCACCGTGGCGAACCCGCTGGTGCCGGCGGGGCAGAATAATGCCGCCGGCGGCAGTGGCGGCACGTCGGGGACGGGCAAGACTTTCAGCCGGGTGGCGCTGGATGCCAGCACCACCTTCGATGGACAATGGAACCTCTTTGGGTCCATCATCCATGCCAGGGACAGCAAGGACCTCATCGCCAATACCGCCGGGCAGGGGCCCAGGCAGGATGCCGTGTGGAACGGAGGGTTCGCCGAGCTGGACTGGTATCCCACCGAGCTGCCTTTCTTCGGCACGCCCGGCTGGCTGCTCCTCTACCGGTACGATTTGGTCCGCAACGAGCAGCAAGGCCTCCGCTCGTTCCAAGGAAACTACAACAACGTCGACTCGCACACCTGGATGACCCGCTATTACATTCACCAGTCGGCCCGCACGGACGTCGCCTGGCATACGGAATACAACTGGTTTCGGACCAGGGCGACGGGGACCAACGGACGAGACGTGGTCGGGCAGATGTTTTTCACCGGCATCGACTTCGCGTTGTAACGATGCGCAGGCGATCGCTGCTCCTCCTCGCGTTTGTGTCGTGCCTTGCTCAGGCTTGCGCCGGGCCGCCGCCGGCCCGGATCGTCTGCGGTCAGTGCGAAGAAGCAGACCGGTTCGTCCGTCTGCAGGCCCGCAGCCACGCCGCCGGTCCGGATCGCCGGTCCTTCGCCCATCCGTTTACGCTGAGCCAACAGGACTGGGCGCTCCTGTTGGGCGGTCTGCGCGTGCAGCGCATCGAGGAGGCCTTTCCCCTCCTGTCCTCGAAGGGGACGCCGGCGGAAGCGTTCACCGCCGAGGACACAGCCTACCTGAGCGAGACCTTAGCCAAGGCCTTCGCCAAGGCCGGGCCGGATGATTGGGTGTTGTTCGCGTTGACCCGTCGATCGTCGTCGGAGGTCAGCGAACTGACGACCGGCGCCTGCTATATCGAAGGGGAGCGGCTGCACGTGCTGCTGGCCAACTACCGGTTCCCGGTCACGCTTCCAGGCGTCCGGGCGCTCTTGTGGGACCAGCCGCTCTATGCCTATCCGCCGTTCTATGCCGTGGCGCCGGGAGAGTTTCAAACGGTCACTCGGCGCTATGGCTTGCAGGGGCGTCTGGTCGCCTCGGGGGTACCGGATATCACCATCGATATCAAGCCGTTCCTGCTGGCTGCGCTTGGCCCCAAACCGCCGGCGCCGCCGGCCAAGGCCGGGGAGACCCAGGCAGGGCCCTCCGCCGGTTCCTCCTCGGGTGTGTCTGTTGAAGACTCGCTGGCCTTGCTGCAACGGCTGAAAGAGCGGGGCCTCGTCACCGAGGACGAGTACCGGGAGAAGAAACAACAACTCCTGAATCGGTTTTGACCGTTGCGATGAAGACCATCTACTGCCGATCTCACAGACTTTTAGTCCTGGGCCTGATGCTGGCGCTGGCCGGGTGCACCAGTGTGGACATGGTCCGGCTCACCAGTCAGCAGTTCCCGCCGAAACGGTCCGTGGAAGACGTCGAGGTGTTGCAACAGGTCCCGGCCTGTCCGCACGTGGCCCTGGCGGAGCTGCGTGTCGAGGACACGTCGTCCGGGTACGGGGCTATGCAGCAGAACATGTTGGAAAAAGCCGCCGGGCTCGGGGCCGATGCCGTCGTCTTTGCTAAGCCGGAAGAGCAAATCCAGCATCAAGTCACCTATCAGCCGGGCATGATGATGGGCGGGCCCTTCGGGTACGGCGGATTTGGCTACGGCGGAATGATGTACGGGCCTTACCCCTACGGCATGGGCTATTACGGCGGGTATCCGGCATACGGAGGAGGGGCAGTGCCCTACGACGTGGAGGTCAAGTCGCTCAAGGGTCTGGCCATTCGATACATCGATTCTTCAGGGCCCAAGTGCTGACCTGAGCTTCGCCTGCAGGGTTTCCTCGCATCCTATCCTAGCCATCCGGGGGCCCCTCCTCGGCCGGTTGGCCTCAACCGGCATGACCCATCCATCCCCCCAGGCCAGAGTCGCCTATTCCAGCAAGAAGACCGGCAGCTCTGTCTAATGATCGTGGAGGGGCGATCCGTCTCAGGCTTGGACGACGGGCCCGAGCGGCGCAGCGCCGGCCTCTACCTTGCGCAGCAGCCGCTGATAGTCTTTCGTGGTCACGTGCCAGATGCCGGGCCGCAAGGGCTGGTCCAGGTCGTCCATCACCAGATACACCAGACAGGTCAGGAGCGCGAGGCCGCCGGAAAAGAGGTAATCCAGCCAAACGTTCTTCACGCCGATGAAAAACGAGAACAGGATGATCAAGCTGGCCCCGAACAGAATTGTGCGGCGCAAGATGGGCGGGACGCGGTTGGAGGCATAGTACAGACGGCTTCCATGGTGCTTGACCAGGTCCGCGAAGATGGCGAACGCCGTGGCCATGAGTTCGGGGGTGGAGCCGAGAGCGAACACTGCGTCGCGGAGTGCCGCGAGGGCCTGCTCGTCCGGTTGCAACGCGCCGTCCGGGGCGTCATGCGGCAGGCCCCGGTCGATCGTGTTCCGGAGATAGGTGTGGACGGCTTGGTGCGTCTGCTCCCGGAGCGATTCCGGAAAGTGTGAGGAAAAGAGCCACAGTTGCTCCAGCGCGCTGACCTCGTCCCGGATGGCTTCGACCAGTCGGTTGAAGTGTTCCCATTCCGTCTGGATGACGAAGGCCGCCAGGATGCTGAAGATCACGCCGATGACGGAATAGAGCCAGGGCACGCCGCCCAGCTCCTGCAGTTCATCCATCAGGATGTGGCGGTTGAAGTGCTCCGTCGCACGTAGGAGGGCGAATAGGAGCGTGAAGGTTACGAGAAAAGCAAGGATCTTGTGCAGGAGCCTCATGGTGTCCCTCCGGCGTGCGGGTCGAAGCCATGTGTAGCAGAATCCCGAGCCGGAGGGAAGCGACCATGCCTTGACCGATGCGCGCGGAGCCAGTATGGTGAGCGCACGCGCATCGGAGCGAAGACCCCATGGTCGGCAAAACCGCCTACCGGACGCCCGAGGAACTCGCCGCCCACATCCGCGTGGCGCGAGGGATCGAGCCGGCCGACCTCGTGATCAAGCACACCCGTTTTCTGGACGTTTACACCGGCGCGTTTTTGTCCGGGGATGTGGCGGTCTACCGCGGGCGGATCGTCGGCACCCAGCAGGTCTATCGGGGCCGGCGCGAGCTGGACGGCTCCTCCCTCACGGTGGTGCCCGGCTTCATCGACGCCCACGTCCATATTGAAAGCAGTCTCCTGACCCCTGCCCGTTTTCAGCAGGTTGTGCTGCCCTCAGGCACGACCACCGTCATCTGGGACCCGCACGAAATCGCGAATGTCCGCGGCGTTGAAGGTTTGCGCTGGGCCTTGGCGGCGACCGAGGGCCTGGACTTAGACGTCTTCGTGATGCTGTCCAGCTGTGTGCCCTCCACCAGCCCCGAACGGGAGCTGGAAACCAGCGGGGCGGAACTGCACGCCGACGATCTGACGGTCCTCGGCGGCCATCCGCGCGTGCTGGGCCTGGCCGAGATGATGAACTACCCGGGACTCCTGGCCGGGGAGCCGGACGTGTTGCGCAAGCTGCTGGCCTTCCAGAGCCGGCGGCGCGACGGCCATTGCCCGGGCTTGCGGGGCCAGGATCTGAACGCCTACGGCGCGGCGGGCATCCACAGTTGTCATGAATCCACGACGTTGGACGAAGCCCGGGAGAAACTGCAGAAGGGATTCCACGTGTTGATTCGGGAAGGATCCTGCGCCAAGGATGCCGACGCGCTCTTGCCCTTACTGGACGACTATTCGTCGGCTGTCATCGGCCTCTGCAGCGACGACCGCAATCCCGCCGATATCGCCTGCGAAGGCCACATCAACTGGATCGCGGACAAGGCGCTCCGCGCCGGCCACAAGCCGGAGGTTGTCTTTCGCGCAGCCAGCTTCGCTGCGGCACGGGCCTTTGGGCTGGAGGATCGGGGCGTGGTGGCCCCGGGTTTCCTGGCGGATATCTGTTTGGTCCGGCCGAGGGAGCCTGGCCGCTGGTCCTCCGGCCTGACGGTCGAGGCGGTGTACAAGCGCGGCCGGCTCGTGGAGCCGGCCGCACTGGAAACAGCCGCCCGTTCCTCGCAGACCCAGACCTTGGCCGGCCATGGCCCCAACGTGCGTCTCGCCGCCTGCACAGCCGACGACTTTCAGGTTCCAGCTGTCTCCGGCTCAGCGCAAGAAAGGGTTCGGGTGATCGGCGTCCGGCGACGGCAGATTCTGACGGATGCCTTGGAGGCCTCGTTGTCGGTATCGGACGGGTTAGTGCGCGGCGAGCTGTCACAGGACGTGCTGAAGATCGCCGTCTTCGAGCGCCATCGCGGCACGGGGCGTCGTGCGGTGGGGTTCGTGCAAGGCTTCGGGATGCAGCGGGGCGCGATCGCCACCTCGATCAACCACGATTCCCACAATGCGATCGTGGTCGGAACGGACGACCGGGTCATGGCGGCGGCGCTGAACCGTCTGCGCGAGATCGATGGGGGCATCGTGGTCGCGCTGGATGAGATGAGCCTCGAGACCTTGCCGCTTCCGATCGGCGGGCTCATGTGCGACCGGGCGCCGCAAGAGGTGGCGGCGGCACTCGAACGGTTGCGCGGGCTCACCAAGACTCTGGGCTGTCCATTGGAAGAGCCGTTCATCCAGCTCTCTTTCCTGGCCCTGCCCGTCATTCCCTCGCTGAAGATCACGGACCGGGGGTTGGTGGATGTCGAGCGGTTCCGCCTGGTCGGCGCGGTCATTTAGAGGCGGGTCTTCATATAGGCGAGCAGCGCGTCCACCGCCCGATCCTCGGCGGCGCGGTAGCTGTCCGGCGAATCCGCCAGGGCCTTGATGGTCAGCTTGCCGAGAATTTGCTTCGCGTTCTTGTCCACGAATTGCACATCTACGAGCAGGTATCCGTCTCCCACCGTGCCGGACACGGTGCCGATCTGTTGTTTCGCGTAGGATTCGTAAATCCCGCCGACGAGTTCCGTCACGGCGCCCATCCAACGCAGGAATCGGTTGCCCGTGTCCCACTTGGTGATGGTGGTCTGGATGACGACGGTCTGCTGGTTGGCCGTCGTGATGGAGGCGGCGACCCGGCGGAACTTGCCCATCGTCCCGATGTTCAGCAACAGCTTCTCATGGAAGTCGTGGGTGATTTCGGCCGGGGACGCGGGGTTCTTGGGCTCCGGAATTTCCACGGAGTTGTAGGCGGTGAGCTTGGACTCCACCGGCTGCACCACGATGGTTTTCTGGATCTCGGCCGCGCAGCCGGCCAAGCCGAGGCAGACGCAGCCGACGGCGAGCGTCAGCGAGAGGCGTCCGGAGGTCGGAACGATCGGCAACCGGCTGGTCCATGCATCAGGGTGGTGTCGCATCGGGGCGATCATACCGTAACAGAGGGGAGAAATCCTACTGGGGGCGGTCGCAGTCCGGGCCGCTACGTCGGCCGATCGCTGACACGCTGATCCTTCAGGTAGACGCTGCCCGGCATGGCCTTGGCGTGTTTCTTCAACTGGGAGACGATCATGCTGACGTCGCCGGGGTGCTTGATGGGGGCGAACTCGTTCGTGACCACGGCGATGGACAATGTCATGAGCGGGAACTGCTCGTGGTTCCCTTTGCGGTCCACCGAGTCGATGTAGCCGCGCTGGCGGTCCTCCCGGTCGTAGAAATCGGGAATGACCAGATCGAAGCGCTTGATGACCGTCTGGCAGGCGGCGTCGATCGTCGCGGGATCGCTCATGAATACGAAGTCGTCGCCGCCGACGTGGCCCACGAATCCCTCGGTCCCGGCCAGCTCGCTGACCACCGTCGTTAGCAGGCGGCAGGTCACCACCAACACTTCGTCGCCGCGGCCGTAGCCGTAGCGGTCGTTGAACGACTTGAAATTGTCCACGTCCAGGTAGGCCAGGGCAAAGGGGCGGCCGCTTTCGATGCGCCGGGTGGTTTCGTAGAGGATGGAGGTGTTCCCGGGGAGATGGGTGAGGGGGTTCGCATCCAAGGAGCGGGCCATGCGGCTCAGACAGAGCCGGAGCCGTCGCGCCACATCGGACGGCCGGTAGGGCACCGTGATGTAATCGTCCACGGCCAGCGCCCCCCAGTCCACATCGTCCACGCGGACTTCGCGGATGAGGACGACGATGGGGAGGCGTCCGAGGAGCGGATCGGCTTTGAGCTCGCGCACCAAGGTTTCCACGGAGCGACCGCCGGCTCCATCCGCCACCAGAACCAGGGTCGGGGGGTGGTGAAACAACTCGTCCATCGCGAGGTTGGTCCCATCGCCGGTCTGGAGGTCAAAGCCAGCCTTCCCGAGGATGCCGACCAGCATCGAGGCTTCGTCCGGGTCGCTGTGCAGGAGAAGCACGCGCCGTGCTGTTGTAGCCGTTATAGTCATTTCACAGCAAGTCGTCGATCATCTCAAAGTCGCGCGCCGCGATGTCGACGCAGGCGGTGAGCGCGGCATCGTCCAGCTTGACCAGCTTCCATGCCTTCGGCGAGAGGGGGGAGACCGGTTGGTTGTCCACGGCTCCGCAGCCCATCGCCTTGGCCAGGATGTCCGCGACGTGGACGATCGCCGTCTGCAGCGGGGCATCCCGCGCGAGTGTGGGTTGGTGATGATACATCATGGGCTCTTTGAGCGAAACGGGGAGGCTCCAGTGGTCGGCCAACCAGCCGGCCATCTCGGCGTGGGTCAGGCTGAGGATCTCCTGCTCGGCCTCCGTCCGCCACAGGTCGCTCCCCAGGAGGGTCCGCTCGACTTGCACCGCCAGATCCGGCGCTTTCGCGTAGAGGGCGACTTGCCCGAGGTCATGCAGCAGGCCGGCCACAAAAACCTCTTCCGGATGCGGCAGGCCGGCGCGCGTCGCCAGGGTATGGGCGGTCATGGCGACGGCCAAGGAGTGGCGCCAGAGTTGGTCCATCCCGGCGGCCATCATCATATCGAAGACGGAGGCGCAGATCGCCATCCGCTTCACGACGTTGAGTCCGAGAATCACGACCGCATGGCTGACGGAGCCGATCCGCTTCGGGAACCCGTAATAGGGCGAGTTCGCCAGCTTCAGGACTTTCGCGGCCAGCACTTGATCCTTCTCGATGATCTGCGCAATCTCATCGGCCGAGGAATTGGGCCGGTTGCTGATCGAGACAATTTTGTGCACCACAAGGGGCAAGGTCGGGAGATCCCCGACCTTCTCGATACGACGCCGGATCTCTGTGGGGGTGACGGTCGGCATGGCTGAGTCGTTCCCTCCGGTCACGCGGTCGTGCGGTGCAAGGCGCGGAGATGGCGTCGGATGGTCTCCCGCATACGTGCCAAGTCTGGGTCGTCGGCCACTCGCCTGAACCGATGATCGAGGGCCTGTTCCAACTCCGTGACCGATTTGACCGGCTCTCCTTCCTCACCGGGACAATTCTCGACGTGGACCGAGGTCAGTCCCAAGTCCAGCAGACTGGCGATCAGCGACACGTCCAGCGACCTGCCGGAAGGCACGATCAGTTGCCCGGCCAGACTGGCGACCGGTTTGGCCAGGATCATGCCCGGCGTGGCTTCCGCCAATGGCACGCGCTTCATGCCTCACTCCTCCGTCGGGACGTTTTGTCGGCGTCCCGGCGATCGACTCACCGCGGCCGGGCTGGTTGGCCGGAACTTGCCGGCGATGGTCGCAACGGTCGTCATAGGTAGTCGTCGATGGTCACAAACTCTTGGGCGGCTTTGCGGAGACACTCGTCCAGCCCCGCCTCGTCCAGGTTCATGAGCTTCCAGGCTTTCTGGTTGAGCGGCGGCACCAGATCGTCGCCCGAATCTCCGCAGCCCATCGCTTTGACCAGCACGTCGGCTACGTGCACGACCGCGGTCTGCGCCTCCGCGTCACGGGCCAGGACGGGCTGGTGGTGGAACATCATGGGATCCTTGAGCGTGATCGGCAAGTGCCACATGTCGCCCAGCCAGCCGGCCATGTCCGCATGGGTCAGGCCCAGGACTTCCTGCTCCACCTGCGTGCGCGGCGCGTCGCTCTGCTTGAAGGTCCGCTCGACCTGCGCGCCCAACTCCGGCAGCTTGGCCTGCAGCACGACCTTGCCCAGGTCGTGCAGGAGGCCGGCGGCGAACAATTCCTCCGGGTTCTTCATCCCGGCGCGCGCGGCCAAAATGTGCGCCATCATCGCCACGCCGAGCGAATGGCGCCAGAGCTGCTCCATGCCGGCCGCCTTCATCATATCGAACGCCGTGGCGCCCAGCGTCAGCCCCTTCACGACGTTCAGCCCGAGCACCACCACCGCATGACTGACCGAGGCGATGCGGGCGGGAAATCCGTAGAACGGCGAGTTGGCCAGCTTTAACACCTTGGCGGCCAGCACCTGATCCTTTTCGATGATCGTGCCGAGATCCTCGGCGGACGTGTCCGAGCGGTTGCTCATCAGGACGATCTTCTGCACCACGTGCGGCAAGGTGGGCAGCTCGCCCATTTTTTCAATCTGCCGCTTGATGGCCGCGGGATCGGGCGGGGCCGTCGTAATGAGGCTGCTCATGCGGCTCCTCCTGCGGAGGGGGCTTCCGCATGGACGGCCTGCTGCGCGGTTTGTACGTGACGCCGGACGGCCTCGCGGATCATGACTTGAGTCGGATCGCCGGCCACCTTCCGGAACCGCTGGTTCAGGTCCTGTTCCAAGTCGGCCGGACTCTTGGCTTCGGCCGCGCTGGCGGCGCCTTCGACGTAGACGGCGGTGAGGTTCATCCGATCGAGCCGCTTCAGCAGCTCTTGGTCGAGTTCGGTCCCGGCGGGGAGGACCGTCACGCCGGTCTGATTGGTGACGGGCTTCGCCAGGACCATGCCCGGCTCGGCCTCATCCAAGGGGACGCGCTTCATAATGACTCCTCAGGTCGAGATGTTCAGCCACGCGCCTTTCGTGGCCATCGCCAGACTGTGCTGCCCCGGCTGCTTGGCCTTGTACAAGGCCGCTTCGGCCGCACGGGCGAGCGCGTCGGCCGTGCCCCGCTCCTGCATCCCGCCCGCGGCGGCGACGCCGACGCTGAGGGTGATGCGGATCGTGCCTTCGTTCAACGCGATCGGCTGCGCGCAGACCGAGGTGCGCAGCCGTTCCGCCAGCGCGCGCGAGGCCGCCTCGTCACAGCCGGGCAAGATGGCCAGGAATTGGTCGCCGCCATAGCGGCCCAGGATGTCATAGGAGCGCAGGGACCGGTGGAGACGCTGGCCCACTTGGCGCAGGGCTCCGTCCCCGGCGAGCCGCCCGAGGGTATCGTTCACGAGCCGAAAATCGTCCACGTCGAGCACCACGCAGCCGAGCGGAGCCCCGTCGCGCCTGGCCCGTTCCGACTCGCGGGCCATGTTGTCGAGCAGGGCCTCGCGGTTCCACAGGCCGGTCACCGGATCCTGCAGAGTCTTGACGCGGATCGTCTCCTGCGCTGCGGCCAGTTCCTTGCGCAGCTCCAAGACGCTCTGCCCGGCGTGGAGGCGGAGCTGTAACTGGTTGGCATCCACCGGCTTGGGGAGGGCATCGTCGGCGCCCGCCTCCAGCGCAGCCAGGGGGGCTTGGTCCGCGTCCGGCTTGCACAGGACAAGCAAGTAGGTCGGCGCAGCGGACTGCTTTCGTACCGTCCGGCAAATTTTCGGACCATCGCATTCGGCCAGGCTCCAATCCAGCAGGGCATAGTCGAAGGGAGCGGCGCCGATCAGCAGCTGGAGGGCCGCGACGCCGTCGGCGCAGCCGGTGACCTCATGGCCCCATTGGGTCAGGGCGGTCTCCAAGACGCGGCGCGCGACCGTGTCTGCTTCAGCAATCAGGACCCGCACGGCGCCTCCTTCGATCTCGATCTTGCGCGATCTTGATGGTTGCTCGGGGTCGGTCTAAGAGGGCGGCGGACCTCCGGATCGGCCACCGTCTTCCGTCCGCCTGACTGACGGGCGCAGGACTCACATCGCCCTGTCTTCTCATCGGTTTGGCGTACCGAGAACTTGAGGCTGACGCGGTTGATTTTTCAACGGTCTTGGCGTACTCCTACAGGGGCCAAACCCCAATGGAAGTGCCTCTGTTGTTGAGGAAGGGGCGGCGGTTAAGGAGGGCCTGTGAGCATCGGGATGGGGTTGATCGGCTTGGGGCGTCACGGTGCCCGTTATGCCAAGCATCTTCTGGACGGGGTGCCCGGCTGCCGGCTGGCGGCCGTATCGCGTCAGGATGCCCAGGCGGGCGAGCGATTTGCCAACGACCATGGCGTTCCATTTTGTGCCGACTGGCGGGACCTGCTGCGGCGCTCCGACGTGCAGGCGGTCTTGATTGTGACGCCTCCGTCGCTCAATCGGGAGATCTGCCTGGCCGCGGCCGATGCGGGCAAAGCCCTCTTGATCGAGAAGCCCTTGGCCCGCTCGACCGCCGAGGCCAAGGAGATGGTGGAGGCGGCGCGGGTGGCGGGGGTTCCGCTCATGACCGCCCAGACGCTCCGCTTTACTCCGGTCCTGCGCCGGCTGCGCGAACAGTTGGCGACGATCGGGCAGGTAGAATATTTCTCCCTGTGCATGCGGGCGGAGCGGCCGCCTCATGCGTGGTTGGATCAGAAGGACAAGGCTGGCGGCGGAGTGGTGCTGGAGATCGGCATCCACCACTTTGACCTGCTCCGGTACCTGACCGACCAGGAAGCGGTCGAGGTGCGGGCCGAGACGGCCAGACTGCACACTAAGCAAGTCGAAGACCTGGCGCAAGTTCGGTTCACGTTGGCGTCCGGCGCCGGGTGCTTTGTCGAGCTGTCTCGTGTCTCCGGGGGGCGCCTCTGCCGCGCGGAAGCCATCGGGCAAAAGGGACAGTTGATCGCGGACGTGGGCCCCGGCATCCTGACCAGGGTCGAGGGGTGGCAGGTGGTGGACGTGGGGTCCGTGCCGGATCGCCCGACGATCGAGATCGTCCTGGAGACCTTTGCGCGCAGCCTGAAGGACAAGACCCCGATGCCTGTGTCCGGGGAGGACGGTCTGCGCGCCGTGGCCATGGCGGAAGCGGCCTACCGCTCCGCCACGCTGGGCACGCCGGTGGCCGTCGGATAAGCGCTGATGGCCTATGGCTGATGGCCGGAATCGCACGCAGCCTCTTGCCATAAGCTATATGCCATCAGGTCTTCTCTAATCATGGATGCGAAGGCCCTGTTTATCGACTGGATTACCCGCTACGAATACCCGGCCCTGTTCCTGCTGCTCATGCTGGGGATCGTGGGGCTCCCAATTCCGGATGAAACGCTGCTCCTGTTTGCCGGCTCCCTGACGTTTGCGCATCGGTTGGCGGCTGGGCCTACGCTCGCCGCAGCCGTTTTGGGCAGCGCCTGCGGGATCAGCCTCAGCTATTGGGTAGGGCGGACGCTCGGCCAGTCCCTCGCCGGCTCGTTGGGCCCGCGGGTGGGACTCGATGCGGAGCGGCTGCAAGCGGTGCAGGCCTGGTACCGGCTTCGCGGGAAGTACGGACTTCTGCTCGGGTACTTCGTCCCGGGCCTCCGGCACCTCACGGCCTTTGTGGCCGGCTCATCCCGTCTGCCGTTTCCGGTCTTTGCCGCTTTTGCCTACAGCGGAGGCTTGCTCTGGTCCCTGAGTTTTCTCTGGCTGGGCTATCTCCTCGGCGATGAATGGCACCGCCTCGCGGGCATGATCCACGAGGGGCTGATCCACCTGACCTGGGTTTCGCTGATGAGCGTTGCCGCGGTTCTTGCGGTGCGCCGGTGGCGCTCGGTTCGCCGTTCGGGATGAGCGATTCCTGTTTCGCTCAATGAGTTGCAGTAGGCGGGGGATTTTCCTACAATGGCGCTCCGAAGAAGTTTCCACCCAGTTGTGGCTAAGGGGGCTTGTCGTTGAGGGAAGCCATGCATGTTTTCTTAGTGGACAACGACCCAAGTATGAGCCGTCAGATCCAACAGACGTTGCAGGATCACGGCCACGAAGTGACCGTATTTCAGGATGCCGAGTCGGCCTGGGGAGTCTGCCGGAACCGACTGGCCCCCTTGATCGTCCTGGACCGTGATCTGCCGGGCATGGGCGCGGATGGCCTCGATCTCTGTCGCCGGATCCGACAATTGCCGCAGGGCGATCAGAGCGTGCTCGTCGTGATGACGACGCGGACTCAGGCTCAGGAACTGGCGATGATTCTGGCCGCCGGCGCCGACGATTACCTGGCCAAGCCGATCGATCAGGCGGTCCTCGCGCTCCGCCTGGCCGTGGTCGAGCGCGTGGCGGCGGGCCACCAGGCGCGGAAGCTGGCGGAGGCGCAACTGGCGGAGCGTCGGGAAGCCTTCGATCTGGCGGTGCAGGGCTCGCGGGACGGCCTGTGGGATGCCAAGGTGGCCCCGGGGGGGCGCTGGTACGATCCGCAGACGCCGGTGTGGTATTCGCCCCGCTTCAAGGAACTCCTGGGATTCGAGGAACAGGAGTTTGAGCCCGTCTTGCGCAGCCTGACGCTCTGCCTCCTGCCCGAGAACCGGGATCGGGTGATGGACGGCCTGCGGCGCCACATCGAGCGGGAGATACCCTTCGACGAGGAATGCCGGATGCGCACGAAGCTGGGGCCGGTGCGGTGGTTCAATCTCCGCGGGCAGGCGGTCTGGAATGCGAAGCGCGAAGTGGTGCGCATCGCCGGGTCCTTGCGCGATATCACCGAACGTAAGTCGATGGAGACCCAGACGCGGCAAACGCAAAAAATGGAAGCCGTGAGCCGGCTCGCCGGCAGCATCGCCGCCGACTTCAACAACCTCCTGACCGTGATCGCCGGCCACAGCGCCATGTTACTGGAGGATCTGGATCGGGGGGATCCGCGATGGGCTGGCGTGAACGAGATCAAGGAGGCCGGCGAGCGAGCCGTGGCCCTGACCAAGCGCTTGCTGGCGTTCGGCCACAATCAAGTGACCCAGCCCGACGAACTGGACCTCAATGCCCTGCTGACGCGCCTCACGCCCACAATCAAGGGCCTGCTGGGAGAGCAGGTGCAGCTCGCCATGACCCTGGCTGAAGACCTAGGCTTGGTCAAAGCGGACCTCGCGCAGATGGAGCACGTGATTCTCAGCCTGGTCGCCAATGCCCGCGACGCAATGCCCCACGGGGGCAAGCTGAGCCTCCGGACGGCCAGGGTCCTGGTCCAGGAAGCGGGAGAAGCTGTGCCTCCCGGCTCCTATGCCGTCCTGTCGGTCTTCGATACGGGGTGCGGCATGGATGCGGAAACGCAGGCCCGATGTTTCGAACCGTTTTTTACGACCAAGCCGTTCGGGGAAGGCCAGGGGTTGAGCCTCGCGACGGTCTACGGAGTGCTGACCCAGCATCAAGGGGCGATCACTATGTCGAGCGAACCGCAGGAGGGGACGGTGTTCACGGTGTACCTGCCGAGCTTGCTGGCCCCGGTCGCGTTGTCGGGAGTCCGTCGCACTCCGGCCGCGCCCTCGGCTTCGCCGACCGTCTTGCTCGTGGAAGACGAGGAGGCGCTCCGTGCCGTGGCCCGGAGAATTCTCGAGCAGCAAGGCTATTCCGTCATCGTTGCATCCAACGGCGTCGAGGTGCTTCGGGTTGTGGAACAGTCCAACGTGCCGGTGGATCTCTTGCTGACCGATCTGGTGATGCCGGGGATGAGCGGGCGCGAGCTGGCGCGGCGCCTGGCTGCAGCGAACGCCTCCATCAAGGTCCTGTATATCTCCGGCTACCCCAGAGACGAGATTACCCACCATGGGGTGCTGGAGAGTGGGATGGCCTTCCTGGCCAAGCCCTTTACGCCGATGGTGCTCATCGAGAAGGTCCGCGAGGTGTTGGGCGCGCCGGCCCCCGCGTAACGGGGCGAGTCGAGGGGCTCCGTCCTTCCTAGCCTTGTGCTCATCGCGGCCATCCATCTGGGCCGGCGTCGCGGCGCTCTTCGGGCACTCGCCGCAGGTCAAAGAGCGGGCTGAACGGCTGTTTCATACGTTCCAGGATCGGCCGATCAAGGTGCTGTGGCGGGCGGGATTCGACGCTAGACGAGGCAAATCAGTTTCTGGAGGCTTATCCGCCGATCTATACGTGGCGCTTCTCCGTCCCGTACCCCCAGCCTGCTGACTCGCATCTCCCGAGTCGGGAGCTCGATCGCATCCTGTGTCTTAAGGCCGACCAGGGCCTCCGTCGCGACCGGACAGTGGCCCGCCGCGGGCCCCTCTATCAGATCCACGACCCGATCCGCATCACCCACCAGGGGCGGTCACTCCGCTTCCACGCCATCTTCGCGCTGCCTACGAAGACGGTTGCCGGTCATCCTCCCCCAGCGCCCAGTCATCCCGAAGCCAGCGTATCCATGGCGCAAAGGGCTGCTGCCAGTACGTGGACCCCAGACCGCGGTTGCACGGCCATAGGCCAAACATTTTAAATGGGGAGGATGGCGGACATTTATGAAGTGGGCGGACACATGGTCTGTCGCGCGTTGAGTCCGGTATAGAACTGCGGTAGACTCACGGACCGACGTGATGACGATGTGGGGCATGATGCGCGAACGGGAACGAGGGGCCCGACCTTTCGGGACAAGCTGCCTGCCGATATTCCTGGCAGGGCTGTTGGTATTAGAAGCGACGGTCGAGGGCCTCGCTCTGTCTAATCGGGACGATGCGATAGACCGATATAATATGCTGTACAAGGTGGCCTTATTTGTGGAGTGGCCGGTTCCGCCGCAGACCGGCGAGGAGTTCACGATCTGTGCCGTCGGACACATTCGTACGTCCCTCTTGGTGAATACCTTGTCTCGTAAGAGCATTCAGGGGCACCGGATCGTCGTGCGTTTGGTGGACGGCGTATCAAATCTGAGCGCATGCCGGATCTTGTTTGTCGCGGCATCCGGGGCCCCGCCGATGGAACGAATGCTCGCCGCCGTGGGCGGCATGCCGATTCTCACGGTCGGTGAAGCTGCGGGGTTTGCGCAAGGCGGCGGCATGATCGAACTGGGGGCCAACGACGACCGCTATGCGGTGACCATCAACTGGAAGGCGGCGCAGCGTGCACAACTCATCGTTAGTGCCAAACTGCTGAGCTTGGCTGAGATCGTGGGCTCATGATGGATGCCGCCTGATCGGCCAGGCCCTTCAGTAGGGTGACGCCTGAGGATGAGAACGGACGCGTGGCGGGGAAGGCGATTGGAGCGCGCGTGATCAAACCATGAAATCGTTCGCCGACAGATCGATCCGCGACAAGCTGGTGCTGATCATGACGGGCGGCAGTGCGCTCGCGCTGGTGCTGGCCGGAGCGGCCTCCTTGATCGGTGGCTATCTTCAGGTGCGAGGCACGCTGGCGAACAACGTGTCCACCCAGGCGGCCGTGTTGGCCTCCAACAGCGAGGCGGCGTTATCCTTCAACGATGCCCGGTCGGCCCGGGAAATCCTGAGCCACGCGCGCGCTGCGCCCCACGTCGAGTTCGCGGTCCTCTACCGATCCGACGGCCGGCCGCTGGCCTCGTATAGTCGAGACGGCAGTGCTGCCGTCGAAGGACCGTTGGATTTCGAAGGCGTCCGCTTCGGTCGCGACTGGCTGGATGTGGTCGCACCGGTCTATCTGGAGGGCGACCGCATCGGCACCGTGCTGGTCCGTTCCGACCTGAGCCTGTTGCACGACTGGCTCAGGACGGCGCTCGTCGGCGGGGCGGCCGTCCTGTCGCTGGGACTGCTGGTGAGTGTCCTGGCGGCGATTCGTCTACAGCGGCACGTGTCGGGGCCGGTATCGCTGTTAGCGCGCGTGGCGCGGGACGTGTCGGAGAGACGCGACTATGCCGTGCGGGTGCGCCGGGAAACCGGGGACGAAGTGGGGGCGCTGGTCGACGCCTTCAACGCCATGCTCGAACAAATCCAAGTACGCGACGGGCAACTGGAGGCCCATCGGGCCCAGCTCGAACGGCAGGTGGCCGAACGCACCGCCGACCTCCAACAGGCCAACGACCAGCTGCGTGACGAGATCGAGCAACGTGAGCAAGCCGGCCGACTGCTTCAGGCCTCCAACGAGGCGCTCGCCGTGGCGCGGGATCAGGCGGTTGAGAGTGCGCGGATCAAAGCTGAGTTTCTGGCGAACATGAGCCACGAAATTCGCACGCCGATGAACGGGGTGATCGGCATGGCCGATCTGCTGCTGGACACGGCGCTGACAGCGCAACAGCGACAGTACGCCGAGATGGTCGCCAAGTCCGGCGAATCGCTCATGGCCGTCATTAACGACATCCTGGACTTCTCGCAGATCGAAGCCGGAAAGCTGACGATAGAGTCGGTGGACTTCGATCTCCGCGCCATGGTCGAGGACGTCAGTCAGTTGCTGGCCCCGCGCGCCTTCGACAAAGGGATCGAATTGACCTGCCTCATTCCGGCGGACCTGCCGTCGTGCTATCGGGGCGATCCACACCGCGTGCGGCAAGTGCTGACCAACCTCATCGGCAACGCCATCAAGTTTACCGAGCGGGGTGAGGTAGTGATAGAGGTCTCAACGCAGCCGGCCGAGGCGTCGGGGGCTGATCAGGTCGAGCGGATGATTCGCTTCGAGGTCCGGGACACGGGGATCGGCATTCCGCCGGAAGGGCAGGCCCGGCTGTTCCAGTCGTTCTCGCAAGTCGACGGATCTTCCACGCGCAAGTATGGGGGAACAGGATTGGGGCTGGCAATCTGCAAACAACTGCTGGAACTCATGGGGGGGCAAATCGGCGTCGAGAGCCGGGTGGGAGAAGGCAGCCGGTTCTGGTTCACGGTCCGATTGCTGCCGGGGGCCGGAACGGTCCCCCCTGCGCGCGCGGCAGCGGACTTGCCTGGGCGGCGGATCTGCGTTGTGGACGACAACCAGACCAATCGGCTGTTGCTCGAACACCTGCTCAGGAGTCGAGGTGCGGACGTGATGAGTGCGGAGGGCGGTTCGTCTGCCCTGAGACTGCTGCGGGAAGCCGCCGAGGGCAATGCGCCCTTTGATTTGGCCATCGTGGACGGGCACATGCCGGAGATGGATGGATGGGCGCTGGCCCGCGCGATCAAGGCGGATCCGGCCCTGGGTGCGGTCAAGCTGGTGCTGTTGTCCTCCGTGGGGCAGGCCGGTGCCGAAGCCCAGACCCTCGAGGCGGGCTTCTCAGCTTATTTGACCAAGCCGGTGCGGCAGTCGCCGTTGTTCGATTGCCTGGCGACCGTCTTGGGGGTGCCGCTGGCCGATCCTGAGGCCAGCGCGGCGCGGCAACGGTCCGAGACTCTGCCGTCAGCCGCGCGTCTCCCCGACCCGTCCGGCCCGGTGGAGGCGCAGGACTCCAATCGCCCGCTCGTTCTGGTCGCGGAGGACAACAGGGTCAATCAAATGATCGTAGTCGTCACATTGGAGAAGCTCGGCTACCGGGCGGATGTGGTGGAGAACGGGAAACAGGCGGTGGCCGCCGTGCAGGGCAAAATCTACGACACAGTGCTGATGGATTGCCAGATGCCCGAGATGGATGGGTATGAGGCCACGAGGGAAATTCGCCGATGGGAAGCGACGGACGGATCCGGCAGGCACATTCCAATTGTCGCCATGACGGCCAACGCGATGAAAGGAGATCGGGAACGGTGCCTGTCGGCAGGGATGGACGATTATATTTCCAAACCGGCCCGGCCTGAGGAATTGGAACGGGTGCTGGCGGAATGGGCCTCGCTGAGGGTGCGACGCGTTGCGGCCGCGGCCGTGTCGGATCACGAGGGGCCGGGCGCGAGCGGGAAGCCAGCGCTCGACCCTCAACGCCTCGATGAGCTGCGCCGGTTGAGCCCCGGTGGGCAGCTCCTGGACCAGCACATCCAACAGTTCCTCGCCGACCTGCCGGGACAGGTTCAAGCCCTCACCGTGGCGGTGGAGCGGGGTGATTCGGCTGCGTTGGAACGGGCTGCCCACTTGATCAAGGTCGCTGGCGGAAATGTCGGCGCTGGCGCCCTGTCGGCCCTCTGCGACTCGCTCGAAATGTTGGGCCGGTCCGGAACCGTTGCCGACGCCGAATCGCGGCTTCGGCAGGTGCAATCGGAGGTGGAACGGGTGCGCGCCGCGCTTGAGTCCGAGCAAAGTCGGTCCTCGTGAACGTCCTGCTCGTTGAGGACAATCGTACGGCGCGCCTGTCGCTGGCCTCCCTCCTCAAGGCGCGCGGACACCCGATGAGCCTGCATGCCGATGCGGAGTCGGCTCTGGAGGCGTGCCGACAGGGCGTTCCCCTGCGCGTCCAGTTGGACTGGATGCTCCCCGGCGTGGGCGGGCTGGAGCGTTGCCGGCGACGGGGAGCATCGTGGGGTCGTGACGTCGCGCAGCGAGCCCGGCGATCTCAAGGATGTGTTGGATGCGGGAGCCTACGACTATGTGACCAAGCTTGTGCAGTCGACGGACTCGGAGATCGGCATGGCGGCCGGACCTGGGCCGAGGGAGCGGAAGGCCAGGGCGCTGCTATTGACTTGTCTCTCCCACGGTCCGGCGTCCAACAATAGCCGGCTGCGCCATCCGTCTCGTATTGCGCGGGGAGTATACAGAGCATCGTGTTGGAGCGAGTCTTTCATCTCCACGCCAACGGCACCACCGTCGGGACCGAAGTCCTGGCCGGGGGCACCACCTTTCTCGCCCTCTCCTACATTCTCTTCGTGCAGCCGGCGGTTCTCTCGACGACCGGGATGGACTTCGGGGCCGTGATGACGGCCACCTGCCTGGCCAGCGCCTTCGCGACGCTGCTCATGGCGCTCTCGGCCAACTATCCGATCGCGCTGGCGCCGGCTATGGGGCACAACGTCTACTTCGCCTTCACCGTCTGCGGGGCCGTGGCGGCGGGCGGCATGGGGGTGCCCTGGCAGACGGCTTTGGGCGCGGTCTTTGTGTCGGGCCTCTTATTTTTGGGGCTGTCGCGGTTCGGCTTTCGGGAACGGTTGCTGAACGCGGTGCCGGACTCTCTGAAGCAGGCCATTGCCGTCGGCATCGGGTTGTTAATCGCCTTCGTCGGCTTGCAATGGGCGGGCATCGTCGTGGCGCGGCCCGGGGTACTCGTCGGGTTGGGGCATTTGGGGAGTGCTCCGGTCCTCCTGTCCCTATTCGGCCTGCTGCTCACCGCGGGGCTGGTCGCGAGGGGACACCGGGCGGCCATCCTCTGGGGGATCACGGCGACGACGATGGCCGGCCTGGCCCTGGGCCTGGTGAGGTATCACGGAATCCTCAGCGCGCCGCCCTCCTTGAGCCCGACCTTGTTCGAGCTGGACTTGCGCGATCTCCTCTCGCACCAGGGCCTCCTGATCGTCTTCGTGTTTTTCTTCCTCGCCCTCTTCGACACGATCGGGACGCTGGTCGGGGTGAGCCGGCAGGCAGGTCTTCTCAAAGACGGCCGGCTCCCCCGGGCCGAAAAGGCCTTGACGGCGGACGCGGCCGGCATGACCGTCGGCGCGCTGCTGGGCACCTCCACGGTCACGAGCTACGTGGAGAGCGCCGCCGGCGTGGCGGCTGGCGGGCGGACCGGCTTGGCCAGCGTGGTCACCGCCGGTTTGTTTCTGCTGGCCCTCTTTTTCGCGCCGCTGGCCAAAATGGTGGGTGGGGGCTACGTCACGCCAGAGGGGGCGCAGCTCTATCCCGTGATCGCGCCGGCGCTGATCCTGGTCGGCAGCTTCATGCTGCGCGGGGTTGCCGATGTGCCCTGGGGGGACCCGACCGAAGCGATCCCGGCCTTCCTGACGATCGTCCTCATCCCGCTCGCCGTGAGCATCACGGACGGGATCGCCTTTGGGCTGATCTCTTACACGGTTCTCAAGCTCGTCACCGGCCGCTTGTCGGACGCGCCGTGGCTGATCTATCTGTTCGCGGGGCTCCTGGCGGTTCGCTATCTCGTGCAATGATGCGTCGGTCAGGCCGGCCGGCGCACACAGGGTCTGTGCGCCGGCCGCTGATGGACCCTACTTGCCCATCCTGGTGGCTTCATTGACCGGCGGCTCGATCTTGATGTTGGGCCCTTGCACTTTCGGCAGCCGTCCCGCTCCCTCCTTCTGAACGATCCGTTGATTGTTGGCATCCCTCAGGTTTTGCACGGCATGCTGGTCGTCAACCGCCGCCGCCTCTTGCAGGGCTTTTCCCCCGGTCTGGTTGGATTGCCCCTTGTCATAGGCGAACTCACCCCCTGAGGGGTACCCCGGGTGCTTCGGGAGCAAGGCGGGGTTGGCGAATACGACCGTGGCCAGGAGCGCGACGAGCAGCGCCGCGCCGACAATAGCAAGATAGGTCTTCATGGCCGTCACTCCTTTCGTTGAGGAAACAAAAAAGCCTTCCCGGGCTGACACAGCCCAAGAAGGCCTGATCGGAGGTGCCGATGAGGAGAAACGAGAGACCCGAAGGGCCGTGGCTGTCTTACCCCGGTGCCATGGCAAGCCCTCACAGAAACAGTTTCAGCTTGCTACGCCGCGGGCGGTTTGTCAACCGGCGGTTCGGCCTGCATTGGAAACGATGAGCCTTCAGCCCTCAGCTCGTGGCTGATCGCTGAGCGCTGACGGCTATTCCAGCTTGACTCGACCGGGGCTTTTCCACAGAATCACCCGAGAGCTGCGATTCACCCACGGAGACCGGCACCATGATCAACCGGCACCGCTTTACGATCGGACCGGGGATGCGACGGGGGGCCACGACGCGCGCGCCGATCCCCACCAGACTCGTGTCGAACGAGGAATGTCTTCCGTTGCCCCAAACGCCGGCGCAGGCGCAGGTCGAGCGGCTGACGGACGCGATTGGGGAGCGGGCGGGCAAACGGCTGGGGTTGAGCCGGCGCGAGTTCTTGCGCACGACCGGCGGCATGGCCGCAGCCCTGTTGGCGATGAACTCGGTCTTCGGCAAGTTCTTCGACGTCTTGGACGTGGAGCTGGTCGAGGCCGCGGCCTTTGCCGAGCGGCAGGGCGTGCCCTATTTTATCTTCGATGTCCAGACGCACTACGTCGGCTCCGCCTACGACCCGTTGAACGAAGAGTCGGAGCGCAAGGGGGCGGTGACCAAGGACCGGCTCCTCGCCATCCGCAAGCGGGCGCGCGAGGCCGGGCTCAATCCGAAACTGGCCGGGGACCGGGGCACGATGGCGGACCTGTCCTGGGAGAACTTTCTCCGCGAAGTGTTTCTGGACAGCGAGACGTCCATCGGATTGATCAGCACGCCGCCGGGACCCTATCCGCAACTGGCGGTCGTGCCGCCGAAGGAGATGGCCCACATCCGGGACGAGGTGAACCGGGTCGCCGGTTCGCAACGGATGCTGGCCCACGGGTTGGTCACGCCGCAACTGGGTCGGGAGGACCGGGACTTCATGGCCCAGCAGGTGGCGCAACTGAAGGTGGATGCCTGGAAATGCTACACGGGCGCGCCGCCTAAGGGGCATGAGGCAGGCTGGTGGATGGACGATGAAGCGATCGCCTATCCGATGCTGGAGAAGGCGCGCGCCTTGGGTGTCCCCCGCGTCTGCGTCCACAAGGGGCTGCCCTTGGGACCGGTGGAGGATTTCAATCATCCGAAGGACCTGATCAAAGCTGCGAAGGACTTTCCGGACATTCAGTTTCTGGTCTACCACTCGGGCTTCCGCAGCGCGGCCGGGCTGGCGATCGACTTTGCGCGGACCGGGGAGATTCCCTGGACCAGCGAGTTTTGCCGGATGAAGCAAGCCGAGCCCAAGATCGACAACATCTATATGGAGCTGGGCGGCACCTTTTCGCAACTGGTGACGACCCATCCGGGCATCTGCGCCCATTTGTTGGGCGAGGTGATCGGAGCCTTCGGTCCGGACCATGTGGTCTGGGGGACGGACTCGATCTGGTACGGGTCGCCCCAATGGCAGATCGAAGCCTTCCGGCGCTTCCAGATGCCGGACGACTTGATTCAGCAAAAGGGCTTCGCGCCGCTCACGCGGGAGGTCAAGGAACGGATCTTCGGATTGAACGCGGCGAAAATCTTCGGCGTGGACGTGGCGGCGAAGCGGAACGAACTGCCGAAAGACGCGATCAGCCGGATCAAGATGGCCTATCGCGGCGGCGCGACCGATCCGAGCAACCGAATCTATGGGTGGGTGACGGGCTGATGATCGTGAGGCGTGAAGCGTAAGGGGTTAGGAGACTCAAAAACATGAAAAGCGAAATCTTGTATCCAGGAGCCTTTCCGATGGTACGGGTCGAACTGGCGGCGGGCGAGACCGTCAAGGCCGAATCTGGCGCGATGGTCGCCTGCTCGCCCACGGTGGACGTGGAAAGCAAAATGGAAGGAGGCTTTCTGGGCGCCCTCTCGCGCCGGATGCTGAGCGGCGAGAAATTCTTTTTTCAGACCCTGCGGGCGACGCGCGGCGCCGGCGAAGTGCTCCTGGCTCCGACCGTGCCGGGCGACATCGTGATTCTGGAACTGGACGGGGTGAACGAGTACCTGGTCCAGAAGGACGGGTTCCTGGCTGGGGCGGACAGCGTGAAGATCGAGAGCAAGATGCAAAGCCTCAGCCGAGGCCTGCTGGGCGGGGAAGGGTTCTTCATCCTCCGGATGAGCGGGACCGGCACCTTGGTCCTGAACAGCTTCGGGGCCATCCACAAGGTCGAGCTCAAGCCGGATCAGGAATACATCGTGGATAACAGCCATCTGGTGGCCTGGACGGCGACGACCTCGTACAACATCGAAAAGGCTTCCGCCGGCTGGATCGCCAGCTTCACCTCCGGCGAAGGGCTTGTCTGCCGCTTCCGTGGCCCCGGTGTCGTCTACATCCAGAGCCGCAACCCGGGCGGATTCGGGAACTGGATCAGGCAGTTCATCCCTGTTTCCGAGTGAAATTGACGATTTCTTCATTGGGTCATTGATTCATTGAAAGCCATTCGTCAATCGGCACTGGTGCAATCGTCAATTCCTCTGAATCGTCAATGATTCAATGAGCCAATGTTCTCCCAACGCCCTCTGCTTCGGGGATGGCTTGCCTGGCGCTGGGGTCCCCTGTCACGCCGAAGTGAATCCGGCCGGCTTAGTGCTTGATCTGGGCGAGGCATCGGCGGAGACGATACCCTTCTCCAGCTTCTCGATTGATGCCGGCGGGTTCGACCATGACCATCTGGTCCTCAAGTGGCAAGCCCGGAGCGGCAGCCGAACGCTCTACCTGAAAGATCCGCACCTGATCCGTGCCTTCCGGCAGGCCGCCCCGCCTGAATTGACGGCCCATGTGGAACGGACCGCACAGCAGGTGCGCCGCGCCAGGCACGGCCGGCGGACGATCCTGCTCGTGGCGCTCGGGTCCCTTGTGGGGCTCATCCTGTTGCTCTGGCTCGGCTCCGATACCCTCGTGCAGATGGCGGTGAGCCGTATTCCCGTCGAATGGGAGCAGCCGATCGGGGAGGCGGCGAGAAGCCAATTCCTGGCCGGCCAGACGGTGGTCAAGGAGGGGCCGGCGGTGGCGGCGGTGCAGGAGATCACCAAACGACTGGCCGACGCGGCTCCCGGCAACCCCTACAAGTTCGAGGTGACGGTCGTCCGGAGCGACGTCGTCAACGCCTTCGCCCTGCCGGGCGGCTACGTGGTCGTGTTCACGGGGCTACTCAAGAAGGCCGAGAGCCCGGAGGAAGTAGCCGGCGTCCTGGCCCATGAGCTGAACCATGTGCTGCTGCGCCATGGGCTGGAACGGATCGTCAAGACGGCGGGGCTCGTGGCGGTGGTGACGATTGTCGTGGGCGATCAACAGGGGCTGGTGGGCCTGGCAAAACGGTTGGGCGTCGAGTTGCTGACGCTCAAATTCGGACGGGAGCAGGAAACGCAGGCGGATCTCCAAGGATTGCAACTGCTGCACCGGGCGAAGATCGCGCCGGACGGCATGATCCATTTCTTCGAGCGATTGTCGGAATCGGACAAGCTGCAAGTCGAAATCCTCTCCACCCACCCCATGAGCGCGGCGAGGGCGGACCGGCTCAAGGCCGAAGCGGCCTCGTTATCCCGCCAGACGCCCGAGCCGTTTTCTTTCGAGTGGAGCGCGGTGCAGGCGGGGCTCTAAGGGCGGATGGAAATGAGCGGAGCGGATTCCAGGCGAGGTGGCCGTTCGATGCGGAGGTTACAAGCGTGACACGTCGACACCGGCTTTCCGCGCGGCGGTGAGCAGCGCTTGGTCCAGCGTGGCAAGCCCGATTCCCCTTCGTTGGGCCAGATCGAGGTAGGCCGCGTCATAGGCCGACAGCCCGAACCGTGCGGCCAGGGTCTGGAGCCGCCAGATAGAATTGGGATGCAGATCGGTGTCCGTGTGGAGTGGGAGGGCCCCGAATAAGTCGGTCAGCCGCAGACTATCGGCCTCGGACAGCCGACTTCGTCGTCGCGCGATGGTCAGACCATTGGCCAGTTCATACCACCACAAGGCCGGAACCCAGAGGGCTCCATCCGAGGGGAGAGCCGCCAGAAACCGTTCCGCCTTGGAGGACGATTCGTCCGGAAGCGCCCAGGCCAGAGCCAGGGAACAATCGAGCACCCACTCCATCAGAAACGGCGCCCTTCTTCGATCAGGGCCTGAACGTCGATGAGCCCGGGGATGTTCTTGCGGATTTGTCGGAAAGCCGCCGCCAGCTCTTTCGGAGACCGACTCACGGTCTCTTCCCCGGGAGGGATCAAGCGGGCGACAGGTTTCCCGCGCCTTCGAATGACGAACGACCGGCCCGCTTCTGTTTCCCGCAGCAATTCCGCCAAGTGCGTTTTGGCTTCAAAAGCGCTGACGTCCGAGGCTTTTCTGGCCATGCGAGGCACCCTCCATGCCAACCAGTTTAATCAACCAGTAGTATGTCGTCAAGGTTGCAGTGATGATGGTGGCGATGAGGGAGGCGCACGGTTTTCGAGTCGTTGCCCATGAGCGCGGCCCGCGCGAACGGCTCAAGGCCGAAGCGGCCTCGTTATCCCGCCAGACGCCCGAGCCGTTTTCTTTCGAGTGGAGCGCGGTAAAGATGGACTGAGGCGGCGTTCTCGCGTTAGAGCAGATACCGATCCATGTCGAGCGCACCATGGAACACACCTAAGATATCAAGGTTCCCGTCGCTTTTGATCAAGTACGCAATTCGATAGTGACCATAGAGCAGGATTCTGATATGCCGGGAAGGGTGTAGAGGGTAGCGATATCCCGATTCCGGGAACTGGCGAAGAAGTTGGGCTGTTTCGTAGATAGCTTGGATGGTGCGAGTTGCAGCGGAAGGATTATCCCGGGCAATAAATTCATGGATGTCGCGCAACCATCGCTCGGCTTCTTCGGTCCAGTTCAGCTCTGCCATAAACGAATTCGACGGCCCATGTCCTCGTTGCTGATAAGACGGCGCGCATCGGAGTCAGCCAATCCTCGCTCAACCATCCGAGCGAATGCGAGTTCGCGGAGAATCTCGTCATAGGAACTATCGTCGGGTTGCGCAGCGACGATTTTGGCCATTTGTTCCTTGGCGGAGAGCATGGCATACCTCCCAACGTGGAGTTAAGGGCTCGTCAAAGGATACTGAAAGGGAAGGGGTCTTGCAAGCATAGCAATGTGGACGCCGTTCCGGGGCATATTCGGCTGGGGTTCGGTGCAGGCTGGGCGGTAACGAAGGCGTAGCGATGCCCCCACGATCCAAACCTGTTCGCATCGGAGTGATCGCCGACACCCATGGGCTGTTCGACCAGGCCATCCTGCGACATTTTCAAGGGGTCGATCACATCCTGCATGCAGGGGATATCGGGGGCTCGTCGGTGCTTGAGCAACTGGAGCGGATTGCGCCGGTCACGGCTGTGTCGGGCAACGTGGACGGTTATGAGCGGAGTGGATTCAGCGGAGAACTCGTGATTGAGTTCGGCGGCAAACGGATCGCGCTCCGGCACATTCTTTACGAGGGCGGCAAACTGACGAAAGAAGGGCGGTCGTTTCTGGATCGGGAGCAACCGGACATCTGCGTCTTCGGCCACACACACCGGCAGAAGGCCGAGTGGCTGGACAAGACGCTGCTCTTCAATCCCGGCTCGGCTGGGCCGAAGCGTTTTCAGCTTCCACGAGGCGTCGGTATCCTGGTCATCGAACAAGGAACGGTCACGCCCGTTGTCATCCCGCTGGCCGACCGGCCGGAGCCATTAAGCGTTCGGGTTATTTCGCGTCGAGTTTCGTGAACTTGGCGCCTTCCAATGTGACTCCCGCCATCAGGCCCCTTTGGTTCAGGACGAAGGCCAGGATGGGTTCCGCCAGCTTCGTCGTATCCAGCGACCCATTGGCGCCGACAGTGACCAGCGTTGCGCTGGCATCCACGCCCAACTCGAAGCCCATACTCTTCCTGAATTTTTCCAATGCTGCGTCTTTCATGAACATCAGAATCAGCGCGGTCTTTTCGCCCCGATCTGAAAGCCGAAGGAAGCGGCGACGGTGTTGTAGTAATCGACGCTCTTACCGTTGACGCGCAGCGCGCCGTTGCCATACTCCGCCCCGAAGATAAATCCCGCCTTGTAGATGGCGGGAAACACGAGAATACCCTTGGCGGTCTTGAGAAAATCCTCGGAGCCCGTGACCTTTTCGGAAAAATCTTTCAGCGTCACGTCCACATCGGCATCAATGGCCTTGGCATCGGTGGCCGAAGCGATGGCGGGAGAGGAAAGGGTGAACAGGAATAGGAGGAGGATGAGGCGATGGGCAAGCATACGCACCTCCTTTTGCTTGGCAGTCCTGGGGATTACTATGTAGCGATTGACTCAGTCAGTCAAGCAGCACAGGTCATGATCAATGGGGCTAGTTGACAGCTTAGACGCTTGAGAGTAAAAAATCAGACCTACAATGATCCCCCCCGGCTCGCCGATGACGAAATGGTTGCCATCCGTCTTTTTGCTCTTGCTGGCCGCAAGTGGGTCCGGATGCACGACAGCGCTCGGCGTCTTTCCTACGGCCCAATCGCATCAGATCCCCAACGATGCCAAGGTTGTGCCTCTGGGGCATGCGGAAGGCACAGCCGAGCACTTTGAAGCGACATTTGGGGGGCTGGTTGATCTGCTGGACCCGACCAGCCAACAAGAGGCCATCCGGGAGGCCATCCAAAAGAAGCAGGGCGATCTGCTCACCGACTATGTGCTGTCCTTCTATGCCGTCCGCGCAGCCTTGCCCGGGGTTGACTTACTGACGATCTGGTGGGTGCATTGGAAAGCGGAAGGCACCGTCGCCAAGGTGGAGCAGGCGTCTTCCGCCCCTCCGTTGCCGCCCGGCAATCTCCCTGCCAAATCTGAACGGGAGCCCGGACGATGAAGCGGCGGCTGCTTGTCATAGCGTGCCTAGCGGCGCTCACCGGCTGTGCGACGGTGATGGGGACGAACATCGCCCAGGACAAGCTGCTGCCTCCCAACGCCGTGGTGGAAAAGCTGGGCCCGGTCTATGGTTCCGCCTCGGCCGGCCACTGGCTCTGGGCCGTCTGGGCCGACAAGGCGCTGTACGAGGAGGCCAAGCAAGATGCGCTCAGGCAGAAGAACGGCGATCTACTCCTCGATGCCAAAATCACGACCACGCTCACTTCCTATCTCGCCCTCTATTACAAGACCGAAATCACCGTCATGGGCACGGCGGCGAAACTGACTGCCGCTCCTCCACCGACCCGTTGAGCCTCCGGATAGGTTGACAATTCCATTCTGGTAGCTACAATAGCCACATTGGAGGGGAAGCCATGAGCGGAGTTGGTGTGAAGGAATTGAAAAATCGCCTCACCCACTATCTTCGCCGGACCAAGCGAGGAGAAGAAGTGGTTGTGACCGAGCGGGGGAAGCCCATCGCTCTGCTTCAGCCGATTCAGCATGCGCCGCAGCCGGTCAGCCGCGAGGCTCGGCTTGCAAAGCTGGCGGCGGAAGGTCAGATCACACTCCCCGCACGAAATTTTCGAAAACGCATTCGTCCCGTGAAAATCTCAGGCCCGCCTGTCTCGCAAGCCATTCTCGAAGATCGTCGGTGAAGGTCGTCCGATACAGCTACTTGCTGACCTTGGATGACCGAAAACGGCATGAACATACGACGATACAGGGGAAAGTGGTCAAATTTGTGGTCCAGTATGAGACCTACCTTGAAGGAACGTGGCAACCGGTAATGCGGTATGATACGGCACACGGGTTTCCGCACATGGACAAGGTGTGCCCCGATGGAACCGTCGAAAAGATTCCGCTCCTCACCGCGGATTTGGCGGAGGCGCTCACGGTCGCCGATCGAGATATTGAAGAGAACTGGGAGCGCTACAAGGCGGGCTATGTGAGAGGGAGGCGGCTATGACGGACCAAGAAATGTTCAGCAAGAATCTCGCGCTGTCGCGGGAGTTTGATTTGTATATGTTGGAGCACCCGGAAGTGGCTGAGCGAATTCCGGAGCAGGCGCTGATCGTGCTGCTCCCTGAAGATGATCCGGACTTCTGCGCGAAGAATCTGGAGATCGCAAAGGCACGGCGCGAGCCCGGCCAGCCGCTCGTCTCTGTATGCGTGGAAAAAGTGAATCCGCCGCGTTCACGGCTCGTGAATCCTCGTGTGGAAGTGGCGGCATGATTCCCGTGTGCCTCGCCCCCCAGCCAGTGGCCTCGCCCCCCCCTGCGCGGGGGACCAGAACGGTCTGAGGCCTGGCAAGGGGCTTTCACCGGGAAGCTGTCCCTTTCGCCTCTAGCCTGGTAACGCCAAAATCACGACCACGCTCACTACATACCTGTCGCTCTATTACAGAACCGAGATCGCCATCATGGGCACGGCGGGGAAGGTAACGCTGATCCATTAGGAAAACCAAGCCACGGGCAAGCTTGCGCTACAAACGAAGCCCTATACTTGGTTAATATTATTGGAGCGTGGCTATGCTTTTTTTAACGCGTTTTTGAATTCCTCGGATGTTACCATTTCAATAATCTGATCCAAATTTGCTCTTAAGTCACTTTGGACTCGAGTTTCAAATCCAGACATGTACAGTAAGGATGCCATGAACCCTCCATGACCTTCCGCATTGGCCTTCCATAATTCCTTTCCATCTGGACTCATTAGGTGGAGACTTAATTCCATTTTCCCCCAAACTATTCCAAGCGGATAAATCCAGCTGAAAAGATAGTTGCGTAGGTCATCAATTTGTACCACGAGGACAGGACTCTTGCTCTGATCGATTTTGTCTACTTCAGAAACGCTATAGCCACTCTTTTTCAATGCTGACTTGACACTGTTTGCAATGGCTTCGTCGAGGTGCTCTCTTTCGGTTGTAACGGTTGGGCCAGGGATCATTAAAAGACTTATAGTGTGTCTTCCGACCTGATCGACAGCCTGCGTCCGGACATCCTTAGCTTTCGACAAGAGAGTAATTTGCATGTTCGTCGGAGACTTAGGTTGCATGAGATCGGCATCATCCACTTTTACTAAAACAGCAGTCTGGCATCCGGTCAACTCAATTGACAGCCACAGCATTAGAACGAGAAAAGGCTTTGGCATGATGCATCTCCCTTTTGAAGTAAGCAGGACTCCTCTTATGTCTCATGGAAACCAAGGGCTATCGATCCGGTAAGCCGGTCGGCGCAATTAATTGCGGAGTTTGATCAGTGTTGTATTGCTTCCGAGCTATTCGTTCGACCTGTGGCTTTACATATTCGAAGAGGTCTCTCAATTTGAGACTGCCATCCACATTGATGTATTTTGCTTCCTGCAGTCCTCTCAGAACATAGTAGGTGAGCAGCCCGTGCCCTTTCTCTTCGTAGGCCATGCTAATTTGATCTACAGATGAAGCCGATAGCACTGTGACCTTGCCATGAGGGAGCAGAATATTTTCATTCACAAGGATCATCGGCTTTGAACCTTTTGCAATGAGGGATCGGCCTCCAGCTCCAGAGAAACAGGAATCAAGAAGCACAACAACCTCTTTTGCTGGTAGTTTGCCCAAGTCTTCGTATAGCCTCTTCACCGGATACGCTGTAGTTTCGACGAAGGTAGGGTCTCCATCATATGGCACTAAATAAGCATCTCCAGTTTTTGGATTGGGAGCGCCGTGGCCAGAATAGTACACAAAAACGGATCCCCCAGGCTCGACGTTGTTTTTCAGCCAGGGCCCAAAAAATTTCTCGAGGTCGCCCTTGGCTGCTTTCTCATTCAAACGGACTACAACATTTTTCTCCGGGTAGCCCAGTACCTTCGTGAGGTATTCGCTCATTGTTTTTGCATCACGCACGGCATAGTCAGCCTTCGGAAGCTTTTCGCGATACTCCTCAATTCCTATAACCACGGCATAGGCATTCTGCTTTTCATTAACCAATGGGGCTGGAACGGTGTCCACATCCTGTGCGGTTTGGGTTGGCTCAGCGCTTGCGGGTGGTGTGTTCTTTTTCGACTGTAGGTCAGCTTTCCACGTTTCTCGTGAAGGCTTGCCCATGTCCATCAGGTAAACACAACCGCTCAATGAAATGGCGAAGAACATAAGGAATGGGACGCTAATAATGGGTTTCACGAGTTTCACCGCATCACCTCATTAGTTATCTCGTGGATTTCGGGGCAGTTTTGAAAGTCGGTGATTGATTGCAAGAGCTTTGTGAGGAAGTAATGGAGGCGGAAGATGTAGTGGGCTAAGCATTGCTGGTGGCAACATGACACATCTCCCAAGAGAGAAGAGAATTAAGTAATATGCACGTAAGCTTACGCCTTAATTTTTGCTTGTCAAGAGGATGTACGCTGCGTTAGCGGCGCGCAGGAATTTGACTCATCTATGCTGTTACGGATATGAAACACTGATGCTT
>VGXC01000026.1 GCA_016873495.1 Nitrospira sp. | reverse complement strand
TGTGCTGCGGGGCAATTCCAAGGGCCACGCCCGGCGAGACCGTCGGGACGGTTTTGTTCTTGGCGTAGAACGAGTTGCCTTGGAACTGAAAGGTGCCCTCGGACGTGGCATCAATGGTGCTGAACGTAAGGCCGAACAAGATGGGCATCCGAAATCCCTGGCCGGTGAAGGGATCGTAGACCACTTCCGCCATGCCGCTATACGCGGACAACTGCAAGGGGAGGGCGAGCCGGCTGTTCCCCTGGCTGTCGATGCCTTGCGCCCCGAAACTGACGGTTTGGGCGCTGCCGGTCGCGCTGCGGGCATAGACGCCCTGAAAGCCGATGCCCCAATGGTCTGAGAGGGCGTGTAGAAACCGAATGGAGATGCCGGCGCCTTGGGAGTCGAACTGGGCCAGGGTTTTCCCGTCGTTGCTGCCCGAGTCCCGGAAGTAGCCCGGCACCACCTTCATGTACCAATGGCCTTGCTCGATGCTTTCCGTGGGCAGGGCATAGGTGTAAAAACTGCCGAGGACGCCGGTGCGCACGCCGGCGCCGGCGTTGACCCACTGGCCGTTGACCTGCATGCTGGCGGTCTCCGCCAGAACAGGGGGGGCCTCACCCCAAATTCCCCAGCAGGCCATGACGACGATCGAGACCCATGAACGGCTGCGGCGAGTCATACGGGTACGGGGGAGGACAGACGCCCCCGCTCATCGGTTACTTTCCCCCTGACGTGCCCTTGAGCGGATCGAGCATTTGCTTGTGATAGGCCTCCGCCGTCCGCGCGCTCTCGTCGCGCTTGGCGTGGTTCGCATTGACGATGTCGCTGAACCGCTGGGCGCAGCCCTTCACGTCGGTCGGGTCCAGACGGCAGGCCACGCAGGCGGCATAGCTCAACGCGTAGATCCGGTTCACGTCGTGCGCGGCGGGATAGTACTTTTCCAACGCGCCCTGAATCTCTCCGGAGGCGCTGCCGCCGGCCACCGACGTGACGATGCCGCTGACACTGGCGCTGAACTGCTTCATGGTGTTCTTGTCCTCATCCGCCACGTTGGGCGGGAAGGGACAGTACCCTGCCTTGATCTGGATTTGATCGCTGCTGCCGCAGCCCTGCAGCAACAAGAACAGGACCATGATGGAAGCTGGCGCGGGCGCCTTGTGTCGCATCAATTGAAAGAGCTTCGATGTCGTCATGATGTTCCCCCTTGCCTGCAAAATTTTTCAGAAATGGTAGTTGAGCCCCAGATTCATCGTGTTCGCGGTATAGGTGGAGTCAAAGCCCCGGCCCGGTCCCAACACATTGTCGAAGCGGAGGTTCGCATAGTGGTACCGGTATTCCAGCGACAGGGACACGTGCTGCGTCAGCAGGACGTTGAGCCCCGCGAAGCCGACGGCGCCGGGGTTCCAGTTCGACGAGGAGGCGCCGGGGGCCTCGGCGAAGAACACGCCGAGCCCGCCGCCGACAAAGGGGCGAAACCGCTCGCCCGGATAGCGGGCCACCAGATTCGTGGACCAGGTCGTCACGCGCAAATTCTGTCCGTTGTTCGCGCCCAAGCCGGTGCCGCCCTGGACCGACGCCTGTTTCGAATTGATGTTCGGCGTCGCGGTGGACACGTCCGTGTCGAGACCCAGCCACTTGGCCTTGTCGAAGAAGTAGCCGACCTTGCCGCCGTAGGAGAGCGTCGTCTGCTGAGTAAAGGTATTCAAGGACCCGCCCTGCTGCCCCGTGCCGGTGGTATTGGTCAGGCCATTGGGGATCGTCGCGCCCACGGTGCCGCCGACAAACCACTCGGCCGAGGCCGTCGGAGCCCAGAGACCGAGCGCGACGCTACAGAGCGCGACGCCGGCGAACCATGGTTGCCAGTTAGATCGTGTCATTGAAGCAAGTCCTCCTTTGCGTTCCTCTGTACATGACAGTTCCTATTTTGTCTTGCGTGACGTCTGTTTTGGTTGTGAGATCTTTTGTTGATGCTGCGACAGCGGCGGTTGCCATTGCCAGGTGGCATTCGTTGCCGTGCAGCTTCCTGTAATGGTTCCGTCAATTGTGAAGGTCCCTCCGGTGGTCTTGGTGCTGGGAGTTGAGCTTGCAACGGTGAGGGTCCCTGGCAACGTGCATACGCTTATTCCGGAAAGGGCCACCAGAGTTCCCGCGCCAGGGACCGGGGCCCCGGTTTGCACGGTAAGAGTAACGGATGAAGCAGTGTTGGTGACACCGGCGATCGAGTTGAGTATCTGCCACGTGCCGCCGCCCGTATAGGTTCCGCTGTACGTCGTGCCAATTGAGAACGTGTTAGCTGTGGGATTTGAAACGGTGTAGGGGCCGGCAAGGCCCGCTATTCCCGAGATAACCACTTGAGCCCCTACCGGGGGGAGGATCAGCGTATTTGGCGTATTGGCGCTGACGCTCGTGATTACGCCGCCGCCGGTGACACCTACAATGGGATGCGGCATCACCCAATCGCAGACAGAATCATGCAAGGGATAGGTAAAGCCGCCGCTAGACAGATAGGGGACCCTGGCGTTCACCGGGGACCAGGGAGGCGTCGTGACACAGTGATAGGGGAAGTTGTCTGTTGTTTGGTTTGTGCCGCTACCGTGCGGAATATACCAATAGGTGAGTTGGTCACCGGAACCGGTGGAAGGAGACACGTTGTCAATGGAGGCCATGACACCGGTTAAGGACGCGCCATCCGGCGGCGGTGCAGTGTTGCCGATAGCGGCATTGGCCGCAACCGGCAAGCCATTAGGCTGTTGCGAGGGCGTGGCGTACACAAAGGAATATTGGTTCCAGCCTGCGTAATCAGTTCGTTTAATGGGGTGCCCTGTGGAAGGAGCCGTGGTAAAAGTGCCCGTCGCACTGAGTCCGGAAAAGTCTACCATGTAAGCCGCACAGCCGATCTCACCACATGTGAACAAATCGATCGGCTGGGGGGCACCTCCACTGACCAAACAAGAGGCATCCAACGCACGTTGGACGCTGCCCGGATCACTGAAGTTTTTCTTTGTCTGCACCGCCTGGACATTAGCGGCATATTGATTTGTGTCGCCGCTGCAAGTGCCGAAGGGCTCGTAGCCCTTTTGTACCGGGGAATCTTCGATCATATAGAAGTACAGCATGCTGGTCGTGGTGTCGTAGAAGAAGGTTTGATTGGCGATGAAAGTTGCTATGTCGGACGGCTTCTGGTTGCTGGTCATCAGGGTCTTGTAGGTCGCCTCAAAGTTTGTCCACTGCTCCTCTGCGGTTGTTCCAGCCGCCGCCTGTAACTGTATCCCGAACTGGTAAGGGGACGTGCCCGATGTATAGTAGGGCGGCGCATTGTAGGGCGCCTTATTGGTGGCGCGGTTGAGGCAATCCGCCCAATTTGCCCCCGCGTCGAAATAGGGCAAGTCGCATGCTGGAGCAATAGCGGGGTAAACATTTGGATTTGAAGAAATAGGAGGAATGTAATTTGGGGGCCAAGACTGAGTGTTGTAATAGTATTGTCCCCACTGGCGGCGAACTCGGTACACCTTGATGTTCTGCCACTGATTCGGAGTCTGGAGCGGCTGATACACCGCGATGCGGTTCACGAAAAAGTCACCGGCTGTCTTCACCGCCGGGTCTGTATAGGTGAAGAGCAGATGATTTTCGAAACCTTGGTAGGTCTGCGTTCCATGTTCTGCCGAACTTGTGGTTTCCGCATAGACTGTATAGCCCATCCGGTCCATGACGAATGGTTCGTAAATGTAAGTTCCGCCACGCCCATAGAGAAATAGGCTTGGATAGTCCGTATCGCCATAGGCCGGCATATCGCGGACGATTTTGACGAATTTGGGGGTCGGCACATCCGACTCGACGTTCAGCGTGGCGTATTTGTGCGGGCTCATCAATGAAGACGAGCGAAAATTGTTCGGACCTCGGGAATGGGGTTCATCCACCGTGTAGTCGGTGGCGTAATAGTCCAAGTTGTTCAGCGAAACCGGCGCGAAGTCGCTCGCATACGGACTGGTTCCATCGACGCGCAAGCCCGACAGTTGACTGTCCTTGTCGAGGATCACGGTCGTTTTATCCCCGTCATTCAACTTGCCAATGTTCACTTCCTCCGTGTAGACCTGGTGCTTGAAATCCACGTTCTCCCAAATACTGTCTCGGATGTATTGCGTGGGGGGAACACTCTGGGCATTGGACTGAATCCAGCCTGTGGCCGCGTCTCCGACATAACCATTGTAAAGCGTGGTGTTGGTTCCACTCAGTTGAGGGATCCCCTGGAGTTGACCCAGAGGTCCGACAGGAAAACCACCTTGGGTCTGGCTGTCGAATGCCACGATGGTTTGCATGTCCGTTCTGGTCAACAGGCGAGCTTCTGGATGGGTTGGATAGATACCGGTCGGATCGAAGCGGAAATTGACGAAGCGGTTGTGCTCGATGCGAGCGGGGCCGTCATAGTAGCTATAGCCTTGAACGTTGATCACAGACCCGAAGCTGGTGGTAGGGTGATTCCCCCAACCCAAGTTCGCCCCGGAGGAACTTAACGCCACATCGGCACACTCTGATCGCCAAGGAACCATAACTTTGCCGTATGTCCACCCGCTTGTGTATTGCCACACGCCGCTATTCGTTGAAGATCCCTTGTTAACGGCGGCCGTGGTCGTAAAGGAGTTGGCCGTCGTTGTCCCGACGGTCCAGCCACTGTTGGCCGATGAATATCCTTGCACTCCTGAGATGAGAATGGAGGCGCCCTGTTGCGGGATGATGGGACTCTCGACGTTCAGAGAGCCTCCTCCCGTGTTGTTCCATGCCTTTGTGATGGGAGGGGTGCAGGCAGGAAAGCGCTCCACATTGTTCCTGGTCATGCCGGCGATCACGTTTTCGTGGGCCATGCCCCAAAAGTCAGGGTTGTTACCCTCCGGTCCGCCACCACCCAGCAGCGAAAAGCCGTAGGGGTTCGTGGCAAACCGATTATTGTGCAGCGCGGTGAATAAGCTGCGCGACCAGAACCCGCGGAAGCGTGAGCGGGTAATGGTGTTGTCATTGAGCAGAAACACCGGAGGTGTGATGACCCCTGTCGTGCTCAGGGTGGGCCGAGGATCATTAGTGTAGGTATTGTCCGTCGACACGCCATCTTGGGCAGTCACATCGATGCCATAATAACAACCGTGGGCACGGTTGCCGGTGAATTCGGGATAGGTAAAGCGTGAAGCGGCAGCGGTACCATTCGCCCCTTGTGCGATCAACCAGTACCCTCGCCCATTCGCCTGGCATCCGGCGACCGAATTGTTGACGAAGGTGTTGCCGAGGTTCGTAATCCAAAACCCGCTGGGCTGATACAGATCAGGCCCTTCGGGAGACGACGCATTGTAGCCGGATTGAGAGGTGTCTGGAATTGAGTTAACGTTGTACCAGTTCACCCACGACAAATGAGAATTTTGCAAATTGTCGCCGTCCCAATACAAGCTGCCAGGCGGTAATGGGAAGGAATACTGTGTATTGGCCGCCATGGTGCCGGCAATGTGGTTCCGCATGAACTGATTGCCGGTGATATTGTCGCCATCCTCCAGGTAGAACCCTTGGCCCACCGTGCGGACGCAGACATTGTTATAGAAGTTGGCGTTGCCGGTCCCGTGGACGACATAACACTTGTTGTAACTGTGATGCACGCTCACGTCCTGCACCCACACGCCGCTCCCGCTGGGCAACATGTGCAAGTGGACCGGATACCGTCCCACCAACCCCTGGCCGAATTTTTCGACCTCCACTCCCGACAAGGTCAGAGTTGGGCTGGGGGGAGAGCCGGTCTGGCTCACCATCGCGACCAAGTGCCCGCCGATAAAGTTGTTGCCGTCGCCGGTCTGACCGGCCACCGAGGTGAGCTTGATGTTGCGCGACAGCAGCGCGACTTCCGCCCGCTCGTCGATGCCGTAGTTGCGGTGGTGATCGTCGTAGAAACTCTTCGCCTGGTGACTGACGTTGATCGGATTTCCGCCTGACACGACTTTCTGCGTCGTGCTGGCCGGAAAGAACCCCGGCGTAGGGGCGAACCCGCCATAGTGGTAATGTTTGAGCGGTTGACACAAGGTGATCTGACTCACTTGTTTTGCCAAGGTCCATTGACCAGATGTTGACAATTGGGACCCCGTCGAACCATTCAGAGAAAACGTATTGTAGCTCGAGGTGGTCACCGTATAGGTTTGATTGTCAGCGGAGGTTCCTGTTCCGGTGATGGTTACTTGGGCTCCATTGGCTGGAGTGAATGTGCTCGTGACGACGATTGGGCTCCCGTTCGAGAGGCTTGTAATCGAGCCGGATTCTGGATTGGAAACGGTCTGAATACTACAAATCTGGACGATTTCCGTCTGATGAGACGAGAAACTGGTCGTGGCCACGGAGATCCAGTCGTCGACTTGCCAGGCCTGTTGGGGAGGAGTGACACTCTGGACATTGGTCGCCAGGGTCAACAAGGTACCGTCCGGCGACTGGGTGGGCACGGGGGCGCTGACGTTTCCTATACTCCCGTTTTCACCGTACAACGACGACGGTCCGGCCGGTACGGCCAAGTAGGTCCAACTCTGGGTGCCGCTCACAATGTCGTTGTTCATGGTCCCCGGCGCCGCCGACAGGCCCTTGCCGCCGTACAGGGCCAGAGTGCCTCCGTCCATCACGGTGATGTCACGCATGTTCTGATTTTGATCGCCCGTTGTGGGAGGAAGCGCCGCCGATGCATTGCCGGCCATGACGATCGTGATTTGCCCCGCGACCGGAGCTGTTGCCGACCCCGCGCTCATCGTGCCGGTATTTTGAATGAGAAAGGAACTGGCGTACAGGGTCATGGTGTTACCTGTACCCGGATCATTCAATGTCAGGGTTCCGCCCGAGCCGACGACAACTGGGATTAGAGGACTAGCGGCGGTAAACGGCGTCGTATCGGTGGTGCTGATGGTGACGGAGGGACATTCAGTGCTGCTAGCAATATGCAAGGCAGTGACCTGTTGAGGCACGACGGGCGGATTCGCTTTTATTACTTTCTGGCAATGACCATTGTTGTAGTTCGTCATGGCCTGGGTCAGGGTGATGCTTGACGCTGTACCTCGGAGCGGAGCCGCCATCTGGGGCTTGGGCTGTGCCGTGCCGCCCAGGGCCTTGGCCAATTTCTCCGCCTCGGCCTTTTGCGCCTCGCTTTCCTGGTGCATCGAAGCGGCAAGCTGGCGCTCCTGCTGCAACTCGGCGCTCATCTTGGCTTTGGCCTGGGCCTGTTCTTGCCGGGCCTTCTCCACGTCGCCGGAGCTGGCGCAGCCGGCCCATATCAAACTGATCGTCAACAGAAAACTGCCGGCTCGACGCATCGCCTTGCGAAAGGCATTCACGTTCATTGGAAGCATAGAAGGTCTCCTTATGCTTGTGCCACCATGGTCGTGGCCCACCAGGTGACTGACGGACTTGACCAACTACTCCGCGCTCGCGGTCTATGGCTCACCTCCGGAGCTGATGTCTTGGGCTCGAGAGGTTGTAGGTCTCTCAGGGGCTCGTGTAAATGTAGGCCGCGCTCGCACCCCACCCGGCTGCGTTATTCGGCACGATATAAGACCCGTTTAGCATGACGTTGGAACGCCAGGGCTGAGGAGCAAACGTGAAGTTGCATGGGGGCGTCGTGACCACCAACTGCGTGTCGCTCTGTGAACTGATCATCGCGGCCGCGCCCTGAAACGTCACGCTGGTCACTTGCGAGAGGCCCCAGCCGGTCATCGTTACGGTCTGGCCGCCGCTCTGCGTTCCGCTGGCCGGGCTGATGGTGTTCACGGCCATGCAGCCAGGCTGCGGCGCCGAAGGTTGGTCCGTAAACCCGCCGAAGACAACCTCCACCGTGCCGCCGGATACTCCCAATCCCCGCTGGATGTTGCACTGGGCGTTGGTCTGCGTTTGCGAGGCCGAGGGGGCGTTCACCGGCGCGGGGCAGCCGGACGCTGGGTTAGGGGGATTGACGCTGGAGGTGCAATTCGTTGCCTGCCAGCCGTAGACCCCTACCTGGTTGGCAAAATTGGAGAGTGGCGGGGCGATCCCGATGGCGGTCACGTTGTTGTTGCCGGAGTTGTCGGTCCACTGGTTGCTGCTTGCAAAGTTGATGGTGAGCGAGGCGTTGGCCCCGTTCACATCGCTGATGTCCACCGTCTCCTGCCCACCTGAATAGTTGAGCGTAAACTCGGCGAGGTTGATGGAGTTGGGGTAGCACGCGCCGGCGGCGGAATTGCCGCAGCCGCGCCCCCAGGACGTCGGCCCGAAGCCGACGTTGCCGCTGAAGCTGCTCGGATATGAATTGTACGACACCGAACTGTTGCCGGCCAGGATAAAGAGGCCCGACAGATACTGAAGGCCCACGGGGTCTTGAACGACGTTCCATGAGGCCGGCAATTGACTGATGTTGTTGATGTCATAGCCGGCGCCCAACGTGATCATGACCGGCACGGGATTGGCGGTGCCGTTGGTGATCTTCAGCGTGGTGCCGGAGCCATCGCCTGCCCCTGCTCCCAAGGTCTTCGTCCGGGGCTTCCCCTCGACCGTCCCTTGCTTCCCTCCCAAGGCCTGGGCCAGTTTCTCGGCCTCAGCCTTTTGGGCCTCACTCTTTTTCTCCATGGAAGCGGCGAGCGTGCGCTCCTGCTGGAGTTCGCCGCTCATCTTGGCCTTGGCCTGGGCCCGCTCCTGCCGGACTTGCTCCACGTCGCCGGAGCCGGCGCAACCGGCGAGCACCAGGGCGATGGCGCACGAGAGGGCCTTCATGGGACGGAGGTCGAAGCTGATGGCGCACGAGTCCATCGATCATGGGCGGCTCCTTGTGAGATTCCGTCCGCTATTCCAGATTCTTCATCGTGGACCGGACTTGATTGAGGGCGTCCACGTGCCGCGCTTCTTCGGCTTTCAAATACTCTTTGACGGACTGGGAAATCTTGGCATGGGCGGCGCGCAGCGCTTCGTTCTCCTTCGCCAGGGTGGAGAACTGCGTCTGCTCTTTCATCAGGTCCGCCCGCAGCTTGCTTTCCCCCTGTTGCGCCTCCTGCTTAATCTGCTCCAGGTCGCCGGAGGTCGCGCAGCCGGCGGCCGTCCAGAGGCCGAGCGCGAGAACGAGGCCGAGCGATTTTCCCGGGCGAACCATTGTGCTGTTCGATGACAGAGCCATGGGCACCTCCTCTACACAATTTCATTCACAACGCTGACCTCTCGACCACCTTGTGAGCCATTATGCGCATTACCAGAATCTAGTCAACTATTCATTTCTCGCCGATAGAGAGAGAGAAAAAAAAGGGGCTGGGCCGACCGATCTTGACTGGGCGCGAGATAATTTGTGTGTGACTGTGCGTGACGAAACGCAAGTCTTGTGCCCTGGTTTTCCGGCAGGTGGCCGGTACCGGATTTTTGCGCATCCCCGCATCCCTGCTTATGTCCTGCTGTGGATTAATTTCTAGAGACCGTTGTCGACTGTGTGCGACCAGTGCAACAGTGAGTCGAAAAGGAGAGCCGGGGATGAGATAGGACAGGTCCTTGTATGGCAGAGCCTTGTGTGGATTGAACGCCTATGTCATAAAGAACCAAGGAATTACCCAGCATGTCGCCGCAATCCAGCCCCGAACCGCTTCCCTACCGCATCACGCTCTTCTATGGGCCGGAGCCGGTGGAGGCCCAATCGACACGCCTGGCCTGCGTCTTCAACGTGAAGAAACGGAGCTGGAAAGGCGGGGTGCAGGTGGCGGTGGAATTGGACGAGGCGCAGGCGGCCCGCGCCAGGCAGGCGCTCGACTTCGAGCCCTGGCTGCGCAAGGCCTTGGCCCCCATCGCCGCCGAGGAACGGCCGGCCTGCGAGAGCCGGGCTCGGGACCTGCTCATCCAGGGTCTCTGTTCGCTCAAGCTGGATCTAGCGATCGAGGCTGGCATTCCACAGGAGAACGGCCGCGTTGCGGCTGACGCGTTCGCGGATGCGTTGCTCCGTGCCGTCGCGCAGCAGGCTGAGCGGCTGAAAACACAGATTCTCGCCGAGCTGGATTTGGCCTCCTCCGCAGAATAATGGAAGCGGCGCAGTCTCAAAGTCCGAAAGTCCCTAAAGTCCACAAGTCATTATTCAGCCTTCCCAACTTTCGGACCGGCGACGATGACAGAAGGGTTTGCATAAGCTCTGGGATTTGCTATAAGGAACTAAGCTGATGGGCGAGAGGCACGAGGCGAGGGGCAAGTGGTGGGAAGCAAGAGGTAAGAACCACTAAGGAGGGGGAGACGTGGACACAGTCCAAGGGGAGTCTCTGAGCGGCAAGCCAATCGGACTTCGAGGAAGGTGGATGAAAGGGGTTGCCATTGTGCTGATCCTCGCCTTTGCGCAACTGGCCGTGATTCCGGTGGGGATGGCCCAGGGGGCGGAGGATACGACATCCGGGTCCGCCAAGGGCGCCGGGCTGCAGGCAGCCAGTTGGCTGCTCACGCTGCCCTATGGAGCCGCAAAAGTCTGTTTCGCCATCGGCGGCGGGGTGGTCGGCGGCCTGACCTACATCTTCTCTGCCGGCAATCTGGACGCGGCCAAGGCCGTCTGGCACACTACCGTCTATGGAACCTATGTGCTCACCCCGGAGCATCTGCAAGGGGACAAGCCGGTGCGGTTTCTCGGCTATTCCACCGAAGAGGGCGTCCCCGCCGAGGAAAAGAAGTAAGCGTCTCTCGATGAAACCCTTGATCGGCGTCACACCGGACTTTAACGCCGGCGATCGCAAAGACATGGGCGGCCGCGAGCCGACCTACTTTCTGCGCGCCCGCTATGCCCGCGCCATCGAGGAACTGGGCGGGGTGCCGGTGATCCTTCCGTTGACGGACGATCCGGCCTTGCAACGCCGGCTGTTCGAGGGGCTGGACGGACTGCTCCTGACGGGCAGCGGCCCGGACCTGCCGCCCTCTCTGTATGGCGAGCGTCAGCGGTACACGTTTCGCGTGATGAGCCGCCAGCGCTATGCCTTCGAACAAGCCCTGGTCGGCCGAGCCATGAAGTCAGCCCTCCCCGTGTTCGGCATCTGTGGCGGCATGCAGGCCATCAACGTCGCCCTGGGAGGCAGCCTCATCCAGGACATCGCTGCGCAGCTGCCGAAGGCCCTGCAACACCGGGCCCCTGGCCCGGCCACCGAATATGCCCATGCGGTGCGCGTTACCCCCGACAGTTTGCTGCGGCGGATCACGCGCCTGGCCCGCCTCCGCGTGAACAGCTCGCACCATCAATCCATCAAGACCGTCGCGCCGTCTCTCGTGGCCACCGCCGTGGCCCCCGACGGAGTCATCGAAGCGATCGAGGCAGCCGACCGTCGCCGCCATCCCTTCTTCCTCGGAGTCCAGTGGCATCCGGAATACCTCTTCGACCGTTATGCGGTGCAACGGCGCCTGTTCGACGCGTTTCTCCGGGCCGCCCGCCGTGGCTAATGCTCTCTTCCGGACCAAATCCATCGAGCAGATTCTCGCCGACAGCAACCATCCGAAGCATCGGCTGAAAAAATCCCTCTCGGTCTGGGACCTGACGGCGCTCGGCATCGGGGGCATCATCGGCACGGGCATCTTCGTGCTGGTCGGCACGGCCGTGGTCGGGGACGCCAACCGGCCCGGCGCCGGTCCCGGTATCGTCCTGTCGTTCATCCTGTCCGGGGTAGCTTGTGCGCTGGCCGCCCTCTGCTATGCCGAGTTCGCCGCGATGATGCCGGTGGCCGGCAGCGCCTACACCTATTCCTATGCGACGCTGGGCGAGTTTCTGGCCTGGATCACCGGGTGGAATCTGATTCTGGAATATGGCGTCGCCTGCGTCGTGGTCGCCATCGGCTGGTCCGGCTACTTCAACAACGTCTTGAAAACGCTCGGCCTCCACCTGCCGACCTGGGCCACTCATCCGCCGGGCGTGGACGGGGGTCTGATCAACCTGCCGGCGGTGATTATCGTGCTCTGCGTGACGGCGGTCCTCGTGCGCGGGATGAAAGAAAGCGCCAGGGCCACCGGCGTGATCGTCATGATCAAGCTCGCCGTGATCGTCTTTTTCATCGCCGTGGGCGCTTCATCGGTCGAGCCGGCCAACTGGACTCCGTTCATGCCGAACGGATTTCAGGGTGTGGGCGCGGCGGCGGCGATCGTCTTCTTCGCTTTTATCGGCTTCGACGCCGTCTCCACCACGGCGGAGGAGGCGAAGAATCCGCAGAAAGACTTGCCCGTCGGCATCATCGCGTCGCTCGGCCTCTGCACGGTCCTGTATGTGCTGGTGTCGGCCGTCCTGACCGGCATGATCCCCTACCGGCAGATCGACATCCATGCGCCGGTCGCCGAGGCCCTGCGCGTGTCCGGCTTTCGCTGGGGCGCGGCCCTGGTCGCCACCGGCGCCCTGGCGGGGATTACGAGCGTCCTGTTCGTCATGATGATCGGGCAGATCCGCGTCTTCTTCGCCATGTCGCGCGATCAGTTGCTGGGCCCCTGGCTCTCCGCCGTCCACCCCCGATTCGGCACCCCTCACCATGCGACGGTCTTGACCGGCCTCGGCGTGGCCGGTATGGCCGCCTTCGTCCAGATCGGCGAGGCGGCGGACATGACCAACATCGGCACCCTCTTTGCCTTTGTCCTGGTCTGCGCGGCGGTGCTCGTGCTGCGGCGGACCAAGCCGGATCAGCCACGGCCCTTCCGCATCCGGTGCATGCCCTGGATTCCGCTGCTGGGTATGGCGGCCTGTTTGGGGCTGATGGCATTCCTGCCGACGGTGACCTGGATTCGGTTCGGGGTGTGGAGCGTGATCGGCACGGTGATCTACTTCCTCTACGGGAAGCACCACAGCCGGCTGGCCCAGAACATCGACGATTGAGCGATTGGATGATTGTCCGATTGAAGCGAGGGCGACTGCTTTCGATCGGCAAATCAGCCGATCAACAAATCAATCAATTCTGCCGAGGTTAGTTGGGGTCTGACGCAGGGGGCCCCGACTGGGACGGGATGGTCGGCTGGGCCGCAGCAGGCGCCGCAACCGGCCTGGCGGGAGCGGGAGAGGCCACGGGAGCGCCGGCTCCGGCAGCCGGCGCGGCAGCGGCCGGCTTGGGAGGAGGCGCGGCCGGCTTCGGCGGAGCCGGCCGTTCCGGCTTGATCCCACCCTCCCAGGAAGGGCCTGAGTACATGTCCGCCGCAAGCCCCTTGGTTTTCCACTTGTCTTCGAAGTCGGCGGCGGCCTTGTTCGGCGTCTCGCCCTTGCCCACCACGTCGTTCCAGGGATAGGCTCTGGGGCTGATCTGGCAGGAGCTTTCACCCCGGTTCAAATAGAGCGCAATGGGGTTTCCTCGGTAGGGGCCCAAAAAGATATGGACGCAGCCGACGTATTCCATGAGGTTCGCCATAAGGCAACTCCGAAGGCCGGCATGATGCCATATCCGGAAACCCTGCGCAAGTGTGGGAGGAGGCGTTGGCTGACGAAGGGCGGGCAACTCAGGGATCGCCACAATGCGTTGTTGAAAAGTGGCTTACGATCTCATGGGATTGGCCACGCGCCTCTTCGAACCACCGGAACAGCGCGCGGCAGCGTCATTGCCGGACGATATCCCTCTCCCGCTATGGCGACGCCCTCCGTGCCCATCCCTTCCAGCCAACACGGTAATGGGAGAATAGAAAATGACCGTTGGAGATCAATTGGCCGCTTTCGTTGATCCGTCTACGTGCAAATCGGCCAAAGTGCTGCGGCAGAGACGGATGAATTCCTGCGCGGCCAGGCCCAAGTGCCGGGTGGCGAGGTGCGCCAAGCCGACCGGATGTTTGGGCGCCGGATCGTACAGTTCGATGAATCGCAGGGCGCCGCCGGCCAGCCGATGCCGGACGAACAGCTCCGGCAGGATCGTCAATCCCGCCCCCTGTTTCACCGCCTCCAGGATGCCCTCCGGCGACGTCATCTCGATGGACACTTGCGGGCGCACGCCCGCCTCCGCACATTCCGCCTCGACCATCTTCCGCAAACAATAGTCGGCCGGCATCAGGATCAACGGAAGGCCGGCCAGGTCCCGCATTTTCATGCGGCTGCCCTTGCGTCGGAATCCGGCAGGCGCCACCAGGCAGAGGGTTTCCTCGAAGAGGCGGCTCGTGATCAGGCGGTCGCTCCCGACCGGAAGGAGGCAGAGGCCCAAGTCCAGACGGTTCGCCAGAAGATCCGCCACGATGTCGGCGGAAGGACGAGCCTGTATCTGGAGCTGGACCTGGGGAAAGCGCTGCCGGAACCGGGAGACCAGCGGCGGGATCAGGTAGGCATTCACGGTGGATAGGGCGCCGACCAACAGACGGCCGCGCTCCCCGCCCGTGAGGGCATGGATGGCTTGCGTCCCTTGCTCGAGCTCCCGCAAGGCCTGCTGCGCATGCTCCCGAAGGACCTGGCCGGCCTGGGTCAGGGCGACGCGCCGGCCGAGACGGTCGAAGAGCGGGGCGCCGAGTTCTTCTTCCAAGGCCGCGATCTGAACCGAGAGTGACGGCTGGGACACGTGCACGGCCTCAGCCGCCCGCGTGAAGTTCTGCGCTTCGGCCACAGCCAGAAAATACCGCAACTGTCGCATTTCCATAACGACCCTCCGGCAAATACCATAGATAAAACCTATCGTATTGATCAAAACAATGTATTGGACCTATGCATCTTAGGCCCGTTACAGTCGCCTCGTCAACCACGCACAAGCCGCGCCGAATCGGCGCGGCCATTAGCAAAGGAGGCATCAGTGAACAGCACGTCGGCACGCATCGGTTCTCGTCGGACGATCGGCGCCCTGGCTCTGGCCGGGCTGCTTCTGGGCAGCCTGGGCTGCAGCACGATGGAGTCCGCGCCGGCCGCATCCCTCTACAAGCGGCTGGGGGGCAAGACGGCGATCACCGCCGTGGTGGATCAATTCGTCGCCAACGTGGCCCAGGACCAGCGCATCAACGGTCGCTTCGTCACGACAGACATCCCCAAGCTGAAGCGGCATCTGGTCGATCAGGTCTGCATGGCCTCCGGGGGGCCCTGCACCTATACGGGCCGCGACATGAAGACCACCCATGCGGGTATGAAGATCTCGAATGCGGATTTCACCGCCCTCGTGGAGGATCTGGTCAAGGCCTTGAACACATTCAACGTGCCCGAGGCGGAGAAGAAGGAACTCCTGGGCCTTCTGGGTCCGATGAAGCAAGACATCGTGGAAGTGCCCTGAGCCATCCGGACAAGGCAGCGGGCGAGGCGTAACCGCCTCGCCCGCTGCCGTTTCGGCAATGCGAGGAGTCGGCGTGCCAGCCCCCATCGTCGTCTACAGCGATTTTAACTGTCCCTTCTGTTATGCCCTCAACGAAGAGCTCCATCGGCTGGACATCGCCGAGCGCCTCTCTTGGCGGGGCGTCCAACATGCTCCGGGGCTGCCCGCGCCCCTGGTCGCATGGAACGGGGAGTTGACGGAGGCCCTGGAGCGGGAAGTAGCGGCGGTGCGCCGGCTGGCACCGGAGCTGCCGATCGAGGCGCCGACCGGGAAGCCGAACACCACGAGAGCCATCCGCGCCGCGGCCCTGGCCTTGGGGATGGACCGGCGGCGAGGCTATGTCTTCAAGGATTCGCTCTATCGCGCCTTCTGGTGCCGCGGCGCGGACCTGTCCGAGTTCGAGACGCTCGATCGCCTCGCCGCGGAGGCGGGCTTCACCGGTCTGTCGTTCGCGCGGCTGGACCGGCATGAGATCGCCGCCCCAACATCAGCCTGGCAGAGCGAGTGGGAGCAGAGCGGTTGCCGCGCAGTCCCGGCGCTTGTGCGCCCGGATGGAACGAGGCTCGTCGGATTTCACGGGCGCGTGCGGACCGTGCAGTTCTTACAAGCGGAGATCGGCCTGGGGTCGGCCGGCGGAACGCCGGTGACGCAGGAAGCTTGAGCTCAGCGGCGGGGCGAAGCGGCCAGCAACAGACACGCCAGGGTGCGCGCCCGTTCGAAGTAGGCGGCGGCCTCATCGGTGAGGTCGGGCAAGAGCCCGTTCAGATCGGCCAGACAATCCTCCAACATGACGACGCGCTGCGGGTCGAGTCCTTCTTCAGAATCCAGGTAATACGTGACGCAGCCGCTGATCACCGTATCCAGCGTCATCAGCTCACCCTGGTTCGGATCGGAGAAGGTCGGCCAATCAGACCCCTTGTGCTTCTGCCAGAGTGCGAGGAGATCGTTCACAACGTGCCCTGCAACGTGTCCACCGCCAACAACGTGCCGAAGGCCAGCAGGAGGACCCCTGCCACCCGGTGCCACCAGAACGGACGTTGGCCCCACCACTCCACCCATCGGTCGCGCAAGGGCGCCGAGACGCCCAGGCACAGCAATCCCTTCATGGCCGCGAGCGCGCCGAGAACGGCCCACAACCAAGCCCCCCGCAGAGGAGCCGCGCCCAGGAACAGCAGCAACCCGCCCAGAATCATGCCTTGCGCGGTGAGCAGCCCGCCCAATGGATCGGCCAAGGCGCGCCGCATCCGTGCCTGCCACCAGGCGGGGAGCGCGATCATGGCCACACCGATCCCGACCCACACCGCACTGATGAGGCCGCCCACGAGCAGCGTCTGAATCATCTCATTCGTTCCCCAGCCAGCCCAAGGCCTGCAGTAGGAGCAACGCCAACGTGCACAAGGCCAGGCCCCAAAATCGGTAATCCACATCTTCCCGCTGCAGACACCATTCCAACACGTTCTTTCTTTGCTCCTCCGGGCCGAACGCCAGGAAGACCCCTTTGAGGACCATCGCCGAACCCGTCGCCATCCAGAGCGGCTCATAGTGGAGGCCGGCGGCGCCCCAGAGGAGCAGGAGGCCCAGACCGACGGCCACCCCTTCCCAGCGCAACAGCGTCGGGGACAGAGCCAGCGCCTCTCGGACCCGCGCAATCACAAGACGGGGCGCCACCAACAGGGCCAGCCCGTCGGCCATCCAGATCCCGGCGATGGCGGCGAGGACGTACTTCATAGTGGGCCGGTCATGGGCGAGGATCGAACGGTGATGAGCAGTTCCGTAGCGAGTCGCTTTCTCATGCGTTCCTTCCGATACTCATCACGCATCACCTACCACTCATCGCCCTCTACGGATAGAGCCCGCGCACCAAATGCGCCTGCGCCACTTTGTCGATGCCGCTTATCAGCGCGGCCATCCGCATCGTCACCCCGCGCTGCCGGGAAAACTCCAACGTCCGGTGGAAGGCCGCCGTGATGATCTCGTGCAGCCGGTCCCGGATATCCAGGGAGTTCCAGAAGAAACGCTGCATGTCCTGGACCCATTCGAAATAGGACACGATGACGCCGCCCGAATTGGCCAGAATGTCCGGGATGATGAAGACCCCCTTGTCGGTCAGAATCTGATCCGCCTCCAGCGTGGTCGGGCCATTGGCCCCTTCGGCCAGAATCCGGCAGGAAATCTTCGTGGCGTTCGCCTCGGTGATCTGCTCGGAGAGGGCGGCGGGCACCAAAACCGTGCAGTCCTTTGTGAGCAGTTCTTCGTTGGTGATGCGGTCGCCCATTGTGCAGGAGCCGAGCGTCTGGCCGTTCGCGCGATACCAGGTCAGCAATTCGGGAATGTTCAGCCCCTTGGCGTTGTAAATCCCGCCGCTGACGTCGCTGACCGCCACCACCTTGGCCCCGGCTTCCGCCATGATGCGGGCCGTGTTGGCCCCCACGTTCCCGAATCCTTGAATCGCCACCGTGGCCTTCTGAACATCCAGCTTCAGATGCCGCATGGCTTCCAGCGTCACATCCACGACGCCCCGGCCCGTCGCCTCTTCGCGTCCCAAGCTCCCGCCGATGGAGAGGGGTTTGCCCGTGACCACCCCCGGCACCACATAACCGACCTGCATGCTGTAGGTGTCCATCATCCAGGCCATGATCTGCGGGTCCGTCCCCACGTCTGGGGCCGGCACGTCTTTGTCCGGCCCGATGAGCGGAAAAATCGCCGCGGCGTAGCGCCTGGTCAGCCGCTGCAACTCGGCGTGGGAAAGCTGTTTGGGATTGACCTGCACGCCGCCTTTCGCCCCGCCGTAAGGGAGCCCGGCCAACGCGCATTTCCAGGTCATCCACATGGCCAGCGCCGCCACTTCTCCCAGGCTCACCTCCGGATGGTAGCGAATCCCCCCCTTGGACGGGCCGCGGGACGAATCGTGCTGCACGCGGTAGCCGGCAAACATCTTGACCGTCCCGTCATCCATTCGCACGGGGACGTTGACCAACAGCGATCGCTCCGGCAGCTTCAGCCGCTCGCGAAGATTTGGATCCAGATTCATCCGCTCGGCCGCCTGGTCGAACTGAGCCACGGCCAAGCGGAACGTATGATTGTCCAGTTCTCTCACTCCAATCCTCCCTCGCCGCCCCCGCCCCCCACGCCGGCCGGCAGGAAGGCCTCGACCGGCTCCTGTTCGGTCCAGTCGAGATCGAACAGGTGCCCGAAGTGTCCCGCCACACGCTGCCGCACCAGTCGCATGTCCACCGACCGACCCAGCCGCGCGGCCATGGAGGTTACCCGGCAGCCGACGATGCCGCAAGGCGTGATCCGGCCGAACGGGGTCACATCGACGTTTACGTTCAAGGCGACCCCGTGCATGGTGACGCCCCGGTCGATGCGGACTCCCATGGCGGCGATTTTTTCATGCGGGGCGTCCCCGACCCAGACCCCCGGCAGCCGCTCCACCCGCTTCCCGGCAATCCCCCAGTCGGCCAGGGTTCGAATCACCACCTCTTCGAGGAGGCGCATATAGGCCTTGGGGCCGGGGCAATGGTCGGTCAGCCGCACGATCGGATAGCCGACGAGTTGACCCGGGCCGTGGTAGGTCACCGAGCCGCCGCGCTCCACGTGATGGACGATGCGGCCTTCGGCCGCAAGTCCGGCCCAATGTTCTGTTTGTCCGCGTCGCCCGACCGTAAACACCGGCTCATGTTCGAGCAGCAGCAGGGTGTCAGGGCAGCGGTCGGCAACCCGCTCCTCGACCAGCCGACGTTGCAGGTCCCAGGCCGGGGCATAGTCCAGACGGTCGAAATTCAAGAGCCAGGCGGGTGTGGACACGACGACCTCTCCCGTTGAACCAGCTCGCGCCGATCAAGACACATCGGGAATTCAGCATAGCACAGCCCCCAAGACCCGGACAATCGGGCGCGGGCAGCGCAGCGCTCCCGATGGGAGCGCCCCGGCATCCTTGACCGGCCTCGGGAAAGAGATTACCTTTACGGGCGCAACGCAGTCATCGCCGCATCCCGGAGCCATCATTTCCATGGACAATTCCCGCGCAATCCTGATCGTGGACGACGAGCCGGACATGCGGGCCCTGCTCAAAGACGTGCTGGAGGAGCGGGGCCATCGAATTCAGGTGGCGTCCGGCGGTCGCGAGGCCCTCAAGAAGCTGGCGGAGGAAGAATACTCGGTGGTGCTGACGGACCTCCGCATGAAAGAGATGCAAGGGCTCGAACTACTGGCGGAGATCAAGCGGACCCATCCGGATATCAATGTCATCTTAATGACCGCCTTCGGCTCGGTGGAAAGCGCGATCGAGGCCATGAAGCAAGGGGCCTACGACTACTTGACGAAGCCGGTGAAGACGGAAGAGCTGGTTTTGATCACGGAGAAAGCCCTGCGCGAGGCCGCGCTCCGCCAGGAGGTCACCCGCCTGCGGCGCGAGGTGCACAAGGAATACAGCTTCCACCAGATCCTGGGCAAGAGCAAGCCGATGCAGCAGGTCTTCGATCTGATCCGCCGGGTCGCCGACAGCCCCACCAACGTCCTGATCACCGGCGAGAGCGGGACCGGCAAGGAACTGGTCGCCAAGGCCATCCACTACAACAGCAAACGGCGCGACGCCCCCTTCGTGCCGGTGAACTGCGCGGCCATCCCGGAAGCCCTGTTGGAAAGCGAGTTGTTCGGCCACATGAAGGGCGCCTTCACCGACGCCAAGGGGGACAAGCGCGGCTTGTTCGAAGAAGCGCAGAAAGGCACCCTGTTCCTGGACGAGATCAGCGAGTTGCCGCTCATGCTCCAGGCCAAGATCCTGCGCGCCATCCAGGAGCGGGAGATCCGGCGGGTCGGCGCCACGAAGTCCATGCCCGTGGATGTCCGCATCATCGCCGCCACGAATCTGCATCTGGCCGAAGAGGTCAAGGCCAAGCGGTTCCGCGAGGACCTCTACTACCGCCTGAACGTCATCGAGATCCACCTGCCGCCCTTGCGGGAGCGTCGGGAGGACATCCCCATGCTGGTGGATGCGTTCCTCAAGAAATGCGCGGACGCCAGCCACAAGAACCTGCGGGGCATGCACGAAACCGCCCTGGCGCTCCTCATGGACTATCCCTGGCCGGGCAACGTGCGGGAGCTGGAAAACGTCATCGAGCGCGCGGTCACCCTGGCGCGGGGCGAGAAGATCGTTCCGGACGATCTGCCGCCGGCCATCCAGGGCGCGCGGGGAGACCGAAAGGTGATCGACGAAGCGGCCGAGCGCATCCTGCCCCTGGCCGACGTGGAGAAAGAATACATCCTCCGCATCCTGGAAAAAACCGGCGGCAATAAGTACCAGGCGGCCCAGGCCTTGGGCATCGACCGGAAGACCCTCTACCGGAAGCTGGCGGAAATTGAAGAGCGCGACCGGGCGTAAGGAATCAGCGGCCCATGACGGATGACGAGCTGATCGGCGAGGCCCACCTCCGCCACATCGTCGAATCGGCGATGGACGCCATCATTACGATCGACGCCGATCAGCGCATCGTCCTCATCAATCCGGCCGCCCAGCGTATGTTTCGTTGCGCGGCCACGGATGCCCTCGGCCAGCCCATCGACCGGTTCATCCCGGAGCGGTTCAGGCCCGCCCACCAGGGACACATTAAGACCTTCGACCAGACCAGAGTCACCACCAGGCGCATGGGAGCCTTGGGCTCGGTCATGGGGCTTCGGACGGACGACGAAGAGTTTCCCGCCGAGGCCTCGATCTCCCAGTTTGAGACCGCTACGGGAAAGTATTTCACCGTCATTTTGCGCGACATCACCCAGCGCAAACATGCCGAGACCGCGCTCCAGGAAAGCGAGGCCCGGTTCAAAGCCTTCATGGACAACAGCCCGGCCGTGGCCTTCCTGAAAGACTCGCAAGGACGTTATGTGTACATCAACCGCCAGTTCGAAGTGCATTTGAACAAGCCCGCCGCCGAGGTGCTCGGCAAGTCGGTCTTCGAGGTCTGGCCGCCCGACATCGCTCACCAACTGCACGACCGCGACGCGCAGACGCTCGTCGGGGATGCCCCCAGCGAACAGATCGAAGTCTTACCCGATCCGGCGGGTGAGACCCACCTCTGGTTAGTGTTGAAGTTTCCCGTCCGGGATGCAGCGGGCAAACGTTATGTCGGTGGCGTGGGCCTCGACATCACGCATCGCAAGGCACTGGAGGAGCAGCTTCGCCAGACCGAGCGGCTGGCCGAGTTGGGCACCCTGGCCTCCGGCATGGCCCACGAGATCGGCACACCCATGAACGTGATCCTGGGCCGGGCCGAGCTCCTGATGCGGAAGACCCAGGAGGAACAGACCAAGAAGGGGCTGGAGACCATCGTCGCGCAGGTGGAGCGGATCACGAAGCTCATGAACCAATTGCTGACCTTCGCCCGGCGGCGCCCGAGCGAGCGGGGGCCGATGGATGTGGGGGACACCGTGGATACGTGCCTGGAGATCCTGAGCGAGCGGCTGGCCCGGCACCATGTGATGGTGGACTCGAGCATTCCTCCCGACCTCCCGCCGATCCATGCCGACCAGGATCAGATGAGCCAAGTTTTCCTGAACCTGTTCATCAACGCCGTGCATGCGATGCCCGAAGGGGGCCGGCTCCGCATTACGGCGGAGCCGACCGGCAAGCACGTGACCGTCACGGTGGCCGATACGGGCCATGGGATTCCCGAGGAGCACCTGACGAAGATTTTCACCCCTTTTTTTACGACCAAGGAGGTCGGCAAGGGAACGGGCCTAGGCCTCACGGTCGTCCATGGGACCATGCAGGAACATGGGGGGACCATCACCGTGGAAAGCCAGAAAGGCAAAGGCACCGCCTTTACTCTCACACTCCCTATGGCTCAGTCCCAATAGTCACGCCCGCCGTCTTTTATCATTCTGTTCTTTTCGATTCTTCCCCTTATATCCCGCCCGATTGTAGAATTCTGGGACTGAGCGGTCGGTTGCGCACGCCAGACTTGTCCCCATTCACCCCACATTCTGTGATCCCGCCTTCTGAACCTTCGTCACCGGTAGATGGGGAACCCCGCGTCTCTCCTATATTCTTCTCGATCATGCCGTCCCGCAGGGCCCGCTGCTGCAGACAGGCATACCTATTGCGAACGGAAGCTTCGTAACGAGCCACCGCCTTAGCGGCACAAGGAGTCATCGGTGGCAATAAAGGAGCCTGGGGTGCTGCTTGTGGTGGAAGACGATACGGCTATGCGAAGCCTCATCTGCGATGAGTTCTGGGACTTGGGCCTCCGGATTGTGGAGGCAGGGGACGGGGATGAGGCCTTGGAACGGATCACCGAGCAGACGCCCGATCTCATCGTGACGGATCTTCGCATGCCGGCCGGGGGGCTCGATTATGTCGCCAGGTTGCGGACGTTGGCGCCCCAGTGCCCGATCATCTTGATGACCGCCTTCGGGGATCCCAGCGTCAGAACGGAAGCGCTCCAGGCCGGCGTAACGGCCTATTTCAGCAAGCCGGTGCGCATGAGCGAGCTGAAAGCCGCGGTTATCGATGCGCTGGACCACAAGACGGAAGCAACTGACTGAGACACCCGAGAGCGTATGGCTTATAGCATTATGGCAGGAGCCATCAGCCACTTATCGTTAGCTCTCAATCTTATGCCATAGGCTATACGCCGTAAGCTCTTCACTCTGGAGAACGAGATGGCCGGATCTCGACGAGACAGCATCCCCACTCCTCTCACGCCGGACGACCCAATCCTGGCCGCCCACCTCGAATCGGTGCGGGCGTTCGGCGAACGACTGAACGAACCGATCGCCGTCATCGACCGGCAGTTTAACCTCGTCTACGCCAACAAGCCGGCCCACGAAAGTCCGGACTGCCGGGAGATCGAGACCCCCGCCGTGAAATGTCATACGGCCTTCGTCGGCCAGTCCGATCCTTGTCCGACTTGCCCGGCTCAGCAAGTCTTCGACGGCCTCGACTTCAAGCAGGTCGTCGAACAGTTGCCGTCGGACACGACGACCTGCGGCGTCGTGGAAACGTTTCCTTTGCACTCGGCGGACGGGGAGCTGGCTTGCGTCGTGCAAATTCTCAAACCGCGCGGGACAGCAGGACGGCCTACGGCGGAGGCCAACCTCCCGAATGACAGCGACCATCTCGGACGCATGATCGGACACAGTCCGGCCATGCGGGACCTGTTCGAGATGATCCGGTTGATCGCCGACAGCCAGGCCACCGTGCTTCTGCAAGGAGAAAGCGGGACCGGCAAGGAGCTGGTGGCCCGGACCATCCACCAACTCAGTAGCCGGCGGGACAAACCCTTCGTGGTCGTGGACTGCGGGACGCTCACGGAGACGCTGCTCGAAAGTGAACTCTTCGGACACCTGAAAGGCGCCTTTACCGGCGCGCATGCCTCCAAGAAAGGCCTTTTCCAGGAAGCGGACGGGGGCACCATCTTCCTGGACGAAATCGCCGACACCAGCGCCCATTTTCAAGCCAAACTCTTGCGCGTGTTGCAAGAAGGCGAGGTGAAGCCGGTGGGCAGCGGGCGCTCGACCAAGGTGGACGTCCGGGTGATCTCGGCCACGAACAAGGACTTGCAGGGCCTGATCAAGGCCAAGACGTTCCGCGAAGACCTCTATTATCGCCTCGCCGTGTTGCCCCTGGCCTTGCCGCCGCTCCGCGACCGGCGGGAGGACATTCCGCTGCTCGTCCGACATTTTGTCGAAGCGTCCTGCCTGCGCCACCGCAAGCCGCTCCGAGACGTGACGACCGATGCCATGCGGGCCCTCATGAATGCGCCCTGGCCGGGGAACATCCGGGAGCTGGAACATCTCATTGAGCGGGCGGTCGTCACGACGTCGGGGCCGCACATGACGCAAGGGCACTTGTTCGGATCCAACCCCTCACGCATCGCCCCGGCGGAAGCCGATCTTCGCACGGTGGCCCGCGCGGCGGCGCAACAGGCCGAGCGGACCCGCATCGAGGAAGCTCTGCGCCAAGCCTCCGGCAACCGGTCGTATGCCGCTCGCCTGCTCAAGGTCAGCCGGGCCAATCTCTACAATAAGCTCCGCGCCTATCAGATCGATTAAGTCTTCTCTTAAGCTTTGGACAGCCGGTCCAGCTTGCCCCAATCTGTCTCTTCCTCTAGCCGGACTGTCCAATGCATTGGACAATGTAACAAGTTGATTTGAATGAAGATGTCCGACTGGCCCGATATGGCTGTCCAGACCCATGGAAATTTTCCTCACTACCGCAACGACGCATGCCGGGGCGCTCTCGTCGAAACCGTTAATAAGTCGAAGTTCTTTTGATTTTTGATGAATCTTAAGAAGATGGCATGTCTGTTGCGGATACAAGGGCCCGCTGGCGGAGGGGAGGGTAACTAGGACCGGCCTCCGAATGACCCTGACCTGCCGCAAGGAAGGACTCTCCGCCAGCTCTTATTTATCGAGGGTTTGGGTGTTAGTGCGGTACGGGCCGAAGTTTCAGCAAGCTCATGAGATGTCATATGCAATCTCTATTCGGGCGGCCGTAGGGTAGACGGCTGCTTTTGTTGTCAGAAAGGAGGCCGAGTGATGAGGTCCTTGAAGTCCCAACGCAGACGCCGCTCCGCGCGAGTGGTGGCGAGTCTGCAGGCAGCGCTGCTGGCGAGCAGCCTCATAGCATCGCCATCCCTGTTCGCTGCTGGCCCTTCGCATGAGTCCCACCAGGGTCATGCGACGCCAGTATCCGGCCCGGTGGCCGGCTTGAACTGGCAGGAAGCTTTGAAGGCGCAGACGAAGGTGGAGGACGCCCTTGAGGGGCGCGCCGGACGCTCTGAAGTGGTCGAGATGCAGCACAACCGGCTCATGCGCAGGATGGACGAGCAGATGGCGCAGGACGCCCAGGCGCATCAGACATCCGGGTTATTCAACGGCATGTCGTCGATGCACCAATACATGGGGCAGGACGGATCCAGCTTCCTGCTGACGTCGGACAACAAGGTCGAGCCGGTGTCGGCGACGGGCGGACGTTGTCCCTCCGGCGTGCCGGTGAAGAGCTACGACGTCTCGATGATCAACGTCGAGATCTCCCTCAACCGGTGGCTGGACTACTATCCCGGCTACATGTACGTGCTGGCCCAGGACATCGACAAGGTTCGGGCGGAAGAGGCGAAGAACAAGGCCGCGCGCGAAAAAGAAGGCTTCGATCCGGGATCGGTGACCACCGGTCTCCAGGGCGACGCGATTCAACCGCTCGTCCTTCGCGCGAATCAGGGCGACTGCGTCAAGATCACCCTGCGCAACCAGATGGCGGACGAATCGGGCAGCTTGCACATCCAGTCCGCCGGCATGGTCATCAGCGCCACCGGCAAGGCGGCGACGACCACGAATCCGGATTCCGTCGTGGCGCCGGGCAAGTCGATGGAGATGGAATGGTACATTCCGGCCAACACGCAGGAAGGCGTCCGGCAGTTCCATTCCTACAGCCGTGACCGCGAGTTGACCGTGTTGGGCCTCTTCGGCGCCTTCGTCATCGAACCGAAGGGATCGAAATATCTCGATCCGCTCGGCACCGGCACGGCGCCGGAAACCGCCAGCGGCTGGCAAGTCATGATCGACAACGGCTCCGGCCCGGATTTCCGCGAGCACGTGCTGTTCTATCACGAAATCGGCGATGAAGCCTTCCGTCCGTTGAACAAGAAGAGCGACTTCCTGCCGCAGCGCGATCCGCTGACCGACGCCTACCGTCCGGGCGGCCGTGCGCTGAACTACCGCAGTGAGCCGTTCGGCATCGACCAGATGCACTTGCAGCACGAGTATTTCGGCTTCGAAGACGAATCGATGGCGTACAGCGCCTATACCTTCGGCGATCCGCCGACCACGATTCCCCGCGGCTACCTGGGCGATCCGACCAAGTGGCGGATTGTTCACGGCGGATCGGAAGTATTCCACTCGCACCATCCCCACAGCGGAACGATTCGCTGGCAGCGCAGTCCTGCGACCGAGCCCAATAACTTGTGGGCGATGGGCCAGGACGGCCCGGTGAAGTATCCGGTCGTGCGGACCAAATCCGATCGGGTGGATGTGGAAGTGATCGGGCCCTCGGAAGCGTTGGACCTCGAACCGGAATGCGGCGGCGGCGGGTGCCAGCACCTGGCCGGCGAATTCCTGTTCCACTGCCACGTCGCCCACCACTATGTCGCGGGGATGTGGGGTTACGGCCGGTACTACAACACGCTCCAAGTCGGCGCCGGGCACACCGACACGATGCCCGATATGCGGGAACTGCCGGATCGGCAGGGACGGATAAAGCTCGGCGTGTCGTCCGACAAGCTGATCGGCACGACCGTGGATTGGTTCGGCAAGAAGTTTAAGATCGTGGACCGGAAGCAGAAGACCAACTGGAAGGCCAATCCGGCCATCGTGAATATCAAGGACTGGGTGGAAATGTTCGTGCCGGCCCAGGGCAAGCCGGGCCATACGGACAGCGAAGTCGGCCAGATCAAGTCGTATGACGCCACCGTGTGGGACTGGAAGTGGGACGGCGACGTCGCCAAGGGCGAGCGGGAAAGCACGGCCAAGAATCCGAAGTACCCGGCGGCGGACAAGTGGTCGGACAACACCAGGCCGGCCATCCTGTTCGATCCCACCACGGGGAAAATGGCATGGCCGCTCTTCAAGCCGCACTTCGGCAAGCGCGTGCCCTTCTCGGCCAACCACAGCGGGGCGCCCTGGCTGGAGCCGATCCACCAGGATGAAAACGGCGAACGGACCTCGGAGCCGGCCAAGCCTGGCGAGAATGGGCCGTGGAGCCTGTGCCCGAACAATGCGAACACCCCCAAGGTGAACAACCTGCACTTCATCCGGCTGCCCATCACCCTGTCCAAAGCGCAGGGCAAGGAGCCGGCGATCACGGACAAGGACGGGTTGATTTACGTTCACCATGAGGAAGAGCGGTTGACCCGTGCCAACGACGAGATGAAGTACCCCGCGGTCCTGCGCGCCAACGTGTACGATTGCGTGGATACGATTCTCACCAGCGAATGGGACGACGACGATTTCACCAACTTCCAGTCGTCCAAGATCAACATTCATCCCCACTTCTTCCAGTTCGATACAGGGAACTCGGACGGCGTGATTTCCGGGATGGAGTATGAGATGTCCGTCCGTCCGTTCACGATGTGGGGCAAGAAGACCAATCACGGGTTGCCCGCGCCGATGGTCGCCAAGCTCGCCGGCGGCGCGAAAGCCGGGGCCACGTCCGTCAAGATTCAGATGGCGCCCGGAGCAACCGCCTTCCATGTGAACACCGAAGTGATGGTGGGTATGGATTGCTTGGAGAAGGGCAACGATCCCGCGGCCTCGCTGCCGCGTGATAAGAGCTGCTCCGAGGTCGCCCGCATCAAGGCGATCAACGGAGATACCCTCACGTTCTTCAAGCCGTTGAAGCAGACCCATCCGGCCGGCGATCTCGTTTCGCCGGAGTTCGTGCGGTATCGGTACTGGGTGGATGCGGATTACGGCACCGTGTTCTGGCATGACCATGCCTTCGGCGCGACGACCTGGCCGCACGGCGGATTCGGCGTGACGCTGGTGGAGCCCTTCGGGTCCACCTATCACGATCCGAAGAACGGGAAGCTGGTCTACAGTGGTCCGATCGCGGACATTCACGGCACGGAGCCGATCGGCTACGGCGTGAGCGGCAGCTTCCGCGAGCTCATGGTGTCGATCCACGACACCGTCCCGCACACCGTGAACGTGATCCAGGCGGGCAATCCGCCCGGACAGCCGGTGGAAGTGGCGCTGGAAGCGGGCAAGACCGTCTCGTTCCAGATGCCGGAGAAAATTCTCAATGCGCCCAACCCCTACATCAACGGGGGAACGCACACGACCGGCAGCGGCTTCAATTTCAGAGCCGAACCGTTTGCGCAGCGGTTGTCGAACAATCCGGACACCTCGGTGCTGTTCAGCAGCGCCGTCCACGGCGATCCGGATACGCCCATGCTGCGGGCCTACGCAGGCGATACGGTGGTGTTCCGCCTGCTGCATCAGTTGATGAACGAATCGCACGTGTGGACCCTCTCGGGGCACACGTTCCTCACCGAGCGGTTCGCCGGGGACGCCAATCGGAAGTATTCGATCCACGTCGGGATCGCCGAGCGGTACGACCTCGTGACCAAGGCGGGCGGCTTCCAGGGCATGCCGGGTGACTACATCCACTTCAACGGCCGGAGCTCCCACTTCGCCGAAGGTGGATGGGGTATCTTCCGCGTGCTGGACAAGCCGTCCGCGGACCTGCAACCGCTCCCGAAGGGCACCAACCCGACGGGCATTCCGGTGACGCCGAGCAACGTCTGCCCGACGGACGCGCCGGTGAAGACGTTCAACGTGGTGGCCTTGGATCGTCCGTTGAAGTTGAATCCGAAGGCGCCGGACGCGATCGAAGTGGACTTCGAGCGGAAGATCGAGATGACCGTCCCCGAGGGCAAGATCTTCGCGCTGGAAGAGGAAGCCACGAGGGTGGCGGGCAACGTGATGCCGCATCCGCTCACGCTGCGCGTCAACGTGGGCGATTGCGTCAAGGTCAATCTGAAAAACAAGATGAAGGCGAGCAAGGCGTCCTTTTTCGCGCCGGGCCTGGCCTTCGACCCGAAGGACAGCCAAGGGCTGAACGTCGGCAACAACGGCGGCGATCAGACTGTGGCTCCCGGTGGAAGCCGCACGTACACCTATTACGCGCATCCGGGCAACAAGGAGACGACGTCGTTGGTGTGGGACGGCGGGAACATCGTGACCAATCCGCGTAACGGGCTCTACGGGGCGATCGTGGTCGGACCGCGCGGGTCGCAGTATCGCGATCCGGTGAGCGGCGAGGATCTTTCTCAGAAGAACGCCTGGCGGGCGGACGTCATCGTGGATCGGAGCCTGACGGAGAATGCCGGCAAAGCGAACTATCGCGATGTCGCGCTGTTCTTCCAGGATGAAGACAACATCATCGGGACGGCCTTCATGCCCTACGTGCAGAACGTGGCGGGCGTGACGGCGGTCAACTACCGCGCGGAACCCTATAAGTTCCGCGAGGAGCAGGGTTGCGGCCTGGACAAGGTCTTCATGCCCTGCAAAGTGGACGCGCCGGAAGATCCCGTGACACCGCTGATCGAAGCCCATGCGGGCGACGCGGTGCGGATTCACGTGATCGGGGCGAACAACGAGCAGAACGGCATGTTCTCGGTGGAAGGCCACGAGTGGCCCATCGAGCCCTACATGCCGGGCGCCGACCAAATCAGCGTGGTGGAGTACTCCGGGTCCGAAACCCTGGATGTCTTCCTGCGCGGCGGCGCGGGCGGTCCGGCTCGGTTGGCGGGCGATTATGTCTGGTCCAACCAGCGGCTGCCGTACACACAGTCGGGACAGTGGGGCTACTTCCGGGTGCTGCCGAACGGCGATCAGCGGATTCTCCCGCTGTCCGGCGGCGCAGCCGGAACCAAGAGGGCGGAGGTCCCGCCGAGCCAGCCGCAGGCCGGGCAGGCGATCCCTACCGCGATGAAGTAGCCGTCGTGAACCGGTAACACCAGGGCGGGGGAGCCGCAGAACATCGCGGCTCCCCCGTTCTCTTTCCCGCCGAATGTGGAACAGCTATAATGAGGGGCGAGTCCGTTTGTTCATCACTTACCCTTCATCGTCGTCTCACAGAGGAGGCCGGAATGCGTACATGGAACAGAACGATCGTGGGAACGGTGGCCGCCGTCGCGCTCTTGCTCGGTCTCGGCGAAGCCGACGCGTACGAGGAGGTCACCGTCACCGACGGGGGAACATTGACCGGACGGGTCACGCTTGAGGGGGCCGTGCCGAAGCCCAAGGGCTACAACCTGACCACCCTGCCCGACCCGCTCTATTGCGGGCGTATTTCCGATGGACAGGGCTGGCGCATCCTGCAGCCGTTCCAGGTCGGACCGGGGGGCGAATTTCGCGAGGTGGTCGTCTATCTGGAGGGCGTCGACAAGGGCAAACCCTTCGGCGACGGGAGCGTGCCGAAAATCGAAGCGAAAGATTGCCTCTTCATCCCGTTCACGACCGTCGTGCGGGACGATCAATCGGTGACGGTGGTCAACATGGACCCCGTCATGCACGACATTCAGGCCTATGAAACCTCGCATTTGGGGCCGCGCGTGCTGTTCAACGTGCCGCTGCCGATGAATCCGCAGCACCCCCGCAACTTCAAGGATCGCAGCGAGGCCGCGATGTACCACAAACACATGGCCGGCGCGCCGATGAAAGAACTGGTCAAGCTCAGCAAGAACCGCCGGATTTTCGTCATGCAGTGCGGGTTTCACGCCTACATGGAAAGCTGGGGCCTGGCCGTCACCAACCCGTACTTCGCCAAGACCGACGAGCAGGGCCGGTTCACCCTGACCGACGTGCCGCCGGGCACCTATAAGCTGGTCGTCTGGCATCCCTATATCCGGACCGCGAGCGAGCACCCGGTCACCATCGGCCCGAAGGGGACCGTGGAGGCCACTATCGCGGTCCCGGCCCCGATCGGGCGGCTCTACGCCAACGAGGTGCTGGACCATGCCTACGTGCGCTACAACGTGACCGAGGAAACGAAGAAAGAAATCGATCCGATGATCCAAAAGCAGGATCGCTGAAGCCGTAAGGCGTGAAACGTAATCCGTGAACAATTAACCGGAGAGAGCGTACCTCCCACAGAAGAAACCACCGTGTCCTTTCACGTTTCACCTTTCACCTGTTACGCGGCCGCTGCGAGCCTGCTCTTCTTCGCAGCGGCCGGTTACGCCGATCATGACCAGCCGAAGTGGCGGCCGTCCGGCGACGGGGCCGAGACCAAACGATTGGCGGCCTTGCCGGTGCCGGACGGCATGGTCCGGATTCCTGACGGCTGGTTCCCGATGGGCAGCGACCCGAAAGCGGACGAGGATGCGGGGCCGCAGGAGCAGCCCCAGCGCTGGGTCTATCTGGACACCTTCGAGATCGACCGCTACGAAGTGTCGAACGCCCATTACCTCCGTTTCGTGTTGGCGGCGGACCGGATTGGACCGCCATACTGGCGCGCCGATCCGTTCCCGGAGAAGATGGCCCTGCATCCGGTGATCGGCGTGAGCTGGCAGGACGCGGACGCCTACTGCCGATGGATGGGGAAACGGCTGCCCACCGAGGCCGAATGGGAGAAAGCCGCACGCGGGACGGACGCCCGCAAGTTCCCATGGGGGAACGAACCGGCCGGCTGGAAGAGAAGCAACATCGCTCATCCTGGATCCAAGCGTGGGGTGAAGTATCCCCCGCTGGCCAATGTGGACCGGTACGATCGGGGCGTCAGCCCCTACGGCGTCTATCAGTTGGCGGGAAACGTGGCCGAATGGGTCGCCGACTGGTTCGACCCTGAGTACTACCAATACGGAACCACCTTCAACCCCGCCGGACCGGAGTGGGGAGAGGATCATGTGTATCGGGGCGGGTCCTGGAACGAAGACCCGGAAGTCGCCCGCTCGGCCGGCCGGGGCGCCCATGCGCCGGATCACCGTTCCTACCTGATCGGGTTTCGATGCGCGCAATCAACATTGGGCGAGGGGCAAGGGGCGGGAGGCAAGAGGGCGGACACCTCCTTCCCCTTACCGCTTGCCTCTAGCCGTTAGCCCGCGAAGAAGAAGAGGGAGATCGGAAATGCACGCCGAGTCCGTCGAAAAATGGAAACAGCGAGACCGTGTTGTGAACATCCTGATCGCCGGCGTCATCGCACTGGCCCTGGCCGGCGCCGCTTGGGGGTTGGACACGCAGGACATCACCGTGGAGTGGACCGAAGCAGGAAAAAAGATCGCGATGGAGCGGGTCAAGACTTGGCCCACGAAGGACGATCTCATATTGGTCCCGGCCGGTGCCTTCCTCATGGGCAGCGACAAGAAAACGGATCGGAATGCCTATGACGCAGAACGTCCGCAGCGAACGGTCTATCTAGACGCCTTCGAGATCGATAAGTACGAGGTCACCGCGCTTCAATACCTCAAATTCGTGCTGGCGACGAACCGGTCGCCGCAGCTCGACTGGCGCTACGACGGGGGGAACTTCCAGGAAGGCATGGCCCGCCACCCGATCATGCACGTCTCCTGGTTCGATGCCGATGCCTACTGCAAATGGGCCGGCAAACGCCTGCCGACCGAGGCGGAATGGGAGAAAGCCGCGCGGGGGGAAGACGGACGGCTGTTTCCCTGGGGCAACCAATCGGCCGGGCTGAGTCGGGCCAACTTCGGCCGCACGGGCCTCTCCGGGCCGGTACGGGACCGGCCCGAACGTCTCCTCCTCTATCCGCCGATCATTGCGGTGGACAAGTACGAAAACGCCGTGAGCCCCTACGGCCTGCATCAACAGATCGGCAACGTCGCCGAGTGGGTGGCCGACTGGTACGACAAGGACTATTACAAGACCGCGCCGGACCGCAATCCGACAGGCCCGGACCGCGGCACCCAGAAAGCCTTCCGCGGCGGCGGCTGGATGGACAGCACGACGACGATGCGGGTCGCAATGCGAAACGGCACCGATCCGAGCACCACGATCAACTGGCTGGGCTTTCGTTGCGCCAGGACCGTGACCGAAGACCCCCAGGGCGGCAAAGCTGCAGGCCAGCAAGTCTCCCAGGCCATACCCGGCTTGATGCCCTAACCGACGTTTCCCCCAGGTTGAACCGGAACCAGGCTGAGCCGACGTCATCCGGCCCAGGCTCAGCCTAATCCGGCACGCGCTCCTAGACCGACACCTCCAGCCCCTGGCGTTCCCGTCTCGGCATATAGGTCTAGAGACCCCGTCATCCCCTGATCAAAATCATATAAACTTTTGCCATAGGTCAGTGCGTGCGCTTGGACCAGGCGCTATCGTCCCCCCCTACATACCACCTTGCGGATTCGGAAAGGAGGGGACGATGGGTACAGGAGGACAGACACTTTCAGATCGCCTAAAGCGGGGGGCGAGGGCGGGGCTAGCGCTGGCCTTGATCGGCGTAAGCCTTCCGGCGTTGACATGGGCGGAAGAGAACCAGGTCTTTTTCCGTGGCGGGTTTGCCGGACTGACCAGCAACCGGGCCAATGAAGTGTTCACCGACGTGTACGGACGCAACAACCTGCGCAACGATTCATCGACCGGCACCTACGTCGGAGCCGGTCTGGACCTCGGGATGCATAAGAACTTCCTCGGGGTCAAAGGGATGTCGCTGGTGGGGGAATTGGGCCTCGAATTGAAACGGTTCGATTCCCAAACGGTCACGCAGGCGGTGCCCTCCACCTGCGCCGGCGCGTTGGGCGCGGCTGCGCCCGGCTGCTCGGTGCGCAACAACACCGTGGCCGTCACGATGCTGACCGTGGACGTGGCGCCGAAGCTCAAGTTCCGCGAGGGCGAAAAGCTTCGTCCCTGGGTGATCCCGCTCGGCGTGGATTTCCACGTCATCAGCCCTCCTTCGAACGCCACGACCTACTTGGATATGGGCCTGCAATGGGGGGCGGGGGTGGAATACAACATCTGGGGGCCCCTGAATGTGGGCCTCGACACCCGCTATCATTTGGCAGCCAACATGACGCAGACCACGAACAACTTCTACACGGCCGGAGCCTATCTCGGCCTCCTGTATTAAGTCTGGCCCATCTTCCGGCCGGCGGTCGTTGTGTCCGTTCGCCGGCCGGCCTCCAGGGGGACGCCCAGGACCCCCGACGAGGTGGCCCCACCTCCAGCCACCTCGTTCTCCCCCTGGGACCATGCCTTTACGCAGGGGACGGGAGCGCCCAAAGTCTTGGACAATCGCTCCTGTCTCTGATGCATTTCTCTACAGTTCCGCCTATGGTGGCGGATCCTCGCTCCACATTCCGGACCGCTTCCAAATCTGCAACATAACGAGCTGCCTCTGAAATAATGCCTTTCCCGAAGCTATCCGCCGTCTATTTTTGTTCCCGCTATGTATTGGTGCCGCTCTTGCAGCAGGACCGGACGCGGGCCGGCCGAGCAGAGTCGGCGCCCCGCGTAGGAATACAATGGCTCGTTACACGTGTCTTACCACCGGATGCGAAGCTTGCGAATCACGGTCCGGGTCCGTCCTCTGCAATCTGCCGGCAACCGACCTCGCGTCGCTGGAGCAGATCACGCACCGGTTTCACTATGGCCCGAGAGCGACCGTCTTCTATGAGGGCCATACCTGCCTGGGCCTCTACCTCCTGTCGGCCGGCAAGGTTAAGCTGACCCGCTCCTCGGCGCGCGGCCAGCGGCACATCGTGCACATTCTGACGGCAGGCCAATTGCTCGAAACGCATGCGTTCCAGGAGGACCCGACGCATCTGGCGACCTGCGAGACGCTGGAATCGTCGCAAATCTGCCTGATCGAGCGCGACGGCTACCTGGCGCTCGTCCGGCGCGATCCCCAGCTCGCGATCAACCTGATTCAGCTTCTCAGCGGCGAACTGGGGCGGCAGCGCGACGAGCTGGACTCGTTTACCTTCAAAAGCGCCAGGGAGCGGTTGGCTGCCTTGCTCCTCGAATTGAGCGATCGGTTCGGGCAGGAGACCGGAGCGACCGTGGAGCTTCGGCTGCCCCTCAAACGGGAAGAAATGGCCGAGTTGCTCGGCGTGACCGTGGAAACCGCCATCCGCCTATTGAGTGCGTTTCGCATCGAGGGACTCGTTCGCCTGAACGGCCGAACCATTACGCTCCTGAACCAGGACCGGCTGGCCAAAATCGCGCGGCTCCCACACCTGTCGTAGCCCAAAAAGCAGGCCGGACGGGTCGTTCACAAAGCAAGACAAATGGTGTATGCTGTCGATTTTTACTCCTCTGGGTGCGTCGAATGACCGCGTTGGAAGAACTGCAGGAACAGTACCCCGCGACGATCCGCATCGCCGGCATTAAGGTGCGGGGACGCGGCGACGTCAAGAAGATGGGCGTCGGCGACGCCTTGCTGCGCGTGGGCGATCACGTGATCCTGGCCATGGACCGGGAGCCGACGTACGGCATCGTGCACATGGAGCCTTCGCCCATGCCGTTCATCCCGCCCATGCGGGTCATGCAATCCATCGTGCGTCCGGCCACGGAGGCCGATCGGGCCCAGATCGCGCGCCACGAGCGGATGGCCCAAGAGGGAATGAGCTTTTGCCGGGAGCGGGCCAAGGCGCTCGGGCTGGAGTTGAAAATGGTGGAAGTCTACGCCTCATTCGTCAGGCGGGAACTCACGTTCGTCTATACGTCCGAGGAGCGGATTGACTTTCGCCAACTGGTGCGCGAGCTGGCTCGCCGGTTCGGCGGTCGGATCGAGATGCGGCACATCGGTTCCCGAGAGGAAGCCAAGCGAATCGGCGGCGTGGATTCCTGCGGCCTTACGTTGTGCTGCTCCGCCTTTATGACGGACTTCCGCCCCGTCAGCGTCAAGAAGGCGAGGCACCATGGCCAGGACCTGAGCGTGAGCGAGAACCGGCTCATCGGCATTTGCGGCCGTCTCAAGTGCTGCCTGATGTTCGAGGAAATGGAGGCGCGGGCCGCGGCCGCCGGGCAGCCGTCTCGGCCTCCGCTGATTACCCCGACCAGACTGCCCCCCGTTCAGCCCTCACCCAAGCACTGATCGCTAAGAGCGTCCTCCCATGCTCGTGCTCGCCTGGATCCATCTCTTCGCCGCCGTCCTCTGGATCGGGGGGATGTTGTTCCTCTCGCTCACGTTGGTCCCCGTACTGCGGCAGGATTCGTTCGCTTCGTCTTGTCGCCCCTTCTTCAAAGCCGTCGCCTTGCGCTTCCGCCGGCTCGTGTGGATGTGCATCCTGCTCTTGCTGGTCACCGGACCGCTGCTGCTCGGCCGGCACGTGGCCTCCCCGCTGGCCCCGACGGCCTGGCCCCCGGTCGTGCAGGCCAAGCTGGCGCTGGTGCTCTTGCTGCTCCTGCTGACGGCCATCCATGACCTCTTCCTCGGCCCCCGCGTCGGCCGCATCCTCGGCGTTCCGGAGGAGAACCGCTCCGACCGGGACCGCTGGCTCGTCGGCTCGTCCCGCTGGGTGCCGCGCCTGTCGCTCCTCCTCGCACTGGGTATCTTATTGTGTGCCGTGACGCTCGCGCGACGATAACCGACCGAGCCTGTGGTCTTCTGCTACAACATGAGGTGCCCGGCTGTGGCGCAACTCCTCCCTTCCGAACAGCCACCCTCCATATCTTCACGAACCGGCTGATTTGATTGCGAAACTTCTACGCCGCCCATCTCTGCTCCTGGCTCCCTCCTTGCTTTCTGAGAATGACGACGAGCCCTGAATCTTTCCCGCCACGTGTGCCTCCCACAGGCAGACAATGGGAAAAGGAGGGAGCCCCGATGAAACTCGATGAATGGCTCCGGCTGATCGCCGGCTTGTTTGTCCTGGTCGCCGTGGTTCTGGGCGCCGTCGTGCATCCGGCGTGGAACTATGTCGCTGCGTTCGTCGCCGTGAACCTGATCCAGTCCGCACTCACCGGCTGGTGTCCGATGATGGCGCTGTTGCGGACGCTGGGCGTGCAGGAATAGGATCGGGCGTGCGCACAACCAGACGTCGACAGAACGGGCGGCCCCGGCGGCGATGAGGTGTCGATGGTGAGGACGTTGGCTGTTGTACTCCTGCTCTGGGCGGCCGGCTGCAGTCCTCAGGAAGATTCCACCAAGGCGCCGGCCGGGTCTCCGCTGCCGCAGGCCGTGCGGGTCTCGGTGGTAGAGGCTCGCCTCGCATCGGTGCCCGTCCGGTTGGAGCTGACCGGCCAAGTGACCGCCGCGATCCAGGCCACGTTGTCGAGCCAAATCCGAGCGGCGGTCGAAGACCTGCGGATCAAGGAAGGCCAGTCCGTGACCAAGGGCCAGGTGCTGGTCACGCTGGACAGCCGAGACCTCCGGGCCAACCTGGCGCGGGCGGAAGCGGAGCTGGAGAATGCCCGCGTCCATCTGACCCGCATGGAGCAGCTCTTCGCCGACGAAGCCGTGTCCCGGCAGGACCTGGACAATGCCAGACGGACTTTCAAGGTGGCGGAGGCCGGCATGCAGACCGCGGCCGCGCAGCTCAGCCACACCGTCATCAAAGCCCCCTTCGACGGGGTGATCACGGAGAAAAAAATCGAGGCCGGGGAGTTGGCGTCGCCCGGCCAGCCGCTCCTGAAGCTGGGAGACCCCCGCCATCTCCGACTGGAAACCACCGTGGCCGAGGGGAATCTCAGGGCAATCTCCCGCGGCATGCGCATCCCCGTGACCATCGACGCGCTCAACGGGCAAGAAGGGTCCCTGGAAGGGACCGTGTCTCAGCTCCTGCCCACCGGAGATCCGAACACGCACACCTTCCTGGTCAAGGTGGACCTGCCCGCCATGCCGGGGCTCAGAACCGGCATGTTCGGACGCGTTCAATTGGACACCGGGGCGACGCAGACGATTGTCCTCCCCAGAGCGTCGGTGTTCGAACGGGGCCAGCTCACCGGTGTCTATGTGGTCGGCACCGACCGCATCGCCCGTCTGCGCTGGGTCAAGATCGGCCGCGACCTGGGCGCCAACTTGGAAGTGCTCTCCGGCCTCAATGTGGGTGAGTCGGTGCTGGCCGACGCCGCCAAGGGGGCGGACGGCACCCCGGTCCAAGTCTCGCGGCGTCCGGTCAGGACGAACGCCGCGTAAACGGTGACGCGCCTTCGCCCATGAGACAACCAGGCATCAGCGGACGTATCGCCTCCCTGTTCATCGGCAGCAAGCTCACGCCCTTGATCATGGTGAGCGCCCTGCTGCTCGGCCTCCTCGCCGTCATCGCGACGCCGCGGGAAGAAGAGCCGCAAATCGTCGTGCCGATGGCCGACATCTGGCTTCCGTTCCCCGGCGCCTCCGCCAAGGTGGTCGAGGAACAGGTCACCAAACCCATCGAGCGCAAACTCTCCGAGATGAAAGGGGTCGAGTACCTCTATTCCCTCTCGCGGCCGGGCGGCGCGCTGATCATCGCCCGGTTCTACGTCGGGGAGGACATGGAGCAGAGCCTGGTGGACCTCTACGACAAGCTGATGTCCAACCAGGATCTGCTGCCGCCCGGAGCCGGCCCCTTCATGGTGAAGCCGAAGGACGTCAACGACGTGCCGATCGTCACCGTCACCCTCTCGAGCGACCGCTACACCGACGCGCAACTGTACCAGCAGGCGGAGCAGGTGCTGGAGGAGGTCAAAAAGGTGCCGGGCACGTCCGGCGGGTTCATCGTAGGGGGCCGCGCCAGGGAACTGCGCGTCCAACTCGACCCGAGCCGTCTGCAAGCCTACGGCCTCACGCCGCTGCAGATCGCCGGGGCGATTCAAGGCGAGAATCTGTCCCTCCCGTCCGGCCGCTTCGAGAGTCAGAACCGGGAACACCTGGTCGAAACCGGACGGTTCCTGGACTCGCGGGACGACCTGGCCTCCGTCGTGGTCGGCGTGCATGAGCGACGGCCGATTTATCTCCGCCAGGTGGCGGACGTCGCCGACAGGCCGGGGGACGTCGCCAGCTACGTGTGGTTCGGCGACGGCCCCTCGCACCCCTCGCCCCACGAACGGCCCGCCGTCACCATCGCCATCGCCAAACAAGCGCGCACCAACGCGGTGACCGTCGCCCGGGGCGTGATTCAAAAAGTGGAGGCGATGAAGGGAGCGGTCCTACCCGGCAACGTCCGGGCGACGGTCACGCGGAATTATGGGGACACCGCCGACGAGAAGGCGAACGAACTGCTCTGGCATCTCCTGATCGCGGTGGCCTCCGTCGTGATCTTCCTGAGCCTGGCGCTGGGCCTCCGCCCCGCGCTGGTCGTGTCGCTGGCCATCCCCCTGACGCTGGCCCTGACCCTGTTCACCTCCATGCTGATCGGGTACACGATCAACCGGGTGACGCTCTTTGCGCTCATCTTCTCGATCGGCATCCTGGTGGACGACGCGATCGTGGTCGTCGAAAACACCTACCGGCACCTCCAGGCGCGGCGGCTGTCCCATCGCGACGCGTCGATCTACGCCGTCGACGAGGTCGGCAACCCGACGATCCTCGCCACCTTCACCGTGATCGCCGCGCTGCTCCCTATGGCCTTCGTCTCCGGGCTCATGGGGCCCTACATGCGGCCCATCCCGGTCAACGCGTCCATCGCCATGCTGTATTCCCTCCTGGTCGCCTTCATCGTGATCCCCTGGTTCTGCGAAACCTGCTACCGCCCGGGCGCGACGGTGACGGGCTTGGAGCAGGAAGGGGACGAGCGTGGACGAACCTACCGGCTCTACCAGAAGCTCCTCAGCCCGCTGCTGGCCCATCCGGCGATGGCCTGGGCGTTCCTGGGATTCGTGGCGGCGCTGCTGGCCGCGTCGGTCTCGCTGTTCGCCACCCGGAGCGTGGTCGTCAAGATGCTGCCGTTCGACAACAAGAGCGAGCTGCAGCTCGTGATCGACATGCCCGAGGGGACCACGCTGGAGGAAACGAACCGCGTGGCGCAAGCCCTCGCGCGCTACGTCGCGTCGGTCCCCGAGGTGCGGGATTACCAGGCCTACGTCGGCGCCGCCTCGCCGTTCAACTTCAACGGCCTGGTCCGCCATTATTTCCTGCGCGACCGTTCGCACGAGGCCGACATTCAACTCAACCTGCTGCCCAAGGACGCGCGCCGGGCCCAGAGCCACGAGATCGCGCAACGGATCAGGCCGGATGTCCAGCGGATCGCCGGCCCGTACGGAGCCAACGTCAAGGTGGTCGAGGTGCCGCCGGGGCCGCCCGTGCAATCGGTGCTGGTGGCGGAAGTCTACGGGCCCGACTATGCCCGGCAGATCGCGCTGGCGCGCGAGGTGCACCGGCTCTTCGAGCGGACGCCCGGCGTCGTAGACGTGGACGACTTCATCGAGGCCGACCAGATCAAGTACCGCTTCACAGTGGATCGGGCCAAAGCCGCCCTGGCCGGCATCTCGTCGGACACGATCGTCCGGACCCTGCGCATGGCACTGGAAGGGATGAAGATCGGGCTCGCGCACATGCCCCAGGAAAAGAGCCCGGTCCAGATCGTCCTCCGGCTCCCGCTGGCGGAACGCACGGGCCTGGAGCATCTGGGCGAGATCCGGATGAGCGGCACGGCCGGACTCATTCCCCTGTCGGAGCTGCTGACCGTCGAGCAGACACTCCAGGAACACACCATCTACCACAAGAACCAGAAACCGGTCGTCTACGTCGTCGGGGACGTGGGCGGGCCGGGAGCCGAACAGGCCGAAAGTCCCGTCTACGGCGTGCTCGGCGTCGGCAAGCTGCTGGATCAGTATCGGACGCCCGAGGGGTACGCCGTCGAGCAGCATTACGCGGCCCAACCCTGGTCGGAAGCCACGCCGGCCGTCAAGTGGGACGGGGAGTGGCACATTACGTACGAGACCTTCCGGGACATGAGCATCGCCTTCGCCGTGGCCATGCTGCTGATCTATCTCCTGATCGTCGGCCAGTTTCAGTCTTTCCTGACCCCGATCATCATCATGGCGCCGATCCCGCTGACGTTGATCGGAGTCCTGCCCGGCCACTGGCTCACCGGCTCCTATTTCACGGCCACCTCGATGATCGGGTTCATCGCCCTGGCCGGCATCATCGTGCGGAACTCCATCCTGCTCGTGGACTTCATCCAGCTCCAGCAGGCGCAAGGCATCCCCCTCGCGGACGCGATCATCCGGGCCGGCGCCATCCGCACCAGGCCGATCCTCCTGACCGCCGCCGCCCTGATGGTGGGAGCCTTCGTGATCATCCTGGACCCGATCTTCCAGGGCCTCGCGGTTTCGTTGCTGTTCGGCGTCGGCGCCTCCACCCTTCTGACGTTGATCGTGATCCCGGTCCTCTACTACAGCCTGGTCGGCGAGCGGACAACCCCGGCGCCACCCCTCGCGCCGCCGGAAGACGGTCTCGATGGAGACGGCCGGCCGGCCGAACAACGTCAGCCGCCGACGGAGGCCACAGCCGAGTGAGCAGCTACCGACCGGCGTTGACGCGCACGCCCTCCGTGGACGCGCCCGAACGACACCGATGCCGATCCTGTGGATTTCCGCTCCATCCACAAACCCTGCGCTGTGGCAGGATTCCCCGTCTTCCCGAATGCGCACATTCAAGAACCCACAAGCCATTGACATGTTGGAGACTCTCTCTTCAACCCACTGAGGCCGTCTCCTTGCAAGGAGGTTGCTTGTGTTGAATCGACTGGCCCCCCATCGTTTCCCGGTTTCCGGTCAAAGAGGCGGGATGCCGGGGATGCTCTTTTGCACGGGCTTCGTCACGCTGTGGCTCTGTCTCGTCGGCACGGGCGCGGCATCCGCCGCTGAAACCGAGTCGCCCGCTCAGCCTGAGCTGCGGTTAAGCCTCCACGACGCGATCGAAGCGGCCCTGGACAATAACCCCAAGGTCCGCCTGCTCAAGGAGCAGATTCAGACGGCCCAAGGCATCGCCGACACCAGCCGCGGCGCGCTCATGCCCAACCTGTCCGGCTTCGTGAATCAGCGGAACCAGACCGTCAATCTCGCCACGTTCGGGATTCCCACCAACAAGCTGTCGACCTTGGGGCTCGGAAGCGGCGGCATCACCGACCCGTTCAATGTCTTCGATGCGCGCGCAACAATCGTCCAGAATATTTTCAGCATGAGCCTCATCCAGCGATGGCGAGCGGCGCGGACCGGCGTCGAAGTGGCGTCCCTGGAGGCCGAGATCGCCAAGCGGGACACGACGGCGACCGTGGCCCTGCTCTATATGGAAGCGCTCCGGGCCGAAGCGGCGGTGAAAGCCGGCGACGCCAACGTGGAGCTGAGCCAGCGGCTCCTCAAGCTCGCGCAGGACCGGAAAAAATCCGGCGTCGCGACCGGACTCGACGTAACCCGCGAGCAAGTCCACATGGAAAACGAGAAACAGCGATTGCTGGTCGCCCAGAGCGATCGCGACAGCGCGAAATTGAATCTGATTCGCGCGCTGGGGATCGACTTCGATGTCCGCCTGACCCTCGCGGACGAACTCAAACTGGTGGAGGTCGCGATTCAGGCTCCGCACGATGTCCTGGCGGCTGCGCGGGAAAACCGGGTGGAGCTGAAAGCCCAGGCGACCCGGGAAAAGCTGGCAGCGCTCAGCCTCAGCTCGGTCACGAGCGAACGGCTGCCCTCGCTCAATTTCAACGGCGACTACGGAATGATCGGCCTGAAAGCCGAGGAATCGTTCGCGACCCGCTCGGTCGGCGTCACCCTGTCGGTTCCGGTGTTCGACGGCGGACAGCGGGAAGGCCGCGTCTCGGAGGGCCGCAGCAAGGTGCGCCAGGAATCCATCCGGATGAAAGACGTGTCCGACCAAGTCACCCTGGAAGTGCGGAACGCCCTCATTACCCTCGCGTCGTCACGCCAGCAAGTGGCCGTGTCGGAGGAGGGCCTGAAGCTGGCGATGAGAGAGCTGGAGTTGGCGCGGGATCGCTTTGAAGCCGGCATTGCCAACAACATCGAGGTCACGAACGCGCAGACCTCGGTGGCCCGTGCGCGCGACAACGTCATCGAAGCCCTGTTCCGCTTCAACGCTTCCCGGGTCAATCTGGCGCGGGCGGAAGGAAAACTCGAAACCCTGTATTGATGATGGAACGCAGGCGGCAGGCGCATCCCAGTAGCGGGGTCGCCCTGGCCCGCTCCCCGAACCATGAGGAGGATGCATGGAAGTCCGCAGCAAAACCTACACGTATCGTACGGCGGTAAAATGGACCGAGCGGAAGATCGGCAGCATCTCGGCGGCCGGTAAACCGGACATTCAGGTGGCCACCCCGCCGGAGTTCAAGGGGCACGAAGGCATCTGGTCGCCGGAGGATCTCTTCGTGGCCTCGGCGAACATCTGCCTGATGACCACCTTCCTCGCCTTTGCCGAGCGGGCCGGCCTCGCGTTCACGTCGTACGAGAGCGACGCCGAGGGCCTGCTCGAATTGGTGGAGGGCAAGTTTCAGTTCACCCGCATCACCTTGCGGCCGACGCTGACCCTGGCGCAGGGCGGGGACGCAGCCAAGGCCAAAGAGATTCTCGAAAAAGCGGAGGCCAACTGCCTGATCTCCAATTCGATGAAGACCAGGGTCACGCTGGAGCCGACGGTCCGCTAAGGCAGATCGACGATTGAAAGATCGCCATGACTGGCGATGGTAGGAGTGTATGGAATTGCCAATGATTAGTGACCCCATCATAATCGCGGCAATCACACAATCGTCAATTCTTTTATGGGCTGTGGCGTCTCGGACTAGAGCCGCCCTTACCCCTGTAGCATTTCGCTCCATTGGACGCATCGACCCTCCGCCATCCTCCCCAAACTCCTTGTATCGATGGCATTGTCTCGCCATCCACAGAGCCCTTCCCTGGCATGCTCCTGGCAAGGAAGAGGCGCAGAGCTTCTCCCTGGCCGAGGCCTGCACCGAGCGGGATCAACCCATGAGACGATTTGCTCTGCGGACCCTGGTCTGCCTCTTCCTGCCCTTCTGGTGGGCCGGGTCGTTGGCGGCTGCGGCAAGCGGGGACCCGGAGGCGGGGAAGCCCCTGTATGAACGACATTGCGCCGGCTGTCACGGAGTCCGGGGCACGGGGGAGGGTCCGGTCGGCCAAGGGCTGATTCCTCCCGCCGCCGACCTGACCGGCGCGAAGAGCAAGAAAAAATTGGAGGCCGTGCTCATGAACATCATCGAACATGGCAAACCGGGCACGGAGATGGCGGCCTGGAAGGGACGCCTCGTCGAGCGGGACATCGCAGATGTGATAGCTTATGTGAGAACCCTGGGAGCCGTGGCGCCATGAGCGCCGGTCGGTTGAGCCTCCTCGCCATACTGCTCTGGGTCGTGCTCGTCGCGGCGCTGGCGATCCTGTTCGTGAAAGGCATGACGAAGCCGGGGGCGGACGGACGGACCGAGATCGCCCTGGCCGCCTCGGAGCGTGACCAAGTTCTCGGAGAGATGCGCGATTTGCTCAAAGCCGTGCACGGGGTGATCGCCTGGGCGGGCGGACCGGACCAAGAGGCAGACCGGCAATCGGCCGAGCAGGCGGCGAGAAAGGCCGGGATGGGCATGGCGGCCGACGTCAATCCCGCGCTCATGGCCAAGCTGCCGCTGGCGTTCAAACAGATGGGGATGTCGGTGCACAAGGATTTCGACGGACTGGCCGACGCCATCGCACAGCAGGAATCGCCGCAGCAGATTCTGCAACGTCTGTCGAGCATCACGGCGCGCTGCACGACCTGTCATGACCTGTATCGGCTGCAGGAACACAAATAGCCGTCAACGTTCAGCTTCAAATTCCGAAGGCTGAGACCTGTCGGCTGACAGCTTCTTAGCAAGGGAGGGACCACCATGCAAGGCAACGTCGGCGGAATCGAACGACCGATTCGCATCGGAGTAGGCGCGATCCTGCTGGGGCTTGGAGCCTTCGGCGGACTGCCCACTGCCGCAATGACCGCGGCACTGGTGGTCGGGGGGGTCGCGTTGGTGACAGGCCTCATCGGCTACTGTCCAGCCTGGACCTTATTAGGCATCAATACCTGTCCGACGAAACAGCCGGACACGACACACTGACGCCTGAGGGAGAAACGCAACATGGAGCAGGATTCTCCTACACTCTCCCCAAGCGTCCGTTGGTGGGGCACGCTTGTCGGTGCGGCAAGCATGCTGTGTATGCTTGGCTGCCAGCCGGTGCCGAAGGCCGAACCGTCGGCCACCCAAACGGGCCTGATCGGCAAGACCAAACAGGAGATCCTGACGTGCGCCGGCGCGCCGACGCACGAAACAACCGCCGGCGACGCGGCGACCCTGATCTACTACAAGCGCGCCAGTGCGCTGGAACATTTCTTTTCCGCCGCGCGCAGCAGCGTCGCCTGTCCGCGGCGCGGCTGCGAGGCGACGGTGACGCTGAAAGACGACCGCGTGACGTCCGTGCAGTACCGTGCCGTGCCCGAAGCCCTTAACGGATGCGAAGCATGCGACGAGATTTTTGCCGACTGCCTCCGCTAACCGGTTGCCGAAACCCATCCGGTTTGCCGGAGGGAGGTGACTCGTAAGACGGGGGCATGACGAAATAGGACCCCGGCCTCCATCATAATCGGCCGCGCGCACCGGCTGATCGCAATCAACTCGGCCAAATTCCTGGGAATCCGCCTGTGAACCATCCGAAACAACAAGACCCTGTCACGGAGGGGCTTTGCGAACCGTCCGGCTCGCGCCGGACTTTCTTCAAGCGGGCCACGGGAGCCGCGGTCGCGCTCATCGGGATGGGCTTGGCCGTGCCGCTGATCGGCTACCTCGTCTCGCCGGCCTTCAAACGGCGGCGACAGGCCTGGGTCGAAGTCGGCGACGTCGCCGGCCTAACGGTCGGGGAGCCCAAACAACTCGACTACCTCCAAGTCGTTCGGGACGGATGGCTCACGACCAAGCTCCACAAGGCGATCTGGGCCGTCAAGCAGGCAGACGGGCAGGTCACGGTCTTTTCGCCTCTCTGCACCCATTTGGGATGCAGCTACCGTTGGGACGACCCGGACAAACGATTCATGTGTCCCTGCCACGGAAGCGTCTATGACGCGGCCGGCAAGGTGCTGGGCGGACCGGCCCCGCGCCGCCTGGACGTCCTGCCGTCCAAGGTGGAGAACGGGAAACTCTTCGTGATCTACAAGGAATTCAAAGCGGGCCTTACGAAGAGTGTTGAATTGTAAATGGTGACTGCTGAATTAAAACCAGAAGCGAAAATAAGTTATTAATAATTCAACATTCGAGACATATGGCTTCGAAAATTTATGAGTGGCTGGATACCCGGCTGAAGCTCGACGCGGTGGGGCGGAGGTTGCTGGACGAACCGATCCCCGGCGGGGCGAGCTGGATCTACGTCTTCGGTTCCGCCACGCTCTTCCTGTTCCTGCTTCAGGCGATCACCGGCATGTTTCTGACCCTGTACTACGCCCCGACCCCCGACCATGCCTACGACAGCGTGCAATTCATCGAGAACGAGATCGCCTTCGGTTCCTTCGTCCGGGGCCTCCACCAATGGGGCGCCTCGGGGATGGTCGTCGCCATCGGCCTCCACATGCTGCAAGTGTTTCTCTACGGAGCCTATAAGCCGCCCCGGGAACTGTTGTGGATGGTCGGCGTCGTGCTGTTCTTGATTACGTTGGGGTTTGCCTTTACCGGCTACTTGCTACCCTGGGATCAGAACGCCTACTGGGCGACACAGATTGGGATCAACATGGTCGGCACCGTGCCGGTAATCGGCGATCTGGCGATGCGTGTCCTGCGCGGCGGGGAGACACTGGGCGCGCTGACGCTCTCGCGATTCTTTGCCGTGCACGTGCTGTTTCTGCCGGCCACGATCGCTGTGCTGATCCTGCTGCACCTCTTTATTCTGCGATGCGTCGGACCGGCCGGCCCCTGGCGGGGCGGCGTCGAGCGACGCCGGAGCGGAGAACCTGGAGCCTCCGGCCCGGCCGAGCGCCGTCTGCGGACCAGCGAGCCCTTTTACCCCAGACAAGTGTATATGGATGCGGTGGTCATGCTGGCCGTCTTCGCCAGCCTGTCGCTCCTCGCATTGACCGTCTCCTTTCCCCTCGCCGACAAGGCGGACCCGTCCGACACCAGTTTCGTCCCCGTGCCCGAATGGTATTTTTTGTTGGAGCTAGTCTAGTTTTGGACGAGCCCTTTTCAAGATTCGCTCGATCAGACGCGGCAAATCCTCGCGTCGATGGTTGAACCGAAATTCCATCTCCTTCAGGTAGAGGACAAAATGACTCCGTCGGATGCCGTAGTACCGCCGCAGTTTGGTCTT
>VGXC01000025.1 GCA_016873495.1 Nitrospira sp. | reverse complement strand
CGCCGTCCGCATAGCTCACTCGGGCACCTGACCCCGAACGAGTTTGTCGCGCAACGTCAGGTTGAACAGACCGCCGAAGAGGTCTTCTGCTCTGGTTAAGAACTGTCTCAGAACGGGGCCAACGTCACCCCTGAATCTCTGCCTCCGACAAGCTATCTCCAGTAACGCAGAGGCGATTCAGAAATTCCGACCTAGGCAAAGTTTACCGCCTCACGACGTCCCCCGACGAATCTCGCCACAGCGACTTAAGTTTTATCATGTTAATTGAATGGTTATATATAACCGCGCGGGCAGATGAAGATGGCACAGGATGTGCTCAACCGATACCAACGGGCTGATAAGGAGAAGATCATGGATCAATACCCGCTGTGCAATCTCTTCGAAATTACGCCGGCAGAAATCGAGGCCCGATACGCATTCTTGGCAATCACGGCAGAGGACGAAGCAAACCTCGTCCTGCTCAACCAGGTGATCCATGACGAACTCGATGCAATTGTGGCCGAGTTCTATGATCATTTGCTCCAATTTGAGGAGCTCCGACGATTCTTGGGGGATCGACGGACCTTGGAGCGCCTTCAAACCGCGCAGAAACAGTACCTCCTTAGCCTGGGCCAGCATGCGAACCATTTAGGCTATTTTGAAAATCGACTGCGCATTGGAATCACCCACGAGCGGATTGGACTCAGGCAGAAATGGTTCTTGGGAGGACACTGCATCCTCTTCGAGATCATCAGCCGCCGCTTGGCGAAGCGGCATGGCAAACAGTCAACTGAACTCTTGAACCAACTGGCCTCGCTGAAAAAGTTTTTTACGCTCGACGCGACCCTCGTGGTGGAAACTTATTATCAATCTACCATGCAGAGGCTGGAGGCTATTCTGCAGCAACTGGCGGAGGCCCAGCAGCATCTGGAGGAAGTCTCGCGGCTGGATGGGTTGACACAGGTCGACAATCGAAAATTCTTGATGGAAAGTCTGGAAATGGAATGGCACCGCAGCAAGCGCTTCCATCGGCCGTTCACCTTGCTGCTCCTGGACCTCGATGATTTTAAGCAGATTAACGATCGGCATGGACACGTGTTTGGCGATTTCGTGCTCAAGAAAGCAGTGCAGGTCATGCGCAAAGCCTTGCGGCCGGCGGACATTATTGGACGCTACGGCGGCGAGGAGTTTGCAATCGGCTTGGTGGAGACGGATCTCGCCCATGCCCGTCAGATCGCCGATCGGATCCGACTCAAGATTGCGTTGACTCCCTTTGCCTATGACAATCACAAGGCCTCCATCACCATCAGCGTTGGTTTGGCCACCATGACACCCACACAGAATCAGCTCGAAGTCTTAATCGAGGAAGCCGATCGAGCCCTCTATCAAGCGAAGGCAAACGGGCGAAATCAAGTGTGCGTAGAACTTCCGGAACATCATTCTCCTGCGTGAGGGTTACCCCTCTTTATTTTCCCAGCCTGCTTGCCCCGAACAGCCCCCCTCCCCTTTAGAAGATGGGCAAGAATTGCCGCCCTTGCAATCTGGCTGCGATTCCTCGGCAACCGATAGGCCGCCGACACAGGCCGCCACTTCGTTTTCGGTCACTTTTCAGGAGTTATGCATGACGAGTTTTTGAGCGGTCTGTTTTCGGACCCGACCACTAAGCGGTCGAACATCTCGTGATCTACTGCCGTGCTTTAGGAAAAACGCAGTCTCGGTGTTCCTGAGACGGGCGGAAGAGAAGTGATCCTGTTCGAGCTGCCTGTTCTGCACACATTGACAAGCCATCGAAAACCGCAGAAAATCGTCCCAATCAATGAACGCTATCAAAGTCAGAATCAGTCGGCATTATCAGCTAGCCGTCATGAGCATCCATGAAGCGTTGGGCATCTTTCTTGAGGTGTAGCCGAATGCCTCTCGTGGGAAGTTCGCAAGCCACGTCATTGCCGAGTTCATTCGCAAGGACGTTCATGATGTAATTCAAGCCGTTATCGGCGATAATGGCCGCTGCGCCATAATATTCGGAGGCATTTTGCATGGCCAAGTTCTATACGGAATTGAATGACGGGCTGAGGCAATTCATTGCGGCGCAGCACGTATTCTTCAACGCCTCGGCGCCGAACGAGGGCCGCATCAACCTGTCGCCCAAGGGGCTCGATACCTTCCGCATCCTGAGCGACAAGCAAGTGGCCTATTTGGACTTGACCGGCAGCGAGAACGAGACGGCGGCCCATGTCGCCGAGAACGGACGGCTGACGCTGATGTTCTGCAGCTTCGAGGACAAGCCCTCGATCCTGCGCCTCTATGGAAAGGGACGGGTGGTGTTTCCCCGCGATCCCGAATGGCAGGAGCTGCACCCTCAATTTCCGACGATCCCCGGTGAGCGGCAGATCGTGTGGCTGGACATCGAGTCCATCATGACGACTTGCGGGTTCGCCGTGCCGCTCTTCGAATTCAAGGGACAGAGGACTCTGTTGCCCGATTGGTCCTGCAAAATGGGAGAGGAGCGGTTGAACGAGTACCGGCACGAGCGAAATCTCAAGAGCATCGACGGGCTGCCGACCTACTTGGAAGAGCCACCACAACAGTAGGCTACGAGATGGGACCCATGCATTTCTTGTTGTTCTACGAGAAGGCGCCGGATCATGCAGCCCGTCAGGGGCCATTGCAAGCCCCCCATCTGGCCCATGTGCAAGCGGCAGTCCGCCGAGGCGAGCTGGCCCTGGCCGGCTCATTGCTCGATCCGAACGACGGGGCAGCCGTGCTCCTCTTCAAGGCCGATGGTCCGGCCGTCGCCGAGGCCTTCGCGAAGGGGGACCCCTATGTCACCCAGGGGATCGTGAACAAATGGTGGGTGCGCAAATGGGACACGGTGGTGGGAAAAGACGCGGCCAACCCCTTGCCCGAATTAGAATAGAGCGGGCCTACCCAAGCCACTCCCTCTAAAAGCAGAGCGGCCTGACAGTCCTTCACTGCGCGCATCGAGCGAGCACGTTCCGATCGTGCGGGCTCTGCGAGCAAGAAGGGCTGCCAGGCCGCTCTGCCACATCCCTATTCCTTGATCGTCACCGTCATGGTCACCGGCTCGAGCGGGTTGTCCTGCTCGTCGCGCGGGAGGGCCACGATCTTGTCGATCACGTCCAGCCCCCGATAGATCTCGCCGAAAACCGAATAGACCCGGTCCAGCCCCCCCGCTTCGGCCGCGCAGATAAAAAACTGCGACCCGTTGTCGTTGGGGTCCCTCGTGCTATTGGTCTCGCGCGGCATCTTGGCCATAGAGAGGGCGCCGCGCTTATGCGGGTGATCGTTGGGCTCGGGGTTCAGCCAGTAACCGGGACCGCCCGTGCCGTGCAACATCCGATCCGGCTTGCGGCTCAGCGGATCGCCCCCCTGGATGATGAAGCCAGGCACGACCCGATGGAAGGTGAGGCCGTTGTAAAATCCCATTTTGGCCAGGGAGATGAAATTCTCCACGTGCCGGGGCGCCGCATCGGTATAGAACCGCACCAGCATTTCGCCGAACTTGGTCGAGATCACCGCCCGAGGGTCTTTCTTTTGGAACTGCATGGTGTCGGACATGGGGAGGAATCTAACAGCAGGAATGCGCACTGCGCAAGGGGCGTTTTCACGAGAGGTTCGTATCTCGTGACGCGTATCTCGTCGCTTAAAACCGTATCTGGTCGTTCGTATCTCGTTGCTGGTAGAGCGGCCGTCTTTCTTCACGCTTCACGCAGCCCGTCGCCGGGCTTGGCGCCCAGCCAGAGGACGCAGCCTAGAAGCGCAACTGCGGCGGCGGCGCCAAGCGCCGCGGCCCAGCCGACTTGCTCGGCCAGCCAGGGCGTCAGGGTCGGTGAGAGGGCGCCGCCGATATTGGCGCCGGTGTTCATGAGGCCAGAAAGGGTGCCCGCATGGGGCTTGGAGAGGTCCACGGTCGAGGCCCAGTAGGCCCCGACGGAAAAGTAGAGCCAGCCTGCCCCCAGCGAGAGTAACCCTAGCGCCACGAAGGCCGACTCCGTGTAGGCCCCCAAGACAATGGAGCCTGCGGCCAGCAACATACCCAGGCCTCCCACCCAGGCCCGCCCCCGATTGACCCCCAACCGGATGCTCAACCGGTCCGTGACCCATCCGCCCAGCGGGCACAGGACCGCAATCGCCAGAAACGGCATGGCGGCGTAGAAGGCCCCTCGCAGCAGTCCGAATCCGCGGACGTTGACTAGATAGATGTAAAACCACGAGAGATAGACATAGGCCACATAGCCCAAGCAAGTGTAGCTCAAGACCAGCCACCAGACGGTCGGCGTCCGAGCAAAGGCCAGCCAGGGCACAGGGACGCAAGCCGGCGGCGCGTCGGCGCCGGGACCGGCGATCAGGTCGATCTCGGCTTGATTGACATGGGGATGGTCGGAGGGCCGGTCCGTCGCATAGGCATACCAACAGCCGGCGATCAGCAGCCCGATGGCCCCGGCGATATAAAAGGCCGTCTGCCACCCGAAGTTCACCATGATCCAGGCGGTGAGGGGCGGGGTCAGGGCGGACCCGACGCCCAGCCCGCCGATGGCAATGCCCATCCCCAGCCCCCGCTCGGACGGAGGCAGCCAGTTTGCGACAGTTCGGTTGAAGTTGGGCAGGGCCGCCGCCTCGCCGACTCCCATCAGGAAACGGACCAGGACCAGGGAACCCAGGACGCCCAGCAGGAAAGCAATCGGCAGCGTCGCGGCCACGGCGGTCAGGGCGGTGAACGCCGACCACCAGACCATGGCGACGGTAAGCACCAAACGGGGCCCCCACCGGTCGCCAAACCAGCCGCCCGGCACTTGGCCGAGGGCATAGCCGAGCACGAAGGCGGAAAAGACCTCGCCCATCTGAACTTCCGTCAACTCCAGGGCCGGCATCATCTGCCGGGCCGTGACGGAGATGTTGACGCGATCCACATAGGTGATGACGCTGATCGCAAACAGGAGGGCGAGAATGGCCCAGCGTGTTCGGGACGGGGCGGCGGCCGGCTCTGTCATGGTGCGGTTCGAAATCCCATCGGTCGCTTGTAGGCCTCTCCGGTCTCCCTGTCAAGGGCGGGCAAACCTGGATTTCCCGGTGATGATTCGGTAAGATGAGGCCCTGTCGCTGCATCTTGCACTACAAACGATCACCGGCGGTGATCCTCGTTCGGAGGAGGAGTGACGGTTCGGACTCGGCCACTACTTCTCAGCCTGCTGGCAATCCTTCTTCTCGCGGTCCTGGTTTTCCAGTTCCTCTTCGATCCGGCGCAATTCAACGCCCTGCTGATCCAACAGGTCGAAGACCAGCTCGGCCGCAAGATGGAAGTCGGCGGAGCGCGCTTTTCCCTGTTCCCCCGCATTCGGCTGGACCTCTCCGATGTCGTGATCCGGGACCTCGACCCCTCTCGCGTCTTTTTCAAAGCCAAGAAACTCGATCTGGTATTGCGTTCCACTCCCTTGCTCCAGCTTCGTGTCGTCATCAAACGGGTGCACGTCGAGCAGCCGGAAGTGGCGCTGCACCGGAACCAGATGGGACGCTGGAACTTCCAGTCCGGCGCCGCCGGCACGACGGACGGGGTCCAAGGAGACCGTCACCCGCTGGCGGTGCTGCTGCTGATCCAGGAAGTCAAGGTCCTGGACGGACAGATCACGGTCCGGGACGAGTATCGTCCGGGAGGGGAACGGACGATCCGCCTGGGCGTGACCGACGCCCACCTGTTTACAAACTCCCAGCAAGGGACGACCGAGGTGACGATTGCGGCCACATTGCCCGGCGAGCATGGTCTGTCCTCGCTGAGCCTGGCGGGACACATGAGCCATGAGCCGGCCCAGGCAGGACAGGCGAACGGAATTCCGGCCCCCCAGCGCCTCAATTTCCAAGGCGATGCGGCGTTTCTGAACCTAGATTTGCGCCAGCTTGCGGACTTTTTCGGTCCACGCCCGATCCCTCCGCTCATGCAGGGAGCCGCCAACCTGCGCGGCGCTCTCTCCATGAAACCGGGCGTCAAGGGCTACGACATCCTGTTGAGCAACATGCAAGCCGATGTCGGTCAGCTCATGCTCAAGGGGCAGGGCGGAGTCTCCGGACTCATGACGGGCCAGCCGACCTATTCCCTCTCCTTTGCCTCCTCGCCGGTCGGGCTCGATGAACTGCGGCAACGCCTTCCTCTGCAATGGATCGATGCCCGGCTCCAGTCGGTCATCGACAAACAAGAGATTCGCGGCACGGTGGAGGTGACCCAGGCCACGCTGACCGCGACCGTCGGCGCCGATGTCCCACCGTCGCTCACCGGGGACCTCCGTATCCGTGACGGCCATGCCCTGATCGGGACCGACCGCACCCCGATTGAAGACCTGGCCGCCGCCGTAGTGGTGGAACCGGGTCGCATCAAAGCCACCGACCTCAGCGGCCGCTACGGCCCCTTGAGCGTCACGGCGGGGAAGGCCACCCTGGCCTTCCAGGAAGCAGGGCCCTGGTTCGAATTGGATGTGCCCGGAACCATCCAGGCTGCGGATCTGGTGGCGTTTCTAAGCCGGACCTTGGGGACACAGACTTGGGTCCGCCGCCTGGCCGAACTGCGCGAGGTGCAAGGCGACGCTCATCTGACCCTGCGGCTGGCCGGGTTGCTGAATAGCGAGGAGGGGCTCCGGTTTATCGGCGGGGAATTGGATGCGCACAACCTGAGCTTCCGCAGCCCTCACGTGCCGGATCGAGTGGAGGATGTCACCGGACTGCTTCAGTTCACGCCCGCCAGCACCGTGTTCACGCGGGTGGCCGGGCGCCTCGGCCCAAGCTATCTCTCGGTGGACGGCACGATCGACATGGAAAAGGAAGTGGCCTATCGCGACTTTGTCGTTAACGTCGCGGCGGACACGGCCCACCTCGAACGGCTCCTGCCTGACATCAAGTTCGTGACCAACGCCATGAAGGGAACGATCGCGGGAACGGTTAGCCTGTCCGGCTCAACCGACCAGCCGACCATGCAGGCACGGCTGGACCTGAAAGACACGGCCATCCTGGTGCCGGGACTCATCCAGAAAGCGATGGGGACTCCTGCGACGGTTGCCCTGGATACAGCCCTGGGCCGGGACCAGCGATGGAGTATTTCACGCCTGGATATCAACCTCCCGCCGCTGCACCTGGGCGGCAAGGGCCGTTTGCGTCTGGGCAACAAGTTCTCCATGGATCTGGCGTTGGCGGCAGAACCGCTCTCGTTGGCTGCGCTGCCGAAGGGGCTGGCGATGGGCGGGCTGGATGCGGGGACGCTGGAAGTGACCCTCGACATCAAGGGCAAAGGCACCAATTGGAAGACCTGGCAATACACAGGTTGGGTGGCCCTCACGAACGGCCTGATCAGCCCCAAGGGGATCCAGGCTCCACTCCGTGACGTGTATCTGCGGCTTCAACTGGTCCGGAACGGGGCCGACGTCAAGCGCTTGTCCTTCAAGATCAAAGACAGCGACGTTCGACTGTCCGGCACTCTCCAGAACTGGTCGGCCCCCGTGATCCAGGCCCAGGCCGAATCCGCCCACCTCGATCTGACCCTTGTGATTCCGGAAGGCGAACGTTCGCCGATACGACCTCTACTCGAACACCTGGCTGCCACCAGTCACGTTGCGCTGACCGCCAGTATCGGACAGGGACTGTACAAGGGCCTGGCTTTGTCCGCCCTCTCCGCCAAGGTCGGCATCGGCGACGGCGTCCTGGTCGTCGACAACCTGGCCGGGGAGGCCTACGGGGGACAGGTCGCCGGGCGCCTCTCGGTCCGGCTGCCTGAAGAGAAACCGGCGGACCTGGACATCGCCGTCCACGCCGCGAACGTCCCCTACGACAAGCTTTTACAAGGCTTCGGAGACAAGAAAACGCAGGTCACGGGCACCTTCTCCGGCACCGTGAACCTCAAAGGGCACGGCAGGGACCCGAAAGGGGACCTGCACAGCCTGAACGGTTCGGCAGAGATCGCCGTCAAGCATGGCCGCATCCAGCGGGGCCGGGTCGTGCCACAAATCGTCAAAATCCTCAACCTCCCGGCTCTCCTGCAAGGCAAGGTGGACCTCGCCAACGAAGGGCTCCCGTTCGACAAGCTGAGCGCCACGTTTACGGTGAGGGACGGGGTCGTGAACAGTGAAAACCTGGTTCTGAACGGTCCGGTCCTGAAAATCACCGGGGCCGGCAGCTACGATCTGACCGGAGACCAGCTCGATGCCGTGATGGCGGTCAGCCCTCTCGGCTCCTACACGAAACTCCTGCAAAGCATCCCGCTCTTCGGCAAACTCTTCGCCGGAGAGCGCGAGGGATTCACCACAGCCCTCTTCGAGGTCAAGGGGCCGCTACAAGAGCCGACAGTGAGCTACATGCCCTTGAAGTCCTTGGCCACCGGCGTCACCGGCATGGCCCACCTCGCCTTCGACCTTCTAAAAAACACCATCCTCCTGCCCAAAAACCTGATCGCGCCGTCCGACGAGGTCGAAGCCGAGGCTCCAGCCAAGCCCCCCGCTCCGGACCAGACCGCCCCCGAGCCGAGACCGCCCGCGCCCTGATCGTGTCTCCTGTTGCCTCCCACGGTTGACCCTCCTCGATCCCCATGATAGCATTAAATTGTCTACGGGTTTTTCTTCAGACCCAAGACACTCTTTAGAAATTACCTAGGCGGGAGCGTTCTCATGTCGGCCGAGCATGCCACCCTCATGATCGCAGCCAGCGAATCCGATTCGAACCTCTTTTACGCCACCCGTTTCATAGCGCCAGATCCGTTCATCTTTCTGGAGATCAAAGGAGAACGGATCCTGATCATGAGCGATCTCGAAATGGATCGGGCCCGCAGCCAGGCGACGGTGGATCGGGTTCTGTCTTACTCGGAGTTGGAACGCGGGGTGCGCGGGAAGGGCGTAGACAGCCCCGGCTCATCCGACCTCGTGCATGCGGTGCTGGAATCGGAAGGGATCACCAGGCTCCTGGTTCCAGGCAACTTTCCTTACGCCCATGCGGCACGTTTGCTCGAACTGGGCTACCGGCTCGAGACGAAGAAAGAACCGTTTTTCGAGCGCCGTGTGGTGAAGACCGGCGAAGAAATCCGCCACATCGAAGCGGCCCAGCGCGCCACCGAAGAGGCGGTAGCCGCCGCCCATGACGCGCTATGCCGCACCTCGATCAAGCAGGGGATACTCTGGCTGGACGGAGAGCCGCTGACCTCCGAACGGATCAAGAAACTGATCAACGTGCGATTGATGGAACGGGACTGCGTCGCCCAGCACACGATCGTGGCCGGAGGCGAGCAGGCCTGCGATCCCCACAATGAAGGGTCCGGCCCTTTGCCAGCGGATCGCAGCATCATTTTCGACGTTTTCCCCCGATCCGCCTCATCCCGGTACTTTGCCGACATGTCGCGCACCGTGATCCGGGGCAAGGCCTCGCCGGACTTAAAACGTTTGTACCAAACCGTCAAAGACGCCCAGGAAGTAGCGATCACCAAGGTCCGGGACGGGGCCGACGGGGCAAAGATCCACCAGGGCATCTGCGAACGGTTCGAGGCTGCCGGCTATAAGACCGGCCTGGTGAACGGGCGGATGCAGGGGTACTTCCACGGAACCGGCCACGGAGTGGGGCTGGACATCCATGAGCCGCCCCGGATCAGCAAAACCGGATCGCCCCTCCAGGAAGGCCACGTCGTGACCGTCGAGCCGGGGCTGTACTATCCCGGATTGGGCGCCGTCCGGATCGAGGATATGGTCCTGGTTACCAGCGACGGATGCCGAAACCTCACGAACTTTCCCAAGACGTTCGAGTTGGATTGAGTCAACAGTATTCAGTTGTCAGTCCTCAGTGTTTCGGATAGCACTATTGATTGTGTGCTGAAAACTGACAACCATCTTCCATGCGCCTGACCTTCACGATTACCCGGTTCAATCCCGAAACCGACCCGCACCCGCACGATGAGCCCTATCGGTTGGATGTCGGCCGCGGCATGACGGTCCTGGAAGCCCTGATCCGGATCCAGCATGAACAGGACGGGTCGCTGGCCCTTCGCTATTCCTGCCGTTCCGCCATCTGCGGTTCCTGTGCGATGGACATCAACGGATCCGAGAAGCTGGCCTGCCGGACGTCCATCCGCAAAGAACTCGAGCGTCACAGGCAAGTCACCGTGGCCCCCCTGCGTAACTTTCCGGTCATCAAAGACCTCGTCGTCGACATGACGGCCTTCTGGGACAACGTCCGGGCCGTGACTCCCTGGCTGTCCGCATCGCCCCACGGTCAGTCGGACCAGCCGGCCCGCCCGATGACGCTCTCGCGGGACCGCTACCAGTTCCACAATGTGGATGCCTGCATCATGTGCGGGGCCTGCGTCGCCGCCTGCACCTCGCACGAAGTGTCCCGAGGATTTCTCGGCCCGGCGGCTCTGGCCAAAGCGGACCGGTTCCTAGCCGATCCACGCGAGCCGGTGGCCGCCAAGCACACGCGCCTCCGCTTCCTGGAGCAACCGGACGGCATCTGGGACTGTACCCGCTGTAATTTCTGCGTCGAGGTCTGTCCGAAAGACGTCCAACCCATGGAGGCCATCATCCGCTTGCGTCGAGCGGCCATCGAGGCGGGGCTGACCCGTTCGGGGGGAGCGCGGCACATCACCGGCTTCATAGGCCTGATCCGGCTGGGAGGGCGCCTGAACGAAGCCCTCATGCCGTTACACGTGGTCGGCTTCAATTTCCGCCGCCTGCTCCGCGTGGTGCCGCTCGGGCTCCGCATGCTGTTGAAGGGCAAAGTTCCAAGTCCACTGGCGCCGCCGATCCCCGGCATCGCGCAAATTCGGTCGATCTTCGACTCGTTGAGCCGCCTCACGCGGATCAGCTGAGCGGACCACACATGGCCTATCGGTACCGGGTTCTGGAGGATATGGCGCTGGCCGATACGGCGTTCGAAGCGACCGGCGACTCTCCGTCCGAACTCTTTCTCGCGGCGGGGCAGGCCATCATCGAGACCCTTGCAGACCCGCACCGTGTGCAGCCGGGGTGTACCCGCTTCTTCGAGCACCGGGACCGGGACCTGGCGGCTTTGCTGTTCACCTGGCTCTCGGATATTGTGTACCTGAAAGACGCCGAAGGGCTCGTGTTTCGGGAGACCCAGGCTCGCGTCTCGAGGGATCATGACGATTGGCTCTTCCAGGGTTCGTTGTCCGGTGAGCCGATCGATCCGGCACGCCATGAGCTTAGAGCCGACATCAAGGCGGTCACCAAGCATCTCTACGAGGTGCGGGAGGAGGCCGGCCAGTGGATTGCTCGGGTGGTGTTGGACATATAATATGCCCCGCAGTGGGATCCATGAACCACAGGCACACGCCAAGGAGGCACCCATGCTGACAGCCATCCGGCTCATCACGTGCGCTCTGGGCATCACGGCCGCAACGGTCCATCCGGTTCAGGCCGGCCCCCAGGCTCCGACCGACGCCCCCAGCGCGCAATTGTCGCAACTGCTGCTGTCGTCCGCTTGGTGTTCCTTCACCTACAACAAAGTCAGCGGGGCTTCCCATTCGACCCGCGTGCAGTTTTCGGCCAACGGCCACTGGTCGGCCGGCAGTCGAGGCGAGACCTATTCCAGCGGCCCGGCCGGGTCGGTCGCCGGCCAACATGACGACGGCGCGGGAGGCCAATGGGCCGTCCAACAGGGACAGCTGTTCATGTCCAATCCGCCGGACACGCCGGCCCTGACTTCGGTCGATCTGACGATCGAACGAAATTCCAACGGCTATCCCATCCTGACCGCTGACGGCAAGGAATATTCCCAATGCCGGTAAACCCGCGACGGCCCTTGCTCGGCGCCATGCCACGCGGTGAGCCCGGAACCCGATGAAGCTGCAGACTGCTTTCACCGTCAACCGCGTCACCGATGAGATCTGGGAAATCCCCACGAGCGAGAAGCCCGGCATGCTCGTTCCGGCGAGAATCTACGCCACGGAGCCGATTCTCAACAGCATGGACAGCGGGGTCTTCGAGCAAGTCACCAACGTCGCCTGTTTGCCCGGCATCCGACGCTACGCCCTCTGCATGCCCGACGGTCATTGGGGCTACGGGTTCCCCATCGGAGGCGTCGCCGCCTTCGACCCGCAGGATGGCATCATCTCTCCCGGAGGCGTCGGCTACGACATCAACTGCGGCATGCGCCTGATCCGGACGGACCTGACCTTGGCAGAGGTGCAGCCCCGCCTGGAACAGCTCATGACCGAGCTGTTCCGGAAAGTCCCCGCCGGCGTCGGATCGCGCGGCTTCGTGAAGGTCACCCCCCAGGAGTTCGCGGAGGTCATGCGCAAAGGCGCCCGCTGGTGTGTGGAGCGGGGCTATGGCTGGCAGGAAGATTTGGACCGCACCGAGGAACGAGGCTGCATCGGCGAGGCGGACCCGGCCGATGTCACGGACTATGCGGTCCAGCGGGGCATTTCGCAACTGGGCACCCTGGGCTCCGGCAACCATTACTTGGAAGTGCAGGTGGCGTCCCAGGACCGGCTCTTCGACCCGCAGACGGCGGCCGCGTTCGGCGTGACCGGCCATGAACAGATCCTGGTCATGGTACATTGCGGCTCACGGGGCTTCGGCCACCAGGTGGCCAGCGATTTCCTCAAAGTGTTCGAGAAAGCCATGCGACGCTACGACATTTCGGTCAAGGATCAGCAACTGGCTTGCGCTCCGTTCTGCTCGCCGGAAGGCCGGCAATATTTTTCCGCCATGAATGCCGCAGCCAATACGGCCTTTGCCAATCGGCAGGTGATTACCCACCAAATCCGAGAGGCCTTCCAGTCCGTATTCGGCCAATCGGCCGAGTCGCTCGGCATGCACGTGATCTACGACGTTGCCCACAACATCGCCAAGGTCGAACGCTATGCCGAGGGCGACCTGGTGGTTCACCGAAAAGGGTCCACCAGAGCCTTCGGCCCGGGACGGTCGGAGGTCCCTGCACTGTACCGTCACGTGGGGCAACCGGTCATCTGCGGGGGGTCGATGGAGACCGGCTCGTACTTGCTGGTCGGCACGGCCGATGCCATGGAGCACACCTTCGGCTCCACGATGCACGGCTCAGGCCGCACCATGTCGCGCGCCCAGGCTAAGCGATCGGTCAAAGGAGAGCAGGTGCAGCGAGACATGAAGCGACGGGGGATCATCGTCAAAGCCGTCTCCATGTCCGGCCTAGCCGAGGAGGCGGGGTTGGCCTACAAAAACATTTCTGAAGTCGTGGAGGCTGTGGATCGCGCTGGAATTACCAAAAAAGTGGCGGAATTACGGCCGATCGGCAACATCAAAGGGTAAGAAATTCGTATGGATCCCTGGATACTCATCATTGCCTTCCTCGTCGTCCTAATTCTGCTCTATGCCGCGTTTTTCTACCTGGCCAGCCTCGTTCGTGAAGGTTCGCCATTCCGCATTTGGCTCTCGTACCTGGGACCAAGAATCCGCAGCCGGCTAAGTCTGTACGTGCCGACCCGCGCAACCGAATCGAACCAGCGGAGCCTCTACCCCAAGAACTTGGAATCTCCCGAACCAGAACCGGCCAAAGCGGCCCCGCCGCCCTCCGCAATCAAGCCCGCGAAACAACCGGTCCGCCCCACCCGAACGAAATCCACTTCGCCGCCGAGCCCGTCCGCGATGGCATCCCCCAGCGCCAAGCCTTTTTCCAGGCAGACCGCTAAGAAGGCCGCGGCGGAACAGCGCCGCGTCTGGATCAAGTACCTCGACGGAGGCAGGACGCCGGTCGAGGACAAACTGGAAATTTACCAAACAACGATCGACGGCAACCTGCTGGCATGGTTTTGCTCGAAGCGCAAATACGAGACTTTTCTCCGTCGCCGGATCGTGGCCTGGCAACTATTGAACGAAACCTTTGATCGCTCCAACCAAATCGAGCAATGGGCGCGGCGAGAGGCGATGCTGGGCTTGCCCAAACGGCTCTATCGGATGTTGAAGACAGACGACTAACAGGCTGATCGGGAATCGAGGGAGGCCCTATGGCAATCCGTCACCCACACAAGGAACGATTCCGGCTGGCACCAGCGGGGGAGGCCCCCATCAGGCCGTTGTTGGAAACGGCTTTGCGGGAATTTCGCCAGGCGCTGATCGACCGCGGCGTCTATAAAAACGGGCATCGGAATCTAGACCGGGCGGTCAACGGCGCCCGTGATTTCGTGGATTTTCTTTTCGAGGGGCCCTGGGCGTTGGAAAAAGGACGCCGGCGCGCGATGCCTCGCTGAATCCGGGCGAATGACACGAGTCCTTCCCATCGCGCTGACCCTATCGCTGCTCGCCGCTTGTTCCCATCACATCCAGTTCATCGGCACCGCCGACGGCACGACCATCACGGGCACCCATAACCTCTGGCGACAAACGATTGAAGTCACCCTGCCATCCGGCGCGCGACTTGACGGTCCCTACCAAACCCTGACCACCGACTCAATCGGAGAGCGATCGCTCTTTTTCGGCGCCAACCTGACGGAACTGCTCGGCGCCCACATGAGCGGACGATTCCACGGCTATGCCCGCTTGACCGGCCAGGATGACCAGGTGCTGGAGATCGTCTTTGCGCTCGAGTGGAGCGGGCGGGGCTATGGCGTGGCCAGGACCAGCACCGGGCCGGAGTATCGCGTAATGTTCTAGCCGGTCGGGGAGTCAGGCCCAAGAAAAGAGCTCCTTACCATGAGCGCCGCTCCGGCCTGCGCGTCCCGCCGTCCCATGCCGTGGCCTCTCCTATCGCCAAGCGGCGCATCGCTGTGCTAGATTTGACGCCTCTCATCCGACGAGGTTAGCATGCCCCTGAAATATGCCCTCTATCCCGGCTGCGCGGCCAAAGGCGCCACGCCGGAACTCTACCAATCCACCATGGCCATCATCGGCCGGCTGGGCATTGAAGTGCAGGAACTGGCTGCCTCCTCTTGCTGCGGCGCCGGTGTCGTGGGGGAGGGAGAACCGGACGTCGCGCTGGCGCTCAACGCCAGAACATTTGCGCAAGCCGAGCAGCTAAGCCTGGATGTCATGACCATATGCGGGACCTGCCAGGGAGTGATGGGCGCGGCGAACAAACGATTGAAGCAGGAACCGGGGCTCCTGAATCGAATCAACCGGGTCTTGGAACGCGATGGTCCCATCTACCGCGGCACGATCCAGGTCAAACACCTGCTCTGGATCGTAGTGCGCGAGGTCGGGCTGCACCGTCTCGGACAAGAAGTCCGCGTGCCCCTGAACGAATTCCGGATCGCGCCTTTCTACGGTTGCTACATCCTGCGACCCTCCCGGGACCTGGGGTTCGACGACCCGGAAAATCCCACCTCGCTGGAGAAAGTGATCCGGACCGTCAAGGGCGAACCGGTGGCCTATGCGGGTCGGACCAAGTGCTGTGGGTTTCCCGTCATCCTGGAGCAGGAAGCCATCGCCGTCGCCATGGCGGGGACCAATATGAAAGAAGCGAAGGAGGGAGGGGCCGATTTCATGGTCACGCCCTGCCCCCTCTGCCACATGAGCCTGGATATCTACCAGGACCGGGCGGGGCGGGCCGTCAATGCCCAGCTGAACCTTCCCATTTTGCACTTACCTCAATTGCTCGGGTTGGCGATGGGGATACCGGCAAAGGATTTGGGCGTTTCGCGTCATCTGGTGCCGGTTCATGCGATTACCAGGGTCACGGAGTCACGCCGAAAACAGCTGACGGATCGCAAAGGAGTGACGCATCATGCAGGTCATTAATCTCTCAGATTATCAGCAGTTTAACAATGAAAAACTGAAGAAGAACAATATCTTTCAAAGCGCCAGATTTTTCTGCGACGTATACTGTTTCGAACCGGGACAGGAACAGAAAGGCCATGTGCACGGGGAGCAGGACAAAGTCTATCTGGTGCTGGAAGGGCAGGGAACATTTAAGGTGGGCGCCGAGGCGAAGGTACTTGGGCCGGGGCAGGGGACCATGGCGCCGGCCGGCGAAGAGCACGGGGTGTTGAACCATACAACCGGACGATTGAAGGTCCTGGTCTTCGTCGCGCCCAATCCCGCCTAGCTATCGCTCGCCCAGAGGGACCGACACACTGATGGCGCCGGCCAGGTCTCCCTCTTTTGCCCCCTCCTTGGGATAACCGGAGATATCCAGTTCTCCAGCAGGACCGCCGTGGCACTTGAGACAGTCTTTCGTATAGTAGATCGGGGAGAGCACTCGCAGGGTTTTTCCCCCGTCGGTGATCTCGCTGAGCGGTGCGGATTGAATGGATTGGGCGGCAAGTTGTTGGAGAACGGCCGTTTCGTACCGGTCCGGTTGGTTTTTCTCGTTGCGAGGTTGCAGGGCCGTTTGCTTGAGCCGGACCTGCGACTTGGATGAAAACCTGATGGCAGCCTGGCTCCCAAAGGTAGCCGGGATGAAGTTCTTGTACCCAATGCCACGTTGGTTGATCACCAATTGCGCATCACCCACCACGTCCTTACTGGCCTGGACCAACGCAGCGAGCAAGTCTCTGGCCGGCGGAGGCACGCGCGCGGCAGGCAAATGGGCAAGGTCGATACCGGTGCGGCCCAGGAATTCATCCTGTAACTGCCTCTCAAATACATTCGGGGTAAATCCCTTGTCGCCCCGGCGCTGATCGTCGATCAGCAACTGGTTCCGATCAATCACGAGACGCCCCGCATCTAAGAGCGCGGCTAGCAGTCTCGCCGTCTCCTCCGCCTCGCTTTGAGATAGAGCCTCTGCGCGCCCCTGCGTCAAAACCAGCACGATCATGAGAGCCAGGAGCACGATTTTCCGCGCGCAACCTTCCATAACCGGCTCCTTTCCTGCCTTCCCTCGGTCACTTTCTTTCAGCCCAACGGCATCGGCCTTGATCGTAATGCTGCGGCATGTTCTCTGCCGCGAACGGAAGCCCCTCTTTGGCTGCCCGGCGGGGGTAGGCATAGCTCTCCTCCAACCAACGCCGCCGCATGGCCTCCAGTCGTCCCGATTCGTTTAACCGAAACAACAGATCGTTCACGGCCCACCGGAGCCAGTAACTCTCCTCTGCCATCACTACGGCATACTGTTCACGTGAAAGAAGCAGCGGCTTTCGGTTTCCAAGCATCATGCGCTGCCAATCCTTGCGCACCCACGTGACAGTGTAGTCGAGAATCGGCTGTCCGCCAAGAATCACATCAATCGACGGGTCCTCGGATTCAAAGGCTGCCGGCAGGGAGTCGCAGAGCACTACCTTGGCCATGGCGAGGTTGGCCTGGGCAAAATAATGGGCCCCTCGCCCTTCCTGCACCGCCACCGTCAATCCTTCAAGCGCCCCCTTAAATTCCTCCTGGCTTGGAGGTTGATCGCGCTGGCGATCCAGTCGGGCCAGTATCAATTCGGAAATCTCAGGCCGTCGTACGATTGCCGCCAGGCCTCCGCCATTGAAATAAGGAGTCGAGTAGGCCAAGCCCGCACGGGTCGGAGCAGGGACGTTCGCCGCCACCGCCGAGACGAACAGATCCAGCTTGCCCTCGTTCAATTCCACGAACAAATCACGAAATCGGACGAGATGGATCACAGGGATAATCGGCTTCCCCCCGCAGCGTGTCGATAGATCTGCAGCGATTTCACGGACAAGCTCGACGTCCAGCCCTGTCACGCGAAGGCCTTCGTCGGTGAAAATGGCGGGAAAGACAAACGGCCGAAACGGCTCGAAGGCCATGCCAACCTGCAGCCGTCCACGTTGACAGACCGGACCAGTTTGCTCCGATACGATCGGCCAGACCTTCTGAGCTGCATCGATCATGAGGCCGCACCCCGTGATCGCTACCCCCAAGGCCAGCCAGCACAGGCGGGCCGGAATGTCGCGTGTCAAAATCTTATGCCTGTCAGAAAAACCCATTGCTGCGCTTCATGCCCCTGTCCCTGAAATTCGACTCCATAACGAGAGTACTGGAGCCCTATATCAAGCGAAAGCCCCTGCGCAACCGGAAACCGTACGCCTAACTGGCCCCCGTACAAATGCCCGGGCCCGTCGTTGCCCGGCCCCGGCATCACCGCACCGGCGAGAAGGCCCACGTAAGGGACCGCACGATCCTCCAGCGGACCGAACAACGCATGCCGAATGATCCGGTTGATCGGCATGCTTTTCGGGAAGTCCAGGATATCGATAAAATTGTTCCAGCGAGGATTCAGAAAGACCGAATGCTGATCGGTCTTGAAGTCTTGCGCATGGACGCTAAAGTATTGATAGCTCGCTCGCACTTCCAAATTACCGTAGCGCAACGCCGTGAGTCCGGCTTGAATAGTCACCTCTCGGTCATTCGGCGCGAAGTTCTGTTGTCGCAGCGCCACATCAAAATTAAACGGGCGCATGGGGAATACGGCCAGAACGGATTCCTGCGCGCTCGCGTGGGCCGGGCTCCATAGCCAGGGCACGAACAGCAGAAGGCCCAACCAGCCGACTCTTTGGAACAGGGATTTGCTCTGTCGATACTGCGGCATTGCAAAAAACAAGCGAGGTCGATCAGGAATTGATCGACCCCGCCGGCGCGTTTGCAGAATGAACTCTTACTGAGCCGGCTTCGGCGCGATCTCCCAGGGCGTCATGGGCATGAGCGGCGCCGGCTTCGCGTCCGGTCCCACCAACAGGACCGCAATCGCCCCGCGAAGGGCGCCGGTCAGGCTGTGCGTCACCAGCGGGTAGGCCCCGGCCGATTCCGCCACCACGTCGAAGGTCGCGGCGCTGCCCGGTCCCACTACGTAGGTCTGGACACCGTTCAGCCTGTTGCCGGGGTTCCCGCTCTCGTAGACGTTGTCCCAAATCTCGCCGATCGGGTGGAAGGCTGAAAACTCGTTCGGCCCCGCGTTGACGAAATAGATACGGACCCGCTCCCCCGGCTTCGCATCCAGCTTCCCGCCTCCGGTCACGAAGGGATGGTACTTGAAGATCCCGCCGTTAAAGATCACGTTGTCGAACTTCCGGTCGAACATCGCCTGCACGTCGTCCGGGTTCTTGAAGAATTCCGACTGAATCAACACATACTCGCGATCCGCCTTCGGCCAGGCCGCGGCATTCTTCGGGTCCACGATCACGGCGCCGAACATGCCGCGGGCCACGTGCTGGATCATCGGCGGGGCGCCGCAGTGGTAAAAGAAGATGCCAGGTTTCTTGGCCACGAAGGTATAGCTGATCGTTTCGCCCGGATTAATCGCCCTATAGTTCTGCAAAAAGTCGATTTCCGCCGCGTGGAAATCCATCGCATGCGGGTAGGTGTTGGTCTTGGGGTTCTCTAACGTAAACTTAATCGTGTCCCCCTCGGTAACCCGCACGACCGGACCGGGGAACTGGCCGTTGAACGTCCAGGCCTTGTAAGTCGTGCCCGAGCCTTCGACGACGACCGCGGTTTCCTTCGCCGTCATATTCACTTCGTGGGTCTTGGCCGCAGCCGGCTGGGCCGCGGCAAGCAGGCCCCCCATCACCAGCATGACGCCAAGAGCTGAACTCATTCGCTTCATCCGCTACCTCCTCAATAGATCGATGAGACACGTGCGCATGACGTACTATGGCTTGCAGGATAGCCCGCGGAGCCGCCGCGCAAACATGGCATATATCATATTTTGAAAATTAATGGGGCCGAGAGGAGGCAGGCGCTGCATCCGGCTGTTCGGAAGCGAGAAACTTCAGTTTTGCGAGGTCGCGGATGATAATTTGCTTGGCCGTCCCGGAAACCACGCGGGCACGCTTAAACCGCCCCATAATGCGAATTGCCGTCTCCACCGTAATGCCCACCATGTTGGCTAAGTCTTGCCTGGTTAACCGGACGGTCAGGCGGATCCCGTTCGTATCCTTCATCCCGGTCCTGGCGGCCAGGCTTACCAGCAGTGCGGCCAAACGCTGCTCGGCCCGGTCCAACGCCAGCACTTTGGCGTTTTCCTGGGCCTCGTTCAGACGTTGGCCGAGGTACCGGATGACTTCAATGGCGGCGTCGGGATTCCGGCGGAGTACGTCGAAGTAGGCTTTCTTGCTCAATCGGAGGACACGCACATCGCCCATCGGCTGGGCACAGCCTGGGTGGGGGGCTCCGTCGAACACCGCCGCCTCGCAACAGAAGAGATCGCCCGGCAGCAGCACCTTGAGCGTCACCTCTTTCCCGTCCGGCGCGGTCTTGACGCACTTGACGCTGCCCTCTTTGAGGATGTGGAAATATTCCGCCGGATCTCCCTCCCGGAAGATGAACTGGTCCTTACTGTAGCAGGATTCGACGATCTGACCGGCGAGACTCCGGCGGTCTTGGACTGTCAGGACGTTGAGCAGCGGAATTTTCTTATGGAGAGGGTCGGCGACGCCCATGGCCCCAGCGATCTTCCAGGATGGTCAACAAGGCCGCTCACCGAACATCGACTGAGCGCGCCCGGTGGAGGCACAGGGGTATCATACCACAGCCATCCCGCCGTCTTTTCCGACATCCTGTCAGAGCATCTGCTTGGCGGTCTCGACGATCGAGCGCGCCCCGATGCCGAAGTGATCGATCAGCTCGTCCGGCTTGCCGCTGTGGGGGATTTGCAGGACCGCCAGCTTGCGCACGTGCACGCCCTCGCTTCCGACCGCCCCGAGCACCGCATCACCCAAGCCACCGTGCAGGTAATGGTCTTCCACCGTGAGCATGCGGTTCTGCGTCGCCTTCGCGCAATTGAGCAAGGTCGTCCGGTCGATCGGGGCGATGCTGTAGAGGTCCACCACCCGCACCGCGATGCCGGCGGCTTTGAGCAGGTCGTGCGCCTTCAGGGCCTCAAAGAGCGTGACACCGGCCGCCACGATGGTAAGCTTATCGGACTGGCTCTGCCGCAAGACCTTGGAACCTCCGATCGCAAAGACCTCGTCATTGCCATAGAGGATCGGCGCTTTGGGCCGGCCGGTCCGAATGTAGACCGGTCCTTGGTGGACGGCGGCGGCCTCGATCATCCGGTAGGTGCAAACAGCGTCGGACGGGTAGAGCACGACGACACCCGGCTGCGCTGCCATCATGGCGATGTCCTCGAGGCCCATTTGCGAGGGACCGTCCTCGCCGATGCTGACCCCTGCATGGGTCCCAACCAGTTTAATGTTGGAATGGCTGATGGCGGCCACACGGATAAAGTCGTAGGCCCTGGTAAAAAAACAGGCGAAGGTGGCCGAAAAGGGAATCTTGCCGCACGCGGCCAGGCCCATGGCGGCCCCCACCATGTTCTGCTCCGCGATGAAGTTCTCGAAAAACCGGTCAGGAAACTGCTTGCCGAACTTGTCCGTGTAGGTCGAGTTCTTCACATCCGCATCCAGGCCGACCACCAGCGGATTGGCTTCGCCGAGTGCCGCCAGGGCTGCCCCGAACGCCTCACGGGTGGCCACAGAGTCGGTCGGCTTGTAACTGGGCGGCGCCATGGCTTTGGCTGGTTTGCTCCCATTCACAGAGGCCGCAGGCTTCTTGATGGCCGACTCAGGGACGCCGGGCTTGAGTTGTTTCGTCAGATCGTCGATGGCCTTTTGGCTTTCCTCGCCCTTCTTCAGCGCCTTGCCGTGCCAATCCATCTTGTCTTCGACAAAGGAGATGCCTTTGCCTTTGAACGTCTTGGCCAGGAGCACCGTGGGCTTGCCGGTCGTCCGAGCCGCCTCGTCGAAAGCGGTCAGCAGGGCGGGGATGTCATGGCCATCCACCACGATGGCATGCCAGCCGAATCCGGTCCATCGAGCCCGATAGGCGTCCATGTCGTGCTGCAGCATGGTGGGATCGCTCTGGCCCAGCCGATTGACATCTACGATCGCGCAGAGATTGTCCAATCCGAACTGCCGGCCCAATTCGGCCGATTCCCAGACCGACCCCTCGACCGATTCCCCGTCGCCCATGAGGACATAGATACGCGCGCCGGAGCGATCGAGCCGTTTGGCGCTCAAGGCCATGCCGATCCCGGCCGACAGCCCCTGACCTAGCGAGCCGGTCGCAACGTCCACAAAGGGGAGGCGCGGCGTCGGGTGTCCTTCCAGATCACTGGTCAACGTGCGGAGCTTCAAGAGGTCTTGTTTGTTGACAAGACCGGCCTCGGCCCAGGCCGCGTAGAGGAGGGGAGCCGCATGGCCCTTGGAAAGCACGAAACGGTCGTTGCTCAACTGTCGCGGCTGCTTTGGATCGTACCGCATCACGGAGAAGAAGAGGGTGGCGACGATGTCGGCGGCGGAACAACAACTGGAGGGATGGCCGCTCCCTGCTTCGGACGTCGCGCGGACGCTTTCGATTCGCAAGTGGGCCGCTTTATTCGAGATCGCGGCGACAAGAGTTTCCGGCATCGTGGTAGCCATGTGTAGACTCTCCTTCCCTAGAGATCAGTGGCAGGCCACTTGTAACAAAGTGCCGCCCCCCAGTCAATTGCGCAAATTCTATGGATTTCCTTGCAGTCCCGCTTACGACACACAAGCCCTATCACATCGTATCGGCATCCGAGCGCACCGGCTTAAGGAAATTCTTCGAGACCGGGAGTAAGAACCGTTCATGGCGAACTTGAATGCGGAGCCCTCTCCCGGAAGAACCGAATAAGCAAATACGCATTGATCGCCACCACAAAGGCCAGGAGGCTATGGGCGACCGCCGGCATCGCGAGCTTCAGTTCCACCAGCACCCGCGACAATCCGAACCCGACCACGACCGCGTCAAAGCTCATGCACAGCCGTCGGAAGGTTTCCGGGTCCATCCAGCGAATGAGATACGTCCCGATGGGAATACCGACGAGCACGCTTGGCACGATGTACGGAATAATCTCCAGGCTGCCCATGCTGTACAGCCCGATGAAGTAATATGCGACGGCCGTCATGCTGGACTCCGCCGTGCGGATAACGGCAAGCGCCGCGCGGAAATCCTGTTTTGCGTATCCCTGATTATTGAAGAGCAGCGCCAGCGGTGGACCGGAAATGGTGGTCACGGAATAGAGCAACCCGATCCCCGTTCCAAACGGCACCGCGATGGCATTTTCGGCCTGGATAGGTCTCCGGACTCCGGCCGCTTGAAAAAGGATCAGCGGCAGCAGCATGAAATACGTGATGAACTTAACCCAACTAGGCTGGACCAGCGACAGCACGTAGGCGCCAACCCCGATGCCGATGAGCAAGCCGAAGAGCATGGGCATCACGCGCTTCCAAATGTGGGGCACGCTGTGGCGGTTGATCAGCAGGACATAGCCGTTGATGACCAGCTCCACCAGGACTAATGCCGGGTTCAGAATTTTGTTCACATAAAAGAGCAAGGCCACGGGGACGGTGATGGAGGAGAACCCATACCCAAGCCCCCCATTGACGATCGCGGCCAGGAACGTAATCGAAATGAGAACGATGTGATCCATGCCTATCCTCTATCGTTACGATGAGATGTCGCCAGAACAGGCGAGGCTCAGGATTGCGCTGCCTTGCGGCGCCCCGAGGCAAAGTCGCGCAGCGTGTAGTTATCGAGAATTTCCGCAATGGCGTTACGAATATCCAGCATGACCTGTTGAATCGGACAACTGTCCGTTTCCGCATAAGGACAGTCCTGGCACTTCTGGTAGGCGGTCTTGCTGACGCAGGCGATCGGAGCCAACGGACCATCCAATAGTCGGATTACCTGACCGAGCGTGATCTCTTCGGGAGCCTTCAGCAGACTGTATCCACCATTGACGCCACGCTTACTGGTCAATAGGCCCGCGTTTTTAAGTGTCAGCAAGATCTGCTCTAAGAACTCAATGGGGATATTTTGCCGTTCAGCAATCTCATGGCGCTGCAGGAGGGTGGCGTCCCGTTGAGCCGTCAATTCCAGTAAGGCCCTCAGGGCATACTCGCCTTTCTTGGAAAACTTCATCGCAGCTCCTAAACTAAAGTGATTCGGTCAATTATGTTGGACAATAGACGAATCCTCGCGACGAGTCAAGACGGAGCCTCCGCGATCAAAGGCTTAATACATGCCCGCACCGTACTATCGCCGATGTGCATGGGGGCCCCAACCAACGCCAGTACCAGTCATGGCTTACCTTGACAGAGAAACGAGTTTCTTGTTATTTTAGCGCCGCTTCTGGAGGAGTTAGCGCCTCAAGGAGCGGGCACATGGGCATCGACCCATCCCGTTATCGACCAGGCAACAGCGGCAAGGGCGTTCTGTGACCCTCCAGGAGCTCATCCTCTCCCTCCATCGCTACTGGGCCGACCAAGGCTGCGTCATCCACCAACCCTACGACTTGGAGATGGGCGCGGGGACGTTCCACCCGGCGACCTTCTTGCGTGCGCTAGGACCGGAGCCCTGGCGGGCCGCCTATCCTCAGCCCTGCCGCCGTCCCACGGACGGCCGCTACGGCGACAACCCGAACCGGATGCAACATTACTATCAGTACCAGGTGGTGCTGAAACCTTCGCCGGCTAACATTCAGGACCTGTATTTGGAGAGCCTGACCCGCCTCGGCATCAACCCCAAACACCACGACATCCGCTTTATGCAGGACGACTGGGAATCGCCCACGCTCGGCGCCTGGGGCCTGGGCTGGGAAGTGCGGCTCGACGGCATGGAAATCACCCAGTTCACCTATTTTCAGGAAGTGGGGGGCATCGAGCTCAACCCCATCACCGTGGAGATCACCTACGGCACCGAACGCATCGCCATGTACCTCCAGCAAGTCGATAACGTCTACGACCTTCGATGGAACGACCAGATCAGCTACGGGGACATCCATCACCAGACGGAAGTCCAGTTTTCCACCTATAATTTCGAGGCCTCGGACGCCACGATGCTCACGGCGACGTTTCAGACCTTCGAAGCCGAGTGCATGCAACTGATCGACCGGGGGCTGATCCTGCCGGCCTACGACTACTGCATCAAGTCCTCGCACGTGTTCAATCTGCTGGACGCGCGCGGCGCCATCGGGGTCGCCGAGCGGACCGGCTTTATCGCCCGCGTCCGGGCCTTGGCCTACAAATGCGCCGAAGGCTACCTGGCGCAACGGGAGCAACTCGGGTATCCGCTGCTCGCGAAGAAGCCAGCGGGCAAGACGGTCACCAAGTAACGACGCCCGAATGATGCCACGATCAAAGACAGGCCCAGCCAGGACCAAGGCCAAGAGCAAGGCGGCCAAGCCGGCTGTCGGCGAACTGCTCCTTGAAATCGGGACGGAAGAGCTGCCGTATCAATTCATCCAACCGGCGCTCCGCTCACTTCACAGCCTGACCGAACAATTATTGAACGAGCAGCGGCTCACGTATGGGGCGGTGCGAACCTTCGGCACACCCCGGCGCCTCACACTGTCGGTTTCATCCTTGTGCGATCGCCAGGCCGCGATGACCAAGGAAACGATGGGACCCTCGAAGGCGGTGGCGTACGACGCAGCCGGACAACCGACCAGGGCTGCGGTCGGGTTCGCCGCCGGGCAGGGTGTGCCGGTCGAAGAACTCGAAGTCCGACAAACACCCAAAGGCGAGTACCTGTTCGCCGTCAAACGCGAGACAGGACAGCCGACGGCATCGGTCCTGACCGAGCTGCTCCCGGCGCTTATCGGCAAGCTGTCCTTTCCCAAATCCATGACATGGAACGACACGGGAGCCAGGTTCGGGCGTCCCATCCGCTGGCTCCTGGCACTCTATGCAGGAAAGTCGGTCCCGTTCCAGATCGCCGGGGTTCGTTCTGGCGCCCGCACCTGGGGCCACAGGTTTCTCGGCCCGGCCAGCCGCACAACAACCCAGGGCCTTCCGGTCGCCGACCTCAAGTCCTACCTGCGCACATTAGAGCAGCACGGCGTCATCCCGGATCAGGATCGCCGGCGCGAGCTGATCCTGGCGCAAGTCGAGAAACTCACCAAAGCGGCGGGCGGACGCCCGCACCGCGACGAGGCATTGCTGGATCAGGCGGTGTTCACGACGGAATGCCCGCACCCGCTTCTCGGCGGATTCAATCCCCAGTACCTGTCGCTCCCCAAAGAAATCCTCATGACCTCCATGAAGGAACACCAGGGCTTCTTTTCGGTCCTGCGCAAAGACGGTACCTTGCTGCCTGCGTTCGTGTCCGTTACCAACATGAAGCTGGCCAACATGAAGTTGATTCAAGCCGGCAACGAACGGGTGCTGGCGGCGCGCCTCGCCGACGCCCGCTTCTTCTTCGACGAGGACCGCAAGGTCCGGCTGGCCGATCGGGTCGAGAAACTCAAGGGCATCACGTTCCACAAGAAAATCGGCACCGTATTCGAGAAACAAGAGCGGGTCAGACAGGTAACAGATCGGCTGGCGACCATGTTCGCCCTCGATCGTGAAACCTCTCGGGCCTGTGCGAGGGCCGCTGAACTCTGCAAGGCCGACCTGACGACCGGGATCGTCGGCGAATTCCCCGCGCTACAAGGAATTATGGGCGGGGAATATGCCAAACATGACGGGGAGGCGGACCAGGTGAGGCAGGCCATTGCCGAGCACTATCTACCTCCTTCGATGGAAGGAGATATTCCTGGGTCGACGGCTGGAAAAGTTCTGTCCCTGGCCGACCGCCTCGACACGATTTTCACCTTCTTCCGTGTGGGCCTCGTGCCGTCCGGCTCCGAAGACCCCTTCGCGCTTCGACGCAACGCGTTGGCGGTCGTGCGCATTGCGCTCGAGGGACGGCTCCCCCTGAACCTGGGGGAGTTCCATGTTTATATGTCCGACCTCTTAGATGACAAAGGCTTCAAACCAGCGACCACCTCCAGCGATCCCGTCGACTTCCTACTGGAACGTCTCCGGTTCTACGGTCGCACGATTGACGGCCTACGTGACGACGTGATGCTCGCCGTCCTGAAATCAACACCACGATCCCAACTGAACTTGCTGACCCTCTACGACAAGATGAACGCCTTGCAGGCCATCACCGCCAGGCCTGAGTTCAACCCCTTAACCATCGGCTTCAAGCGCGCGCACCGCATCGTGGAGAAAGAAAAGTGGGAAGCCGAAGAGATTAACCCATCTCTGTTCCAGCACCAGTCTGAGACCGAGCTCTACAAGGCGCTTGAAGAGGCCAGGCTCCAGGTTCCTTTCTCCATCACGCAAGGCGATTATACAAGGGCTCTGGATGGCTTGGTCCTGCTCAAGCCGGCTATCGACGCATTTTTTGCCGGCGTCATGGTCAATGCCGACGATCAGGGCATCCGGGCGAATCGGCTTTCGCTCCTCCGCATGATCGATCGCCTATTTCTCTCCTTTGCGGACCTGTCCGAGATCCTGGTGCCGGGCGTCTAACCATGGTGAGGCACAATGTCGCCGGACACAGACCGGCCGGAACCGGACACCGACGCGGACAAGGCCAGGAAACTGCGGCGTTACTCCCACGGAGTGTCGGCGGCCCTGATCGTCGCCTGCAATGCGGTCTTTCTGGCCGGACTCTGGGGGAGCGGGGTAAATCTGGATGCCTTGATCCGCACACCCGACGTCTTCGATTCCACCAAGGACGTCTGCCTGCGCTTTACCTGGCATCGCGTCATCGGCGCCGACGAACCGATTCAACTCTGCCACGAGTGGATCGACCTGTCCGATCCCTCGGGGGAGACCCACATCTTTCACAAGGAAACTAAGGTCGTGCGAGGAGGGGACGGAAAGCTCTACTTCGATCACGGTGCGCAAGTGGACTACCGGCTGTTTCTGTTGGCCGCATTCGTCGCCTTGGTGATCGCGTTGGGAGTCACGGCCAAACGGCGCCTCATCGCCCGGTATCGCATGAGGCTGGACATGCAGGGCACGACTCCGTCATGATTGTCATCCAGGGATGGGACGCATCATAAGAGGAGAGGCAGGCGTGAGCACGAAGAAATTCGTCTATTACTTCGGTGACGGCAAAGCCGAGGGCGGGGGGAACGACAAAAATCTTCTCGGCGGCAAGGGCGCCGGCTTGGCCGAGATGACGAACCTGGGCATCTCCGTCCCTCCCGGCTTTACCATCTCCACCGATGCTTGCATCGAATACTACCGCCACAAGAAAACCTTCCCGCCGGGCATGTGGGATCAGGCCCTCCAGAGCCTCAAGCGCGTGGAGCGGTCCATGGGGGCGCAGTTCGGCGATCCCGCCAGCCCGCTCCTCGTGTCGGTGCGGTCGGGCGCCAGGGCCTCCATGCCGGGCATGATGGACACAGTGCTGAACGTCGGCCTCAACGAACGAACCGTCGAGGGGCTGGCCGCCAAAACCAAAAACGAACGATTCGCCAAGGACAGCTACCGGCGCTTTATTACCATGTACGGCAACATCGTCATGGGCGTAGAGCGGGACCACTTCGAGCATATCCTGAAAGAAAAGAAGGCCGAGCGGGGGCTCGTGCACGACACCGACCTGGATGCCAAGGCCCTGACCGACCTCGTGGTCCGGTTCAAAGCCCTGGTCAAACGGGAGACCGGCCGAGAGTTTCCCGAAGATCCGCTGGACCAGCTCCGAATGGCGATCAATGCCGTCTTCTCCTCCTGGTACGGCGCCCGCGCCGTGACGTACCGGCGGCTCTACAATATTCCCGACAACTGGGGCACCGCCGTCAACGTCGTCGCCATGGTGTTCGGCAACATGGGAGACACAAGCGGCACCGGCGTGTCCTTCACGAGAAATCCGGCCACCGGCGAGCGGGCTTTCTTCGGCGAGTGCCTGTTGAACGCTCAGGGCGAGGACGTCGTCGCCGGCATCCGCACGCCGCTGCCGGTGACCGCCCTGGCCAAGACCCTGCCCAAGGCCTATAAGGACCTGGTGAAGACCTACCGGACGCTCGAGAGGCATTACCGAGACATGCTGGATCTGGAATTTACGATTCAGGAAGGCAAGCTCTACATGCTGCAGACCCGGGTGGGCAAACGCACCGGGATCGCTGCCGTCCGGATTGCCGTGGATATGGTCAAGGAGGGGCTGATCAGCAAAAACGAAGCGGTGCTCCGCGTCGGCCCCGAGCAGCTCTCGCAGTACCTCTATCCGGTGTTCGACACCGCGGCCGAAGGCAAGCATCCCTCCTTGGGCAAAGGTCTGCCGGCCGGTCCCGGCGCCGCGGCGGGCAAAATCGCCCTGACCCCGGACAAGGCCGTGGAGATGCAGACCCGCGGCGAGCGGGTCATCCTGGTCCGCCAGGAGACCAGCCCCGACGACATCCACGGCATGAACGCCGCGCTCGGGTTCCTGACCGCACGCGGCGGCATGACCTCCCACGCGGCCGTCGTCGCCCGGCAAATGGGCAAGGTCTGTGTCGCCGGCTGCGAGGCCATCGAAGTCACCGGCACCACGACCGTCAAAATCGGCGGCCGACCCTTCAAGGAAGGGGATTTCCTCTCGATCAACGGGTTCACGGGGCACGTCTACGGAGACGACATCCCGGTGGTCGAGTCGGAGGTCATCCAGGTGATCCAGGGCAAGCTCGACGCCCGCCAGTCGGAGAAGTATCGTTGTTTCGCCACGCTCCTGGGATGGGCCGATCAGGTTCGCCGGCTCAACGTGCGGGCCAATGCGGATGTGCCCGACCAGGCCATGATCGCGCGTGGATTCGGAGCCGAGGGCATCGGGCTCTGCCGCACCGAGCACATGTTCTTCGCCGAAGACCGCATCTCCATCATGCAGAAAATGATCCTGGCCCGGACCAGCAAGGAACGAGAACAGTACCTGGCGCAACTGCTGCCGCTCCAGAAAAAAGACTTCATCGGCCTGTATCGGGAAATGAAGGGGTTCCCCGTGACGATCCGCCTGCTGGACCCGCCGCTGCATGAGTTCCTGCCCAAGCGGGAAGACCTGATGGTCGAGATCGCGCGCATGGAGCTGACCGCCGCCGATCCGGCGCTGGTGGAGGAGAAGCGCCGTCTGCTGGCGCGAGTCGAGGAACTCCACGAATTCAACCCCATGCTGGGACTCCGCGGCTGCCGGCTCGGCATCACGATGCCGGAAATCACCCGCATGCAGACTCAGGCCATCATCGAAGCCGCCTGCGAGCTGGCGCGCGAGGGCAAGAAAATCGTGCCGGAGATCATGATCCCCCTGGTCGGCATGGTCTCGGAAATGAAAGCCCAGAAGGAGCTCATCCGTGAAGTAGCGGAGGAGACGCTGAAAAAGCGAGGGGTCAAGCTCTCCTATCTGATCGGCACGATGATCGAACTGCCGCGGGCCGCCGTCACGGCGCGACGTATCGCGGAGGAGGCCGAATTCTTCTCGTTCGGCACCAACGACCTGACCCAGACCACATTCGGATTCTCGCGGGACGACGCGGCCAAGTTTATTGCGTTCTACATGCGCCGGCAGGACAGTTGCCCCCATTGCTTGAGCACCGACGTGGACTGGCGGGAGATGCGCTGCCGCGCTTGCGACGCTGCCATCGCCAAGAAGGCTGAGAACATTCTGGAGTCAGACCCGTTCGCCGTTCTGGACCGGGAGGGAGTCGGCGCCATGATGAAGATGGCCATCACCGAGGGCCGCGCTACCAGACCCGACATCAAGCTCGGCATCTGCGGCGAGCATGGAGGCGACCCCAGTTCCGTGGAATTCTGCCATCAGCTGGGGCTGGATTATGTCAGCTGTTCGCCCTATCGCGTGGCCATCGCGAGGCTGGCGGCGGCGCAGGCGGCCTTGACGGAAGCGGGGGAGAAAAAGCCGGCGACCCGTTCCTCGAAGAAACGAACGACCCAAACCGGCCAGGCCCGCCGCACCGTTGCGGCGAGGTCCGCTAAAAAACGGTGACGGACCAGGCCCGCGACCGCCGGTACATGGCGCTGGCCCTCCGGCTGGCCGCCAAGGGACGGGGACGCACCAGCCCCAATCCGATGGTCGGGGCGGTGGTCGTCGCCGGCAACCGGATCGTCGGGCAGGGGTACCATCGCCGGCCCGGCGGGCCCCATGCCGAAGTGCGGGCGATGGAAGCGGCGGGCCCCCGCGCCAAACGGGCCACCCTCTATGTCACCCTCGAACCCTGCTGCCACACGAAGAAGCGCACCCCTCCCTGTGTGCCGGTCCTAATCGCCGCCGGACTGAAGCGAGTCGTCGTGGCCATGGCCGATCCCAATCCCAAGGTCAGCGGGCGAGGGATCAGAGCGTTGCGCCGAGCCGGTCTCGACCTGTCGGTCGGATGTCTCCGCCATGAAGCCGAACAGCTGAACGAAGCCTACCGCCATTGGATCAAAACCGGCTTGCCCTTTGTCACCTTGAAAACCGCGATGACGATGGACGGGAAAATCGCCACGGCCGGCGGCGAGTCACAGTGGATTACCGGAAACCCGGCGAGGCGCGCCACCCACAGACTTCGCGACCAGATGGATGCAATCCTGGTTGGCGTGGAGACCGTGCGGCACGATGACCCCCGATTGACCGTCCGACTGGGGAGGGGGCCGGCCTCGGACCAACGATCCCGGCAACCCTTACGCGTCATTCTGGACAGCCGGCTACGCGTTCCCCTCAAAGCCAAAGTCCTCAGCTCCGGAACGGCTATCGCCACCACGGCTCAAGCGCTGGCCAGAAAGGTACAACAGGTCCGGGCCAAGGGCGCCCAGGTCTGGGTCCTGCCGGCCCGGAACGGCCAGGTGTCGCTACGCGCCTGTTTGGCCAAGCTAGGGAAACAGGGCGCCACATCGGTGCTGATCGAAGGGGGAAGCGACGTCAACGCCTCCGCCATTCGATCCGGGCTGGTCAATCGGGTAGCCCTCTTCATCGCCCCCACCTTATTGGGCGGCCAAGACGCGAAGGGCGTCATCGGCGGGCTTGCGCCGAAACGGTTGGCACAGGCGCTGCCCCTCAACGACATCCGCATCCAACCCCTCGGGAAAGATTTTCTGGTGGAAGGGACCCTCCCGACGAAATAGCGGGCCAGCCCAGCCGCTGTACCAATTTGGATTCCTCTGCACAAAACCATACAGGCCCGTTCCCCGTACCTGCTACAATCGGGCGGTAATTTCAACATCCTCACAAGAATCCCCGTTGGTATCGCTTTTGCTTTGTGTCCCGGCTATGGGACCGCACCAACCTCCAGCCTCATGTGATCCGTTCTTCCCAGAGCCGGCCGTTGCGGCTGCGATACACTCGTTGGGCAAATTGCTCCGCGCGCGCGATATCACTACCTATGCCCATTCTTTCCGGTTGATTTTCTATGCCAGCAAGATCGGGGAAGTTTTGAACCTTTCCCCGGATCGGCTCCACACCTTGCAATGTGGCGCCTTTTTGCACGATATCGGCAAGCTCTTGGTGCACGAACAGATTCGCAGCAAGCCGGCGCCTCTCTCTGATCCCGAGTGGTCGGTTATGCGACAACACCCGGCCTCCGGCTACCGGATCGCGGCCGCTGCGTCCGTGCCGAACGCCGTCGCCAGCATCGCCCTCATGCACCACGAATGGCACGATGGATCCGGATATCCGCTCGGACTGAAAGGACGGATGATTCCGCTCGAGGCCAGAATCTGTGCGGTAGTGGATATGCTGGACGCCCTGACATCCCGCCGTTCCTACCGTCAACCGATCAGTTTTGAGGACGCAGCAGCAACGATCGAGGCCGAGAGTGGCACTCACTTCGACCCGCTCGTCGTAGATGCCTTCCTCTCTGTGCCGGTCGAGATCTGGGCTGGGCTGTGCCCGGCCAATGTCTCGCACTCGCCGACCGCGGAGGAGGGGCTATGCGATCGTTTTGACAAGCCGAATATAAAGGTGATACGGTTTGCCGGTGCGCATTCGCCTCACTTCTCCGATTCTCTTCCACATCATATGCCTTGTCCTACTGTGCACATCTCCTGCTGACTACAGCTCCGCCGCCGCAACCGGCCAATCCTTGCCGGACCTGGTCCGGGCCTATCTGGACGCCGACACCCCCGACAAGGCCGCAGTCCTGCTGGCCGATATCCTGAAGGACCCCAAGGCCACGATCACGGTGGTGACCGATCTGCTGAAACAAGGGAAAGCCTATGGAGTAGCACCGGTCGGGCTCCAGCCGGGATTGCCGGTCGCGGTGCACGAACGGACCTATCGTTATGGGCTCTACGTACCGCCCTCCTACGACCCGGCGAAGGAGTACGCGTTGGTGTTGTGCCTCCACGGAGCCGGCTTTACCGGCGATGCCTATTTGGACCGGTGGCAGACCCGCCTCGGGGAAAACTATATCCTGGCTTGCCCCACCAACGTACAAGGCACCTGGTGGACCAGGCACGGAGAAGACCTCATCCTGGCGACGCTCAGGACCGTCCAAGCGCGATATCATATCGACCCGGACCGGGTCTTTCTGACCGGCATGTCGAACGGCGGCATCGGGACCTATCTTGTCGGAACCCATCATGCGCCGCTGTTCGCCGGACTCGCTCCGATGGCCAGCGGCCTGGATACCGTGCTCATGCCGTTCTTGGAGAATCTGAAGAACACGCCGCTCTATATGATTCATGGCCGTCAGGACCAAGTCATGCCGGTCGAACTCAGCCGAACGCTTGCGCAGGAATTGACCCGCCTCGGCTATGCCTTCCAATATCGGGAACATGACCGGGTGCATCCCATGGCCGGCGGACACTTTTTCCCGCGCGAAGAGCTGCCCGCCTTAGTCCACTGGTTCGACAGCCAGCGCCGCACCGCCTTGCCCAAGCGCCTGATCGTCGTCCGCGACGCCACACACCTGACGCCCTTCGGATGGGCCAGGATCGACGCCACGGACCGGATTGCGGCGTTCACGGACCTCTTGACCGACAGCCGGGACGAAGCTATCGTGAACCGCCGCTACGCGCGCTTGGAGGCGGAGATCGTCGGCCCCAATCGAATCGCGGTACGGACCGAACGGGTGAGGCGGTACAGTCTCTATCTGAACGAGGCTTTGGTGGACTTCTCCCAGCCGGTGACGATTACGACGAACGGACGGATCGGCTTTGAAGGCATGGTCGTCCCCAGCGTGGAGACCTTGCTGCGGGATGCCCGGCAGCGCCAGGACCGGCGGATGTTGTTCCCGGTCCTGCTCCATCTGGCCGTCGATGAAGGGCCATGACCGTGCGGCGCACCGACGACATCCGAATCGGTTCGGACTCGGCCGGACTGACGCTGGCCGGTCTGATGCTCGGACTGGTCCTCTCCGCCACTACGGCTTGGGCCGACAACTGCCCGGTCGCCGCGGAACAGGGGCGCATCACATTTCCCGTCGACCGCCTGGATTCCGTCTCCCGCTGCCTGGTCTCCTACGTGGCGGACAGCCCGACCACCTCCGGGTCGGTCGGCCCGGTCCGCATCCCGGTCCCGCAATACCTCTACGAATTTCTTCTAGACCATCCGTCGCTCATCGCGGCGTTGGTGCGGAAAATGGGCATGGGCAATTATGAGTTCGCGGACAAGGGGCCGAATCGATTCTGGGGCAACGATGGAGACGGTACGCAAGGTCTACTGTCCTTGCTTCAGCGCGAAGGAACCACCCGCATCTATCATATCGATGGGTACCATGAGGGGCATGTCTTTCCCATGGTGCGCGCCAAGGCGGTTGTATTTCTGAAGATCGCCCAGACCGCCTCTCCCGACGGGCATCCGGCCGTAGACACCTCGCTGATTGCCTATACAAAACTCAACGATCCGGTTCTCTCCGGCCTCGTCTGGGTCCTGCGCCCCCTGGTCGGAGACGCGGTGACGCGCAAGCTCACGCGGGGCTTCGACGTCACCAATCAGTTGGGAACCGCCATCTCCCAGAACCCGGACCGCATCATCCAGGAACTGCCGACGCTCCCGTCCATCGCTCCGCAGGAACAGCGGGCCTTTATCGCCTTGCTGCAAACTCTCCCACCGGCCAACCCATCCGGTCCCCGCCTGACCCCATGACGCCGGCGCGCTCATTCCTCCTGCTGTGCTGGGTCGGGACCTGTTGCTTCCTCAGCTATAATCTCGTGCGCATGCCGGTGCTGGCCCTGTTCGCCCAATCGCTGGGAGCCGGGCCTGAACGGATCGGCCTCGTCGTCTCGGCCTCCACCCTCACCGGCGTGCTCCTCAAACTGCCGGCCGGCGCCCTATCCGACATTTACGGACGGCGGATGCTGATGCGGATCGGGGTCCTGGCCTTTGCGCTTCCCCCCTTCGCCTATCTGTTCGTCAGCGACTTGGGCGCCCTCACCGGATTGCGCTTTGCCCATGGCGTGGCCACCGCTATTTTCGCGCCCGCCGCGCTGGCCACCGTGGCGGATCTCTATCGCGAGAAACGGGGCGCCGCCATGGGCTGGTATACGGCCTCCACGCAAGCCGGCGCCCTGTTCGGTCCCGTGTTGGGCGGATGGCTGGTCTATGCCGCCGGATTTCCGACGACCTTCATGACCGCCGGGTTGTTCGGCTGCTTGGGCTTCCTGATTTTCTCCTGCTTGCGGTTGGCCCCGCCGGCACCGGCTCAGGGAGCGCAAGGACTCCAGCCGGTGCTGGCCGAGATGTGGAAGGGCTTCCAAACCGTCTGGGCCAACAAACCGGTGCTCCTCACCAGCGTCACCGACGGGGCCAAGATGATTGCGAACGGGGCCCTCATGGCCTTCCTCCCGATCTACGGCCTGTCGGTCGGACTGAATCCCGGCGAAGTCGGCCTCCTATTCGGCGTCCAGGGCATCACCTCATTCCTGTCCAAGCCGGTGATGGGCCGCACGTCCGACATAGTCGGGCGCCGGCCGCTCATCCTGATCGGGCTGCTGATTTGCGCCGGCACCTTCCTCTTGATCCCGCACAGCGCTTCGCTGCCGGTCCTCTTGGTCCTCGCCGCCGGGTTCGGCTTCGGGGAGGCGGTCGTCTCCTCCTCGACGACCGCCTTGGTGGCCGACCTCTCCCACATCAAGACGATGGGAGCCGGGATCGGCATGCAGGGCACGATCAACGATATCGGCCATGCGGCGGGACCGTTGCTGGCCGGCATCCTGATCGCCGGCTTCAGTTACCCATCGGCCTTTGCCGTGATCGCCGGCCTGCAGCTCGTCGCCGCCGCTCTATTCTGGGTGGTCGTGAAACAGACCAAACCACGCGGGTAGGGGGCCACAAGGTCGATCACTGATGGTATAATGGCCCCCGCATAGACGGGCAGGGGGGGGGAAAGGGTCGCGACATGCAAGCAGAGATGGGTACGGCGGACATTGTCGTCGGGATATTAGCCGGCCTCGGCGTCCTCCTACTGCTTGTCGTCTTCGTCTACGTGGTCAAAACCGTCTTGCTCAAGAAAGAAGAATAGGGGAGCGCGAGTCGAATATGTTTGCCGGCATCGTCGAGGAAATGGGGGTTGTAAAAGCGTTCGAACCGACCCTGGCGGGGACCAGACTGACCATCCTCGCTGAGACCATCATGGACGACTTGGCGATCGGGGCGAGCGTGAGCGTGAACGGAGCGTGCCTCACCGTGGTCGCGAAAGGGGACCGCGACTTCACCGTGGACGTGTCCCCGGAAACTCTGGCGGTCACATCGCTGAGCAAACTGGCGGTCGGGGTCCCGGTGAATCTCGAGCGGGCGATGAAGCTGAACGAACGGATCGGCGGCCATCTGATGGCGGGCCATGTGGACGGGGTCGGCTGGATCAGGGAGAAACGCCAGGACGGCAACGCCCTCGTCGTGACGATCGAGGCCCCACCGGACATCCTACGTTACTGTGTGCCGAAGGGCTCGATCACCATTGACGGCATCAGCATGACGCTCAACTCCGTCGCCACCCATACCTTCAGCATTGCCGTCATCCCGCACACGGCGAAAGTCACGACGCTGGGCCTCAAGAAGGTTGGGGACCCGGTGAACCTGGAATCCGACCTGATCGGAAAATTCGTCGAACGTTTACTGCAAGAGCGGGGACTCGCGCCCCAGAAGCCCGCCCCGACCATCGACCGGGACTACCTCCAGAAACGCGGCCTGATTTAAAAGCAGTCAACCGCGATCAGTTATCAGCCATCAGTTCCCGAAGGTACACTGATGACTGACCACTGAAAACCGAGGCCTGAGAACTACTTCACGAGAAACGGCTTTGTATCCTCACCGGACGCCGTCGTGACCGTCAGCAACCGAATGCCCTTGTGTCCCTCCGGCACGGTCGCCGTCACCGTGGTGTCACTCGTATGCGAAAACTTGGCTTCGCCCCCCGGACCGAACGACACGGCCGTCAGGCAGCCGGCGGCTCCGAAGCTCGCGCCCGTGATGGTAACGGTGTCTCCGGCTTTGCCCTCGTCCGGCTTCACCGTCTCGATTTTGGGCGTATTGCCGAAGCAGGCTTGCGCCTTGGCGACGGTCCCGGCCCCGGAGGCTTTGGTGCTGGAGACGTGCGCGGTGCCGCTCCGGTCGGCTCTCGGCGGGGCAGCCTTCTTGACGGTGGTCTCCTTCTTCTTCTCTTCGGCTCCGTAGACATCAAAGGGCATGGCACTGGCACAGAGCAACGTCACGATCCCGGCCGCGGCAACCGCCCTGTACAAACTTCTTACATGAGCTGGCATATCCGGCCTCCTCTATCGATCCGCACGGTTTAAGCACCGACTCGATTGAGTCCTCTCCGACTACTTTGACTACTCTTCGATCGTCGAGATGTCGCCAGGGTCTTGGCCAAGCTCCTTGGCCTTGAGCACTCGGCGCATGATCTTCCCCGACCTGGTCTTGGGCAGCGAGGATACGATATCGATCTCCTGCGGCACGGCGATCTTGCCCAGTTCCTTCAGGACGTGATCCTTCAACCCCTGGATCAGTTCGGGGCTGTCCTGATGGCCCTGTTTGAGGATCACGAACGCCTTGATGGATTCGCCGACGGTCTTATGCGGCTTCCCGATGACCGCCGCCTCCGCGACGGACGGGTGGCTCACGAGCGCGCTCTCCACCTCGGCCGTCCCGATGCGGTTGCCCGCCACCTTGATCACGTCGTCGGCACGCCCCATGAACCAGAAGTACCCGTCGTCATCCTTGCGGCAGACATCGCCGGCCGTGTAGCAGTGGGGAATCGTATTCCAATAGACCAGGTACCGGTCCGGATCTTTGTAAATGGTCCGCATCATGGCAGGCCAGGGTTTCTTGATCACCGCAAAGCCGCCGCTATTGGCGGGAAGGCTGTGGCCCTCACGATCCACGACATCCGCCTCGATGCCAAGAAACGGCCTCGTGGCTGAGCCGGGCTTCAGCGGCACCGAGGGGAGAGGCGTGACCAGGATCATGCCCGTCTCCGTCTGCCACCAGGTATCCATGATCGGCTTGGTCCCGCCCGTCGCCCGGTGATACCACTCCCAGGCCTCGGGATTGATCGGTTCCCCAACGCTCCCCAGGACGCGCAATGAAGAGAGGTCGTACTTCTTGGGCCACTCTTCGCCATACTTCATCAACAACCGAACGGCGGTCGGCGTCGTATAGAAGATCGACACGCCATACCGCTCGATCAGATGCCACCAGCGGCCTGGATTGGGGTAATCCGGCTTGCCTTCCGCCGTCAGGATCGTCGCGCCGTTCAGCAGGGGACCGTAGACGATGTAGCTGTGTCCCGTGACCCAGCCGGGATCAGCTACGCAGAAGTAAACATCGTCCTCCTTCAGATCGAACACATACTTAGTCGTGATGTAGGTGCCGACCATGTACCCGCCGTGCACGTGCACCACGCCCTTCGGTTTTCCGGTCGTCCCGGACGTGTAGAGAATATACAAGGGCGCTTCGGCGTCCAGCGGCACCGCCTCACACACCGGCTTCTCGCCGGCCAGCCAGTCGTCCCAATCCACCTCTTTGGGAGCCGCCAACGGCACCCCGGGCTTCTCCCGGCGCACCACCACCACGGTCTCGACCGACCCGCAATTGGCTACGGCCTGATCCACCACCGGCTTGAGCTTGATCACCTTGCCCCGATCATAGCCGACGTCGGCGGTGATGACTACGCGAGACTCGGCATCTTTGATCCGGCTTTCCAGGGCCGGCGCGCTGAAACCGGAATAGACCACGCTGTGGATCGCCCCGATCCTGGCACAGGCCAACATCGCCACGATCTGCTCGGGAATTTTGGGGAGGTAGATAGTGACCCGGTCGCCCTGCTTCAACCCCAAGGCTTGCAGGGCGTTGGCGCAGCGGTTCACCTGGCGGGCGAGTTCTCCGTAGGTGAAGATCCGCTCTTCCCCTTGTTCACCGACCCAGATGACTGCGACCTTGTTCTTGCGCCAGCTGTTGACGTGCCGGTCCAGGCAATTGTAGGAAATGTTGCACGTTGCCCCCACAAACCATTTGGCCCAGGGGTAGTTCCAGTCCAGAACCTTGCGCCAGGGGGTAAACCAGTCCAACTCTTTCGCGATCTGGTCCCAGAACTGCTCCGGATAGGCGATGGATCGGCGGTAGTCGGCTTCGTAGTCTTTGATATAGGCCGCATCCTTTGTGGCTGAAGTCGGGTACACGACGCGGTCCGCCCGCATCAGACTTTCGAGATGCTGCTCACCGTTACCCATAAGACTCGCTCCCTGTTTCTCAAACCGGCTCGCGGCCTTCTCGATTGAGCCGCCGAACCGCGCAGGCCTGCATTATGGGCAAGCGGCGGACGCGGCGCAAGTCCGCCCCTCCTTGACAGTCAAAAGAGCCGCAGAGTAGCATCGGCCACCATGGGCTGCTCTCATCAACGAGGCCTTAACCTCCGCCATACCGGCCTCCTCGCCTTGGCCTGCTTCCTGTCGCTCATTCCGGCCGCGAGCGCCCAACTGGGCCGCCCGGAAGGGTTGTATTACAAGTCCTGGGCCGTCGTGATCGGCATCAACGATTACCTGGTGGCTCCAAAGCTGGACGGAGCCGTCGAGGACGGAAAGGCGGTCGCCGATGCCTTCCGCAAACTCGGTTTTCAAGAGGTGCTGGAAATCTACAACAAAGACGCCAGCTCCAAGCGCATGCACTTCATCCTCAACGAGCACCTGCCCCGCAAGGTCGGACGCCACGACCGGGTCGTGATCTTCTTCGCCGGCCACGCCGGCGCCAGCCAGGACATGCACAACAAGGACATCGGCTATCTGGTGCCCTGGGACGCACAACCGGCCAACGTCTCCAAGGCCGTGACCATGGATCATTTGAAGGAATTCTCCCGCCGCGTCATGGCCAAACACGTGCTATTCGTGTTGGACGCCGCCGTGTCCGGATGGGACGTCACGCCGCCCCAGACCCTGTCGCTGGAAGGCCGCCTCTCGCCGGAAGAAGACACGGACAAAAGGGCCGTGCAAGTCCTGAGCGCCGCCCTCCAGGGAGGCGCACTGACCAAGAAGGACGGGCAGGGTACGTTCGTCACGGCATTCCTCGCCGGATTGCGGGGCGCCGCGGACGAGAACCAGAACGGCTGGATCATGGCCAGTGAGATTGGAGCCTACACCGCCAAGCAGGTCAGCCGGCTCAGCGGCGGCACCCAACAGCCCCAATTCGCCCGCCTCGACGGAGAGGGAGACACGGTGTTGGTCGAAGGGAAACTGAGCGCCTACCGGGCCGGCCCCGAGCCCAGGACGGAAGCCGAACGAACCGCCGCCGCCAAGGAAGAATACGACAAGGCCTTCAGCCTCCTCCAGCAGCAGAAAGAAAAATCGCTGGAGGAAGCGCTCGAGCGGCTGGAGAAGGCCACCCGTTACAGCCCCGCCTTCGGCGACGCCTACATCCTGAAGAGCTACCTCTACCTTGACCGCCTGAACAAGCTGGATGAAGCCCTGACGGCCGGAGAACTGGCGGTCAAGCATGCGCCGACCAACCCGGACTCCTACTACACGCTTGGGCTCGTGCTACAGAAAAAAGGCCGGTACAAGGACGCGGAAAAGGCGTTTCTCCAAGCCCTCGTCGTCAATCCGGGCTACTCGGACGTCCATCTATCGCTCGGCGATCTCTACGCCGATGATTTGAAGAACAGACCGAAAGCCGTCGAGTCCTACCAACGGTACCTGGAGACAGGCGGAAACGAAAACCGCGTGCGGGAGTATCTAGGCAAGGCCGACACAGCCGAAACGCCCACCAAACAGTGAACCGTGATGAGTTGAGAGTGGAGATTGTTACGCTGACGTGAGCCTCGGCCCCAATTCACCATTCACAACTCACCACTCGCCTAGTCCTGCGCTCCGCCCTTCATATACCCAAGACCGATCTTGAGCGCCCGCCGGGTGATTTCAGCCCAGCGCACTTCCGGATATTCGGCCAGCACCGCCGCCGCCTTGGGGTCCATCACATCCAGATCCTTGATCTTAATGATCCCATCTTCGATTTTGACATCAGCCACAGAATATCCTCCGCAGCGTTTGAGGTGAAGCCAGGGTCGATCGAGTGTAGTCCCCCAGCCCCTCCAAAGACAAGGTGCCATGCGCCGCAAGGCCATCCGACCAGGGACATTTTGCACTCGGCCCTTTCGTTGACAGGGTGGGGGGTGCATGCTAGCATCAAATCGTTAAGTTTTTCGATGAGGCAGCCGATCACGATCTGCCGGCCCATGATCCCCAGTTGACTCCGATCACAAATGACAGGTCTGGAAGGAGGCGCTCCATGAGATTGAACACGAATGTGCCGACACAGTGGCTCCGCCGCGGTCTGGCGCTGGCCTTGCTGGTTTCGCTTTCGGCTTGCGGCGGCCCGCCCGCCTGGGTGAAGAAAGGCTCCGCAGCCTACAACGAGAAGGATTCCAAGCAGATCTATGGGGTCGGCTCGGTCGTGGGCGTCCGCAACGAGCCCTTGGCCTGGGACGCGGCTGAAAACAACGCCCGCGCGGAGATCACCAAGCGGTTCCAGACGTACACGGCCTATCTGATGAGAAACTACGCCGCCTCCACCACCGCGGCGGATTTCAGCAAGTCTACGGAAGAACAGAACGTCGAGCGGGCCGTGAAGACCTTCTCCTCCGGCACCCTGTCCGGCGTCATGCCGGTAGACCGGTACAAGGACGAGGACAGCCTGACCTACTATGTGCTCGTCAAGATGGACCTGAAGTCCATGCAGGAGACGTTGGCCCAGAGCAAGGAACTCTCCCCACAGGTCCGTGATTATGTCCGCCAAAACGGAGAGAAGCTCTTCGAGAAGCTGGAAAAAGAAGAAACCAAGCGGGACAGCAAGTAGCTGTCAGGGTGAGGCGTGAGGGGTGACGCGTGAGGAGTGCAGCGTAATGAGTAATGGATCGATCTCCGTCAACTTCACCATTTACCATTCACGATTCACGATTCACGCGGCGGCGGTCCTTGCCGTCATTGTAGCCGTCGCAATAACCGGCTGCGGCGAATCCACGAGGGTCACCCGCGTGGATACGGGCGTCGTCACCGACTTCAGCGGCCGCTGGAACGACACCGACTCCCGGCTCGTGGCCGAGTCCATGGTCAAGGAAGCCCTGGACAACCCCTGGCTCGGCAAGTACCGGAGCGCGAAAGGGCGGCAGCCCGTGGTCGTCGTCGGCGCCATCCTCAATCGGAGCAGCGAGCACATCAACGTCCAGACCTTCGTGGCCGACCTGGCGCGCGAGCTGACGAATTCGCAAAAAGTCACGTTCGTGGCCGGCAAGGCCGAACGGGAGGAACTCCGCGAGGAACGGCGCGCACAAGCCGAGCAGGCCCGCGAGGACACGCAAAAATCGCCGGGCAAGGAGATCGGCGCCGACTTTATGCTGAAAGGCAATATCTCCACGATCGTGGACGAATCCGAGGGCGTTCGCGCGATTTTCTATCAGGTGGATTTGGAGATGATCGATCTGGAAAATAACGTGAAATCCTGGTTCGGGCAGAAGAAGATCAAAAAAGTCGTCGAACGGAAACGTACGGTTTTTTAGGCCTGCCTGTTCGTGAGTCCGGCCATGTCATCCTCGGCCCCTCCGGCTTGGACAGCGTCCGGGCCGGCCTCGCGGTTTCGGCTCTCCGTGATCGCTTGCCTCCTCGGGCTTCTGCTCTTGGCCGGCTGCAGTTCCCTCAGCACCCGCTACGCGCGGGTCGACCACAGTCTCCTGGCCGGCAACCCCCAGCAAGCCGACCGGATCATCGAACAGGCCGAGGACGAGTACGGCTCCGTCAGCCGGGTGTTGTACCGGATGGATCGGGGCATGACCCTCCATCTGGCGGGGCGCTATCGGGAGAGCAGCACGTTGCTGGAACAAGCGGAATTCGAAGTCGAAGAGCTCTACACCAGACGGGTGCGCACGGAAACCAAAGCCTTTCTCGTCAACGATACCTTGCTTCCCTATGAAGGCGAGCCCTACGAGCAGGTCATGGTCAACGTCCTTAAGGCGCTGAACTATGCCGTCATCGGCCAGTGGGACGAATCCCTGGTCGAAGCGCGGCGGATCGATCAGCGGCTCAACCTGCTGGCCGATCAAGCCGGCGACAAAGACACGTACCGCGACGACGCCTTCGCCCGCTACCTGACCGGCATCCTGTACGAATCCACCGGCGACCTGAACAACGCCTTTATCGCCTACCGCAAAGCCTACGACCGGTATCAATCGGCCCAGCCCTGGGCGCGCGTTCCGCCTCCGCCGACGCTGCGCGCGGACCTATTGCGCACTAGCGAAGCCCTCGGCCTGACGCAAGAGCACGAGGAATACAAGCAAGCCTTCCCGGGCCAGTCCTGGGAGCCGGCCGAGAAGCTCCGGGAATTCGCCCAGATCGTGGTGATCGGCTATAATGGCCGGGCGCCGCACAAAGAAGACCAGTTCATCGACCTCCCGATCAGCCTCGACGCCTTGCGCCTGGTGTTGATGACCAAGGGGGCACTAGGACGCAGCAATCAGGACACGCGGGGAGCGGAAACATTGCTGTATGGGTTGAGCGGCCACGTGGTGCGCGTCGCACTGCCCAAACTGGTCCCGCACAAGACGACCATCGCCTACGAAGAGGTGACGGCGACGGGGGCGGGAGGAGATTACTTCGCCAAGACCGAGTTGACGCAGGACATCGGCGCCCTGGCGGCCAAAAACTTGAACGACCGGTACGCGCAGATCGTGCGCAAGGCCGTAGCCCGAGGGGCGGTCAAGTATGCGTTGGCCGAAGGGGCGGGACGGGGAGCGCGCATGGTCGCGTCCGGCCAAGGCAATCAAAATGTCGGCCCCCTGATCGGCCTGCTGGTCGGAGCGCTGGCCCATGCCTTGGCGATCGGCACGGAGGAATCGGATAAACGAAGCTGGCGCACGCTGCCGGACGAAATTCAGATCGCCCGGCTCTGGGTGCCGCCCGGCTCCTACCAAGTGCGGATTCGTCCAATCAATCGCAGCGGGACGGCAGCCCGCGGCCCGGTTCAATCCGTCACCCTGCAAGCGGGAGCAACCCGGTTGTTGACCGAACAGGCATTGCCGTAAGGAGTGTCTCAATAATCACTGTACGATCCGTTCGTAGTGAGCCTGTCGAACCATGAACGGAACCCCTCGGTGGAGTTCCCCCTTCGACGGGCTCAGGGCGAAGGGGATATGACAAGGTCGTTGAGAGACATAACCCTGGTAGAACGACGATGGATCACCACCGAGCGAATCGGATGAAGCGTCTGCCTATCATCGCCTGCATGGCGCTCGCCCTGCTGGCCCCGGGCGGATGCGCCTGGTTCGGCCAGGGTACACCTCCGTCCTGGATCCTCGGCCCCGGCAAGGAGTATCCACCGGACCAATACCTCACCGGCGTCGGCCAGGCCGACGCCCAGGACGCGGCGAACGACCGGGCCTACGGGGCGGTGGCCAAGATCTTCAAGGCCGAGGTCAATGCCCAGGCCAGGGATTGGGAGTCCTTCCTGCAATTCGAAAATCGCGGCACCACCAGCGTCGAACGGCGCCTCACGCTGGACCATGTCACCAATGTTTCGACCGACAAGGTTCTGGAGAACGTGCGGATCATGGCCGGCTGGTCGGACGAGAAGACCGGCCAGCATTATGCCCTCGCCGTCATGAGCCGGACGCAGGCCGGAACCGCCATGCTGGGGCGCATCGGAGAGCTGGACGACCAAGTGGAGGCCGAGTTGAAGGAGTTTCGCCAGGCCCAGGACAAGCTGGCCCAATTGCGGCATCTCCGGCGGGCCATCAAGAGCCTGGTTTTGCGGGAAGCCCACAATGCGGATCTTCGCATCATCCGCCAAAGCGGGCAGAGCGCTTCCTCCACGTACAAGGTGGCCGAACTGACGGCGGAGCTCGATCAGTTCCTCTCCACCAATCTGGCCATCAGCGTGGAGGTGACCGGCGTCCAGGCCGAGCCGGTCCGCAGGGCCGTCATGGAAGGATTGATCCGTGAAGGGTTGCCCGTCATCGCCAAGCCGGCGGGCCCAGCCGGCACGAACGGGCAGGCCGGCGGAAAGCCTGGCGACCGGCCGCTGGAACTCCTGGCCAAAGGCACCGTCCGGCTCTGGAATGCCAACGTCCCGGACCCGCGGTTCCGTTACGTTCGTTGGTGCAGCGACTTTGTCGTCGTGGAAGCCGGCTCTCAGCGGGTGGTCGGAGCCGTGTCCCGGTCGGGGAAGGAAGGCCACCTGACGGAGGGAGAGGCCAACGCTAAAGCCGTCCGGGTCATGCAACAGGAATTGACGTCCGAACTGGCCAAGACGCTGGCCGGCTACGTCTACGGCGAAACGGACCCGCCGACGGCCATTCCTCCGGCGGCCTGCCCGCGGGAAGAGGAGCGGTAGGGGACTGCCGCCGACATGGGATCATCCATAAGGGAGAACGTATGCCCACATCAGTAAAGCGCGCCGCGACCAAACACAGCCAGGCCAAGGCGAACAAACAGATGTCCGGCGACCGCGAGGCCGTCCAGAGCGACAGCCGGCAAGGCTCCAGCCGCCAGGGCAAGAAGCGCGTCATAGAGCGCATCAAGCAGGACACGGGCCAGATCCAGGCCGGCAGCCTCCTGACCACCTTGCGCAAGCAGGGCTATGAAGAGTTGCCGCTGGATGAGATTCAGGACCGGCTGTCCAAGCTCCGCACGTCGCTCGCGGAATTCATCGTGTCCAGGAGGGGATGAACGATGCCCGTCTACTATTTCGATACGTCAGCGCTCGTCAAACGCTACAGCCGTGAACGGGGCACAAAGACCGTCAACGCCCTGCTGGCCAAACGCGGCCGCCTGGCCATCCTCGGATCAGTGGCCATCCCGGAATTCTATGCGGCCCTGGCATTGAAAGCCAGGCTGGGGGAACTGACCAGGGACGACTGGTATTCGGTCCTGTTCAAATTCGAGGCGGAATCGGATCGCGGGCTCTTTCAATTCGTGACCCCGTCCAGCCGGACCTTCCTGGCCACCAAGCAGTTCATCCTGGACTATCCGTTCCTCCGCAGCAGCCAGGCCATTCATCTGGTGCTGGCGCAGGAACTGCGCCCCTTGCGCCTGTCATTCGTGAGTTCGGACCGGCAGGCGCTGGAACTCTGTCGCCCCTTCGGCATCACGCCGATCAATCCGGAGGACGACTAACCAGCGACTCGTGAATGGTGAACAGTAGAGGCAAGAATACGACGATCTCTCTCACGCTTCACGGCAATTACCGGCACTGAAAATCCTTAACCATTCCGTCGATCGTCTGCGCCCAATCGGCGGCCTGCCCGCGCAACCGCTCCCGTTCTGACCGATAGTTGGCCTCGATTGCGGACACCGGCTCCTCATTGAGTCTCTTCGTCGCTTCCGCTGCCTTAAGATCCGCCATACTCAGCGTGCCGCACACCCCCGAAGACGCGGGGAGCTGTCCGCCGGCCCGCTGAAAGAGCGCCTGGGCTCGATAGACATGCTCCTGTGCGCGGAACAGAGCCTCCGCCCCTCGGTAGAGTCCGGCCACGGCCGGCTCCTGATGCTGCTTGACCAGTTGCGCCGCCATCAGCGCGGCTTTTCCGCTGTGCAGCGCCGCGCCATCCGCATCGCCGTTCGCCATCGCGTCCTCGGCGCGATTTTGCAACCGCTGCATCTCGGCCTCGTCCCCCACGACCTGGGCGAACAGAGGCAGGCTAGCGCCCCACAAGGTGACGGCCAAGCCAACAAAATAGAACAGCTTATAGCCCACAAGGATGTTCAAACAGGCCACCTTCACACCCGCCCACCCCGGCGCGTAAGACGCGCCTCTCCCCGTGGGAGGCCGCAGCGAGCGAGGGGGCGAGGCGTACTTTTTGCGGTACGTTGAGCCTCCGAGCGACGCGAGAACGAAGCTGGCGGCCTGTTTCAACATCCGATTATTGGATGTATTCCCATGTGTCGATTTGCTTCAGCGTGTAATTCACCGCATCCTTCAGCTTCTTCTGCTTGGGGTCCGGCTCAGCGCTGTGCATCTTCAAGATAGATTTCGAGAGGGCGAAGAGGGGCTCATAGGATCGTTTGTCCGGCAGCTTGCCGAGCGCCAGAACCACTTCGGTCTTCACGCCCACGTCGTCGATCTTCAACGCCTCGATCAGGGGCGTAATCACCGAGAAGTCGCTGTGCAGGGAGCCCAGCACCCCCAGTCCCTTGGCCGCCGCTGCTTGCAACTCAGGCTTGCCGGACTGCATGGCCCCAACGAGGGCCGGAATACTGTCCTTGTTCCCGATATTGCCCAACGCCACGGCCGCGGCTTTCGCCACTTCGAGGTCGGACCCCTTCAGCTCTTTGATCAACTGCGGGACCGCCTTCGCTGAAAACAGATCGCCCAACGCGATGACAATCTGCACCCTGCGCCCCGACGTTGCGGACGGATCGCTCAGCATCTTGAGCAACCGGTCTTCCTGCCCCCAATCCGCCGTCACCAGGACCGGGAAGTCATACTGCTCCAACCGCTCCTTCAGCCTCGCCAAAGCATATTGCCCTGGGTCTGCCGCCTTGGCCGAAACCGCCGCCTGAATCGAGTCCGGGAACTCCGTGCGGACCTCCTTCTGCCAGCCCATCTTCTTGCCGCCCAGCAAATAGAGCAACTGGCAGGCAGGGCCCTTCCACACGCGGGACGGGGAGTCGGGCAGGTCTGCATCGCTGCCCATCGTGGTCGTGCCTTCCCAGACCTTTCGTTGCTCGCACTTTACCTTGAAGACCACATCGGAGGGCTGTGCCGGGTCCGTCACCACTTGGTACCCTGCTTCCTTGAGCCGTTTGACTACGACATCCTGAAGCGGGCCCGGTTCCACCGGTCCCTGATCGGTGATCGCGACCACCTCGACCAGAACACGATCAACTTTGGCCAGCTGGGCCTTTTGCTCGGGCTCCAGGATGTCCCGGCGGGCCGAGGCGTCGGTGCCGAGCCATTCGATCATGCCGACCATGACGATCAGGATTAAGACGGATACAGTATGGGCTTGTTTCATCGGACCCTCCTGCGCAGCCAATAGAAAGAATGACGCCGCATATGACAGGCAATCAGCCGAATGTCCGCAACTGTACCCAAGCCTTGAGGGTCTTGCAAGTTGAAGGGGTGGGAAGGCACCGGTATAATCGCGCCATGACTATCGCGAAACAGATCGCCATCGTCGGGGCGGGGAACATGGCTGAGGCCCTGGTGGCCGGGATGATCACATCCGGCATCGCCAAGCCGGAGCAGCTCTACGCGACCGACATCCTGCCGGAGCGGCGCACCCACCTCCTGAGCCGGTACGGCATCAAGACCGGGGCTGACAATGGAGAGGCAGCCGCCTGGGGGGACGTGCTGATCCTGGCCGTCGAACCTCAGATTATTGATGAGGTCGCACAGCTAACAGCGCAATCTATAAAGAAAGATGCCTTGATAATTTCCGTGGCCGCCGGCTATCCGATCCGCAGCCTTGCCCGGCATCTCCCGCCCGGAGCAAGGATCATCCGGGCCATGCCGAACACCCCATCGAGCGTGGGGACAGGGGTGACCGCACTCACACCGGGGCCAGGTGTGACCAAGGAGGAGACGGAAACGGCCGAGGCCATTTTCAAGTCCGTGGGCACGGTCGTCACCATAGAAGAGCGGTTGATGGATGCGGTCACCGGCCTGAGCGGCAGCGGACCTGCCTATGTCTATCTGATCATCGAGGCCCTGGCGGACGGAGGGGTGAAGATGGGCCTTCCCCGCCAGACGGCGCAACTTCTGGCGACTCAGACCGTCTTAGGGGCGGCGCGCATGGTGGTTGAAAGCGGGGAGCATCCGGCCGTCTTGAAAGACCGGGTCGCCTCACCTGGCGGCACCACCATCGCCGGCCTGCACCAACTGGAAGAAGGCCGGCTGCGCGCCACACTCATCAACGCCGTGGAGGCAGCCTGCCAACGCTCGAAAGAGTTGGGAACCGAGCCCAGGGGCTAGGGGACAAAGAAGGCTTGCCCGGTCAACCGCAATCCAGTAGACTGCCGCGCCAGCAGCTTCTTCCCCTATATCTGAGGAGTATCTTCATATGGTCTACTGGGTCAAAGTCGTGTTCACGGACAATCAGGAACTGCTGGTCAAGGATGCGATCCGGCACACGATCAGCGAGGACATGGAAGTGCTGGAAGTGGACTCGGCCAAGGAAGTCATCATCATCCCCATGAAACAGATCAAGTACATCGCCTGCGACGCCACCGTGTTTACTACAAAACCAACGACTTAGCAACAACGGGAAGGGGAATGTCACGGTTCCAGTCACGGTTAGACTTGGAATCCATCCCCTCCGGCACCCCATCCAGCCGGTCCACCGCCTGCTTGTTCCCGCCTGGAATCAGATGCCCGTAGGTGTCCGCCGTCACCTTGATCGAGGAGTGGCCGAGCTGCTCTGCGATGTACTTCAGGTTCTCCCCATTGGCGATCAGCCGGCTGGCGAACGTATGCCGGGCGGCGTGGAGATTCAGCCGCCTGACCCCGGCCTTCTCGATTAAGGGAAACCAGAGCTTGCAGCGGAGCCAGTTCTCGGACATGTACGACCGAACCTGTCTCGTGCCGCCCAGGTTGCCCGGAAAGAGAATGTCCGGGCAGGACTGGCCAGCGGCAGCCGCCTCCAGGTCTTGGAGTTCGATCCATCCCTTGAAGGCTTCGGCCAAGCCCTGCGACATGTCCACCTTCCGGG
>VGXC01000024.1 GCA_016873495.1 Nitrospira sp. | reverse complement strand
CTGGTTGTGCTCACAATAAATGATGATCGACCGTGGGTTCTCTATCCTGGGAAGCTTGTTCTCTAGGCACTCCCGACAGACGCTATTAGCCGGCGGGAGCCGCTGTCCTGCCACAATCATATCGGATGCCATAGACTACCCCTCCTCTAGCGCCTAACGCCGACCCTGAGGTTACACCTGAAAAAGACTCCCGGTACCTTTAATCTGCTCCGGTACATTTTATCTGCTTGGATTCAGCCACAACTTCGACGTCGATAATCGCCGCATCGGCTATCGCTCGACCGTTGGCTTCATAGCAGGTGTTGCACAGGAGACAGTCCTCGTTACGCGCAATGCACCAAACATAGGTTGTGGCGGCTCCGATGGCATCGGCCCGTGGCTGATCGTCAGAAAACGTGACTATGCACGGGTAGCTGGAATCACGAAACAGCCCCAGAAGATTCTTCCCGAACTTTGTGAAAAACGCGCTGCAAATGTCCTCGATGATCTCCGGGCAACCCAAATAATCTACGCTCCCGAATCTGTTTGGTTCGATCAACACATCACGGATAAGAACGGCGTGAGGTCCCTGATCTCCTTTGAACTTCAGCCGGTGCCTCACCCTGTCATTCGTCGCTTCGACCTCGCGTCGAAACACACTCCATTGATCTCCACTGACACAACACCGGGTAAGTCCAAACAAATCATCCCAAATCCTGTCGATCTGTTGATCAAGTGGATATAGCCCTTCCCGCAGGCAATCTGGTTGCAGCACTCGAGTGCCGTGGAACCAATGTATTTGCTCGGGCACCTGAATGGTCGCGCCGCGCTGAGAGAGAAGCTCCGGCAGGATCTCTTTTGGCTTCCTATAGTCATTGGGGTGCTCTTGTGAGAATTGGTTACAGTCAAAGCCCCTGATCGTTTCAAGAATGGTCTCCCGAGGCAGACCGACGAGGGCTTCTAATGAATCCAGTGTCGAATCGAATGACCTGCAGTTCAGAATGGAAATAGTAGCACCCAGTTATTTCCAAAGGGGCTTGCCTATGTGACCCCAAGCTTGCTCTTCGGCATATTACGCTTCCCTCCGAATGACTAACGTCCGGGCCGCATTTAAGGGGTCAGGCCCCATATAGCGCAGCGCTCAAAAGGGAGGGCTCCTTAATTCGCCAGAAGGTTCCACGAAATAGATCCTGTGCATGTAGGTTCCGAGGATCGTTTTTCTGTATCTGGCATGATCGAATATCGACATTGTACGGCCCCAGACCGCAGCCCTTTTCTTAGCGAAGGCCAGTGCTTCGTTCCATGATGAAAACGTCTTTAAAGTCTCACCTGGTACGTCTGCATCATAGACAGTGAATCTTGATGAATCCCAGAACCTTCGTAGGCGAAAGAAAAGTCCGAACGGCCAAAACAGAATAATTCCGGCAGCCGGAGCTACAATCTGTCCCGTCATGGGCATTTTTCTGTTATAGGCAAACCAAGCCAAACCGCACCCCATATAAGCAACTATAGCTCCAACGACCATAGCTCCAAGCAACGAGCCAGCCATCAACAAATAGATTGCATAGAAAAACCAACCGAGTCCATAGATGAGAAAGGCAACGGTCAGTAGCGTATTCAATACTTTAAATGGGTTACTCGCTCTACTTTCCCTCGACGTATCGTATGATAGTCGCCTTGGTCGCGATTGATACGCTGCAGCAGCTTCGTCATCAACGTTCTCTGCTGACTCGGGAACTGGATTACTCGCACCACAGTTTCTGCATTCCGCAGCCTCGCCGATTTTCAAAAATCTAACAAAGATATCCTCACCACACGTTTTACATGCAAATCTCAACGCCATGTCTTTCTCTACGAGCACCTAATATGTTGGGCAAGGGCGTACAGGGTAGAGTACGAAAGTAGGCTGAGGTACCTCATGGGGGTTCAGATCGCTCATCCAGCGGTATTTTAGCCTTATCCGTCCATCCGGGCGGAGTACCATTTCGCCACTTGTCGTCACCTTCGCCCTGTCTGCGATACAAAGTTTGTCCTCTCAGGATTTTGATTTCCCACACACCACCGCTCTTGTCTCGCCATATCTTCGCCATCGGTAACCCTTTCGAAGAACACCAGTGCGGAAAACCTGTAATCACCCAAGTGGGGGCTTCTCCTGTGATGTTCTTCAGGCTTGCCCTCCCTGATACCAGCGTCTTTCAAGGTACATTGCAAGGCTGTTTATCAATTCACGACGTAGAGGCACGGCTTCCTGTTGAACGAGCTTGTCGGCCGCTGTCTTCAGCAGATCGTGCTCCAAACCTGTCTGCCAGGCAGCCGCTTCTTCCATAGCTGTCCGGGCGATTCGCTCGATCTCAGACTCTATGGCCTTTTGCATGGCCGTACGCGACAGCCCAGGGTAAACCTCGGCAGCCATGACCCGATAAATATCAAGAAACTCTGTCGCCGTTTGCTCGCGGATCTTCCTCGGAATGGCACCTCTGTCAACTAACCAAGCGACCGCACCAATGAGCATATTGGCAGCCCATGCGAGAAAGCCACCAAGAAGCGCACCAGGTAGTCCCCACCCCACCAATCCTATGAGCGCTGCAATCCCAATGACGAGGTAGGGAATCATGCGAGCCGCCTCAGAAAGTTAGGGAAGGCAATCCGATACCGTTATGACAATCGGAAGTTTCCGCGTTCCAGATATATCCCGGCTTGCTCCAGCGCGAGACGCTTGCCGTCGGTGCGGGTGTCGTTGTCGCCCATTCGGTATTCGCCGGTCGCGGTGATCGTCCGTAGTTCCGCATTGGCCGGTGAGGCGGCAAGCCAGGCAAGGAGGCCGGCTGGGACCGACAGGAGGAGGACTAGGTTTCGCCGGTGATGTGACATCGTGATGGCTCTTCAGATGTCAATACTTGCGGCCAGCCTATCGCCCGTCGCGTAAAATGTCCAGCAGCCGGCCCGTTCGATTCATCGTATAGAACCGCATCAATCCGTAACGCTCTCCAATGCCGGCCGCGCCCCCTCCTGCGGCTCGACCCGGAATCCGATGCGGCCGATGATGCGGCCGTCCGCCGTTTCCACGTCCACGCGCCAGTCGCCCGGCGCAAGCCGCTGCTTGACGGTATAGCCCCGGAAGCCTCCCTCCCGCCCTCCCGAAATCGTCATGCCGATCCGGTCAGTTTGGGCAAAGTCGCCGTTGGATTGTCGGTGCTGCCAGCGATGGTAGATCGTGCCGTGCAGACGCACGGGCGCATAGACGGCCGTGAAGCAGTAGGCGGGCCCTTCGCCATGGAAGAGATCGTCGGAGCGCTTCCACACCTGGTACCAGGCCCCCTGCTCGAACGTCAGCCGATAGCCCCCGTCCTCCCTGGCCACTTGATGGTAGACGCCGCCCCGTTTCATGGAGAGGGGCACGGGCGGAATCCAATTGAGGAAATAGAACCCCACAAGGACGCTGACCAACAGCACGGCCGGCGCTCCATGCCACCAGACATCCCGGCGCGACCAGCCTTCGGTCCCTCGATGGACCAGATGGACCAATCCTACGGCGATGCCTGCGCTCAGCCCGGCCCCGATCAGAAAGACGGCCGTATTCATCAGGCCCGTCACGACGGGCAGAAAGAACGTGATGAAGCTGAAACAAACCAGCGCATAGAGGCAGGCGAGCAGACGTAGGCTGTAGACCCGCTCGAGCAGAAATTCATTGGCCAGGAGCAGCGCGACCAGTACGACCAGAAACAAGCCCGTCGTGCTCCAGGAGGCGCTCTTGAGATAGAAGATGGATTGCGCGCTGAACAGGCTTCCCAGAAAGAAATGGATCGCCATGGGATAGTAGGGACGGAGCCGACCCGCAAGCCCGACGCCCCCTGCGCCTGCTTCAACCTGCCGAGCCTCGATCCGCTCCGCTCGGAACGTGAGGACGATCAATAGGCCGACCAGGGCCAGGTAGCCGAGCAGGATCAGATCGTCCAGGAGACTGTCGATCTGAGTCAAGGTGAAGCTGTCGAAGGTGACGCCGGAAAAGAAAAACACCGCCGGCATGAAAGGGTGGCTAATGAGGGAGCGAATCCGAGCAATCACCATGGTGAAAGCCGATCAGGGGAATGGCGGCAGCGGCGCGTAGGTCATCGGCAGCCCCGTCAGCGATTCCAGCCACCCGCCCATGGCCTCTTCCGGCAGAGGCGCCCGGTTCAGGCGGACCTCGATCTGGAACCCACCCTCCATTCCGACGACCCCGATAATGGCCGACGCATCCTCTCCGCCCGGCTGCAAGGTTTGCGTCTGAAATTCGCAGAGGGTGGCATACAAACGCCCCTCCGGCGCAATCGCCTGCAGAATCTCCGGCAGTTCGTCCAAGTGGCAATGGGCCGAGCACCGGTAGGCGTACCGCGCGCCGCCCTCAACGGTTTGAAATTCGCGGAGCGCCTCTTCCGAAAATCCCGTCAGGTAGGCACGGACCGTCGCCGCCGCCCCGTTCCAGGTCGCGGCCAGCCGGCTGGCCGGGACCAAAAACTCGAAGGCGTCGGACGTGTTGTACTCGAACTGGCCGGGGCCGAAGGCGTCCGGCCAGGAACAGAGGAACGGCACCGTCTGGTTGCGCGAGCGGAGGGCCACCGACTGTTGCTCGACCGCCACATCCACCGGCAGGTCCAGCAAGGCGATCGCATCCTCGAATATCCGTCGCCGCTCATCCAGCCACAGATCCCGCCGGGCATCCGCTCTCGTCTCGCCCGGCGGGACCACGTCCGTCGTATGCACCCGCACGCGGATAAAGGCATGGGCATGGCGAAACCCCAGCCAGAACATGGCCCGCGGATGGTGCAGGCGCAAGGGACCGGCGAACCGGAACGGATGGCTGACCGAGCAGTAGGTCCCGAGTTCCTGGTACCGCTGGTAGACCGTATGGTAGGCGCCGGCCAACAGAAAAAAATCTCCCTGCCAGTCCTCGCGGATATGCACCAGCGTCACGTCTTCCGTCGCCCAGGGGTCCAGTTGATCCAACTCGTCCGGCGCGGCGACGGTCCATTCCTCGACGTAACAGATCACGTCCTTGTTCGGCGAAGCCGGCGCCAGCCCGAATGAAGCCAGCCGTTCGCCCAGCGCCAACACTTCACCGAAGGTCATCTTGGCGGGCGACTCCCACCGCCGCTCACGCATCGGCATCTCCTCGGATGTTCAGCGCAGTGGTCACGATCGAAAGGCGCATGTTCCTCGTATCTCGTGAAGCGTATCTCGCCGCTCAAAAACGTATCTCGTATCTCGTCGTTCGTATCTCGTTGTTGGTGGCGAGGCCCTCTTTCTACACGCTTCACGCTTCACGCTTCGTCAGGATTTAAGTCGCCACGACTTCCCCTCCACAGAGATATTCTCCAGCAGCCGGTTTAAACTGTCCGTCAGCATGGCGTTGACCAGCTCCTGCATGTCCTCCGGCTCGAACCAAAACACGATCCGAGACCGGGATCCTTCCAGAACGCGCCGAACCGTACTCCCGTCGGCCTTGTTTTTCGCCAGAATCACGACGTGAAACTTGGCGGACATCTCGGTGGAACCGAATCGGCTCTTGGCATGGACGGATAACTCTTCCACCTGCCCGGTGACGATTACGTCCGTCCCTCCCTGCGTTCCCACCGGGGCGCCGCTCCGATCCGGCTGGTCGGGCGCGCTGCTCACGACATTGATAGTGACCTGCCGGCCGGTCTTCGCCAGATACTCCCCGACCAGGCGGGCCACCGACGCGCCGGGCAGACCGCCGGGCACGTCGAAATAGGTCACCCCGCCCCCGAGGTGGGTCCGCAAGCCGGTCTTGCCCTTCTGCGGTCGCAAGTCTTCGAAAGCTTCGACCAACACCAGCTCCGGACTGTCTTTCTGGGCCGCCCCTTCAGCCCGCGTTCCCGGCTGCAATTCTAGCCAGACCGTTTCCCCCTTGCCGGCGCAGCCGGCCATGTTCACCAGCCCCATCGCCCCCAACAACCACAGACTCAATCCCCACGTACGGTACCGCATCAGCGCTCCCCTCCAAGCTAGATGCCCCATATTTGCACTCCTTTTATACCAGGCCGAAACCCGGCCCCTGCACTTCGATCTGCCCGTCGCCCCGCCACCACTGGAACCGCTCGTGACATTGGGAAAGCGAGGCCAGCATCACCGCCACCACGATCAGAAGCAGAACCCTCCTGGTGCTCTTCGGCAGCCCGGCCGACTCGGCAACAGGCACCGCTCGCCCGCAGAAGCGGCAGAGGACCGCGGTCGGCTGGATCGGCTCCGCGCAAAACGGACAAGGACGTCGGCGCGGCGGCAAGAGAAACAACAGCAAGCCGACCAACGGCGTGAAGATGAGCGCCAGCAGAAACCAGCGGAAGCCGGAGCGGCCGAATTCCCTTGTCGCCAAGAGTCCGACAGCCAGGGCCAACAGCAGCCACAAGCCCGCGCCGATCTTGAATGGCATGTCGTGAGTGTAGCCGATGGCCGAGGCTCAGTCCACCAGAGGACATGGCGCCGACTTGGTTAGGGAGTGACGACCGGAAGCAGGCTGCGCCAGGTCTCCCGGCCGATCGCCGGCACCAACCCATCACGGACTGCCGGATCGTCCACAGGGACATAGCGCGCCAGCTTGAAGAAGCGCCGGCCGGAGAGAACGGCGGCCACCTCGGATTTGCGATCGTGGGTCAGCGGCAAGGTATAGCCTTCGCCGCTCTTCCATTGCCAGGGCGTCGGGGCAAGACTGAGGCGCAAGTCCTTACCGGCGACCTCATGATACCGGTTGATGAGATTGCGCTTGTATTGCAGGAGGTGCGGGCCTTCGAGAATCAACGCGAAGACGAAGGCATGGCCCCACCAGAATAACGACCGAAATGTGAACGTCTCGCCTCCGGCAAAGTGCTTGGGAAAGTCCAGGTACTGGTAGGGAAACTCTTCCAGGTGCTCGCCCTTCACCAACTGGAACTTGGCGGGATCGAACCTCGGCGGCGTCACCAACTCGACTCCGGCCAGGTCGGCCGTGAGCCCGATCTGGATGGCCTCCAATGTCGCTCGCACCTTCGCCATGACGCGGGCCTTGGCCGGAAAAAACTGGCGATCCGCCACGAGGCGGAGTTCATCGGGCGTGAAGAGGGCCGGCTCATCCATGGGAACGATGCAGGTAGCTCGATAAATGCCGAAAGGAAGAACCCGCAATTGCACGATCTCCCTTCATCATTCAGCATTCTACGTTACAGAATCAGCGTTGGTGAGTTTCAAAGAGGGCCACGTCCATGTCGTAGGCCAGGCGGCAGTCCGCGCACCGCAGACCGACACGATCTTGCACCACGTCCATCTCGCTCATCGCCAGGGCCGCCGGATGCGAGGCGAAACAGCCGCCAAAGCTGACGGACGCATCCCGCTCGACCGACTCCTCGCCGGGCCGGCCCTCGACTTGGGCACAACGGGCTGTGAGCGACCGAAGCGTGAGCCGATGGAGCAAGTTGCAGGAGGTGCAGCCGAGGAGGATCTTGTCCGGAAGGCCGACTTTCTTGACGCACAGGCATAGCCGATGGGTGGCAAAGCACTGTTGGAGAAAGGCGCCGCTGGTGTAGAAAAGAGCCATCCTATGTCCCGTGGCTCCTTGCCTGATGCCGTTGGTTCCGGGTTCTGATAGACAACCCCGCACCGATCACTCGGCGCATCGAATGGCTCAGGAGGCAAGCCGGACAAGGGCGATCAACGCAAGAGCCCCGATCCCATAAGGCAGGAGACAAGAATAGAGAACCGTCTTCAGCGGAGGCACCGCCTTCTGGTCCGTCTGCTTGGTCTTCTGCTCTTTATAAACGAACTCGTACGACAGGATCGCGACGGTCAGCGTCAGGGCCAGCGCCCGGCTCGTGCGCGGCCAGGTGTAGACCCCGCTCAGGAGAAAATCGGCGGTGAAAAACCCGCTCAGGAAGAGAATCAGCGGCGCAATCACGAACCGGACCCCTTCGGCAAACCACGTCTGCCAGGGGATGGCTTGCAGGCTGTTCGGCAACGAGTCGGCGGAACGGTCGTCGGCCGGCTGGCTCATGTCCCAACCGCTTGAGTGGAAGGGCCTCCCACGGAGGGCGCCGTCTCCGAGGCGGGAGCCTGGGCTTCGCGGCAGGCTTTGCAAATGCGTGGGCGCTGTTTGAGGAAGGAGACTTTTCCGCTGGCCAGACAACTGTAATGCACGAACTGGTCGCAGACCGTGCAGCGCGACCAGCCGCCGCGGAAGAGGGTCATGTCCCGATAGAGGCCTTTGCGACAGACCGAGCACTTCCGGGGTTCGATCCCCAGCAACATCGGCTCCCACGTGCCGCCAGCTTTGCGAATGCTCATGGCGGCAGTATACCGACGCGTGAGGCGAGAGGCAAGCGGCAATGGGCACGGTCAGGAATATCCGGCTCAAAGCTTCTCCCTTTTTGCCTCAAGCCTCGCGTCCCTCGCCTTCTCCAATCGTTTGACACCCCGCGAAACCATTTGTTACTCTCTCGCCTCGTAAAAGCCTAGCCGTGAATTTTCAGTCATCAGCCCGGAGCCCTTCCCCTTCATGAACATTCGCGAATACTTGGAGCAGAAGCGCGAGGCGGTGGACCGTTTTCTCGAGGAGGTCATTCCCGACGCCAAGACCCCTCCGACGACCCTGCACGAGAGTATCCGGTACAGCCTCTTTGCGGGCGGCAAGCGGGTCAGGCCGATTCTGGCGATCGCGGCGGCGGAGGCCATCGGGCCCTTGGTGCCGGCCACCCTCCCCATCGCCTCCTCGCTCGAATTGATCCATACCTACTCCCTGATCCACGACGACCTGCCCGCCATGGACAACGACGACTACCGGCGCGGCAAGCTGACCAACCACAAGGTCTACGGCGAGGCCATGGCGATCCTCGCCGGGGACGCGCTGCTGACCCTCGCCTTCGAACTGTGCAGCCGGCGCGACTTGTTGGACGGCCTGGCCCCGGCCCGCCAGGTCCAGCTCATCTACGAACTGGCCGTCGGCTCCGGCAACCTCGGCATGGTCGGAGGGCAGGTATTGGACATCCAGGCCGAGAATAGGGACATCGACCTCGTCACGCTGCAGAACATCCACAAACACAAGACCGGCATGCTCATTCGCGCTGCGGTTCGGATGGGCGCCATCGTTGCCGACGCCACCGACGAACAACTGGGCCGGCTGACCGGCTATGCCGAGGACATCGGGCTGGCCTTTCAGATCGCGGACGACGTGCTGAACGTGACCGGCACGCGCGAAGAACTCGGCAAGAACGCCAACACCGACGCCCAGCGGGGCAAGAAGACCTACCCGACATTCTATGGGGTGGACGGAGCCAAGGCCCTGGCGGACCAGGTACGGGACCGCGCGATCGCGCATCTCGACGGATTCGGACCGAGCGCCGCCCCGCTCCGCGAGATCGCCCGCTACATCACGGCGCGGCGCAACTGAAGAGCTTATTGCTGATAGCTTATGGCTAAGAGTCTGATAGTCCGGCTCCCTGCTATACGCCATCAGCCATTCGCCATACGCTCTTGCCTATGAAAGCTCTCGTCACCGGCGCGACAGGATTCGTGGGCGCAGCCGTCGCCCGTTCGGTCGCGGCATCCGGCACGGAGGTGCGGGTGCTGGTCCGGCCCGAGAGCGACCTTCGCAACCTGGACGGTTTGAACGTCGAACGGGCCCCGGGGGATTTGCGCGACCCGGCCTCGCTTCGCCGCGCCCTGACCGGCTGCCAGCAGCTCTACCACGTCGCCGCCCACTATGCTCTCTGGGCTCAAGATCCTCGCGTCTTTTACGACATCAATGTGACCGGCACCCGCACCCTCATGGAAGCGGCCCGCTCCGCCGGCACGGCGCGCATCGTCTATACGAGCACCATCGGCGCGATCGGGCTGCCTGAGGGCGGCGGCCTCGGCACGGAAGAGACGCCGGTGTCGCTGGCCCAGATGGCCGGAGACTATAAACGGTCCAAGTACCTGGCCGAGCAGGAAGTGCTGAAGCTGGCGCGCGAAGGCCTGCCGGTGGTCATCGTCAACCCCTCGGCCCCCGTCGGCGAGCGGGACATCAAGCCGACTCCCACCGGCCAGATGATCGTGGATTTCATGAAAGGCCGCATGCCGGCTTACATCGAAACCGGCATGAACCTAATCGACGTGGAGGACGTGGCGGCGGGCCATATCCACGCCATGGAGCGGGGGCGCCTGGGCGAACGCTACATCCTGGGCAACCAGAACCTGATGTTGAAGGAGATCTTCGAGATTCTCAGCCGCCTGAGCGGGGTCCCGGCGCCGAGGATCAAACTGCCCCGGATGGCCATTCTGCCGCTGGCCTACGCCAACCAGTGGCTGACCGACCACATCACGCACCAAGCCCCCCGCATTCCCTTGGAGGGGGTCAAGATGGCCAAGTACAAGATGCATTACGATTGCAGCAAGGCGGCGAGGGAATTGGGCCAACCGCAGATTCCTGTGGAAGTGGCGCTGGAAAAGGCCGTGCGCTGGTTCCGTGACCAGGGCTACGCGTAGGCAAATGCGACGGGGCTATGAGAACGTAGATTCGATATCGCGGTCCAGGGTAAAGACGATCATCCGTTCGCCGATCTGGGTGTCGATGTCGGTAAACAGGCCGATCGTTTTGGCGCCGGCGATGTCATCTACCTGCTGACTGAGCTTCTCCCGCCCTTGCGCAATCAGATTCTGCCGCAGCCGCCGCACCATCTCGATGCCTTCGGCCGTCTTGGCGAGCTGCCGTTCGGCCGGCGTCAGAACCCCTTTCAGGCGAACCAGTACGATGTCTTTGATGATGAAGGCCCGCACGTCCTCCGGCCCCCGGCCCATGAATTCTTGCTCGAATTTGATAATGGCGTTGCGAATGGCGCTCTCCGCTTCGCCTTTCGTCTGTCCGATTTTCACTGGCCCTCATGTCCCATGGCTTGACCCAAAAGACCCACCGCTGTTGAGCCTAATGGCAGGTTGTGCATTCCGACTCGCTATGGTATGACACCGGCTCGAAGAATTGCAAACGGTGGGGCCGCCGTCCTGTCACGCCAGATAAGCGGACCCATGCTCGATAGAGTTCAACGATTACGGCAGTAGGGTAGCCGGCTTCCTTCTTTTTTTGTAGGAGGTCGGCCGCAGTACAAGCCAGCGGACGCCCCTGGATTCTGCCAGGGCGTCGGCTGGCTTTTTTGTTGCGTGCGGAGAAGCTCATGTCGGGCATGTCGTTCATGATTCTTGTTCCGCTGTTCCCGCTGGCGGCTGCCCTGTTCATCTGGGTGGCCGGATCTCGCCTGCGCGAACGGCAGGCCTGGATCGGCGCGCTGCCGATTGTCGCGGCCTGTGCGGGGACGGTATTGACGTTGCTGGCGGTATCCACGCAGGGCCCGGTCAGTGTGCGGTTCTACGAGCCGGGGGCCGGCGGACTGGCGCTGCCGGTGGGTTTCTATTTCGACCGGCTCAGCGCGGTGATGATGACGCTGATTTCGCTGGTCGGTACGCTCATCTATCTCTATTCCACAGGCCACATGCACCAGGATCGTGGTTACCATTGGTACCTCGGGCTCATCGCCTTTACGACCTTCGTGCTCCTCTGCATGGTGTCCAGCGCGAATCTGCTCATGCTGTTCGTGTTCTGGCAGGTGCTGTCCTGGCTCCTGTACCTGCTTTCGCACAATCGCACGCACCAAGCCACGCTCAACGGCGCCTTCAAGACCTTCACCCTCCTGCGCGCGGCAGACATGGCCTTTCTCATGGGTATCGTGATGGCCCATGCCCTCTATGGCACGGTGGAATTCCAGGAGCTGTTCGAGCGGGCGGCGGCCGTGCCGGTCGTCCTGTCGCCTCTGCCGGGACTGGAGATCAGCGGCGCCACGGCCGTCACGCTGCTGATTTTCATCGGGGCGATGGGAAAGTCGGCCCAGTTACCCATGCATATCTGGCTTCCGGGGTCCCTCTACGCACCCACGCCGGTTCACGCCATGCTGCACGCCGGGATCATCAACGCGGGCGGGTTTTTGCTGAACCGGCTGGCGCCGCTCTATGGATTGAGCCCGACGACGCTGCACGTCGTGTTCGCCGTCGGGATGCTCACGGCCGTGCTGGGCGCGTCGATGATGCTGGTGCAGAACGACATCAAGAAGACGCTCGGCTTTTCGACCATTGGCCAGATGGGCTATATGATCATGGAATGTGGCTTGGGGGCCTTCGCACTGGCGGTGTTCCACCTCATCGCGCACGGCATCTTTAAGGGCACCGTCTTTCTAAATTGCGGGAACGTGATTCACAAAGTGCGTCAGGAGCCGACCTTCCCCCACAACACGCATGATACGGAAGCGCCCGAACTGTCCCGCCTGACCTGGCTCACGGGCATGCTGACGTCGCTCCTCATCCCGCTGGTCATTTTGTTGTTGACCCACGGCGTGTTGCGCATTCCCCTCTGGGATACGCAAGGGACGGTCATTTTCCTGTTCTTCATCTGGGTGACCTCCTCGCAGGCCATCCTGACGCTGACGCGTTTGCGCGCCGTCGCCTCGTGGAAGGTATCGGTCGCAATGTTGTCCACGCTGCTCTTCGTGGTCTTCACCTATCTGTTCGCCGCGGAGGCCTTCACGCATTTCCTGTATCCTGACCCGGCCACGGTCACCCGCTACTTCCAGGCAGCGGCGCTGCCCGGCCCGTTGTTCGACGGCCTGGTGGTCGGGACGACGCTGCTGACCGTCCTGAGCTGGGTCTACCTCTATGCGCAGGCCCACGGGCGGGCGATGCCGCTGCCGGCCTGGGTGCAGGCGCTGCGGGTCCGCCTCTATGTGCTGCTCATGAACCGGCTGTATATTGACGCGCTGCACGACCGGCTCGGCCGGGGGATCATGCGGGTGGCCCACGGTTTGGACAAGCATTCGTTTGGAGGGTCGCGGTGATGGCGGAGGGGCTGTCGCTCTGGCTGCCGGCGGCGGTTTCCGTGGCGGGAGCCGTGGCGGGGTTCGCGGTCTGGTCCAAGCCGGCGGCATTGAAAGTCTTGGCGGTGGGTGTGTCCCTCGCAAGCCTAGCGCTGCTCGTGGCGTCGTCCGGCGCCGCGGCGGGCGTGTCTCTGCCGATGCTGCTGCCGATCGCCGCGTGCCTCTCGCTGCTGGGACAGCCCGCGCACGAAGACAACCGCGCCGCCTGGATTCTGACGCTGTTGCTCCTGGGCCTAGGCCTGAGCATGCTGACCGCCCAGGACGGCATGGGGCTCATTCTCTCGGCGCTGCTCCTGATCGTGCTGGTGGCGCTGCTCTACCGCTATCGCGCGTTGTCCGTTTCCCACCTGTGGCAGGGCATCGGGATCTACGCATGCGGGGTGGTCTGCCTCGTCCTGGGACTGGTGGCGGCGCCGCCGGTGTCCGCTGTGGCCGTGCTGGCTGTCTACGCGATGCTGCTGCCGCTGGCTCCCGTGCACGCTGGGTACGTCGCGGCGCTGGCGGGGCTGCCGGGGAATCTGCCCGCCTTTCTGGCCTGCCTGCTGCCCGTACTCGGGTTTCACGGTCTGCTGGCGGTGTTCCCGCATCTGCCGGACTCGGCGCGTGACGCGCTGCCGTGGCTGGGGCTTGTGGGCGCGGTCTATGGCGCGTTGAAAGCGCTGGCCCAACCCCGCGTCCGCGCGCTGCTGGCCTATGCCAACCTGTCGTTCTTTTCCATGCTGTGGTGGTATGTCGCGACGATGCGGACCGCGCCGCCGCAGGCGGTGCTGTATCTGGCGGCCGTCGGTCTCGCCACCAATGGATTGCTGCAGGCCTGGTATGCGATCAGGGCCCGCTATGGCGACATGGATCTGCGCGCAATCCGGGGACTGGCCCAGCCTATGCCCCGCTTTGCCGTGCTCTTCGCGCTGCTCGCGCTGGCAGCCCTGGGGCTGCCGCCCTTCGGCGTCTTCGCTGGATTCATGGGGTTGTTGCTGACGCCGGGGCTGCCGCTGTCCGGCGCGCTGGCGGTCATCGTGCTCGTTTGGCTCACAGCCTCCTGGTATTACCTTGGTCTGCTGCAGCGGCTGCTCTTTGGCCGGCACCGGCCGGATTTGCGGTACGAGGATCTCGGCCGGACCGAGTTCGCCGCGCTGCTGGCGCTGATGCTCATCCTGTTCGCCCTGGGCCTGGCGCCGGCCCGCGTCTTTCAGCCCGGCGCGCCGGCGTCGCCGGCCCAGGTGGCGGGAGGCGACGCATGGATCCGATGAAGGCCACGTCCTATACCGACACGCAGCGGATGGAGTTGCGCGGCTTGATCCGCCTCTCGAGCGAGGTCATCGCCCAGTACTGGCCGATGCGGACCTTCGTGCATCACAATCCGCTACACAGCCTCGAATACCTCCGGTTCGACGAAACGGTGGAGCGTGGCCGGCGCCTGCTGGGGGGACAGGGCTATCTGCCGGGCCGGACCTACCGGACCTATGTCGGGGAGGGGCGGATCGCGTCCCGACATCTCGATGCGGCCCTGGCCCCGCTGGTGCGCGACGCGCAAGTGATGCTGGGCTCACGCCGCGTGTCGCACGGCGAGGTCCTGCGCGCCTGTCTGACGCATGGGCTCTGCGAACCGGTCGAGGAGCCGTTCGATGCGCTGCTGGCACAGGGACCGGACCAGCCGCTGATCGAGCATCTGGCCGGCTATCTGGCCTCCGTCGTGACGTGCCCGACCCTGCACGAGCGCATGGCCGCGGCCGTGCGGGAGGACCAGGCCTCGTTGGGACATTCCGTGACGCTCTCCAAATGGTGCGACCGGACGCTGGACACCGAGATCGTGGAACAGGTGAACGGCGAGCTTATCAAATGGTGCGAGGCGTTTCTGGACGAGGGTCATGCCACGTGGCCCATGCCCGGCCGCGAGAAGGATTTCTATGGGGCGTGGAAAGCGCTCGCCGCGCACGAATGGTCGCTCAGCGGCATCGAAGACAGCCGGGAGAAAATCGCCAGCCTGCCGGAGCATCCGGAAGACGCGGTGCTCGACAGCCTGGCGGCCCTCGCGATTCCCCACGAGTTCCGACAGGACTATCTGTCGCTCCAACTGGCGGCCCTGCCCGGCTGGGCCGGCTTCATCAAGTGGCGGGGCGATCAGCGGGAATACGAATGGCAGAAGGCCAACCCGGTCGGGTTGGTGAAATTTCTCGCCGTCCGCCTGTGGTACGTGCGGGAGCTGGTCGAGCAGGCCTGCCGCAGGACGCTGGGGATCGCCGGGACGTATCCGGCGGTGATGGCCTACATGCAGGAGCAGCCGCAGGCCTATTATCTGAGACGGGAGCGGGTGGCCGGCCGGTTGCCGGCGACCTATGCCGAGCAGGTGGACCGGCTCGCGCGGAGCGGGCGGAACGAGTGGCAATGGCTGGCCGATCATTACCAGACGGAATTCGGCGCGCGCCACGACCGGGCCGTGCAACGGACGGCGGCGCGGCGGTTGCTGGCCCTGGCGCGGAGCCTGGATCTCAACGAGTCCGTCGTGATGGAGGCGGCGCCGAAGGACCTCGCCGTGCTCGCGCAATGGATGGACACCTTCCCGGAATCGGCCCACGGCCCGGTCTGGCTCAAGGCCTTCGAGGCCGGCTATCAGGAACACCTGCTGGGGCAGCTTGCCGGTGCGGGAGCCTCGTCGAAACCGGCTGCCCGACAAGAGGTGGCGCGATCCCGCCCGCAGGCGCAGTCGGTTTTTTGCATCGACGTTCGGTCGGAGCCGTTCCGCCGCCATCTGGAGGCGGTCGGCGCGCACGAGACTTACGGCTTCGCCGGATTCTTCGCGGTGTTCATCCGCTACCGGGCCTGGGGCAAGGAGCATGACACGGAGCAGTTCCCGGTGATCATGCGCGCCAAAAACGAAGTGCGCGAGATTCCGCGCAGCTTCCTCGACCAGGTCGTCTCCAAGCATGCGTCGCGGGCCAAGCTGCTCCATGCCGGGCACACGTTGTTGCACGATCTCAAGGAAAACGTGGTCACGCCCTACGTCATGGTGGAGTCGCTGGGGTGGTTTTACAGCCTGCCCATCATCGGCAAGACCGTGCTGCCGGCGCTTTACCACCGCGGCGCTGCCTGGCTGCGCCGGCTCATCGTACCCTCCCTCAAGACCTGCATTACGGTGGACAAGCTGGCCCCGGCCGAAACGGAGGCGATGCTGGCGGACGAGCAGGGCGCCGTCATCCAGAAAGCCCTGCACGAGCATCTCGGACTGCACGGCTCGCGCGTGACGCCGGAATTCGTCGAGGCGCTGCGCCGGCAGGCGCTGGACGGCAACGGCGCGCCGGCACCGGCCGTGAGCGAGACGGCCCGGCGGCTGGGCCTGTCGGACGAGCGCCTCGCCGCGTTTCTGGACATCCTGCGCAAGCAGCACCGCATTGACCGGCGCTGGACGGCGGCGCAGAAGGAACGCATCACGCGGACGGGCTTCACACTCGACGAGCAGGCGCTGACGGTGGACACGGCGCTGCGCATGATGGGGCTGACGAACAATTTCGCGCGGCTGGTCCTCTTCTGCGCCCACGGCAGCACGTCGGAGAACAATCCCTTCGAGGCGGCGCTGGACTGCGGCGCCTGCGGCGGCAACGAAGGCAGCCCCAATGCCCGCGTGCTCGCCCGCATGGCGAACAATCCGAAGGTCCGGGAGCGGGTGGCAAAATACGGCCTGGCGGTCCCCGCCGATACGCACTTTCTGGCCGGCCTGGTGGACACCACGACGGACGAGACGACGCTGTTCGATCTGGACGACGTGCCGGCCACCCACGCCGGCGACGTGGCGCGGCTGCAGGCGGATTTGCGGGAAGCCGGCCTCCGGACCAGCCTGGAGCGCTGCGGCCGCCTCCCCGACCTGCCGGCCTGCCTGACGGCGGAACGGGCGGCGGCGGCGGTGCACGAGCGTAGCGCGGACTGGAGCCAGGTGCGGCCCGAGTGGGGCCTGTCGGGGAACGCGGCCTTCGTCATCGGCCGGCGGACGCTCACGCGAACGCTCAACCTCGAGGGGCGGGTCTTTTTACACTCTTACGATTATCGGGAGGACCCGACGAACCGATTGCTGGAGGTCTTGATGACCGCCCCGCAGGTCGTGGCACAATGGATCAACATGGAGCATTATTTTTCGGCCTCGGACAACGAGGTCTACGGCGGCGGCAGCAAGATTTACCATAACGTGGTGGGGCGCATCGGCATCATGGCCGGGCCGTGGAGCGATCTGCGGCTCGGATTGGCCTGGCAGACGATGATGAACGGCGAACGGCCGTACCATGAACCCATGCGTTTATTGACGGTGATCGAGGCGCCGCGCGCGCGCATCGAGGCCCTGATCGCGCGGCACGAGGTCCTGCAGCATTATTATCATCACGAATGGGTCCACCTGGTGGCGCTGGAGCCGGAGGAAGGCGTATTCTATCGGTATCTGCCGTCCGGCGCGTGGAGCCAAGTCGCCGCGATTCTGGTATCATGAGGGCGGAGGCCGGGGAAGGAGCGAACCGTATGGGCGAATTGACGCTGCATTCCATGAAGGAAGTGCGTGTGATCGTGGCCGGCGAGCACCGGCCGTTCGTGACCGAGCTGCTGGACAAGATCCAAGCCAGCGGCTACACGATCATCGGCAACATCTCGGGGAAGGGCCACCACGGCGTACATGAGGCCCATTTCATGTTCAGCGAACAGGAAAGCCAAGTGATGATCATGGCGGTGGTACCCGCCGAGAAGGTGGAGCCGATCCTGGCCGGACTGCGTCCCCTGTTCGAGCGCTACTCCGGGGTGATGTTCGTCAGCGATGTCGCCGTGAGCCGCCAGGAGTATTTCGGCAAACCGGCAGGCGGCTCTTGACAGGGCGCCCCCCGTTCATTAAAGGCTCGTCCGGATCTGCGCCATCCGTTTCCCCGGCCCTACACCGGCAGACCCATGGCTGGCGCAACGCTCTGAACTGTCAGGAGATCTCATGGGCCTTCCAGGTCTGCTGCTAGGCACGCTCCTGCTCCGCCCCTATGTCTTCGTGTTCATGGCCGCCTTTCTGTTCTGCTCCGTCCGTTTGCTGGGCTGGCGGCGCACGGTGCTCTTTTGGGTCGTCACCTGGTTCACGGCCTTCGTCTGCGAAGCCTCCTCCATCAGGACAGGCATCCCCTTCGGCTGGTATTTCTACACCAACTCGACGATCGACCAAGAATTGTTCATCGTCGGCGTGCCGTTCTTCGACTCCCTCTCGTTTTCCTTTCTCCTCTATGCCAGCTACTGCCTGGCTCTGTTCTATTTACTGCCCGCCCGCGGCAACCACGAAGTCGAACCGGTCAACATGTTCCGACGGCACACCTGGCCGGCCCTCCTGTTCAGCAGCCGTATTCGCACTTCCTGGCCGGTGCTCAAGCTCACCGTGCTCTTCTTCACCTTTATCGACATCATCATCGATCCGGTCGCCCTGCGCGGCGAACGCTGGTTCCTGGGGAAGATCTATTACTATCCCGAGCCCGGCGTGTACTACGGGGTCCCGGTCGCCAACTTCGTCGGCTGGGCCGTGGTCGGACTGCTCGCCCTGTCGGCCTATTTCTTTCTCGATCGCCAGCTGTCGCCGGCGCGCGGACACCGGGACGGAGACCACACGGTCATGACCGGCAACGTGCTCCTGGGCGTCGGCCTCTACTATGGAGTCCTGGCCTTCAACCTGGGTGTCACGTTCTGGATCGGCGAAGCCCAACTGGGCATGACCGGCCTGTTGATCTTCCTTCCCCTCACGGCACTGCTGATCTTGCGCCTTCTGGGCCGTCTGTCTCCTCCGAGTCACGTCTCGCCCCAGAGTTCCGGCGTGCCAAGCAACCCATGATCGTTCGAATCCCTGTGAGGAGCCGGAGCAAGCTCAGCAGGGCGGCCTTGGTCTGGGCTTGGAGCCTCATCGTGTTGCCAGACTGGAGCTGTGTCGCCATGGCAGCCGACGTCACGTTCACGGCGGAGGAGTTCTCCTTCACGGGTCCGGACCGGATCGACCAGGGATGGCGTTCCATTCGGCTGGCCAATCATGGGCGGGACATCCATCAGGCCCTGTTCTTAAAGTTACCCACGAACAAGACCGCCGAGGATTTCCGCTCGGCCATCGCCGCCGACTGGTCGCAGCTCCCGTCATGGATTCAACGGGCCGGCGGCGTGAACAGCGTACCGCCAGGGGGCGAGGCCTGGGCCACCATCCTTCTGGAAGCGGGAGACTATGTCGTGATCTGTGGGATCCCCGATGTCCGCGGGCGTCCTCATGTCCTACACGGCATGGTGCGCTCGTTGCGGGTGAGCGCTTCCGTGAAACAGGCGCCCCAGCCGCCCTTGGCGGACGTCACGATCACGGCGCGGGATTTTTCCTTTTCGAGCGACCACCCGCTGCGCGTCGGACCGCAGACGGTTCGAATGCATAACAGCGGCCGCCAGGCGCACGAGATCGTCTTCGTTCAGCTTGCGTCGGGAGCGACGACCCAAGACTTCCTCGACGCGTTCGTCCCCGGCAACCCGGACAATCAAGCCGGCCGCCATATCGGCGGAGTGACCGGCCTTGCCCCGGGGCAGGAAGGGTTCTTTTCGGTCGATCTCCAGCCGGGCCGATATGGCTTGATCTGCTTTCTTTCCGACCCGGTGACGCGAACCCCTCACTTTGCGCACGGCATGCTGCTGGACATGGACGTACGTTGACCTGACGCCATGCTGAAGACCTACGCCGAGTTGATGGAATTGGCCAACAGCTATGCCGAATCCAAGGCGTTACTGGTTGCCAACGAATTAGGGCTCTTCACCGCCATCGGAACACAGTGGCGAACGATTGAGGACCTGGCCGTTCGATGCAAGGCCGACCGAGAAGGCCTGCGCCTGCTCCTCAACGCCTTGATCGGCATGGGCCTGCTCCTGCTCCGACGCCGCCGGTACGGCAATACCGACCTGGGCCGGCACTATCTGGATGGGAAAAGTCCCACGGCCATTACCAATCTGCTCTGGCTCCTGAACCACCATTGGTCGGATTGGACGGACATGACGGCCACGATCAGGAGCGGGAGGCGGGGCTGGGCGGCACTGACGGCCACGCCCTCGTTCCGCCGCCGGTTCGCCCTGGCCATGTACGAGCGCAGCCACATCCTTGCACCGCCGACGGTTGCGGCCATGCGCCTTCGGCGAGGGGCCGCGCGGTTTCTGGACGTCGCCGGAGGGCCTGGGTCCTATGCCGTCGAGCTGGCGCGGCGATATCCCGGACTGACCGGCACGATCGTCGACCAGCACGTGGCAACCGCAAAGGCCTTGATCCGCCGCCACAACCTCCAGCGCCGCCTGATCCTGCGACACGGAGACGTCTTCTCCGCCGACTTCGGAGGCGGGTACGACGCGGCCCTTGCGGCCAACATCCTGCACGATTTCAACGAGCGGGAGAACCGGGTCCTGTTGGGACGCATCCATGACGCGCTGCGCCCGACCGGCAAACTGTTTATCGTGGAATTCTTCCTCGATAAGACCCTGACCGGGCCGACAGAAGCCGCCGTGTTTTCATTGGTTATGTACAAGTTCACCGCGAGCGGACGATCCTACGGGTGGGCAGAGGTCGAGGGATGGTTGCGGGAGCTAGGGTTCGGCCGTTTCCACCGACGACGCATCACCGCCGGGGTCGGGCTCCTGGAGGCCACCAAGATCCGCGCAACGACCTCAACTGAGCCGGTCTGGAAAGGGCTCAACAGGCGCTAGGCGGACAAACCGGACGGGCGCCGCGCAGCGATCATATCGTGGTAGGCCGTCAGATGCCGATACACGGGGATCATGAGCCGGGCCGGAAGCGGGGTCGTGATGATCTCTCGGCTGAGACTGAACGGCCGCTCGTACCGCTTGATGCCCAACACCGTTTGCGCGATCGCCCAGGAGAGATTCTCAACCCACTTGGAAGCAACGATTCGATCCAGGAAATCGTAGAGCACCCGCCGTTGGCGAATGGCGCCGCGAAACCCCTCCTTGATCTCCTGCAACAGCGCCTCTTCGCTCTCGGGGCGGGTATACAGACCCTCCAGCACGTGGTTGAGGGAGATGAAGTCCTGGATGTCGAACCGCACATCCACGTCCGGAGTCTCCGCCTTATAGGCGTCCCAATCCGTGGTGTGGAAGAGCCTGGCCAGCCCTTCCAGCAAATCCCGCACGAGCACCTCTTCATAGGTTTCGAATTCTTTGGAAAATCGGACCTTCACGAACGTGCGGCGATCGTAGGTATGGTTCGGGAAATAATACACGCGGGAGAGTTCGACCAGACGCCCTGCGCCATCACGCCTTGGGTTCCGATACTGCCACTCGTCGGGAAGGGGCAGCCCCTCGGACGCCAGGAGCCGGATATAGCGGGGCATAAACTCTTCGAAGAACGGGCCGCCCTGCTCGTGTAACGGCACGGCAGATAGGCTGCCGACAGCCAAGGTGAGCCTGGCGAAGGGCATCCGCGTGTACCCATCGGAACCCACGACGAAATTGAAGCCGCCCCAGGGCCCAACATCCAAGATCGTCCGGATTCCACGACCATTCAGACCTTCCTCCGTATCGCTGGCCACACGACGCCACAGTTGGAGTAACGTCCCGATGTGCACCCGGCGGTGATCGAACAGGGGCGGCCACACTTGGACCGGCCGGGGGCGGGTCCGCGAAAAAAACTTGGCGACCTCCCAGACAGCCGAGTCCGCCAACGTGCCGCCGCGAAGCTTGACCGTGGAATATCCGGAGCAGAGCAATCCCAGTTGGGCCCACAAAGCCGGCGTGCACTCGCTGCCGATGATGGTTTGAACAATCGGCTCGATCTCTTCGAGCCCCGTAAGACCGACGGAGTGAAACATGACCTTCAACGAGGTTTGCAGCATCTCCAGTGCTCGATCGAAACGGGACATCGCCGTTCCTCCCCCCGTGCGGGCGGCACAGACGGTCGCAGCAGTCACCGATCGGCCAGGCAGCACCAGTAACGAAACTCCACAGGGAAGTCAACTGGAACGGTTCAGGACGGAACTGGTTCGACTGATCGCGGGCCTGGGCAGGACAGGTTTCACCCCTCTTGTCGCAAGCCTTGGCGAGGGACCGGTGAAGCCTGTATACTGGATGCGTCTTTTGTCGCAGGAGCAGGTGCGTCCTGACTACACACAGCAAAATCTGGCTCGGCCTCCTGACCCTCGCGGTCGTCGCGGCCATCGGCGCGGTCGGCTGGGTCGGCTATCGGATGTTCAGCACCGGATTCAGCGCCAAGGAGGAACCGGGCGCGCTGGAAATCATGATGGCGCGGCAGGCCCGGCACCTGGCCATTCCCCTGTCGCAGCGAAGCGCAACCAATCCGATTCCCGCCTCCCCCGCCATCCTGCAAGAAGCGATGCAGCACTTCGCCGACCATTGCGCCACCTGCCACGCCAATGACGGGAGCGGCAAGACGGCGATCGGCAAGAACGTCTATCCTAAGGCTCCTGATCTGCGTCTGGCCGACACCCAGTCTCTATCGGACGGCGAGCTGTTTTTCGTCATCCATAACGGCGTCCGCTTCACCGGCATGCCGGCCTGGGGCAAAGGCAAGCCGGAAGAGGACCAGGACAGTTGGAAGCTTGTGCACTTCATCCGCCATCTTCCAACGATCACGGCGGATGAACTGGAGGAGATGAAGCGCTATAATCCGAAAACCGAGCGGGAACGGGAGGAAGAGGCCGCATTCAAGCGGTTTCTCGGCGGCGAAGATGTGGCGCCTCCCGCGCCGGCCCATCATCATTAACCGGTGATTGCGAAGGAGACCATAATGCGACGCTTGTTCGGCATTCTTTTCTTCCTGGCCCTAGTCTCCCCTGGCGCCTGGGCCCATGAAGGCAACGCCCACGTGATGGGGACCGTGACGGACATCGCGGCCGATCATGTCGTCGTTCAGACCCCCGACTCCAAGACCGTGACGATCAAGACGACGGCCAAGACCAGCTACCGCACCACCAAGGAGACCAGCAGCCGCGACGCCCTCAAGGTCGGGCATCGCGTCGTGGCTGAAGTGACCAAGGACGCAACCGGAATGACGGCCAGCGAACTGCGCTTCTCCTCCGTGCCTCCGAAGCCGGGATCCCACTGATGCGCGGACTGCTCATCCGGTTCACGGTGACCGGCATCGCCGTGTTCCTGGCCAGCCAGATCGTGCCGGGCATCACGGTCGAGACGGTCTCGGCCGGGGTGGCCGCCGTGATCCTGCTGGCGTTTCTCAATGCCATCGTCCGCCCCGTTCTCTATCTATTCACCTTGCCCTTCATCATCCTGTCCCTGGGCCTGTTCATGGTCGTCGTCAATGCGCTCCTGCTGCACGTCGTGGCCTGGCTCGTCAAAGGCTTCGTCGTCGAAGGGTTTTGGCCCTCCGTCTGGGGCGCGCTGATCATCAGCGTGACCAGCACGATCCTGACCCTCTGGGTGTCCGAGCAGGGACAGGTCGAGATGGTCATTCACCGCAAGCCCCCCCGCATCATCAATTGAACTTGAATTGGCCCGGCGGCATGCTAAAATGCCGCCCTTATCATATTGAGTAGTCACGATTCGCGCCCGCTAGAGAAAGAGGAACACCCATGGGTCAGGCAGCCGAACAACCGCGCGCCAGCAAGCAGACCACGCTCCAACGCACCCTGACCGAGGCGCTCAACGACCTTGGCATGGATGCGGCGCTGGTCGCCATTTGCGAACGAGTTAACGGTCCGCTGGTCGCCCAGGGAGCGCGCGGCTTCGCGCCCCGAGAGGTCCAGTCCATCGTCAGAACCTTATCGGGCGTGGAGCAGAGCCTGCTCGCCGCCCCGGCTCCGGTGAGCGAGGGCGAAGCCCTGCGGGCCGTCCGGCTCCGCATGATCACCCCGGCAGCCAAAGCCCTGCTGGCCCTGCCGCTCCGGCACAGACAGAAGCTGTATGGCGTGCTCGTCGTCGGCAGGAAGGAAGGCGCCGCCTTCACCAAGAAGGAACGGACCCTGCTCGAGGGCGCGGGCGAGAGCATTACCGGGTCGCTGGAGCGAGCCGGCCTCTTCGACGGCACGGTGCTGCTCAGCCCTCCGATGGTCGCCCAAGAGCCGGCTCCGGCGCAGGCGGCCATCCCCATGGCCGCCGAAGTCCTGGCCCCACCATCCTCCTACGCCACCCCGGCCATACAAGAACGGATCACCGCCCTGCTGAACGAGGCCGCTGCCGCCACTCCGTTCGACCGGGCCTGGGTCACCTACTACGATCCGATCGCCGGTATTCTGGAAGTGCTGGGCCTCGCGGGCGACGTCCGAGGGGAGCAAAAAAAGGATCTCAAGCCAGGCCATCGCCTGGGCCTGGACACGTCGGCATCCGGCTGGGCGGTCCGCCACCGAAAGACCCGCCTGGACAACGACCTGGCCTCCACGCAGGGACGATTCCTGGACCACAAACACCTCTACAAAGAACGATTCCGCTCCGCTCTGGTCGTGCCTTTTTTCGTGCGGGGCCAAGTCGGAGGCACGCTCACCCTGGGCTCCAAGACCCCGTTGCAATATGGGCTCTCGGACGCCAGGGTGCTGGAACCGGTGATCGTCAAACTAGTCGAGCTGCTCCAAGAGCCGCCGGTCGCCCAAGCAACCGAGACCGAGTCTGGCGAAACCATGGAACCGGCGGCAGAGCCGGCCGCCTTGGCTGCGCCCGAGCCCTTGATCAGGAAGCAGGAGCGGCAGGCTGCCCTGGGCGAGTTCAGCGCATTCCTGGCAACGGAAATCCGCGAGCCGCTGGCTTCCATCCGGGCGCAACTCGAAGAAGTGACGGGGGAAGGCATTCTGGATTTCGACCCGCAGACCCGCGTGGAGAACGCCATGCGCGACCTCATCCGGGTCGAGGCGATTCTCAACGAGATCCTCGACTTTGCCAAGCCGCTGGACCTGAACCGCCGGCTTTGCCGGGTGCCGGACATTATCGAGAATACGCTGACTGTGGTGGCCACCGAGCTGGATATGAACCGGATCCGGGTCACCAAGGACTATGCCGCCAACCTGAGTCAGGTCCGCTGCGACGACGGCAAGTTCCAGCAGGTCTTTCTTAGTATCTTCAAAAACTCGCTGGAGGCTATGTCGCCCGGCGGCCAGCTCGACATCCAGGTCTCGCCGGTGAAGGCCGGACGCGCGCATGACGTGCAGATCCTAATCAAGAACGACGGGGTCCCGATCCCCACCGAACATATGGGCAAGATCTTCGAGCCCTTCTTCACGACGAAACGAGCCGGAACCGGCTTGGGCTTGGCCACGGTCAAAAAGATCGTCGAGGAACACCAGGGGCAGATCTCGATCGCCAGCGGACCGGGCCAGGGGACGACCGTGATCATCCAGCTCCCCACGCCGGTCCATCGCGGAGCCGCTTACCGCCGCCGCGGAGGCCGTGGACGCCGCCCGCCGCGCGGGCGCTAACTCAGCCTAAAAGTTGAAAAGTCTGAAAATTCTAAAGTTTACAATCTGATGCATCGCCTTGCCATGACGTTGTGACTTTATAGACGTTCAGACTCCCCGGACTATCACCCATCCTGATTCCCCTATTGACAGGGTCCGCAGAGCTGGCTAAGATACGCCCCGACTTACAGCCTGAACTGATTCGCTTATATTGATCGTCATTCACACTTACTTCAAAGGAGTGACTGCTATGAAGACTCTCATCAGCACTGGGATGGCGGTGTTGGGCGTGGCGCTCTCCGTATCTCTCGCAATGGCCAATCCGGCCCTCTTGCCGAAGCATCCCGGCTACCCGGCCTCCGGCAACGCCAACGACCAGGGCCAAACCAATGCGACCGGCGAGAAGGCGCTCTCCGCCGCTGCCGCCGTGACCCCCAAGCACACCGAACAGCATCTCGTGGACGAGAATAACGGTCGGATCGTCGAGAAGGACGCGGACAATCGGTCCGACGGGAAGTTTAACCGTCTGCCCAAGGTGCAAGGGCCGCAGATCAAGGTCCAGCCGCCGGTCGAATCCGCGACGAAAATCTCGGGCGAGCGGACCATCAACTAAGAGTTCCGTCCGATACACAGCAAAAGGGGAATGCCGCAAGGCATTCCCCTTTTTGTTTTCGCTAAAGACCCTTGATTCTCAATCGCCAGGGTTTCTTCGCCCACTCCTTTGCGTATTCGACCCCAATCCTGGGCGCGCGCACGATCATGCGAGGCGCGAGGCGCTCGCCGCGATCTTCCACCCAGAGCTGCTTGCCCAGCGTGAGGTCGTGCCGGTTGTGCGCTCGGCTGATGTCGAGCTGCCGACAGAGCTTCCCGGGGCCATCCACAAGTTCACCGCTTTCCAGCTCAACCGCCCGCACCAGAATCGCCGCCGGATAGCCCTCCCGCTCGGTCACAATATTGAAGCAGTGATACATCCCATAGATCAGATAGACATAGGTAAGCCCCGCCTGCCCGAACATGATCTCCGTCCGTTTGGTCTTGCCGCGCGAGGCATGGGACGCCCGATCCTCCGGCCCGACATAGGCCTCCACCTCGACGATCCGGCCGGAGAAGAGGCCGCCGGCTCTTTCCCGAACCAGATATTTGCCAAGGAGATTTCTGGCCACCGTCAGCGTCGGCTTCTCATAGAACGATCGCGCGAGGGGTCGGCGCTTCATCAAAATACCCACGCGATCCCCCCCATGATATTGCGCGGCGTGCCAGGCGAGAAGTGGACATCGGAGACGGCCTGCGCGGTCGGATTGACGCGCGACTCGTAGAAAAACTGGGCCTGCCGCCATTGCGCGTCGAACAGGTTCTGAATCGTAAAAAACGCCTCCAGCCGACCTCGCTCCATCTTGACCGGCACGCGATAACGGTTGACCCAATCGAAGAAGGTGAACCCTTTGAGGTAGACCGACCGATCTTCGACCGCCGGACGTCTCCCCATATGGACCATTTGCAGCGAGGAGGTCAAGCCGTTGGGCAGCGTGGCGGTCAGGCCTGCCTGGCCGGTCAGCTCCGGGGCCAGGGGCACCGCCTGCCCCGTCCCGCGAAATTCGGCATGGGTCATGGTCAGGTCCCCGCGCAGACTCAGCCAGTCGAGCAATTGCAGCCGGGCGCCCAACTCCGTCCCATAGCGTCTCGTCGCGCCGCGAATTTCCGTCGTGCCGGCGTCCCCCGCAAAAACCAACTCGGAGGAGAGGTCCAGGGCCCACAGGGAGGCCAACAGCTCGACCCGATCCCATTGCTTGGTGCGTACCCCGACTTCGTAAGCCGTGGCGCGCGGCAGCGACTGGACCGAGGAACTGCTCACCACGGCCCGGGCATCGTTGCTGTGGAAACCGGTGCCGAAGTTCAGGAAGAACTCGGTCCCGAACCAAGGCCCCAACACCAGATTGCCCTTCGTGCTCGCAATGGCCGCATCGGTTCGTCCGTGGGGCTGCCGCGGGCAGGTTGCGCAGCGGTTGCGGACGTCAAATGTGAAGATGTCGCCGCGCACGCCGCCGTTGAGGCGCATCCAGGGCGTCGGTTGCAACTCCAGCTTCAGATAGGGTGAATAGGACGCTTCCAGCACGTCGCTGTCGGAGGTCGTGCCCAGACGCATTCGCCGCTGCTGAGTGCCCAGGCGGACCTGCGCATCGTCCACACGGGTCTGGACGCCCACCGTCGCGGCGCCGGCGATGCCCACCACCTCGCCCGCTTGGCGATAGCCGACGTCGCTGCCATAGATGACGCGCCGATCGTTCTGTTCGATCCCGTCGCCGCTCATCGGATTGTCCAGAAAGAAGGTGAAATTGCTGTACAGGTCCAGCTTGTAATACTGGCCGTAGAGGTCCGCGAAGAAGCGCCCCCCGCCGGGCGCATCGTAATGGTAGCGGAGGGCGGCCGTCGCCCGCTCCGTCCTCCCCCCTTCGGTCGGGTCCAGCGAGCCAAACCGGTCGATCTGTCCATTATTGACCGATTGCAGCGGGACCTGCCCGGACGCATTCCACCGGCCCTGGTAGTACGTGCCGGTCAGGCTGAGCTCCGACCGGCCCGTGGGATTCATCGTGGCTTTGGCCAGGCCGTTGAAGCGGTTGTAGCGATTCGCGCTCAGGAAGGGGCCGTCCATATGATATCCCTCTGCGGCGATCAGCGTCCGCACCTTGCCGGTGGTCGGAGAAAACATCGTCATATACCGTTGCTGGTTGAACTGCCCCCCGGCCGCCTGCACGATACCCTCTTCCACCGTCTCGCGGGTGACGAACTCGACCGCCGCCCCCGTATCGAAATCCCCATACTGGACGTGATAGGGCCCCTTGTAGACCTGCACCTCCTTGATCGTCTCCGGAATGATGAAGTTGAGGTCCGTATAGCCCTGCCCATGGGCGTTGCTGCGCAAGTTGACCGGCATCCCGTCCCGGAACACGGCGATATCGGTCCCGTGATCCGCATCGAACCCCCGCAAGAAATACTGGTCGGCCTTGCCTGCCCCGCCGGAATGTTCGACGGACAGGATGCCGGGGGCGAGCCGCAGCAGATTGCCCGGCCGGCCCTGGGGCTGGAGCTGAATGTCTTTGTCCGGGATGATATGTTCGGAGGACGCGGCCGTCAGCCGCTCGGCCAGCACCGGCACATCCGGCAGGACGACAGTACCCTCTTCCGCAGGCTCGTGGGCATGGGCCAGGCCGGTCATGAGACACGCGAGCACGAGTTGAAGTCGGAATCGGAAAGCGGCAGCCACGGGACGCTCTCAGCCGGCTAGCAAGCTGTTGACAAACTATTGTGGAATCGCTCGGATGCCAATGGCTCGCTGGCCAGAGACGACAGGAGAATTCCCCGCAGGATGGTCAAAAAGGCCTCCTTCTCACCCCCCGCCCCGCGTGCGTCAAACACACGCGCTGTTCCCGTGGCTCGGCCGCAGCGGGCGAAGAGACGACGCATACTCCTTGCCGTACGTGGAGTCTCTGAGCGATGCGAGAACGAAGCTGGCGGACTTTTTCAACATCCTGCTAGCTGAGCCCCTTCCCCGTGGTCGTCATGGTCAGCTTGCCGTGCTTGACCCCCTTGGTCGCGATGAGCCGGTCCGCGACCTTTCTGATCTCCCGCCCCTTGCCCCGCACCGCCAACACCTCCAGACAGTGATCATGATCCAGATGCACGTGCATGGCGGAGAGAATCAGCTTCTCGTAGTCGTGCTGAATGTCGGTCAGCTTCTCCGTCAGCGAACGGACGTGATGGTCATAGAGGAGCGTGATGGTACCGACCGTGTCCTTGTTTTCGTCCCATTCCTGCCCGACCAGGTTGTCGCGGATCAGGTCCCGCAACGCCTCCGACCGCGTCGCGTATTTCTTGCGGGCGATCAGCCGGTCGAAATCGTCCAGCAAATGATGGTCCAGCGACACCCCAAACCGCACGAGCTTCTTCATGCCAGCCTCTTAGTGCTACGAATAGTAATAACGTGCCACGACGATAGCACCGCCGACTCGCCTGCGTCAATGAACCTCCGCACACCTTCCCGGACTTGACAGTCGAGAACATGACGTATATTGTTGCCATATACATGACCATGATTTCGCATGGCTGATCTTGCGCAACTCGAGGGGTTCGATTGGGACGAGGGCAACCTCGGGAAGAACTGGGAACGGCATCACGTCACGCCGTGGGAATGCGAGCAGGCCTTCTTCAACCGGCCGCTCGTGGTTGCCGATGACGAGCCCCACTCCGCGCAAGAGGCGCGACACTATGCGCTGGGCCAGACCGATGCGGGACGGCTACTGTTTCTGGTGTTTACCGTGCGAGCAAGCCGTCTGCGAATCATCTCGGCGAGAGACATGAGCAGGAAGGAGCGAAACCGCTACCATGAGCAAGCTCAAAAAGAAACCGACGTTCAAGAGTGAGCGGGAAGAAGCCGACTTTTGGGCCACTCACGATTCGACCGAGTACGTGGACTATGCCAAAGCGACCCGTACGCTATTTCCGAATCTGAAGCCGTCCACCGAAACCATCTCGCTCCGACTGCCCAAGTCGCTGCTCGACCAGATCAAAACCCTGGCCAACAAACGGGACGTGCCCTACCAAACGCTCCTGAAACTCTTCCTCGCCGACCGCATCGCCCAGGAATGGAAGGGAAAGCCGGTCAAAACATAGTTAGACCAGACTTACTCCCAGCGCAAACTCTTAACACCCCGACTCAATAAAAGTAAGGGCGAAGGACCGAATCTCATGTTCCGCGAATATTTACAATATTTCGCCGGCAAAGTAAGTGTCGGTGGTCGCTATTCCTATAAATTGACGGAGGTTTCTGACGCCGCAGATAGTATCTTTTGTTCTTTAGGTAAGTATCAGCTCTCTTGTCATTAGAGCAAATCAGACGACACCCAGAGGCTCGTATAATTGCAATAAGGTGAGCATCATCACATCTCGTGTTGCTTCCCAATAGAAGCCAGACTTGCTTGCATTGTTCATCAACAAGCACATCCCGAATCCTCATGACCCGCCCCATTTTCTTGAGCTCGACCATCACTTTGTAGTACCTTGGCGCATCTCGCAGTTGTCTTAAATACTCGGTCCCTCCTAGCACAAGAAACCCCTCACCCTTGGTAATCCAATCTGTTACTGGAATATAGTTGCTGTGCCTTGTATTTGCAGGGTCGAAGACGCACCCCAATACATCCGTGTCAATTACGATACACACGCTCACAGCCCCAAGACATTCATTTGTTCTTTCAGAAAGAATTCTCTGAACGCAGGGGGCTGATCACGTGAGTACTCGCCGTTCTTCTCGATGGGAATACGGCAAACATGGTTCCCAGTGTTATCACGCTGGAAGAAGAGTACTTGCGCATTCGATTTATGCTGGGGGTTATTTCGATAGTTCATGCGGAATCGATCGATCGTGAAATCACTATGGGTTTCAATGAGAAACCGCTTATTGTCACGCTCTGCGACATTGTATATAACGTCACCTAGAGCGCCTTGAGCCCGAGGATGCAAATGCACTTCGGGTTGCTGCATGGCAAACCAAGAATTTTTTCTTCTTGCTAGCATTTCAACAACCAGTGGCAACACTTGGGAGACTCCATACCCGACGCTATTTATCCGCAAGTCACAATCTTTCCGAAGACGGATCATCAGCTCGAAAGGTGACACAGCATCCCTTCCAAGATCATGGACCGTCACATCAGAAAAAAGCCCGCTTTCGGCCCCGAACCTCGACAAGGCATCGCGAAACTCTTGGGCGCCAGTTCGTGACTCAAGCTTCTTTCGGATGATATATGGAGTGTGTTCACCCTCTGGACTAAAGGGTTGCCCATATCCATCATAGGTCCGCTTGGGTTTGGTTCGGATTGGGGCGAGCCAAGCAACATCATGACCTAGAGGTGGCACGGGCAACATAAATACTCCTTCATCGGGCTTTTTATCACCAGATTCACCCTCTAGCATTGCGAGCATGGGGATCAAACCACCACGCACAGGTAAGCTCTTTGGCAACGCGCTAAAATCCTCCTCCGCCCTCAATGACTGACTCCGCAGCAAAGCAAACTTCGCCGCCTTGTTCTTTGGAATATGCTCAGCATGCAATGTCTCAGTGCAACGCCGATATGTGTTCCTGAACTGCCTGAATGAGATAAGCCTGTTACCATCTAGACAGGAAAACAATGAGAGCATGGGCAGGCTGTCTTTTTCCCGGTACGAAACTAAATATGTGTAATCCTTTTCTTCTCTGGTCTCTCTATGCCTCAAGGACATGGCAGCTCCAAAAGAAAATTCTTCGGTCCTCTTGCATCCTGCTGACAAAATATCGACAAACCCCCCAAATTCATATTCTGGAAGATTGAAATTCTGAGAGAACCAGAAATCAGGAGAAGACAGCAGATTAGCCAAGCCAAGAAGCGATGATTTGCCTGTACTGTTCTCGCCCACGAGAAAATTTACCTCTACAAGCGGAATAGTTGTTTCCTGAAAGCCTCTAAACTTGTCCATGTACAGTGTAAACATCGCTATCTCCTCGCCGGCCAAACAATTATATTGCCGCTCATGCTAGCGCAGACCGTCGCAGTGGTCTTTAGCTAAACGGAAAGAAAGTCTACTTTGAAAGCTGTACCAATTCAATGAGTTTCCTCCATCTTTACTTCATTGCCTCGGGTGGAAGGGATGAGCGGCGAAGACCCGGCGGCATGGCGTCTATGGACACACAGCGGCGAGATGCCCGAAGCGTCGCCGTTCCGATGGTCGGTTAGAGGCGACGCGCGTGTCACATCGGGCAATAACAAGATAACCGGCATCGTCGCATCATGCCGCGACAAGCTGCTCGCCCTTCGTCACCCGAGGCTCCCCCCTATTCCCCTTCGAGCGGCACGTACAGGTAGGTGCTCTGGCGGTTGATGAGAAGGAGGGTCACGTCCTTGGGCTTGATCGGTTGGACGGCTTTCTGGAAGGAGGCAAGGTCCGTGATGGGTTGGCGATTGACCTCCATAATCAGGTCGCCCGGCATGAGGCCGGCCCCTTCGGCCAGGCTCCCCTCGTCCACCGTGGTCACGACGACCCCCGTGATCGAGCCGAAGCCCAACTGACGCCCGATAGCCGGCGTGATCTCGTCCACCATCAGCCCGCCGAACGGATGACCGTCGGCGTCCGATTTGGCTTGCGGGGGAATACGCTTGGTCCGTTCGCGGGGCGCTTCTTGAATCACCAGCTCGACTTGCAGGGACTTCCCCTCCCGGACGAGATCAAGCTTGTGCTTGCTGCCGATCGCCGACACGGCGACCCAATTGCGAAGGCGGCCCGAATCCAGCACCTCCTTGCCGTCGAACCGCACCACCACGTCGCCGCGCTTGAGGCCGGCTTTCTCGGCGGACCCCCGGGCGAACACATCCGTCACGATTGCGCCCTTCACGTCCGGCAGACCGAAGAGCTTGCCCAACTGTGGCAGGACATCCTGCGTGGTCGCCCCCAGGAACCCCCGCACGACCCGGCCGGTCTTCAGCAGGCTCTGCATCGCCGCCCGCGCCATGTTGCTCGGGATGGCGAAGCCGACGCCAACGCTGCCGCCCGTGACGCTGGCGATGGCCGTGTTGATCCCCACCAGCTCGCCTTTGACGTTGATCAAGGCCCCGCCCGAATTGCCCGGATTGATCGGCGCATCCACCTGGATGAAATCTTCATAATCGGCCACGCCCACGTCCGCGCGTCCGACCGCGCTCACGATGCCGAAAGTCACGGTCTGGTTGAGCCCCATGGGATTGCCGATGGCCAGCACGAAATCGCCCGCCGCCAACTGGCTGGAATCGCCCCAGGCCACGGCGGGGAGGGCGGTGGCATCGATCTTGACGACCGCCACGTCGGTCTTGGGATCGGTGGCGACCACGCGTCCCTTGAACTGACGCCGGTCCGCCAGCAACACCTCCACCTCGGTCGCATCCGCCACCACATGGTTGTTCGTGATGATGTGCCCGTCCTCGGACACGATCACGCCCGAGCCCTGGCCGTACTGTCGCCTGGGCGGCCCCTCCGGAAACAGGCCGAACGGCAGGCCTTCGTCGCTGAGGGCCTGGTCCCGCACCAGCACGGTGGCGGCGATGTTCACGATGGCCGGTTTGACCTTCGAGGCCGCGCTGCGGATCTGCGCTTGCAAATCGGACGGCGCAGCCGGAGTCGGCACATCCCGTTTCGCCGCCAGGGAGCGATCAGCGCTGCACAACACCAGGCTGGCCAACAATCCAGCCAGGAGGAGAGATGCAGGGAAAACGGTTGTCCGCATTCGCGGCGTCACTTTTTCTTGTCCGAGTCCAAGATACTGCGGATGACGACCCGAAGGTTGTCCGGGTCGATCGCCTCGATTTTGATGTTGCCGTCGAGCAGCACAGTGGGGGTCTGCTGCACGTTCACCTTCATGCCCCATTCCTTGCCCAGGTCCACCGCCTTGAGCGGCTTGCCGCTGGCCAGCCCCTCCTCGAAGGTCTTGACATCCAGCCCGACCTCCCTAATCAGCGATTCGCGGATCACCCGGTCCAGCAAGTGCGTCTTGTCCTTGTGAATCGTGCGAAAGAGCACCCGCTTCATCTCGTTGCCCTTGCCCATCGTCTTGGCCTGTTCGTACATTTCAAAGGCCGTGGGCAGCTTGCCCGGCATGACCGGGAACCCCACCATCGTCACTTCGAGACTTTTCCCGAATTCTTTTTCCAGGATCGGCACGGCTTCCTGCTCGAACCGGTGGCAATGCGGGCAGTAGAAGTCCGCGAATTCCGTCAACTTCACCTTGCCCGGCTGATGGGTGGACGGTTCCTTGATCTCCTCGAATTTACCCTTCAGCGCCGCAGTGCCGGCCTGGGCAGAAGCCGGGGGGCCGAGGGTCAGGACGACTCCCAGAAGCGCCGCCGTTGTCGCCAGTCTCAGTCCATGTCGCCGCATACCCACCACTCCTTTCCCGATAAGTGCCTGCACGAGAGACGTATTATAATCCAATCGCCGGCTTTCTCACCTGCTTTGTTATAATATCCGCATGTGGTTGTCGTTCCGTCTCTCGCTCCTTGTTCTATCGGGGCTCCTCGCCGGTTGCGCGGCCTCCGTTCTCCCCGCCTCGCTCCAAATGCAAGTGGACCGGACCCTCACCTTCGCCCAGCTCAAGGACTCGCCGGACTCCTACCGTGGCCGGCTGGTCATCGTCGGCGGTGAAGTCCTCTCCGCCAAACGGCTGAAGGAGGGGACCCGCATCGAGGTCTTGCAGATTCCACTGGAGGATTCCCAAGCGCCCGGCAAGGACCGCACCACCTCCGAAGGGCGCTTCCTGGCGATGCAGAAGGAGTTTCTGGACCCGGCCACGCTCCCGCCCGGCACGCGTGTCACGATCGTCGGCGAAGTCAGCGGCGCCACCATCCTGCCGCTCGACGAAACGGACTATACTTACCCGACACTGGAGATCAAATACCTGAAGGTCTGGCCCATGAGGGACAACCAGGCATCCAGACCCGGCTCTTACTCCGGCCCGGCCTGGCACCCCTCTTACGGCCCCTGGTACCGCTACTACTACTGGCGCTAACAGCAACGCCTCGCCCGCCGACCCGGCGGACGAGGCGTTGCAATTGTCCCGAATAGCGACGAGACGGCTAACGGATCATAAGCAGCTTGCCGCCGGCCGAACCGGGATTCAGTTGGTCCCTGTAAATCAACGTGCTGCCCTGAGTCGCATAGAGCAAGTCGCTGGTCGGCACACCGATGTACTTGGTTTCGCCTGGTTTGAGCACCACCTGCGCCTTCAACACCGTGGGCGCCTCGAACGCCCCATCCGCCGTCATCAAAAAGCCGCGCTCCACCGACGACTTGTTCACGACCTTGAGCACGACCGGCCGACCGGGCCGCACTTTCAGGTCCAGGATAATCACGGAGGGGTACCACATCTTGATTCCCCCCGCCTCGATCGCGATCAAGTCCGCATCCACCGTCAGTTCCTTGAAGGGCTGCCCGACCACCCCGCCCGTCTCCAAGTCGCCGACCTCCACACCACCTGCGTGGTGAGCCACACCGACGGATACGCCCGTCATCAACATCACTGCCACAGCCAATCCCAACGCCAGACTCCCATGCATCGGCCACCTCCTCTGGTTGTCCAATATCGAATGACTATAAGGACTTTCCGGACTTGGGAGCGGAAGACAGACAAGGGGGGAGTCCGTTCTTCTCGAGGACTTGTCCCCCCTCGACTCGATCTCCCACGATTAAAAACAGCGCCTTCACCCGCTGGACCTGGCCGAGGAATTCCCCCTTGGCCACGGCCGTCACTTCCCTGATGCCGCCATCCCCGGACTGATCGGCTTCAATCTCCAGCATGTAATAGTTGAACCCATCGAACTCCTTGTTGAAAAAGTGGGCGCGGAGCAGACTTTCAAGCCTCGCATCCTCGGCCCACAGCGGCGCAGCTCCCAGCAACATCCCCACCGTCAACAGCAACGTCAGCGCTCGTCGCATAGGCCCCCTTTCACTGCCGATCCGATTCGGCATCTCATCCGGTTCGTTTCACCTTGCCTGCCAATGCTTACCTACCCATGCTACGCACCACCTCATCCATCGCATGAGCAGGCCCGCCGTGGCCGCAGGACCGTGGTTGCGACGTCATTTTTTCGCCGGTGCGTGTTGATCCGAGCCGTGCTCCGCATGCGCGAGCGACTCCTCCGCATGCTTGAGCGCATCCTTGGCGTGCTGGAGCGCCTCTTTGGCGTGGGCATCTCCCCCGGTTTTGAGCGACTCCTCCAGATGTTTCACGGCCTCTTTCGCATGGCCGATCCCTTCCTTGGCATGTTTTACGCTTTCCTTCGCATGATCGTCGGGGCCCCCGGCACGAGACGGATCGGCCGCCAGCATCGCGCCAACGCAGAAACAAGCTACAGTGAACAACGCAATAACGGTTCTTCGCATGGTGTCCTCCTTCGATTTCATTCCGGTGTGATCGCCACGGTGATGTTTGATTGATCCGATGACAACTCGATCCAGTAGAACCGGCCGGCTGAGAGCCGGTAGGTGAAACTCTTGAACGTCCGGTCGCACCCGGTCTGGAGTTCAAACCGGTCCGAACGGACACGAGTCTGCCCCGTAAACACCTTCAGCCAGAGCGGCGCCGTGGCGCTCACGCGATAGAGCCCGTCTCGCGGAACCGTCACGGGCAACAATCCTGAGTACGCGCCGGGAAGCGAGACGCCCGGATCGGCTGTCGCCGCCCCCTCGACTCGGCCGGCCCGGTGCAAGGCCACGGTCAGCGCCTGCGAAGAGGGCTGTAGCAGATTCTTGGCGTTCCGATCTTGCCCCGTCGTCACCTTGCGCGCCGGGTTCGCCATGGCTTCCGCCACCTGGCGCGGCATGTCGAACTGGAACTGCGAACAATCCTCCCTGTCCGATGGGACTCGATGGGCATGCCCATCGAGTCCAAAACCCAATCCCGCCATCACTCCGAGCAGGCCGCACAGTATGACTCCTCCCTTGCGCATCCTCCCCTCCTGTTGCGTTTCTATTTCCCTTGCATGCCCATTCCCTCCTGACGCCGAGAGCCGCCGTCCCGGTCTACCCCCGAAGGGCCGGGGTGGAAGAGGGAGGCACCCCTCCCACCCCGGTAAGATCCGGATGAAGGGTGCACAACATCCGGACCTGTCTCGCGTCTTATCGGCCACTGAGCCCACCTCCGAATTCGACGACATGGCTACCGACGCCCGGTGCCTAGACCTGCACGCGCCCCATGGACGGCTTCGGCCGGCATCCCTTCCTCCACACGATTCCTCTCCACCAGGTCCGTCACGGACTCTCGAAACACCCGCAGACTCCCCTTACTGAGCCTGGTCGCTTCCAGACGCCCTTCCTCGATCCACCGATAGATCGTCCAGCGGCTGACGTTCAGAACCTGGGCCGCCTCCCCGACCCGCAGCAACGGCTTGTCCATGGCTCGCCCCTCCCATTCAGGACGGCGGCGGGGCGAGCGGCAGCCGGTCCGCTGCCGCCCGCAGGACCCGCCAAGGGAGGTAGGCTATACCGCCTGAACCGGGTCCGTCTTCGCGCCGTCACTCACAGATGGCTCAATGACTCCTCCGCTTCATTCCACCCAGGCCTTGCAGCCCCAGCCCATGGCCAGGGCCCGCTCGACCGCTTGCGCTAATTGATCGGGCTGTACGGTTCCGCGCTCGAATCGGACCAGCACGGTTCCATGGTTGTTCAAGAACTCGACCTGCCGCACCGTGTCGAACCGGCGAAGCGCCCCCTCCACGTCGCTACGGTGGTACTCGCACTGCCGGCCGCCGATCTGGACGATCGCTTGCCCCATTTCCTGGTTGTCCCGAGCGACAGGTATGGGCGCCTCCTCAGCCGAGGCAGACCCAACCATGGCCAGCATCAACACCGCTCCAGGCAAGAACATTCGCGTCATCCTTCCACTCCCTTTCAATGATGGTTCATTGCACGCCATCGCATAGGGCCGGGGAGCAGGCCAGGAGGACCACCTGCGCCCCGGTACGGGTCCGGGTAAGGAGGCCAGTCCACCCCGGACCCTTGTCAGCTCTCGTGTCAAACAGATGCCAAATGGTCGGCGCAGGTGCATCCCGCTCTAGCGCAGCTTCAGACACCCCAAGAAGGGGCAAGCCGGACTCGGCGCGAACGCAAGCCACACCTTGTTGTCACAACGTCGAATCAGATAGGGAAAGGATCAGCGGGGAGGGGCGCGGGCGTGAGTTGAGCTGACGAGAAAACCCAGGTTGGGAGCGTCGAGGGAACGACTGAGCCCTAGGCTCAGCAGAACAAGGAGCAGGGCTGGGGGGATGGACGCCTGGATCGGTCCATCGTTGGCCTGGCAGGCCCAGACGCAGAGCGTCGAATGGACCGGCTGACCGCCGTGATGATGGTGGTCGCCGGCGTGCGTTTCCCCGTGGCCGAACAGGCAGACCGAGGCCATTCCGGCCAACAGCAGGTAGAGCCCGGCCAGCACCACGGCCATGGGGAACAGCACACGCTTCACCGGAACAACTCCTTCACGTTTCGACTGATCGTTCAAGTCCGCCATGTAGACCCAAGTCCGATGACTTGTCTACAGACGGTTGCTCATGTCTGCTACACCAAGCCGGTCTGGCATCAACTGCTTCTACCGCCCTCCGCCGGCCCCGGAGCCGCGGATCGAGATGTTGAAATCGCGCGGCCCATCTCCTTGCCGGACCGTCATGCCCGGCAGGGACTCCAGCGACTCCCGCATGTGGCGGGTGGGCTGTTCGGTGAATTCCTCGCGAGGCGCCGCAGATCGGGTCACGCCCTCGGGCGGCTTCTTGGCTGTCGGCGGTTTCTTGGCAATCGCCGATGTCTTGTTGCCCTTCGTCTGCTTTAGGGCCGCCAACTCGCTTCTGATCCGAGCGGCCTGCGCCTGCAGTTCCTTGATCCGCTCGGCCCGGGCGACGGCCTGGTCGGCAGGCACCGCGTCTTGCGCCATGCCGGCGGCGGCCACGCACAAGACGCTGCAGCAAACCAGGCCACCGATCGTTGGAACAAACGCCCTACGCGCCATGGTGGGCATCGTTCCCTCCGTCAAAAGCCCAGTGTCAGACCGGCGTAGACGGCCCGCCCATAGCCGGCGAAGAACAACGTCTTGTTCGCATCCGCCGTGCTGTCCGCCACCACGTTGCCGGACGCGACATACGTCTTGTCGACAATGTTGTCCACCTGGACGTAGAACTTGGCAAAGCGAACATAATAGGGGTTGCTTCCGAACTCGAAATTCTTGTGCAGGTTGGCATTCATCAGCCAGTAGGCCGGCGCGCCGACCGTATTGGCGTTGTTGAGATAATAGCTGTTCCAGTAGCTCGTCTCGAACCAGCCTCCCCATCCCGCCGGGTCGTCATACGCTTCCTTGAAATTCAGCACATCCCGCGCCACGTTGGGGACCTGATTCCCGTTTCTCACAAAATTCGTCGCCTTGCCACCGACCAAAAACGTGTCCGTGAAATTAGTGTATGTGCCGGTCACGTGCGTATAGGCGCCCGAGAATCGCCACCCGGCCCAGGGTCGCCAGTCGTAGCTGAGCTCGATGCCTCGATATTCCGATCCATCGGCGTTGATCGACGCCGTCCCGCCCGTGTCCGAAACGACTTGCTGGATGATTTCGTTCTTGAAGAAAATCCAATACCCGACGAGTTGGATCGAGAAATCCTTGGTAAGTTTCGAGTTGGTGCCGATTTCGAGGTTCAGGTTTTTCTGCGGTTTGAGATCGAAGTTCGTGCCGGCCAGCCCGGTGAAGCGGTTGGTGGTCAGGTTGCCGAATCCGGGTATCCCATAAGCCGTGGACGCCCGCACCCAGTGTTTATAGCCTTCGGCCGGATTCCAGGTGAGGGACATCTCCGGCGCCCAGTTGTCATAGGTGCGGCTGACATTCGCCCGGGTATTGACGGCGCCCGACGTATAGCCGATCGTCTGGACGCTCACGATGGATTGCTCATACCCCAACCCGGCTGCCCAAATCCATTTCGGCGCAAATTCCAGTTCTTCTCGGAAACGTCCGCCGATATTCCGAATCGTGCCGCGGCTATTTTGCACGAGGACGCCGCGCGTGCCGGTGCCGTTGATGGAATTGGCAAAGGTCTGTGACTCTTGCTCCATGTTGTTCACGAAAAACCCAAGGTAGCTTTTGAGCGGCATGTCTGCCAGGCGCCCGTCGTGCCGCAGATCGGTGTAATGCTTCCAGTTTGGGTTAACGGCGTCGCCAATTTGCGAGAACGTCTGATTGATATCCTTGACATCGTAATCGCCTTCCATCGTCAGGACGGTATTGGCGTCGATCTGCCGCTCGTAGAGGCCGCCGATGATCGTGCGTCGGTCCAGCCGCCGCTGCGCCAAGAGCAAGGCATTGTTGCAAAAACTGGTGGTGCAGCCGGTGCCGCCGGCCTGCCGGGGATTGTTCGCAAACTGCGAGAGCGTCAACCGGGTCGGCACCTGCGCGTCGAGCCAATTCGAGAGCGCCTTGAAGTAGAAGTTCTGCTTGTCGTCGACTTTGAAGCGAACGTTGAAGTTGAGGGTTTGGGTGTTATACCCGCTGTGGCTGATATAGCCGTCCTCGGCCACCTGGCTGGCGAACATGGCGATATCGACGTTCGCGGTCTGCTGCCCGGCGGCAAAGGCATACTTCTGATAGCCGTACGAGCCGGCGCTGAAGAACGATTCAGCGCCGTCGATGTCGCGGCCCCGTCGGGTTTTGAATTGCACCATCCCGCCGATGGCATAGTTGTCGTACAGCGAAGAGGAGGCGCCTCGGGTGACCTCCACACTCTCCATAAACCAGGGATCGTGCAAGTCCATCCGGCTCAAGCCGTCGGATTGGGTTTGGCCGATTCCGTCTTCATACATTTTGATATCCCTGATCGCGAACGTAGTCTTGACCCCTGAGCCGCGAATCGAGATGCTGAAGTCCCGAGGCCCGTTCGCTTGCCGGACGATCACGCCGGGCAGCGATTCCAAGGACTCTCGCATCTGTCTCGTCGGTTGGGAGTCGTATTCGGACCGAGGGGTTGCTGAGAGCGATATACCCTCCGGATGCTTTTGAGCGCGATTACTGATGATGCTCATATCCGTCAGTTCCAATTCAGGCGCCACGCCAGGTGTTTCCGGTTCCACCTTACTTTTAATGATGCTGGTGCCTTCCGGCGTCCGATGGTCGTCCTCCGGCTTGGCTTGCTGGAGCTGATCCAACTCCTCCAGAATCTTCTGAAGCTCTTTTCTCAGGTGTTTTTCCCGCTCCGAGGGCTCGGCCGCCGACCCGCTCTGTGCGGTCGGTTCCTGCGCGAAAATCTGCGCCCCGGGGCTCATGCCCAACAGGAACAGGGCCAGCGCCAGGCTCCGGGTACAAGTTGCTACGCCGCATTGTTGCCGGATCCGATTCCACGCCATCACGATACTCCTTCGAACAGAATAGATAGATGAACCCCGTGCATGAGCCGGCGCGCCCGTTCCCGCCACAAGGCGGCAAACGCGGGACTCCGTCATGCGTCAACTGAAACGATGCGACTGTGCGAGGAGATCAGCGGGGCGGAGCGCGGGAGCGGAGGGACGATCCGTGGCGGATCACCGGAAGCGACGAGAGGGCAAGCAAGAAGAACGTCGCCATGAGTTGCGACGCCATCTGAGGCGCGGCGGAAATCAAACCTTGCGCGGGATTGACCTGGCAGGCCCAGGCACAGAGGGTGGAATGGACGGGACCGCTGCCCTGATGGTGCCGATGGTGTTGGTGCTGGCTCGATGGCGTCGAGGCGGACGGATCGAAGAGGCAAGCCGAGGCGGCGACCCCGAGGACCAGATAGAGAAGGACCAGCGCGAGCGCGACCGGCCTGGCGCTCTGTTGGACGAGACGGATCACCGGGCGACCCCCTTGAGACCCCGAAGCAGCGCGACCGCCTCGGGACTGTCCCAGGCCCTCGGTCCGACCGCCCGCCCGGCCAGTTTGCCGTCCTTGCCGACCAGGAACGTCGTCGGCAAGCCGCGCACCATGAAGGAGCCGGACACCTCCTGATCTTCGTCGAGCAGCACCGGCAAGGCCAGCCCCAGGTGCTTCATGAACGCCTGGATGCCCTCGCGCTGGTGATCAGTGGTGACGGACAAGAGCACCACGTCGGCGGGATCGAATTGCTTCCGGAGCCGTTCCAGCGAGGGCATTTCATCCTTGCAGGGCCCGCACCAGGTCGCCCAAAAGTTGAGAAGCACGACTTTCCCCTTCAAATCCGCGGAGGCCACCGTGCGACCGTCCAGCGTCTCCAGGGCGAAGGCCGGCATGTCGTTGCCTGCGCCCATCCGGCTGATCTTCAGCGCCGCCATAGGGTCCGTCACCGTCTCGCCTGCCGACAACCCTGCGGCGCCGAACGCGCAGACAAGCAGGCCAGCCGCGAGCCCAATCCAACGAGCCGCGCCGGCGTTTCCGGGGAATCCGATCGCGGGTCTCTGGTTGCTTCGTCCCTGCATCGTCAGTTCGACCGCTGTTGTGTCACCCGGCCATCCGGCAATTGCAGCGTCTGCAGGATCATCTTGTGCCCGGTCATTGCATGTTCCATCCAGGCCAGGGCTGCAAAGCCCTGTTCGTTCATCGAAACGGTCGGGCTTTGTCCCTTCTTGTCGTTTAGTTTTTGAGGACGGCTGAAGGTCCGTCCGCGATCCAGGGAATAGCTCACCACCACTTCCCGTCTTACGGGTGACTGCTCCTCCCAGACGGCCACGATGCGGCCGGCTCCGTCCACCGCCATCTGAGGATGGTCGGGGAAGGTGCCTTTGGACACGTTCAACGCCCGCTTGGGAGCGAAGGTCCGGCCCTGGTCGTCCGACATGGCCACATAGACTGCGGGCGTCTCGTCCTCGCCCTCGGTATACCAAGCGACGTAGAGCCGGCCCTGACGGTCCACTCCGATCGACGCGGGCCGATGCGGGCAGCCGAGGTAGACCCACCGGTCGTTCCCCACAACGACCGGCGGTGAAAACGTCTGCCCTCCGTCGGTGGACCGGGCCACCACGGTCTCCCTCACGCCCCCGTCCATGATCTTGCGCCAGGCCACGTAAAGCGTCCCGTCCGGGCCGGTCGCCATGGAAGTCCGGCAACAGACGCAGGTATTGTCGTCGAGTTTCAGATTCTTCGTGACTGTGTGTCCCTGATCGGAGGAGCGGGCGACAAAGGTGCCGGGGTCCTTCTTGCCTTCCCGGCCGTCGATCCAGGCGATGTGCAGGATACCGTCGTGCCCGAGGTGGAGCGAATCGAAACTGTGGGTCATCACCTGATTGTCGTCATTGACCAGCACCGAGGGCAGAAATGTTTGCCCCCCGTCGGCGGACCGGCTCAACCGCAACTCACTGCTGAAGGGCTTGTCTGGGCTGATCTTCGGATGCGTCAACGCCCAAGTAATGAAGACCTCATCGCCGTTGACCGCGAGGGCCGGGGCTTCCTGCCTCCCGTACGGCGATTCCTCCGGCCGGTTGACGACGACCGACGTCCCCAGGGGGCCGCCCGCCTGGCCTCGGGCATACCGCACCGAGCGGACCTCTTTTCCTTCCTGCTTGTCTTCCTGCATCCAGGCCAGATGGATCGTGCCACGCGCATCCACCTGCACCGACGGCGCCGTGAGGCTCTTGGCCTGGTGCTCGATCGTCTGCTTGGGCCCCAGGACCATGCCGGCCGGTGTGGAACCTGGCTCTTCCGCCATGGACCAGCTTGTGCCAGCCACCAGCAGAAGGCCCAGCCCTGCCGATATGCCCCGCATCATCGATGTTCTCATCGCCGGCTCTCGATCATTCCCACAGCGATTACTGAAGCTTGTAACTGATCGGCACCTGCACCACGACTTCCGGCCGGCCCAGCGGTTGTCTGAGGTGCAGCGGGCAGGCCCGCTTGATGATTTCGATGGCGTCCATGTCCAGAATTTCATGGCCGGAGCTTTCCGCCACGTCCACCTTGGTCAGGTGGCCGTCCTCCCGGATCACCGCCCGGACCACCACCCGCCCCTCCAGATGTCGGGCGCGGGCCAGATGGGGATAGCGTTTCAGATTGGCCACACGGTCCCACAAGACTTTCCCCAGCCAACCATAATCGGCTTTCGCCGCATGGCCTGCACCGGAGTGAGCCGGCGCAGGGTGAACGGCGGCCTCTTGAACCGGCGCAGGCGACGACTCGGCAGGCTGCTCCTTGGCGGACTCCTGGACAGCTTGATGCGCAGAAGCCGGCGGCGCCGCTTCGACCGGCGCGCTGGGCGCCACGCCGGCGACCATTGGAGCTGGCGGAGCCGGATGCGACGGAGCAACCGGCGCAGGCATCGTGGCCGGCTCGACAGGCGGTGTATGGGATTCGGCTGACTGCGTGCTGATGTTATGGGTCGGGTGTTGGATCAGCGGTTCCATCGGCTCCACCGGCTTGGCCACCATCGGCATCGGCGGAGGAACCTCCGGCTTGATCTCGGGCTTGAGTTCCGGTTCCGGCTTTCTTTCGACGACCGGCTGGACCGGTTCCTGTCGCTGGATCACCGGAGTCGGTGTGGGTTGCGGCGTCAGCACGGCCTGGACGATCGTCGTCTGCCGTTCGACCGGTTTTGGCGCCGGAGCCTGCTTGGCCGGTTGCGCCGGCTTCGGCTGGGAGTCGGCCGGCTGGACGGCCGGTCGCGGCGGCGGTTCGATCATCGCCACGGTCCACTTGAACGGCTCAGGTTTGGGGGTCAGCTTCAAATCGCCAAGAATGGTCACGGCAAGTCCGATTGCCAGTCCATGAATGAGCAGGGACAGGCCCCAACTCCGTGCATAGTGCTGAGCGTCACCGGGGGGGTGGATGGCAACTTGATTCATCGCTTCGCATCTCCATCTCTAACTGGCTGATTTGACCTCCGTAAGCCGGCACGGGTCTTACGGTTTACGGTCTTCGACCTGGCGATCGACACCCGGATGGGATGCCTGCTTCACTCAGCTGAGGGCGCGGGCCGCTCACTGAGGGAAAACACGCCGTAGTCGCTTATGGATTTAGATGGAGCGAGAAGGAGGAGCGCGGGATGCGGATGTATGCTGGACGCTCACGCCGGGAACGGGCGCGGCAGGGAGACCGAGCGTTTCGACGTGTGGCGCCTGAACCTGCAGGGGCACATTCACGCCGTCCAAGGCGTTACCGGCGGCGCACATCCAAGCGCAAATGCCCTGGCTGTGCATGCCGGCCGAGTGGCGTCCCGCATGCTGAATCTCGTGGGCAAAGGCGCTGCCGGTGGTGCCGCCGAGCAACAGCAGCAGGCCGACGGCCAACGTGCAAGCCAACACCCTTGTGGAGAGCCTTCTGTGTGTCATCTCAGCGATTCACCGATTGCTGGCCCGCAATCATACTCAAGCCGGTGCCTTACGTCAATTGTTTAGCGATCGGGCGTCCATATTTCTTTTCCACCGTCTTATCGCCGTCATTTGCCGGCGCCCGGACTGCCCCCGCCCGGACTCCTCCCCAGTTGATGAATGATGCGCTCGACCCGCTCGTCGGTGCCGCCCAACTCCAGATACCGCCGGTACTGGGCCAGCGCCTTCCCCACGTCCTTGCGGTGCAGTTCGAAGAAGATCCCCAGGTTGTAATGGGCCTCGGCCAACATCGGTTTCAGGGTGATGGCGGCCTCGTATTCCTTCTCCGCCTCCTCCAATTTGCCCTGGGCCGTATAGATCACGCCGAGATTCATATGCGCTTCGGCATAGTCCGGATTCAATCGGAGGACCTCTTTGAATTGCTTGGCCGCCTCTTCCCGCCGCTCCTTGCTCAGATAGACGAAACCGAGGTTGTAATGCGCATCCACCAGGTCCGGCTTGGCGGCGATCGCCATCCGATAGCCATCCATGGCGTCTTTCAGCCGGTTCTCTTTTTCCGCGAGACGCCCGAGCAGGTACCAGCCATCCGCATGGGTCGGGTCGATCTTGGTGAGGCGCTCCAGCAAGACGCGGGCATCCTTTCCCTTGCCCTGACCGTCGTAAATATGCCCCAGGTTATACAGAGCGCCGGGATGATTCGGGTTTAACTGCAGGGCTTTCGTCAAGGCCTCGACTGCCGCCGGGTAGTTCCGCTCCCCATAGAGCTTCACCCCCTGTTCGTAGGCCTGCCTGGCCTGGTCAGGTTTGAGGGTCTCGGCAACCACCGATGAGGAGAAGACCAGGAGTAGGCCCCCCAGAAACGCCGCCGGCACCAGGTCCCGTTCACGCCTCTCAGTTGTCTCCCCCATCATGACCACTCCACCACCCTGTCGACGTCCGCACACAACGTTCACGAACTATAAGCGGAGCCGCCCGTGAAATCAACGGACTCGGCGCCCCAGCGGCGCACAAGTCGCCACCCAAGGACGAGGCCCGGCGCTTTTGCTGGTGAAACCGGATGTGATTCCTGTATACTGATCAACGCTCTAGGAAAAATCGTCTTTAGTCTGAACGGGTTACATCTATGATCGTCAAGCTCCTCAACGCGCTCTTCGGCAGCAAGAACGAGCGCGAAATCAAGCGCCTCCGGCCGTTGGTGGATCAAATCAATGCGCTGGAAGCCGGGCTGAAACCTCTCTCCGACCAGGCCCTGCGCGACAAAAGCGAGGAGTTCAAAAAACGCCTCGCCGACGGGCTGCCCTTGGACGATTTGCTTCCGGAAGCCTTCGCCGTCTGCCGGGAATCCTCCCGCCGCATCCTCAACATGCGGCACTTCGACGTGCAGTTGTTGGGCGGCATGGTGCTGCACCAGGGCAAGATCTCCGAGATGAAGACCGGCGAGGGCAAGACGCTCGTGGCCACGTTGCCGCTCTATCTCAATGCGCTGGCCGGCAAGGGCGCGCACCTGGTCACCGTCAACGATTACCTGGCCAAGCGCGACGCCCAGTGGATGGCGCCGCTCTACTATTCCCTCGGTCTTTCGGTAGGCGTGATCCAACACGACGCCTCCTTCCTGTTCGACCCGACCTACGACGCGGAGGACAAGCGCCTGCAACACCTGCGCCCTTGCACCCGCCCCGAGGCCTATCGGGCCGACATCACCTACGGCACCAACAACGAGTTCGGATTCGACTACCTGCGCGACAACCTGATCGTGAGCGACATCGGCCAGTGCGTGCAGCGCGAGCTGAACTTCGCGATCGTGGACGAGGTGGACAGCATTCTGATCGACGAGGCCCGCACCCCGCTGATTATTTCGGGCCCCACGGACGAAACCACCGACCTCTACTACCGGATCAACGCGATCATTCCTCAGCTCAAGATCGAACGCGATTACACGATCGAGGAAAAGACCAAGACCGCGGCGCTCACCGAAGAGGGCAACGTGCGCGTCGAGAAGCTCCTGGGCGTGGACAACCTCTACGACCTGGCGCACCTGGACCTGGTCCACCACGTCGTCAAGGCGCTGCAAGCCTATGCGATCTACAAACGCGACGTGGACTACGTGGTCAAGGACGGCGAAGTCATCATCGTGGACGAGTTCACCGGCCGCCTGATGCCGGGCCGTCGTTGGAGCGACGGCTTGCACCAGGCCGTGGAGGCGAAAGAAGGGGTCAAGATCGCCAACGAGAATCAGACCCTGGCCTCGGTCACCTTCCAGAACTTTTTCCGCATGTACAAGAAACTGGCCGGCATGACCGGCACCGCCGACACGGAAGCCAGCGAGTTTGCCAAGATCTACAACCTGGACGTGAACGTCATCCCGACCAACCGGCAGATGGTGCGCAAGGACTATGCGGACGTCATCTTCCGAACCGAGAAGGAAAAATTCGACGCGATCGTGGAGGAGATCAAGGACTGTTACGAGCGCGGCCAGCCGGTTCTGGTCGGCACCATCTCGATCGAAAAGTCCGAGCGCCTGGCCGGCTATCTGAAACGGCACGGCATCAAGCACAACGTGCTGAACGCCAAATATCACGAAAAAGAGGCGGAGATCATCGCCCAGGCGGGCCGCAAGCAGGCCGTGACCATCGCCACCAACATGGCCGGCCGCGGCACGGACATCCTGCTGGGTGGCAACCCGGATTTCCTGTTTAAGCGTATCCTCTATCAGGGCGAGGAGCTGACCGAGGAACGGAAAAAGCACATCTTCGACGAAATCAAAGCCGAGTGCGATCAGGACAAGCAGGCCGTGCAGGCCGCGGGCGGCCTGCACATCCTGGGCACGGAGCGCCACGAGAGCCGCCGTATCGACAACCAGCTCCGCGGCCGCGCGGGGCGCCAGGGCGACCCGGGATCCTCCCGTTTCTACCTCTCGCTGGAGGACGACCTGCTGCGCATCTTCGCCTCCGAGCGCATTTCCAACCTCATGCTCAAGCTGGGGATGGAGGAGGGAGTGCCCATCGAGCACGGGATGGTCACCAAGGCCATCGAGAACGCGCAAAAGAAAGTCGAGGCGCACAACTTCGAGATCCGCAAACAGCTCCTCGAATACGACGACGTGATGAACAAGCAGCGCGAGGTCATCTACCAGCACCGCCGCGCCATCCTCACCGGCGAAAACCTCTCCGAAGAAGTCACGCAGATGATGGCGGAGGTGATCGGCGGGCTGGTGGACGTCTACTGCCCGGCGGAACAGTACCCGGAGGAGTGGGACTTCGCCGGCCTCGCCGAGGCCTTGCAGGCCCAGTTCGGTCTGGACTTGTTCCATCACCAGCCGGACGCGGCCGGAAACGGCGACACCCTGGACCTCAAGACCCTGGGCCGCGAAGCCCTGCTCGACGAACTGCGCGAGCGGGCGGAGCGGGCCTACAAGGGCAAGGAACAGGCGCTCGGCTCGGACCTGCTCCGGTACCTGGAAAAGATGCTCCTGCTGCAGGTGATCGACCACCATTGGAAAGACCACCTGCTGGGCATGGATCAGCTCCGGGACGGCATCGGCCTGCGCGGCTACGGGCAGAAGGACCCGCTGCTGGAGTACAAGCGCGAAGGCTTCGACATGTTTTCGGGGATGATGCAGCGCATTCAGTCCGACGCGCTGGAGCGGCTGTTCCGCGTCCAGGCGGTCAAGGGCGAGATGCCCGAGCCCCAGGCGGCGCCCCCGCCCCCCCCGACGCCCCGCCTGACCCTCAACCGGGGCGAGGAGCCTGTGGCGCCCCAGACCGCCCACCGCGCCGCCGACAAAGTCGGCCGCAACGACCCCTGCCCCTGCGGCTCCGGGAAAAAATACAAGAAGTGCCACGGGCAGTAAGGGGGGGGTGTGTCGTGGCTCGGCCTCCCTGCCGTGCTCGCAGAGCGCGCACCAACAGACGGGTCTCGCTTGATGCGCGCAGTCGAAGGCAGACCGACCCGCCGCTCAAAGGAAAAGAGAGGGAGCGGGCGGACGGATGAGACCTAGCCGCCGTTGGAGCGAGCCCCACGCCTCAGCCCAAGGATGAGAGGGGGAATGGTACCCAGCCCCATGTCATGGGTTTTCATATTGTCAGTCCTGGCGGCGCTGCTCCTGAGTCCGTCTGCTGCGTTCACGCAGGCTCAAGCCCCCGTCCCGCTCTTCAACAACCTCGGCACCCTGCATCATCCGATCTCGACCCCCTCCGACCTGGCGCAGAAGTACTTCGACCAAGGGCTCCGGCTGGTGTACGGCTTCAACCACGAAGAGGCGATCAACTCCTTTCAGGAAGCGGCGCGCCAGGATCCCCTCGCAGCGATGCCCTATTGGGGCATCGCGCTTGCGCTCGGACCCAATATCAACGCCGAGATGGACAAACAGCAGGAGCGCCGGGCGGTGGAGGCTGTCCGCAAGGCCAAGGCCAGACTGGCCCAGGCCTCCCCGCAGGAACGGGCGTACATCGACGCCCTCGCCACACGCTACTCCCTCGATAAGAAGACCAACCGGAAAAAGCTGGACCAGGCCTATGCCGACGCCATGCGCCAGGTCCATCGGCAGTTCCCGGACGATGCGGACGCCGCCGTGCTGTTCGTCGAAGCACTTATGGACACAAGCCCCTGGGACTACTGGACCGCGGACAGCACACCCAAGCCTGGACTGGCGGAGATCGTCCCGACGCTGGAGCAGGTGATCGCCAAACATCCGGACCATCCTGGCGCCTGCCACTACTATATTCATGCAGTCGAGGCCTCCGCCCAGCCGGAGCGCGCCCTCCCCTGCGCGCAGCGACTGCCGAGCCTGATGCCCGGCGCCGGACACCTGGTCCACATGCCCGCCCACATCTTTATGCGGCTCGGCCTGTACCGCGAAGCCGTCGAACGCAACGCCCAGGCATCGGACGTGGACCAGGCCTATCTGGACCGTCGCCGGCTGACGGGCGACTATCCCCATGGGTACTATTTGCACAAGGAGCTAGTCTAGTTTTGGACGAGCCCTTTTCAAGATTCGCTCGATCAGACGCGGCAAATCCTCGCGTCGATGGTTGAACCGAAATTCCATCTCCTTCAGGTAGAGGACAAAATGACTCCGTCGGATGCCGTAGTACCGCCGCAGTTTGGTCTT
>VGXC01000023.1 GCA_016873495.1 Nitrospira sp. | reverse complement strand
GGTGAACCGGCAGCCCGGCCCACATCCCCCCGGCGGTGGTCAGCACCAGGACCCCGGCCACTTGGAGGGGCCCGCCGACCAACAAAATGCTGCGCGCCGCCGCGAGGTGCGCGAGTGAGAATTCGATCCCGATCGTAAACAGGAGCAGCACCACGCCGATCTCGGCCATCACGTGGACTTGCCGGAGATCCGACACGAGGTTTAGGCCATAGGGTCCGATCAGCGCACCGGCCGACAAGAACCCCGCGATCGAGGGCAAGCGGAGCTGGTAAAACACGAAGACGACGGCGATCGAAATCGAAAAGATCAGCAGCAGATCTGTCAGCACCCTGTTATCGGTCACGGGTTGATCTCACGTGCTTTCTTCCCGCCGTCCTCCGCTCTTCACTCCCTTTCCTTCACGATTGAGCGCGAGCTACCAGCAGAGCGAGTGGAACACTGTTTCGCAGAATACAGCAGAGGCAGGGCAACCAGCAAGTTTTGTGGAACGGTGACAGAGAGAACTCAGAACAAAATGACGCGGGGCGAGAGCGGCAAGGGGTGTGGCAGGAAAAATGCGAGGAGAATCTCCGGAGAGAAGTTCCCCATCCGGGGTCGAGTCCTGGCTTGCTTGGAAGCGCTGTTCTGGCCCCTCAAAACTCCCAAGCCAGGTTGGTCCAGAAAAAGGAGTTCTCCGACAGAACGCCCGCGGCAAAGGTCTCCACGAACGGCTTGAGATCGGTGATCTGCCCGGGATTCTGAATATGCTGGTAGGTGTACCCCACCGTGAGTTGCACCTTGCTGGTCACCCACCAATTCACATCCGCGGCTATTTCACGCTTCTTTTCATGTTGTGGTAAGCTCATGCCGCGCTGCGAATAATCAAGGTTTATGCCCACGATCACGTTATCTCTCACGTGGCGAGTGGCACGCAGGAAGTAGTCGGTCGCATCAGTCCCCATCCAATGACCCAAGGGAAATCCGCGGTACCGCATCCCGCTCTGGTACAGGAAATTGTTATACCAGACATCCGCAATGCCGGTCCTTCGACGGGAGAGGTCGGTGTCCGCATATTCGAACCGCAGGTCCAATGAATCGCCACGAAACACCTGGGGAATGTAGATCCCGCCAAGGACCGCGGCCTGAGTCGGCAAGGGGAATTTCGACCACTTATCCTCGGAACCGATCTCCCCGTAGAGCTGAAGCCCCGAAGGGAACGGAACAAGATAGTTGATGTGAGGAACCCTGGCCCTAAAGTCGATCATCGCCTGCTCATTGACGTCGGTGCCTCCTAGCGTGTTCGGGTTGGAAAAATAGGCTTTGAACACCGCGTTGGGAAAAGATTGATCACGCCCCCGCCCATTGAATTGCGTCAAGCGAGTCAATCCCAGCTCCAGCCAACTGGTCGGCAAGTAGCTGATGCGGAGTCCAAAAACTTTGGCCCGGGGAAAGTCCCGGTCGCGATCCAGTTGCGTCAGAAAGGTATTGACCTTCCACTCCCCCAAGTCTCGGAAGACCCAGGGAAGGCGGAACGGCTCCTCGCTGCCCAGCTTGATCATGTCGAGTGGAAACGCATGATCGGTCAGGAGCAACGACCCATGATACCCGGGCCCCCACCACTGCATCCCGCGCCCCACTTCCAGCGAGATATTCGCAAGGGTAAGCTTAACGTTCAGTTCCCGCAGGTATGCTTCTTTGGTGTTATTGGTCGCCCCAATTCCAAGCACATGCGGGTTACTGATGTACTTGGGCTGCGCCACAATGGAAATCGCATCACCGAGTTCGATCCATCCCCTGACGTCTGTTTGGATTTGTTCGCCGTTGGCGTAGTATTCACCGCCGCGGTTCTCACGTAACCGCACAGTCTGGTGCCCTACAAAAAAGGCATCACCTTCCACCTGAAGCCGGCCCCCATACCGAACAGCATTGGTTTTTGTCCCCGAGGTTCCTGAAGGCCCCAGTATGCGCAAGGAATCCAACAGACCCGCCCGTGGATTGCCTGGCAATGCTCCGATGTCCATTAGTTCCGGCCGGAATTCCCGAACCAGTCGATCCAGCAGGGGACCTGTAACTTCCTCCTGGCCTTCCAGGGCTTGCGGGCTGTCCGACGCCCGCTGAATCGCCTGTGCTAGATACTGGGCGGCCTGCTTCCGGCTGTAGGGCTTCGCGACCACGATAGCGCGGTCGATCACCCCCATGGCCGTCAAACGCTCGATAGCTTCATAGGCCCAATGATGGGTCGGCAGATTGACTGAGGCATGCGCCTGGCCTCCAAGCACCATCGCCGTGCAAGCAACCGCGGCAACGATCCATCGCCTGACCAATCCTGTCAACCTGGAACTCCTGACTTTGCAATGCCGAACCGGTGGAGCCGCCCGCAAATCATTGCGATCCCGGAAGCACGTGGGACATGTTGAAATGGCGGAAAACGTTCCGCGTCGCCCGTTTCGCCGCGAACAGATACCTCGACTCGTCTGGCGCGGACGCTCAACTCCGGTCTATCGAAGATGGAGCTTGAAGAGCTGACTTCTCAGGCAGTTTTCAGCGTCCATGCTCTCTTAGGATTACCCCGGGTAATTGGCCTGACTCCGCGTTGGAAGGCTGCTACTTGGGAAAAGAAGAGAAAGGGATCGAGGCGGGTTCACGTCGACTTGACAGAATTCACCGACGATTCCCTACGCACGCCTCTGCCGCGTCTTTCACGGTCGTAACCTGACGCCCCATCTGCGCGTCAGGTAAACCACCTGGATCGGTTGGCACGAGACAAAGCGCAACTTCGAGGCCAACCCTCAATTGGGTGTCCGTTACTGACGGAGGATCGTTCTCCCGCGGGCTCGTCTGGTACAGGTAGGAGACCGTCCCTAAACGCGGAGAACCTAGAGCAACGGCACTGGGGGCCAACATGCCGGCCTCCACACGCACGTCCACAGGCTGACCTTCCCATCGGACGCTCCGCCCGTCAGGGCAATAGAACCGACCAGTGCTCACTCGGAGCTGGGAGCCATCGGGCAACGGAAATTTTGTATATACCTCGTCGACGCCGGACGTCCGAGTGCCCACAAGACTGCCGATACCGGACTCGCGCACGGCACAGGCAAGCAGCTCCGCTGTTCCGGCAGTCTCCTCGTTCACAAGAACCACCAGCCGCCGCCTGGCTGCATCGCTCTCGGACATGTGTTCTGTTCGTTCCCCATTCTTTCTGGAGATGAGCCATGTAATCCGCTGCCCCTTGGGAAGAAGACGCGACGCAACCTTCAACAAGGAGTCCAGGTCACCGCCTGGATTACCCCTCAAGTCCAAGAGATAGCCCGCAGCCTGAGAATGAGGTCCGTCACCGAGCCATTCCCGCACTTGTTTGCTTGTATCAGGGCCAAATCTGTCGAGTTTCAAGTACCTGACCCTTCCGTGCAAGACGGGCGTAACCGCATCGTGATTCGCAGCGCTCCAACCTCCAGCCGCTGAGATCCTTCCCCGATTTACCCCGGACCGACCACCGCCGGAAACCAGCGTGCCTGGCTCACGGCTTTCCACCAGTCGCAGGCCTGGCCCTAGCTCCGCCAGCACTGCCGAGATCGCTGCATCCTCCAGCGTCTTTGCAGCCCCCGCATAAGAAGCTAAGAGAAAACGCTGGACCAATTCATGAGTTTGTACTGCATGCCGACGCCCGGCTGGTCCCTCCGCTGCTTTTAGCGACGCCAGGTCGAGCGTCAGCGACCGCTCCCCGACCCTTATCACGAGCAAGTCCGCCCGATCGGACTGAACAGGCTCAACGCGGGCGGGCGGGACAAGCGCGACCATCGCCTGGACCCCGCGTACCGTCAGTCTGTCGAATGGAAGAAGCCACACATATTCATCCTGGGCAATGCGCAGGACTTCGGCGAGTTTTCTGGACGAAGGAAGGCTGGTCACGGGTTGCTTGCGGGCGGGTGATGCGCTCCCCGTCGTCCCCTCGGCCTTCGGATAGGGGACTCCTTCGGCGCTTTGCATGGGTCTTGCCTGAAACTCGTTTCCTTCCATCTTGTAGACATGGATGCCGCGCTGAACCGCCACGGCAAACGAGGCTCCGTCGGCCGAATAAGCCAGGTCTACCACGGGCAGCAGCATTCGCTTCGACCATAGTTCCTTGGCACTCATGGATTCGATCAGAACGACCTTCCCGTTGTCCTGACCGATAGCGAGGGAGTTGGCGTCCGGAGAAAACGCCAAGGCATTGACGGGAGACGTCCCTTCATACTGCGCCAGCACCTGCTTGGCGGCTCGATCATACACCACTACTTGCCCATTCCGTGAGCCATAGGCAAGGAGACGGTTGTCAGGCGAAAAGGCTAGCCCGGTGATTATGTATCTGTTCCCAGCGGGAGAGGCCAATTGCGTAGGGGCAGCGCTGGCCAGAAAATTCCAGACAAGTAGCTCGCCGCTCGAGGTACCCACAGCTAAATCCTTGCCATCCGGCGAAAAAGCAAGGGCGGAAATCGGGTCAAACTTCGCCTTGACCCTTACAACGCCGCCCGACGTGGTATCCATCAGCCCTAAGGGAAACGATGAATCCTGACTTCCCGAGGCGACCCATTTTCCATCCGGAGAGTAAGCCAGAGCCGTAATCTCACTCTTCTGGTTGACTAACTTGTTGGTAACCTTGGTGGCCGACTCAACCGGAATGAGCCGTCCTTGCCTATCACCAGCCACCCAGCGTTTCCCGTCCGGCGACACAGTCAGAGCGGTGACTGTCTGGGGAAGCACATACGTGGTTTCGAGGTTCGCGTCCTGCCAGTTCCACTCCTGCACAACACCGTGCGCACAGGAAGTCTGTTTCCAAAAAAAGAGCGTGAAATCTCCCTGCCCCAAGGTCTGGCAACCTCCCACGACCAGGGTACGCCCCCCCTCGGAGAACGTGATCGCCCGCACCCACCCTCGGAACTGAAGGTAGTTCGCCTTCTCGATGTTGACGGCCGTCGTCTCGCTTGCGTTTCGAACCGCTGGGAAAAACTGACAAGCAGGGGTCATGAACAATACGAGAAGGATGGCCCCAACACCTCCCGCGCACCGAGCGTCCCACCACCTCAGACGCCAGGTCTTCCAAGCTGTCAATGCCATAGGCTTTTTCCAATATCTCGAGCGGGTTTGATATTCAAGGCTTCAACCAGGGCAGCACTTGCCGCACCGCTCTTTTTGAACAGGTCTGCCAGGCACGGCATCACCGTAACCGGAAGACCTGTCGATTTGCAGATACTGATAATCCTCTCGAACGATTCGGCCGGAGCGGACGGAATCGCGACCATGATCTGATCAATCTGAAGCCGCTCCACCAACTCAACAATTTTATCCCGTCCGCCAAGGACCGGCACCCCATGAATCCTCCGCCCCTGTTTTTCAGGGTCGTCATCGATGAAACCGACGGGCAGATATCCGATCCGTGCATTGTTCCGGAGTTCTCTGAAGACCATCTCGCCAGCATCTCCGGCTCCTACGATAATGACCCGTTCCCCCTCCCTGTCTGAAAGACTGAAGAGATACTCACGAATGATCCTGATGATGGTCCGAACACCGGACACAAGAAGCATCAAAAACATCCAATCTATGACAAACACCGTGCGTGGAAACAGGTCAAATCGGAACAGCATCGTCATCACCGCAATAGAAAGCACGGAACTCAACGTCACGGCCTTAAAAATTTCGATGAGGTCCCGCATGCCCACGTAACGCCAGACACCACCATACAGTCCAAATGCCGCAAACACGACAAGCTTAAGGGGAAGAATCAAGGACAAGGACTCGGCGAGCACGCGGAGGTGTTGGGGAGGAATGTCGCCATCGAACCGAATGACAAAACTCGAAGCGTAAGCTAAGCCGATCAGCACCACGTCAACCAGCACTTCCAAAATCCGACGTTTGTGCATCACGAAAATATCCAGCACTACTCCCTGATCAGCAGCCGCTCGGACACGTGGCTCTCCTTCGTTCCCATACACCACAATGCGGCTCAGGAAAATACCCAAAGAGGAGATGCCGATGACCATGATGGTCCCCAAGAGAGAGAGAAGGAGCGCATTATAGAGCACGCCCAAGAACGCAATCGAACCACACGTGATACTGATCGAATAAAAGAGCGCCACGGTCTTGCGTTCCGACAACCCGAACGCCACAAGTCGATGGGAGGTGTGATCCCGCCCGCCCTGGGAAATGGCCTTCCCGTTCATCCAGCGGACCAGTGTCACAAACGTCGTGTCAAAGATGGGAACAGCCAGGATCAGGAGCGGGGTCAGCACCATCAGCAACAGGCTCGTAGCCTGCTCCCAATTGCCCTTCATCGTCAGAGCCGCCAATGTAAAGCCCAGGAACATGCTGCCGGAATCCCCCATGAAGATCGTGGCCGGATTGAAATTATATAACAGAAATCCCAACGTGGCTCCGAACAAGATCGCGGCGCAGAGGGCAACCATCCAACTCTGCATGGTGAACGAAACAAGGAACAGAAAGAATGAGGTGATGCACGCGATCCCGGCCGAGAGACCATCCATGTTGTCAAGCAGATTGAAGGCGTTGGTTAGAGCCACCAGACCGAAGATTGCCAATGGGATGAGGGGCAAGGCCATCCCGTGAGCCGGGACAAAGGCTCCGTAGGTGGCAAGACCCGCCGCCACAATCTGGACCAGCAGTTTGACGTAGGGTTGGATGGGGTAGAGGTCGTCGGCGACGCCGAGCCCGAAGACGGTTGTCGCCCCTGCCATCAGAAAGAGCAGGCTCCAATCGTGCTCGTTCAGGACCGCGAACGGGATAGCGAACGCCAAAAAAATACCCACGCCCCCGAACAAGGCCGTGGGCTGCTGATGCCATCGATCGACCCGCGGCTGGGCCAAGAACCCATACCGGTGCGCGGCCATGCGAACCAGGGGAGTCAGCGTGAGCGAGAGCAACAGCGCACACATTGCTCCTGCCAGGACGATTTCCAACATCTCAGGCTGACCTCTGCTCAAAGTGTCCGATGACGGACTTGAGGATGCCGTCGAGTCCGAGGGTGGGTCGATACCCGATGAGTCGGTGGGCCTTCTCGATGGAGGGCACACGCCGTGGCATGTCTTCAAACCCGGCCGCGTAGGCTTTCTCGTACGGGACGAATACGATGGGCGACGCACTGCCGGTCAACCCCTTGGTTCGCTCGGCCAACTCAAGGATCGCGACTTCCTCCGTATTCCCCAAGTTGAAGATTTCCCCAATCGCGCCCGGGTGCTCGGAAAGTGCAACAAGCGCTTGGACGACATCCCCAACCCAGGTGAAACACCGACGCTGGCTGCCGTCTCCATACACCGTGATCGGCTCGCCGCGCAGCGCCTGACCGACAAACCGCGGCACCACCATCCCATACTGACCGGTCTGCCGAGGCCCCACTGTGTTGAACAGCCGGACCACCACCGTCGGCACCCGCTTCTCCTTCCAGTAGGCCAGGGCAAGAAATTCATCGATCATCTTAGAGCAGGCGTAGCTCCAGCGTCCCTTGTCAGTCGCTCCCATCACGAGATCGTCATTCTCGCAAAACGGGACTTTGCTGGCCTTGCCGTACACTTCGCTCGTCGAGGCGATGACGACTTTTTTCTTCTTCTTGCTCGCCAACTCCAACACCAGCTCGGTCCCTCTGATATTGGTCTCAATCGTTCGAACCGGGCTTTCCACGATCAGGCGGACTCCTACCGCCGCCGCCAGGTGCACGATCACATCGGCCCGGTCTACTATCTCGGTGAGAACGGCCCGGTTCATCATGGTGTCCAGCACGTAACTGAATCGAGGGTGAGACTTCAGGTGCTCGATGTTCAGGATGCTGCCGGTGGACAGGTCGTCAATGATCGCCACGTCAACGCCACGCGCCAGCAAGGCCTCTGCAAGATGAGACCCGATAAACCCGGCACCGCCCGTGATCAAATAGTGCATGTCGCTCCTCAAACAGGATTTGCGGCAATCCCCAGACAATCGAGGTAGAGCGCCTCAGTATCCCGCACCAATCGCTCTTTCGAGTACCGTTCCCTCACAAGCCTCTCCCCTTCAACCCCCATGCGTTTCATTCCCTGGCGATCGCTCAGGAGATACTCCACGGCAGCCGTGAACCCCTCCTCGTCGTTCGGCTCGACGACCGCCCCGTTCGCAAAGAGCGAGAACCGCGGGTGGCCATTGACTCCGCACACGACCCGCTCGGCCCCGACAGTCAGGTCCGGCACGCCGCCGACCCTCGTGGCAACGAAAGGAAGCCCGGCGGCCATCGCCTCGAGGAGCGCGACCGGCGTTCCCTCGTTGAGGGAAGTCAGGATGACCAAGTCCAGTTTGGCATACAGATCGGCCAGATCCTGTTTCCAGCCGGTGAACCGGACCCTCTCTTCAAGCCCGGCTTGCCGGACTTGTTCCTGTAAGTCCGGTCGCAATTCGCCGTCCCCGACGACGATCAGTCGAACCGCCTGTGCGACGGTGCCATTCCGCACCAATCGCTCGAAGACGCGCAGAGCCATTCGCGGATTCTTGACCGGCACAAGACGGCCGATCAACCCAATGACCGCCCTCTGAGCGTCCTTGCCCGGCTCCCGGCTCCCCGGTCCGCCGCCCTCAAAACGGTATGAGGCCAGATCAAGCCCCAGCGGGATCACGGCAAACTTCTCTCGGCCAGCAATGCGATAACGACCGGCGAGGTCCTCCAACTGGGCCCAGCTGATCGCCACGATCCTTGTCGTCATGAGAGCCAGACAGCGCTCAATCAAGACAAAAAGCCTCGTCTTGAGGGGGCCGAAATAGCCGTGAAAGACGTGGCCGTGGAACGTATGAATCCTGACGGGCACCCGCGCCAAAAGCGCGGCCACCCTGCCGATGGCCCCGGCCTTGGACGTGTGGGTGTGCACGATATCCGGACGCTCACGAACAAGCAGGCGGTAGAGCTTCCATAGGGACACCAGATCGTCCCACCAGGAGATTTCGCGGCCCAGCTCGGGCACAACGAGCGGGATCACGCCGCGTTGTTTGGCAAAATACGCCATATCCCCCTCAGCCCGGCCCACCATGCCCGTCACCAGGGTAGAACAGAACCTTCCCGCATTCAGCCCTTCGGTGAGGAACACCGCATGAATGGCCGGACCGCCGATGTTCATACGGGCGATGATCCTGACGATCGTGGCTGGGCGTGATTCCACCTCCTGAACGATACTCTTATTCGCACCCGATCAGCAGACCCGCGGCCCCTGAAAGACCAGCCTGCAGATCAACGGTACAGTGGTCTTGCTTCCTTGGGAGGGACGGGATAGACTCCCGACCCGTTCGCATCGCCGTTGCCCGCTCCGTGCGCATCTTCCGCGGGATAATCACTGGCGCCGGCCGCAAGCAGATCCATGTTGTCCTGCTCCTGGGCCCTGGCGCGCTCGAGATGGTCCAAGAGAAGAGCGAGCAAAATCCCGAGCACGAGAGAGAGCGCGGCTGCGATCTGTACGTTCTGCAGGGTCTTGGGCCGGCTCTTGGACAGGGGCGGAATCGCGGCGTCCATGACTTGGATCGTCGGTAAGTCCTTCGTCTCCGCGATCTTGGCCGTTTCCAGCATCCCCAGCAGCATGCCGTAGACCGCTTCTTCGATTTTTACTATCCTGGTCAGGCGCAGCATTTCGAGCATGAGCGCGGGCGTTTCCTCATACCTCGGAAAGACCTGCTTCGACAGGGGTAGCCGCTTCATTCGTTTGCCGCCGACGCCCCTCACCTGATTCTGCTCCAGAAAATCGAGCTGCCGCTGTAATTCCGAGATTTGTACTTCCAACTGATTGATATGAGGGTGGGAAGGTGTCGCATATTCTCTCAAGGCAGCCAGCTCGACTTGATGTCCTACGATCTCCCCATGAAGGCTTGCCGCGGCGCCAGCCGCCGCCTCGGCTTGCTCGCCGGCGGGCGTCAAGATACGGTTTTCCGTCTGAAACTCCTTGAGGACGTTCTCGGCTTCCATCAGTTTGTGCTTTTTCTCCTCCAATCTTGCTTCGATGAACTGGTGGTTGCGCTTCGCGGAAGCGACGGCAAATTCCTTATACATGCGGTCGAGGACCATGAAATAAGCGTTCGCGATGTCGGCCGCAACCTTCGGATCCTTGCTCATCACCGTGAGCTCGAGTGATTTGAACAAAGTGGTCTTGACCTTGATTTCCCCCTGAAGGATAATCGAGGCGACGATTTTATCGTTCACTCCGTAGTAAGCCGTCAAGTTAAGCTGATCAACCACCCTCTCCGCCACCGAGCGTGAGCTCAGGATAACGTTGAGGGTATCCGTAATGGTGGGACCTCTGCTGCCCAGGGCATCCATGACCATAGCAGATCCGCCGCTGCCGCCGCCCTTGCTATCCTTGCTGCTACTTCCGCCGCCGAACGAGAAGCCGCCACCACTCAAGGAGTCCTCCTTGGCGGGGAGGAGCGTCGCTTTCGCCTCATAGAGTGGGGTCGAGAATTTGCAAAAAAGCCATGTTGCAACGATCGACGCAATGAAGAGCCCCGCAATCATCCGCCTGAAGGGTTGGATGATCCGCCAGTAATGAAACAGGTTCGGGCTACTAGCCGTATTGGCTTGCTGCATGAAGCTTATCAGCGTCCAAAATTGGTGAACGCAGCGTAGAACCCCACGAGACCAAGTATGACCCCGCTGATGGTTCCGACTAAGGCAAAGTAATCCTGCCAGGTCTTGAACAGCTTCTCCAGCACGATGATGCTATCCCCGCTGTTCAACTCAGCAGTCGGCGTGTAGGGTTCCACGCTTCCGTCCGCTCGTTGGATAAGGGATCGCTCCAGGTCGGCCACGATCGTCGGCCCGCCTGCCTGCACAAGATAGGCATCAGCAGATCTCCCCGGAAGATAGGCGTAGGCAGCCGGAGCTTTCACCGATCCGGCGACCAGCACACGCTTGATCACCGCGGGAATATAGACATCATCGCCTTTCACCAGAACCGGATCCTGGCTCATATCTTTCTCGATCATGTACTGTCGCAGATTCACCGGCATTCGCATCGTCCCTTCCGGGACCTTGGTGGTCCGTTGGATGAACACCCCCTCCAGATCCCACCAGGGACTGACTCCTCCGACTTCGCTGAGCACGGACGAGAAGCGCTCTCCCTCCTTGATCTCGACTATGTGAGGGATCAAGTCTGCATTCAAGAGTCCGCCGCCGCCGCCACCACCACCGCCAGCCCCTCCCATACCCCCGCTTGTCACCTCGGAAACGTAGATCGTGACTCGCTGGTCTCCCATCGGGGGGACCAAGAGCTTGTCGCCGTCCTGAAGAAACGGATTCAGGGACTCGTCCCCGTGCCGGAAAAACGCCGTGAGGTCTGCGGTCGCGACCAGTTGGCCGTTGCGGTGAAGCTGAATCTGCCGCTGGCTCCCTCCGGGAAGAATTCCGCCAGCCTGGACAACCACATCGGACACGCGCTTGACCGGCGTGGCCAGGTACACGCCGGGCTGGAGCACCTCTCCCAGGACCTGCACCTCGAAGACCCGCAGCGACGTCAGGCTGAGACCGCTCTTGACGTTCCGGTAATACTTCTTGACTTCACCATCGATCAACCTCTGGGTCTCGGTCAGGGTCAACCCCTTCAGAGAGAGGTCCCCGATGGTCGGAAGGCTGATCTTTCCGTCCGGCGAGACCCTCACATCGTAGGTTTCATCGTATTCTCCCCAGATGTTGATGAGCAAACCATCTCCCGGCCCGAGCGCGTATTGATCCGGGACCACCGCGCGAGACAGAGCCTTGCCGCCGGGCAACTCCATTTCTGTCGGGCTCACCGACGTGACGCCTGTTTTCCCGCCGGCAGCTCCGGTTTTGGGTGCCCCCTTGGCGCCTCCGGCACCTTTTGCGGCCCCTGCCTTGCCCCCAAGCCCCCCGCCAGCATCTTTCCCCCCGCGTGACGCTTGGCCCCATGCCACGCCGCCGCCCAAGACCAGTTGAGTCACCAAGACCATAGCAATGAATTGGCTGAAGTAAGACCTGTTCCGTCTGTATCTCATGGCATCACGGCGCAAGCCACGCGTGAACGTAGGGGAACGTCCCATTTGAGGAAGTGAGCTTATACCATTTCACCCCAAAAAAGTCAAAATTTTTTCATGGCTTGCGGCTCTTGGCTCTCGCACCACCGGCGAAAGATCCTTCCTGCTTCCCCCAAGGAAGGACCGATGCCTATCAGGCAAGGCGGGGATATTCAAACGGGAAGGGGGAACACCCGCAAAAGGTACTTGAGGAAGGTTTACCGACTAGCGGCGGCGAGGTGGAGGCTAGGAAGGGGAAACGAAGGCTTGGACGAATTAGGGCAGCGGAAGGGAGGGGGAGTGCGCCAACTCATACCCCCTCACCCTGGACGGGCAACCGATTATCTTCGGTTGGCAACCCTCTCATCGAGCCATGCGCGGCCCTGTTTGTGGAGCAAGGCGGTCAACAGCAAGAGAGCGAAGGGCCACATTTGAAGTTTGTATCGCACGCCGACCCCGAAGTTCGCCATGACGAAGATTCCATAGAGAGCCGCCCAGGCAAGACAGTAGAGGGCGGGCCATACGACGAGCGGGTCTCGAAGGTAGCTCAGCCGGAGTCGGAACAGTGCAACGACGGTCAAACCCAGGAACATGGTATTCTCAGCAGCCGCCAGGGCCGTCAAGGGATGATTGATATCAAATGGGAGCGGCCTGAACAAGCCGGAGAATATAACGAGGGGGAGCGAAGGCGTGATGATCATGTCTGTGCCTGGATCGAGATTACCACCAAAATCTACGCCGCTGCCGCCATACCTCTGGGTCTCAAAGGCATACCCAGCCGCTTTTTTCTGAATCATCTCCGTGATCATCTCCTGCAAAGCAAGCGCGCCGGAATCCGCCAATATCCCCTGTAAGCCGAAATTCGTCAGAATATTGTTGCCGGCAAAGAGAAGGGGAGGGGTGACCGCAGCGAGCAGAAGCATGGCTTGTCCGGCTCGCAGCTTGCCCGCAAAAGCCGCAAGCACAAACACGCCCCCTGTTATGAAAGCCTGCCAGGGCCGCATGATGTAGCTCCCGAGCAATCCGATGCCGGCCACCCACAATGCCGAGAGGCGTTCGTGCATGAACCAGGCGGTTCCCCCATAGACGTACAGGCCGAGGAAGAAAAACTGAATGGGATCCTTCCCCAGCATCGTGGTCCAGAAGGTGATCGAAGGGAAGAAGACCAGAAGGAAGAACATCGGCGGGCAAGGACGTCCGAGCGCCAGCACGACAGCACGGTAAAACCACCAACTGCCCAAGAAGCCAAAGAACGCGCACAGGATTTTCATCGCGTGGTAGTAAGGGCCCGTCACGGTCGCGACCATGAGCATGAACCTGAGGGTATTGGCGTGTCCGATGTTGCCCTTAAGCACCGTCGCGTCCGATACAAGGTCAAATATCATGTCATTGCGAAAATCATGGCCGGGGAAGAAATCATGTTCTCCCGTGAGGACGAGCAGAAAATACGACAAGCCATCGAGCCCATAGAGGTTCTCATAAAAGAGCATCGCGCCCAGGGCGATGAACAACTTGCCGATCCAGCCCAGCAGCAGCAGCCGGCGCGACTCGCCTCCAAATGCGAGCAGGCAGAAGGCAAAGACACACCACCACAGCAATCCCATGACATAGTCGATTTCGAGCTGGGAAGTAATATAGGGGGGCAGGACCTCGTCCATGCGAAACCCCAAATCCTTGACGTGCATGCTGAGCCAGACGATGATTCCCAGAACGGGAAGAGCCAGCCCGCCCCACAGCATCATTCGCGCACGCTCAGTCATCCGGGACTCCTGCCTTGAATATGACCGGCCCTATGTCCGCCCGCTCCGGCACGTGACCATCACTTCTTCCGAGCCGATCGAACGGTCACAAAAATCAATAAACCGCTGAAACCAGAGCTCCAGGATGAGTAGGCTCCAGATCTGGAAATGCCAGTTGGCGCGGCCATCCCTGTGCTCATCCAATAACAGGCGAACCATGTCTTCGCGGAACAGGCCACGCTCCAGACTGCGCCGGCTCAGGAGTATATCATAGGCCAGATCGCGAAGCTCTCGCCTGAACCAGCGATCGAGGGGGACGCCGAACCCCATTTTCGGACGATCGATCACCGCGGCCGGCAGGAGATCCCGCACGGCTTGTTTGAACAGATACTTCTTGGTCCGGCCCCTGAGTTTCAACGCTGACGGGATCGAGGCGGCAAATTCCATGAAGAGATGATCTACCAGGGGCGAGCGGGCTTCCAGGGAGTGGGCCATGCTGGCAATGTCCACTTTGACCAGCAAATCGTCCGGCAGATAGGTGGCCACATCCACCCCCAGCGTGGCGTCCAGAAAATCGGTCGTGCCGGCCGACTCATACGCCTGGAGGAGCAGGTCGTCCGAGTCGAAACAGGCCATCGCTTCCCGAAAGGCCGGCTCGTAGAGTTCTTCCTTCCAGACCCCGGAGAAGGTGCAGACCCACTGGGCATAGCGTCGTTTGGGCTCCTTGGACGCAGCGGCGAGAAACCGTTTCCCCCGCCGGTAGAGCCCGCGAACGTGCCCCGCCTCCGGAAGAGCCGCCACGACCCGCTCGAGCGACTTGCGGAGGACGCCGGGCAACCGGTCATATCGGGCGGCGAGGCGGGCGGCGAGGTACCGTTCGTAGCCGGCGAAGTTCTCGTCGCCGGCGTCGCCGTTCAGCGCCACCGTCACGTGCTCCCGCGTCATCTTCGCGAGATAGTACGTGGGGATGGCCGACGAGTCGGCGTAGGGCTCATTGTAGTGCCAGACCAGATCCGGCAGGATTGCCAGGGCATCGGGCTTGACGATGAACTCGTGATGATCCGTCCTGTACCGCTCCGCCACCATCCGGGCGAAACGAAGCTCGTTGTATTCCTGCTCCTCAAAGCCGATGGAAAAGGTCTTGACGGGACCGGACGAAACCTCGCTCATCAAGGCCACCACCGTGCTGGAGTCGATCCCGCCGCTCAGAAAAGCACCGAGTGGCACGTCGCTGATCATCCGAAGCCGCACGGCTTCCCGGAGGCGGGCAAGCAGCTCGTCGCAGAGTTCCTTCTCGCTCAAGTGAACTTTGGGCTCATACCGGAGCCGCCAGTAGCGCTCTACCTGGACTTGTCCGTCCTGAACCACGAGATAGTGCGCAGGAGGAAGCTTGCGAAACCCCCTGAACGCCGAGTGCGGGCTCGGCACATACCCGAACGTCAGGTAGTGATGGATGGACGGGAAGTCCGGCTCCGCAGGCACTTGAGGATCCTGGAGGATTCCCTTGGGCTCTGACGCGAAGAGGAATTTCTCGGCATCCCAATAATAATGCAACGGCTTCTTGCCGAGTCGATCCCTGGCCAGGAAGAGCGTGCGGGTCCGCCCGTCCCAGATCGCAAACGCGAACATGCCCCGCAAGCGCTGCACACACTCGATGCCATACCGTTCATACAGAGCCAGGATGACCTCGGTGTCCGTCTTGGAGCGGAACACCACGCCGTCGCGCTCCAATTCGGAACGAAGCTCCTGAAAGTTGTAGATCTCGCCGTTGTACGTGATCCAGAGGGTCCCCGCAGCGTTGGACATGGGCTGGTGGCCGGCCTGGCTCAGGTCGATGATGCTCAGCCGCCGGTGGGCCAGGCCGACCGGGCCGTCATGGAAGATGCCCGAGTCGTCCGGCCCTCGATGAGCCAGCACCCGGTTCATCCGCGCAAGCAGGCCCGGCGCCACCTTGCGTGACGAGTCAAAGAACAGTTTACCGGCAATCCCGCACATCGCTCCTGATACCTTTGATATCATCCGGCTGCAGCCAACCAGCGAGCGTCCTCACCGGATTGCGTTCTTGCATCTTGACCAGAAACCTGCCCCACAGAAAGGTAGCGACTACAATGCAATCCGCGAATGTCACCAGGCTGTGCCATAACAGAAGAAAGAACGACGGACGTTTTACGCAAAACAGCAGCAACTCCTTGTTCGCCTGCCGGATGGTGGGCCCCTCCCGCTCCTTGATATGGGTCAAGGCATCGCGGAACAGATCCCTTGCGCGGCCGGACTCACCGGATTCGATGAGCAAGGCAGCCCCCTGTAAAAGATTCCTATAGCCTACCGCCAGCGAGGTGTCCAAAGCTGCTTCACGACCTCTCTCAACCCATTCCATCATGCACATCCTTAGCCCGACTCGAAATGCGATCCTCGCGATCCGCATGGGCAGGTCTGCCCCGCCAATCGAATGCACACTTAGCTTATTCATTAGATTGACGATAACCTCCTGGTGCCCGGCAGTTACCAGAATTTCCATGACCAGAACCTGTTGGTACGCATCGTAGCGTTCAAAGAATTCTACCAGCCTTTTCACCATTGCCTGTGAGAGCGGAATTCCGCGGCCATATTTCAGCGCGATTAAGTCACTGAAGCGTGGGACAACCTCATCGGAACATCCTCCGCCATACCAGACCCGAACATAGCGATCTTCTGGACGCACCCACTCGTGTCCGTGGAAAGACTTCATAACACTAGGGCACACCAGAGAAGCGTTCAATGGGTATGACCAAATTGCTTCCGCACTGATCGTTCCTGCATAATCAGACCGACACTGCAGCAAGAAATCGCCCGGCAATTCAGGACTGTTCGGAGAGCCATGCAGGGAAAAGACAACTGAGTTGCTGCGAATTGGACGACGTGGGCGGAGTTCATTCCTGACCCCACTGGCATTGAGTCCATCATCGTACAGCCCCAGCGATAAAAATCGCGTGGATGTCTCTTGAAGATAAGCCAATAGGTAATAGGCCTCAGTGAGGGGGGCCGGGCGAGGATCAAAGTTGACGATGTCTTGAACAAACGCCAAGGGCACACGGGGCAGCAACTGCTTAACGTAAAATTCGGCGAAGAAGTCTTCGTGGCAAGAATCGAGGAAAAGGAAATCCGGCGTCTCCGTCCGAAGTCGTTCCAAGGTCGTAAATCGAGCATCCCCGATGTTCAGATGATACCGTGACGGGTCGCACAACGGAACGAGGTTCCGGAGGATTACCTCCTCCGTTGGCTGGCTGAGAAACCGGGGTTCTATTTCGAATCCTTCCACCGAACCGACACCGTTACGTGTCACGGCAGCCAGCAGATAGTTGGTCGAATAGCCGGAGTTCGGGGAAATTTCATAGATGAGGGATGGTCGTCGCTCGCGGACGAGCATGTAAAGCAACTCGCCCTCACTGTCACCGAATGCTGCACCAAATCCACCTGAGGTCATCTCCAGGAACTTGTCGGCCAGTTGCAGCGATAAGGGTATAAGTTCTGAACGATATTTTGTCCAAAGCGAGAGCAGCCATGATTCAATTCTGGCGTCTATTTCCTCAAACAGATGCAGTCGGTCCAACTCTGCTCGCATAACAGGATATTTAAGCCATTCCTCGATCATTAGACCGCTTCCTCCAAAGGAGAGACCAAAAACATGGTCTTTAGGATTAAGCCGGCTTCTTGCACAGAAACACGTCTTCGCGAAGATTCAGTCTGAATCGCGCAGCCACGGCCGGGTCGAGCTGCCGCGCGTACGGGACCGCCTCGGCCTGAAACCCGGCCTCGCGAAGGCGGTCGACATAATCCGGTCCGTAGATCCGCACGTGATCGAACTGCCCGAATACCCGCTCCCGCTCCACTGGCAGCGTCACCGACGGGTCCTCGAATGTCCTGTCGAGGGCCAACCCGACCGGCACCTGGAAGATCGCCCACCCGCCCGGCCGCAGGACCCGGAACAGCTCCGTCATGGCGGTCCGATCGTCCACCACGTGCTCCAGGACATGATTCGCGATGATCGCGTCGAAGATTGCCGGACGGAACGGCAGCGCCAGGATGTTCAGCCGCACCGAGACCGACGGCGCGCTGAAGTCGCCGGTGACATACCGGAGGCGGGCATTCCGCCGCAGCGCCCGCGTGAGGTGAAATTCCGGGGCCACGTGCAGCACCGACAGCGCCTCGCTAAATATCCTGGTGCGATCCCGCAGATACAGCAGCAGCAGCCGGTCCCGATCCGAGGAATAGCACCAGGGGCAGCGGACATGCTCGGTGTACCCGCCGACCGAAATGTCCTTGTCCCGGAACACGGGCAGGGTGAGGCCGTCTGGCAGGAACGCGCCGAACCGCCTGCCGCAGAACGGGCATTCGAACCGGTCGCCCCGATAGGCGGGAAAACGCGCCAGGGTCCTGGCCCGCGTGGCCAGGATCCGGAGCCTGAAATGATGCGCCGCCGGGATGGCGCGCTTCAGCGCCCCCTTGATCCCGGACGTGCCGCCTGCGAACGTGTCCAACGCCTAAACTCCTCGGTGTGGAGATATCGAGGCGGCTTTCCGGCTGCATCTCACAAGCATTGTGGTATGATCCTGCCGCGGCATTTCCGCCCAGCCCAATCCCCTGGCAGTAATTATAAGAGACGGGGTATTCCTGACCGTGAGTCTATTGCGGAACATCGCGCTCGTCTTTCTCTCGACACTGATCGGACTCTCCTCTGCAGAGCTCCTGCTCCGCGTGATCAAACCGGAGATGGACTACTCGTACCTCCCGCAAGATATCGAAATGTCGCACTTCCGCCCCAGCAGGTATCTTCCCTTTGAATTGAAAGCCAATAGCAGCACGCGTTTCCGCATGCTGGAATTCGACACCATGGTGAGGACGAACAGTTTCGGCATGCGGGATGATGAGGTCGACTGGAATAAACAACGGATTTTGTGTCTCGGCGATTCCTTTACGTTTGGCAACGGAGTAGAAAATGGAGAAACCTTCTGTGCCCTCCTCGAACGTTTGTTTAATAAGCGATACGACTTCGTGAATGTTGGGTTCGCAGATGGCTACTCACCCGATGCCTACGCGTTGTGGCTTCTGAAGAATCGCGAACAATTAAATCCGCGGGTGATCCTTGCAAGCCTCTATCAAAATGATTACTCCGACGTGATTGCCAACGACTGGTTCAAAAATGGAGAGCGTGTGAGCGGTTCGCATTCAGGTTTCCCGGACCAAATTAATTCACCCGGACTCATTATTGCATCCGTATGGAGCTCGAATACGAGATAACGTTATAGCCAAGTTGCCGCCACCGATTCGGAAGTTTCTCAGAACCTCATACGTCGTGGCGTTCTTGCGGGACAGGCTTCTGCATGACCTGCCATCCGCCCCATCCTCGTCCAAGGGCGCCGAAGTCTGGAGTCCCTCCGAGGATGCTAAGTTCCTCCATTCGCTTGAGATCCTTCGATCTGCGGCAGGAAAGAGTGTCTTGATCTTCTATCTCATCTACAGAAATGGACAGACCTCGCCGACGCATATGGACCAGCTTGTCAAGACATTCAGTGTGCGATACGGCATCCCGGTCCTATCCAACAAAGGCGACTTTACTGCGCAAGATTACTTTCGGCTCGATGGTCACTGGACGCCGTCCGGTCACGCCAAGGCAGCTCACTTTCTCTACCGGTCTCTTACAGAGCTGGACTTCTGACCGGCCCCGTGAATCGGTCATGCAGTGGACGAAGCCGCACGTGGCCGACGGGCGACCACGCACATGATATCGAACAGATTGATGTAGAGCATGGCCTTTCGAGGGATAAAGAACGACAGCAGACGGTAGAGCCGAGGGTGGTTTTTCCCCAGGACCAGAATATTGTACAGCATTTGATCAATGCTTCTGAAGTATCCGGGGTACGAAACGTCGATAACTTCGAACCCCTGGCGTTCAAGGAGACGCCCGATGGTGTCGCGAGAAAAGAAGTGCAAGTGACTCCTGATCTTGATCAAGCGCCATTTGGCCTTTCGCCGACGGGCATTCCAACTGTCGATATCGCCGGTGGTAAGGAAGAGATACCCCCCTTCCTTCAACAAGCTTCTGGTTCGCTCCAGATACCGTTCCGGGTTTTCCAAATGCTCAATGACATCCCACATAGCCACGACGTCGATCGAGCCCGCGGGAATTGAATTCTCAGCGAGAAAGTCTTTGCATTCAGCCCGCAGGCTCAGAACCTTGTTCGCATACGCAACAGCCGTCTCAACCCTGTCATAGCCACGACAGTCGAATTGGTCTCGAACCAAGTCAAGGAAGAAGCCATAGGCGCAGCCGATCTCCAGTAACGTACCGCTGCGGCAATATCTGCGCATCGTCTTGACGCGCTCTCCGAAGTTTCTCTGGAGAGCCGGACGATCGCGCACATAATCGGCGTATTCAGCTCCGTGGAAGTAGTCCTGCTCGTAGAGGGAGGACAGGGTTTCAGGATCGGCGCCGCCGCGCATGGTGACAAACCCGCAGGCGGCGCATCGCGCCAAGTCCGGACGGCCGCCGGCATAGGCGACGAACGGGCCGCCGGCACAGACCAGACAGGGGTCGCAGCACGCGATCGGCGCGCGATCGGCGGCATCCCGAAGAGACACGGTCACGACCGATGGCCCTCGCCGTTCCCGACGCCCTCGGTCCGGCGGACGGTGTAGATCTTTTTCCCGGCGACCCGGTTGTAAATTCTCGCCCCCACTTCCGCGTTGATGCCGATGGCGATGAAGACGCTGCCGATCATGATGAAAATAATGGAGAGCAAAATCAGCGCCTCATGGTCGATAATCTGTGGGATCTTCCCAAGGAACCAAAAGGCCATCAGCCAGGCATCGATCAGGACGCCGGCCAGCATCAGAAGCAGACCGACCGACCCGAAAATCCTCAAGGGCCTCGTCGAATACGTGATGATGAACTTCACCATCAGCATGTCGAGCATGACGCGATAGACTCGCCTAAGCCCGTACTTCGACTGCCCGCGCTGCCGGCCCGGATCTTCGATGGGAATTTCCGTAATCGACGCGCCGAACTCGCTCGCCAAGGCCGGCACAAACCGATGGAGCTCTCCGAACAGTTCCAGCCGGTCGAGGAGGTCGCGCCGGTAGGCCCGAAACGTGGTGCCGAAATCGTGGATGCGCACGCCGGAGAGCCACCCCATGATCCGATTCGCGACTTTCGAGGTAAACTGCCGCAGAATGACGTGGTCCGAGCGCGTCGTGCGCCACCCGCTCACCATGTCATACCCTTCCCGCAGCTTGGCCAGAAATCGCGGGATTTCTTCGGGCACATGTTGCAAGTCCCCGTCCATCGAGATCACGACATGCCCCCGCGCATGGTCGAAGCCGGCGGCCAAGGCCGGCGTCTGCCCGTAGTTTCTCGCGAGATGAATGATCTTCGTCGAAGAGTGCTCCTGCCTAATCTTGTCGAGAATGCCGGCAGATCCATCAGTGCTCCCGTCGTTTACAAAGATAATCTCATAGGATTCGCCAAGACGATCCAGCACCGCACTCAGCCGCCTGTGCAGCTCCGCGATGTTGCCCTCTTCATTATAGAATGGCACGACGACAGACAGCTCCAGATCATTGCCGTCGTTCCTTGGGTCGCTCAACATGCCGGGGCCTTCTCGATGAACATTTCGTGCCACAACTGAAACACCAGCACCGCCCAAAGTCGATACGCATGGTTCTGCCGACCGTCCATGTGCTCGCTCAGCAGGCGTCTGACGGTCGGCCAGGCAAAGTATCCGGTTGCGCGGATTCGTCGTTCTGAAAGCGACTCTTCCACCAATTCGCGGAGTTCCTGGCGTAGCCAGCTATTCAGCGGCACGCTAAATCCGGCCTTGGGACGATGCAAGATGCGGCGGGGCAAGAGCGACTCCGCATATCGCTTCAGGAGATACTTCCCGGTGAGCGCCTTCAGCTTGAAGTGAACGGGGAGGTCCGAGACGAATTGCACGAGCCGATGATCCAAAAACGGGCAGCGCATTTCCAGAGAATTGCCCATGCTCATCCGGTCGACTTTCACGAGAATATCGTCCGGCAGATAGGTTTTGAAATCCGTGTAGAGCAACCTCGTCAACGGATCAAGCTCGGGATACCGATCGAAATACTCGGCGAAGACATCCCGGGTATCGACCGATCGCACAGCCGCCTTCAGGTCGTCCGAGTACAGACCGCTCTTTTCCGCTTCGCTAAACGCCCCGTTCCACCAATAGTGCGATCGAAGCGGATCCATGTCGAGACCGCCCAGAAATTGCTTGAGACGATATTCGAAGCTCACCTTCTCCAGCGAGACGGGGAGCCGATCGGCCAGAGGCTTCAGCAGGCCGTTCCGGAGGATCGCCGGCACACGCCGCAAGAACGGGGCCATGCGGTCGGCTTGATACGTCAAATATCCGGCAAAGAGTTCGTCGGCGCCATCGCCGCTCAGGGCGACCGTGATGTGGGCACGGGCCGCCTTCGAAATCAGATACATCGGAATAGAGGAGGAATCTCCTGACGGCTCGTCGGAAAGCCAGATCACGCGAGGCAGCACGTCCCGCGGATTCGAGTCGATCACCTCCTCGTGATGAACCGTCTGGAAGCGTCGGGATACCTCACGGGCGTACGCCAATTCATTGTAACTGGGTTGGTTGAACCCGATCGAAAAGGTGTGAATCGGCGCGGTGGACATGGCGCTGGCCAGCGCCACAACCAGGCTGGAATCGAGCCCCCCGCTGAGGAAAAACCCCAGCGGCACATCGCTGATCAGGCGGGATCGGACCGCCGAGCGGAGAAGGCCGTCGAGCTCTTCCACCGCGTCCGGCTCGGCCATTTTTCTCTTCGGGACGATTTTCAGGTCCCAGTAACTGCGCAGCGACGTTCGTCCGCCCTCATGGATCAGCATATGCCCCGGCAGCAGTTTGCGGATGCCGCGGACCAGCGTGAAGCGATCCGGCACGTAATTCAGGGAGAGAAAGTGATGCAGCCCCTGCGCATCGACCCCGCGGTCGATCCACGGGAGCGCGAGAATCGCTTTGAGCTCGGACGCGAACACCAAAGCAGTCGGCGACTCGTAGTAATAAACCGGTTTTTTCCCGCAACGGTCGCGCGCCAGAATCAATCTCTGTGCCTTTTCATCCCATAACGCGATCGCGAACATGCCGTTGAGGCCGTCCAGAAACGCCCCCGCCTGCTCCTCGTACTGATGGACGATGACTTCTCCGTCTCCGGCGGTATGAAACACATGGCCCTGGGCGGCCAAGCGCGCGCGCAACTCGTGAAAGTTGTAGATCTCGCCGTTGAACACCGCCCACACGCTCTTGTCCTCGTTGTGATAGGGCTGGCTCCCCGTCTGAAGATCGATGACGCTCAACCGGCGATGCCCGAGCCCGAGAGGTCCCCGACAATACAGGCCATAGTCGTCCGGCCCGCGATGCACGAGCGTCTCGGCCATACGCCCAATGTCCGCTTGGACCACCTGCTGGCCGTTTTTAGAGAGGATGCCGACGATCCCGCACATGGCCCTACCCCTTCACACCGTTGTCGGCGCTTCAGCGCCCAGGTACGCCGTCTGTCCGTTCCCCTGTTGAGTCCGCACATGCGCCCATCGGGTGGAGAGGATGAGGCCGTTCAGCACAGCCATATCCACCCAGAGAAATCGGAAATGCATCACGTCCGTGTACAAGCCGTTGACGAACAGCCCCACCAGCCCGCCGAGGCACGCCCGGGCGATCCATTCCGAATCCGTGCCCTGCGACGACCGGAGGATTTTCCATCCATCGGCGAACAGCCATCCCCACAAGACGAGCAGAGGAATCCCTCCCACCAGGCCCGTTTCCGCCAATTGACCCAACACCGTATTGTGGGGCTCGCATCCCCGACAGCTCCGGCTCAACCGACTGCCTTGATACGCCTGTTCGCTTACCGAGGGGAACGTGCCCAGGCCGAGGCCACCCAACGGATGTTCGACAAACGTTTCCCAGGCAAGCACCTTCAGGACATGGTAATGAAGATAGCTGTAGGTGGCGTTGATCGTCAGATGAGGCCATGTCTCGCTCTGCAGGACATGGCTGTCCACCGGACCGATCGGACGGGGCACGGTGCGCGACTCGACCGAAAACTCATGCACGTAGAAGGTGGACACGAAGAGCATACCGATAAACAAGAGGACGATTGAGACGGCCAAGCCACGCCTCACCCACACCCACCACGTTCCCATGTTTCTCGGGTGGAAAGCGATCAATGCCGCAACGGCAAACCCGACCAGGCTGTGCGAGAAGGTAAGCGTTTCCGTCGTCAGGATCAGCAGAAAGGCGAGCGTCAGCCATGTGGCGCGTCGGCCCGCGAAGGGAGCCGTCCGCAAGGCAAGCATGAAGGCCACGCCGACCGTCAGATAACACCCGAGCAGCTCAGGCGTGTAAAAATTCAGCTCCAACCGAAGAACCGGCCCCAAATAGGGCACGGAGCGTGGCACGCCGAGCGCACCGTCCGAAATCCCGAATAGCGAGTAGGCCAGCAGATACATGGCGCCCAGCAGCGAGAGAAGCGCTGCGCCACCGGCTATGCCCCAGGCCGCCAGCCTGCGGAGGTCCTCATCCATACAAAGCGTTCTCACGACGATATACATCGAGGCCAAGTAGACCAATTTGACAACGTGAATCGCACTATCGCCGTCCCGATTCGCCCAGATTAAAGAATTCAACGAACCCGCCACATAGGCAAACACTGCATAGTCCGGTCCCGTAAACTGGACATGGCGCAGCCCTCCGCGAGCGACGAAGCCGCCCAGCAGGCCCAGGAAAATGATGTCGCTCCACTGCATGTTGAACGGGAACGGAGACCAGGCGAAGCCGAGAGAGAGGATGTAGGCCAGGAGAAAGACCGGCACAATCCTCCCGTAAGGGATGTTAAGTTTGCCCGCAGTCACGTCTCCCCGTACCTCCGTCAACACCGCGGATCCCTGCCATCACGCGCCTTTACGCTGCGCACTTTCGCGTGCTGTCCAAAAGATTGCGCGTCACGATCAGTTCAAAGAGGGTCTTGGCCGCCTTATCATGTCCCCGCTCATTCCAATGACCATCTTGGGGAAAGTGAAAGACGGCCTCCTCTTCGTCACTGACCCGTTGAAGGTCTACGGTGACGAGCCCAGGAATCGGCCGAAGCCGAAGGGAGTTCACCAGATAGCGATACTCCGACGATGTCCTCGCCGCGACGATCAACGTTGCACCGGCCGCTTCGACTTCGCCGGAAAACGTCTCGAAAATAGCCATCTGCTCTTCTCAGTCCGTGGCAAACGGCAGGGCCGGCTCTCCCATCCTGCTCACGACAAACTGCGCGTCATTCCCGGAGCTCGTTGCCGACTTTTCTTGGAACTGACGCACGGATTTATTCATTATCAGAAACCTTTCTCCGGACAAACGCCGATTGGTGATCTACGATCAGATCAAGCCATCGTTTGCCAAGTACTATACCCGTGAGGAAGCTGAGACGCTGTTGAAGCGGAAATTTACGGAAGTTCAAAGCTTCCACAGGCGAGGATACAGTTGGACTGTAATTGGAACGAAGAGCGTTTGACTCCATACTAAAGTGAGGCAGGCAGTGGAGTAACAGAACATGCGTCTTGTTAGAAACCTCTATAAATGAAAGTCGAGTTAAATGAAGAAAAGAGCACGATCAACATAATCAGTATCGCCAAGCCTATTCCAAATAGAAGATCCTTAATCAAGGCGAGCATTCTTATACCCCAAACATCAGGTGCAAGAGATGTGCACCTTCCTTGAGGTCGGTCATGAAGAATACCCATCCTACTGAGACCAGGACAAATGTTATCCCCATGGCAGTCAGCGACGCAGCCCTGGACTGGTACAGGGGATGCGTCGCGACAGTCACTGGCAGCCATGACCGATATAAGTGATAACCAGCCAAAAGAATACCATGATAAAGACCCCATACGAGGAAGTTCGTTGCCAGCCCATGCCATGCGCCAGCGATGAAGAAAGTGACAACATAAGAGACGGTTGCAATAAGGGCAGGCCAAGCCTTAAGCCATGTTTTAAATAGCCTCTGTCCCAATCCCATAAAAATATAATCGCGCAACCACGTCGAAAGGCTGATGTGCCATCGCCTCCAGAAGTCCTGAATGTTTTTGGCCAAATAAGGGAAAGAGAAGTTCTCCGGAATCCTGATCCCCATCAATAAAGCTGAGCCGATCGCCACATCAGAATACGCACTAAAGTCGAAGTAAATCTGAAGTGAATACGCGATGACCGCTGTCCATGCATTGATCGGATCGGATAAGGAAGAAACAGCATCCGAGACGATAAGACCCAAGGTGTCGGCCAAAACGAGTTTCTTAAAAAACCCGACCAGGATCCTTACTATCCCGCGATAGACATTCTCCGATGACATCTCGGCTTGAGAAACAGCAGCGATGAAATCTGGATACCGCTTGATAGGACCAGAAATGCGACAAGGGAAAAAGAAGGCAAACGCAATGAGATCTATTAGCGAGGCGCCGCCAAGGCGGCCACGTGAACGCTCAATCGCAAAATGGATGAGTTCGAACGTTAAAAACGATAGACCCAGGGGGATCATGATCTTTTCCGGGGCGATCTGCGTAATGGTGAGGGCAGCGATAGTCACCGCTTCACCCTGGAGCTTGAAGTAAAAAAGGGTACCAATCAGCAGAAGCACGGCGGTCCATGGACGGCTGAAAGAAAGGATTATATACGTAGCAATCACCAGCCCGGCAACAAGAACCACGAAAGCTTTGGCGAATATGGCATAAAACACGACTCCCCAGAACGCGAGCGCATGGGAACGAAATCGATGCGGCACGGCGAAAAATGTGATCCAACACATCACTATTAAAAAGAAGAATCGAACTTCGCTAACGATCACATATCTCTCGCGAGAGATTTATCTGCGCGGAAAGCCTCGAAGATTGCGTGCGCGACGGCCCGAGCTCCCCTATGTGAAAAATGAAGCGCATCTTCCTGAAGAAGATCTCGATGTACATGAAGTTTCATGAAGGTCACATTAGGCGAAAAATATGCGTTAAGATCGCTGCGGTCCGTACTTTCAAGAGGACTTTCATAACCATGAATCTCGACAATGAGTCCCTGTTTTTGCCGGTCCTTGATCAACTGTGCATAATCCCAGAGAAGGGAGTGCTTCTCTTTGAGTTCATGAACTCGATCAACGGAAGGCAGAACGGGAGATTGGCCGATCTCTATCCACACCCCTGAACTATTTTCGGACAAAGACGCTCCGGTTTCATGGGGTGTTGCCACCTCCATTCCCCTACCATTCGAAGCAATGCGAAGCGTGATGTCTTTAAGCCGTCTAAAGACGAACCGCCGTGCGGACGACCCGAGTAAGCTCGCCTGCAACCGATAGGAATAGCGATACAATTTCCAAACTCCCAAGAACTCTTCCATGGATTGTTCAATTGGATCTCTCAAGGGCAAACCAAATCGACTAGCGTCCTCAGAAGAAACCGTTACCGCATTAGCCAGAAGTGGGAGCGTATTGGACCCATTGTGAAACATGCAGATAACGTCCACGGAGCCGATGATCGCTTTCGTAGTCAAGTAGATACTTCCCGTCTCAAACCCGTTAACGCCAAAATTGAACACCTTCACCTGTGGGACAAGTCGCTGGAATTCGGCTGGAACTGTTGCTGAAGCACTTTGGCGATATCCCCAGACTATGGAATTGCCGAAGAAGACGACTCGCGGGCGGAGTCCGACCGGATGTTCTTGAAGATATGAAACTATCGGCGCTAACACAAATACATCAGAAGCCTCGAACCGCAGAAATGCATCGGTCTCATACCTAGCCGGCTCCAGGCGATTGACGATCGGAATAACAAGTGTATCGGCCAATGCAAGAAAGCCAACAGCAAACAGAAGAACGCGTATATGTCTGTTGCTCCACAAGCGATGGATAACTATGCGAAGATTTTGATAGCTTCTGACAGACAGATCAATTTGTTGTCATCGCAACGATGGATTGCGTAGCGCAGGCCGATCTGTCGATCATCCTCAGTTGGGGAAAAGAGAGACACGCCTATGCGAAGGTCGGAATCGAGTGCAGCATTTCCGTAGTACGCCACACGCCTTGCCTTTACTGTACGAGAAAAGATTTCCTTCTGTGAAAAGACGCGTCTTGAGTTCGACTGCATGCATACCCGCTCCGCAGCATCCATGAACGCCACATAATTCGCGAAGTACACCAGTCCTGCGCCATTGCTATCTCGGTCCGGATCCACGCGATACTGAACATCAAACCCAGTCTGCACATCTAGGCAAGTCCACCGAGGGTCCAGAAGCCCAAGTGTGCCATTCACCTCAGCTTCCTTGGTGATTTGGTACGGATTAACAGAGTTTGGAAGTGGCAAGATGCCGGAGAAGTCGGCATTCGCAGGAGGGGCTACCCTGAGGGATGAATTGTCCTTCACAGGACTAATGAAGATATTTCCGAACCTGATGTGCGGATGCCTATCGAGTTCCTCTTCAGATGGAAATTGAGAATCCGCATCTGGGGCATGCGACAGGGCTGGTTCATGGTCGAACAGGACGTGCCCCTCAACTGCAATGTTCTTAAACGCCCTGAGGAACACGCGCATCCTCAAACAGTCGTCAAGCTTGAACGCGCTCAGCAGGCTCTGACTAGGGAAACGTTCCTCGATGTAATAGAACGTCGCGTATACTTTGTCTCCCTCTGTAGTTCTTAGAGTAGAAAGGGGTTTTCCGATTGCCTGCGCGATTGAGGTCCATTGGAAGTGCCCAGCGTGCATCAGCAAGAGATGTTCTGCCAGGCCATTGTGGTTGGTGTGGGGTAGGCCAACCGTGAGTGTGTAATTGTACATCTTAATTGCGGCAGCCTTGTAACTGCGTAATCAAATAATCAATCTTGGCTATTGTGTCGAATTCTGAGAGCTCGTGCTGCGATGTATCAATATTGACTTTAAACGTCTCTTCAAGAAACGCGATGAGTTCCAGTACGCCGAAGGAATCTATAATGCCGTTGGAAAACAGGGGGGAATCATCGGTAATAGGCTGAAGGAGCACTTGCCTGGCAAATGTCTTATGCACGAATTGACGAATTATTTCGGCGTTGGGGGCCATGCTAGAATTTGCCTCTATTGCTGATTTGTCCTCTGCCATCTCACCTTTGCCTTTAGAGCCAGCCCCTCCACCAGTAGGCCACGATGGCGGTGTATTCCTGCAGGATGCCCCGGATCTGCTCGGCATTCGCCCCCCAGGCATGGACATAGAATTGACTCGCCGGCACGGGACGGGGCACGACGGTGATCTCGGGGGCGACCCGCCGCATGGTCCATACCGCCCTGCGCATATGATAGGGAGAGCTGACCAGCAAAACCGAGCGCCAGCCACGCTGAACTATAATCTCACTGACGAATTTGGCATTCTCGTAGGTATTCGCCGCCTTGGTCTCCAGGATGATCGCGGACGACGGCACGCCGTTGGCTACGGCGACCGCCTTCATCACTTCGGCCTCCTGAAAGGCGAACAGGTAGCCGGAAGAGAAGATCAAGTGAGAGGCGCTGCCCATGTGGTACAGGTCAATCGCTTCCTTTACTCTCTCCTGGTACCCTCCCCCAGCCTTGCCCGACTCTCCCACCCCGCTCGCAAAGACCACGATGGCATCCGCCGGTCGGGGTGGATCGACCACCCGCAAGGGCTCCGCCAGGAGCCAGATCAACGGGGTATAGAACAGCAACAGGTACGCGATTATGGCCGCTGAGGCGGCTTTGAAAATCCGACGCCGCGCGGTCCTGTACAGGCGGCGCAAGGTTTCTTCCCATCCCTCCTCCGCCGCACGGCGGGCGATCAGGGCCTTCTCGATCAAGTCCGACATCTGGCCGATCCTAGTCTCCCAGCTATTCTGACGCGCCGCTTCGATCCGCCGCTCAGCCGCCGCAGGGCAATTCTCTGCGATGGAGTTCCGGATCGCCTCGGCGAAGGCCTTGGCATCCCGCGCCACCGTCACCACGTCTCCATGCTCGGCGTTGAACGCCCGGACCTCCGGCAGGTCCGTGGCAACGACCGGGATCCCCATCGCCAGGTACTCATTCAGCTTGGCGGGGTAAATGTGGGCCGTGTATTCGTTCGTCACATACGGGATGATCCCGACATCAAAGCTCTTGATGTAGGCCGGAATGTGCCGATGCTCCTTCGGGCCTAAAAACCGGACATTGGGGCGAGAGGCGAGGAGGGAGACGGAGGTCTGCATCGGTCCGACCATGACAAATGTCGCCTCCGGCAGAAGGCTGGCCACCTTGGCCAGCAGCTCCTGGTCAATCTCTTTCCGGATCCCGCCCACATATCCGACGAGCGACTTGTGGAGAGGCTTCAGGTCGTCCGGTATCCCATCGGGCGCGCACCGGGCCCGTTCAAATTGGCTGAACCGCACCCCAAACGGAAAGCGCGTCACATTGGGATTCAGGGCCGACGCCGTGTCAAACAGCTTCCTGGCCGTCACAAACACGAGGTCTGCCTCCGCCAGGACCGCTCGCTCGGATACCGCAATGCGCCGCGCAGCTCTGGAACTCTCGGAGAGGTTGTCGATGCAGTAGTACACCACAAGCTCGTGATCAAGTTCCCGCACGAGGTCATGGACCATGGGCGTGGGAAGGAAGGTCCAGATGATCGGCCGATGGAACCCGGCGGCCTGCATCCAGCGTCGGAGCGCCCGGAGCAGTAGCGTACGGTTGATCCACCTAGCCACCCGTGAATAGGGAAAGGGCAGCACGAGCGGCGAGTAGACAAAAATATTATTAGCGACCTGACGAAACCCCTTCGTTCCCACCCACCAGTTGCGTAGCCGCTGCCTCACCCGCGGCAAATCCTTGAGCGTCGGCGCGCGCACGCCGGTGTTTTCCACGAACAAGACGCGGTTGCCGTGCGCCGCGAAGGCGGTCATGATCTCCTGGTGCCCCTGCCAGTTGAAGTCCCAGTCGATCGACGAGATGCAGAGGATGTTCTTGTCCTGAATCACCGGGGGTTCCGATCAGATGGCGTCATAGAATTTCTGATAGCGCTCGGCCATGCTTCTGGCATCAAACCGCGCCGCGGCATCCGGCGCGGCCTTCGCGGCAAGCCTGGCACGAAGCGCGTCATCCGACAGCAACCGTTGAATCCCCGCCGCCATCGCATCGGCATCGCCGGGAGGAACCAGCAAGCCGGTTTCGCCGTCTCTAATGATTTCAGACACACCGCCTGCCCTGCAGGCCAGCGTAGGTACGCCTAGGACCATCGCCTCTACAAGAGCTATTCCGAAGCCCTCCCAAAGCGACGGCAGCACCAGGAGATCGCATTGGCGCAGAAGAGCTGGTACATCATTGCGAGAACCGAGAAACCTAACTCGATTCTTGAGTCCAAGAAACTCGGCCAGCCGTTCTGTTTCGGCCCTTTCTGGACCATCGCCCACTAACCAACATTCGGACATTACATCGGTCGGCAACTTGGCCATTGCGTTAAGAAGAGTCCGATGCCCTTTCACTCGGGTAAAATTTGCTACTACAATGACGCGTTTGGAATGCGAAACGCTGGAATCCTCCGAGAAGCCGAGGGCCCGTGTGGATTCCCAATCTGGCTTCAATTCCTGCACATCGATGCTGTTGTGGATCACGGTAACACGATCGCGTTGAACTTTTAGACCCGGCCTCGTGCAAACCGCCTCACGCACTGCGGCGCTGCAGGTCACCAGCCCATTGAAAGCCAGGTATATTCCTCTGAAAACGAGGCTGCCTACACGCCATCGCGCCTGGCGTGCGCCAGTCTCCATTTCCCCCCAAAAATATACCGCCTGAATTGTAGAAACCAACCGAGGCACCGGCGTGAGACGCGTCGCAAGAAACCCGTACAAGTCCCCATGGTAGAGATGTGTGTGCAAAATTTGAACGCGCTCGAGCTCGATCAGTTTACTGAGGCAACGAATGGTTCCTATTGAAGGCACTGTCGGAAACATAAGTTCGTAGAGTCGGACGTCCGGGATTGCAGCCATCCTCTGAAAGATCGGTCCTGGCGGACAAACGACTGAGACTTGAAATCTGGCTCGATCCAAATGCTTCGCCAGTAGTCGAACGGTCTCCTCTCCGCCTCCTAGTTTCCCACTAGAGAGCACGAGCATGACGTGGCATCGTCGGCCCGCTCCAGAGGCTGCCGATACCGTCAGAGTCGCCACGTCACATCCTTGGCAATGACTCGCGCCGGATTGCCGGCAACCACACAGTGTTCTGGCACGTCTTTAGTAACCACGGCACCGGCCCCGACCACCGAACCGGAACCGACGGTCACGCCTTTCAAGATCGTCGCCCGGCTGCCGATCCAGACGCGCTCACCGATCTTGATGGGTTTCGGTTGGTTTATCCATTCGCCACCGCGATACATCGGATGTCCGTCCCCGCTCATGATCTGTGTTTCCCAGCCGATGATACAGTCGTCGCCGATTTCGATATCTGTATAGGCGAGAATCCGCACGGTCCCGATGACATGGATGTTCCGACCGAAGGACAGCGTGGCATTGTCATCAACGAAAAGAACCGCTCCCGCGGTGATCGTGCAGTTGCCGCCGTTAACAATGAGACGGGCATTTTCGAGCATATGGAGCTTGGCAGGCCCATTGGCGACGAAACAACGTTCAGCTTGGTTCCTCTCGCGAGATCAATGCGCGCCGACTTGGCAAGTTGCAAATCAACGGATGGGCTTACCAGAAGCAGTCTGGTTCGATCCAATCGTCCGTTATGACGCCAGTTCAAAACAAGGTTACGCCACAAACTCAGAGGAGTGAAATATTTTGCCCTTCCTAGAAGACTCGCGAATGACACATCCGTCATGTGACCGACAGCTAGGGATCGGGCTGCTGTTATAAGAAAGCGGCCTCGTGCGCCGTGGCAATCAGCAAAGAGGCTTTGACGGCTTCCGCATCTCCACGATTAATGCCGGTGGCTGTCACATTTGGCCTCTATCGAGCCCTGATCAGACAGATAAGGCGTTAGCCTTTCCGCAATAGATCGAGCCAGGACATCGTTGCCTTCTGGAGTGAGATGAACCGGGTCGTAAAACAACTGCTTGCCACCCACCTTTGCTTCTGCTAACGCTGAATAGGAATCAATAATGACGGCATTGTCAAAATTTCGGACAATAGACCGTTGCAGCGCGAGAAGATCGACGTGCCGGAAAAGGCGCGGCCAACTCGGATTTCCTGGGGAGAGTTTTCTTGCGACCTCGGTTAAGCGATCAGCCTGCACATCTGCAATGACATCAGCAGGATAGTCCAGATACTGAGTGACCAATATGAACGCCCCCCCCCTCCCCTCACGCAACATGGCTTCAAGGTTGTGCCGATAATCGGCGGCCCACCGCGCGTTCGTCCACGGAATCCACTCATCAAGATCGAGTCCGATGCTTCGTATCAGGAAAAACCGCAGCTGGACACGTTTGTACAAGAACCAATGCCGGAGAAATTTCACATGACCGTCCGGCCAAATTGCAGGACCAGGATATCGTTCCATGGTACTGATATTATGGTCATTGTAGCCGGCATAATAGAGGAACAGGTTTGGATGATATTTGACCAGCTCATTGCGTAGTAGCGCTAGGTAATTCGCACTAGTCGCCATCCCAATCCCGGCATTGATGATCTCCACGCAATATCCCTTCGAAAGCAGGTGCTGTTCCAGCCGGCTGGGCCAGGTTTGCCCGTCCTCTGATTCCAGTCCTGCTGTCGAGGACTCGCCGATGACAATGATTCGATATCCCCGCGGCTCTTCCGGATTAAAATCGTGGCCCCGGAATCCATGCGAGTTAATAGTGTATGCAGCGTTGTACGTCCTGGTCTTATAGTGTCCGGGCATGAACTTGAAATACCCGTCAAGAGGCCAATGTCGGATTTGATATTCAAATGCAGGGGGGATAGGGACGAAGAGATAGGAGAAGAACACCCACAAGAGGTACGCGGAAAGAAAAGAGCCCGCAATCAGCCTGAATGCTTGCCGCGGGGTACAGTCAGTGCGCCCCAGCAGGAGCCTTATTTTCTGTGCACGCGGTAAGTCCATTGAGCTTGTTCAGGATGAGTGTGGAGATTCGCTCGAAATTGTCAGAACTTAACACCTCTCCGGCCAACTCAGGAAACAATCTTGGCTCTCCTAGGAATGCATTAGGGGCCTTGGTAAAAACCGCCGCCGCGAAACATCTGATCGCATCATCAGAAACAACGCGGTGCCGCATTTCCCGGAGGAGATGAGGAAGTTGCTCAATATCATTTAGCGGAACGACGCCTTCGCGGAATTCTTCATAAAACGCCCGTCCGGCGAGTAGGACCGGCCTGTTAAACATCAGCGCTTCCCATCCCGTCGTACTCCCCAGAGTGATAACCGCTTCAGCCTGCGGAACGATGGCGTAACTATCCAAGAATTGATCAACCAGCCTGACACAGGGAAGCTTCAAGACGGCTTTGTAAAACGCCAGCGTTCGGACCCCGCTCGACATCATGGGATGTTCTTTAACATAAAGATACCGGTCAATGGGCAGACACTCGCTGATTAACCGTATGAGAGCAAGCTGATCAGTCCAGCCCCGGCCCTGCGTGCTCAAGGCCATCTCGGGCTCGACTTGCAGTGGGAAAAAGAAGAAGGGGCGATCTGAAGGAATTGCTCTCAGCGTCCGCGATCGGAGATACCAGTTGCAGAACCCGTTCAGGCGTGCTTTGAAAGCACGTCCAAGTATTTCGCAAAGTCTCTCATCGTAATACTGTCGGTCCGTGCGAAAAGCGGCATGTATCTCCCGAAACAGACGATTGGGGCGCGGGAATACTCTCGGACGGATTGCCTTACTGACCGCCCAGTAGTCCGCCGGCTTGACCCGGCGGTCTCGATATTGCTGGATGAGTTCGTCCACCGGTCGTACGTCTTCCGGGGCAAGACCCTTCGCCACCTTTTCTTCGTAAATACGTCGTATGCCCAGATGCTCATGCGGATCTTCTGGCAGAAAACATCGCCTGCCGAACCGTGACGGACTCAGGATGAGAATCGGGATGTTATTTCGTTGGAACACCCGAATGGCGACCCATGCCGGTAAGGCATCAGCAGGCCCCGCAACAAACAGGACCGGCTGGACGTCACGAAGCAGGTTCTCATAATACTCGATATGATGAATGACATAGGGCTCGTGCATGCCGGAGGGCACGCCTTTCAAAATCCTTTCTGAAGCGGTATACCCCTTTAAGTGCGGCGTGCCATACAGTTTTTCCCATCTTCTTATACGCTCGGACGACCACGATTTCTCATGCCAAGGGTGACAATGTTCATATAACGCATGGCATGTTACACGTGCTGGATCCAACAGCGATTGTGCCAGATCGCGGTCTCTCCGATCATCGAACAGAAGGTGGCAATAAACATCTTGTGTTTCACTGGCGCGATGATCGAGCAGGAACTTGACGACATGTGCAAACAGGACACTAGTCGTATAGAATTTGGCGTATACCAGTATCGCCCGTGTCATAAGCAACCGCGCGCCGTTAGGCCCTGGCTCGCCCACACCTCAGCTCTGCGAATGATTTCGTGACAAATCGTCGCGAGGTTATCCGGAGCAATAGATGCGTCATTGGTGTGATCAAACGCTCCCGGATAGGTGGTCTTCAACACGGCAGCAAGAAACTTATCAAGAAGATTGTCATCAACTCGCGGGGATTCCGCCACCCGCTGCAGCAGGCTCGCGAGCTTGTCGATCGTCAGCGGTCGGAAGACGCCCTCCTCGAACGGTTGATAGAAGGCATGCCCGAACAACACGACCGGTTTCCCCAAGCAGAGCGCCTCAAATCCGGTCGTTCCGGCCAGTGTAATGACGCCGGCACAGCGAGCGAGAATTTCATAGCTGTCCGTGCTGGTCGGCACTACATCAACAAACGGAATCTTGGCCAGACGTCGATAGTATCCTAATGGCCTGGTCCCCAGAATTGTGTGTGGATGCTCCTTTACAACCAACCGATAGCCTGCGGGAAGGGCGGCTGATACCCATCGGAGTACCTGAACCTGGTCACGAAAATAGGCACTGAACACATCGATAGCCGACTCCGGTTCGTAATGAAGTGGGTAATAAAAGAAAGGCGCCGATGGCAGATCAAATGCGTGTCGCCGAAGCTCCCGTCGCATAAGCGGATCTTTCACGCGCGTCAGGATTGACCGTCGGATGGTTTCGCTCAATCGTGGCTGAAAATATCTGTCATCCTCAAGCGCCAGCCGCTTGATCCTTTCGCCAAAACGCATGAGAGAAGGCAGCGCCCGCAAGCTTGGTCCGTGCCAGTAATAGGAAGGGCGGATTTTCTGGCCACTGTACGATGCTCGGAAAGTACGCGCGGCAGTCAAATCTTCACCGGTAAGATCCGCCGACTTGAACTCTGCGTAGGTCTCTTGAAGACCAGGAATTTGTTCCAATTCGTTATCAACAATGAAGATACGTCCTGGCATGCGGCCCTGTCCGAGCAAAACAGGCAGGACTCCGTTGTATTTGAAGACGCTGTAGAGAGTAAGAAACTGCAGACAGTCCGGCGCGCCAGTGATGAGGACCTCCGGCAGATATTCCTGATACAAAACCTCACAATACTGGATGTATGCCTGAAGATACCGGAGTTGTCGTTCCCATGAGAGGGAATCGATCAAACGATGCGCCAAGATGTATCGCCGAAGAGTCGGGAGACCATACTTCGCTTCGTAGCTCGCAAGAAGTCCTTCATCCAGTTGAGGAGGCCGTCGCAAGGGATCCAGGTCTTGATGCTGATAGACCAGCTTGATTTTACGATCGAGCGACTCCTGCAATGCCCTGCGATAAGAGGGCAGATCACCAACGACAAACACCATCGAATCTATTCGTGCTCCTAAGAGAGCAACCAACTGCTGGACGATCTTCAAGTAAAGAGGCGTGCCGCTTCCGACCATATAGGCTAGATATCGTCGTGGGAGAATAGCAGCACCCTCCCCAAATAAAGAAAGCGCCTGCGCACGTATCTGTTGCTGCAAATCCATCGCCTTAATTGGCCGTGACCAACGACCGAACGGCCTTTGCCCTTGCGCGCATTGCCTCACGAGCCGCCTCCATCTCGGTTCTGGAGACGATTCCGAGAAACACGACTCCCATCACGAAAGAGAGCAGCTCGACTGCGGATATGGCCATGACTGTCAAAAGAGGATGCAGCGGTGGAAGCATGACGTACACGCCCTGGGAGATTCCAATAGAGATCCCGGCTACCCAGCTGATGCGCCCCAAGTGGGCCTCCGCTTGAATGTCTGCATCGAGGCTCCCTTGCCATAATAAAAGAACGAACACCACGAGACCGGATATGGCCGCTGCGGCAACCCCCCTGTAAGGGTGAAACGGAACGAGACACACCGTAGCAATGATTTGCACCACAGCCGCTGTGACGTAGGCCTGACCGATTTTCGTGGTTTTGCGTTTCAGAAGGAGAATACGCTCAAAGGTGTTCCCGAGAATCATCAGCAATGGGATCGGAATCAGAAGATACAGCAAGCCCGGCGCTGCCGCGAAATCAGCCTTTGCGAGGACCCGAACCACTTCCTCGCCGCAGACAGCGGCAATTATGATCATAGGAATAGCGAGCAGCAGCCGGTACTTCAAGACTATCCCAAGCAAGTAACTACTGCGCCGTACTTGACCAATATTGTAGGCCTCGACGATATAGGGATTGAGAGGGTTCCCGATCAAGGGCGCCGAGATGGCTCCGATCATCAGTGCGATATTGTAGTGAAACGCATAGATTCCCAGCGTCCCTGTTGAATAGACGTTGGCTACAAAGAAGCGCCCAACCATATCCGCGGCGAGGAGCAGCCCGGAAAACAACAACGGAAACCCAAACCGTAAGGCCACCCAGTATGTATCGATTTTTATTGGCGCCGCGAGAATTTTGTGAATGTCGGCCCTCCACGCCCCATAAAGCACAGCGACCGCCAAACAGAGTCCCCAACAAAAGAGCACGAACGTCAGACTGACGGTCTCCGGGAAAATAAGAAATACCGCGAACGAGGCGCCTCCCCACACCCCGTTTTGGATGAAGCTCAGGACATTGCCCCATTCGATATGCTTGCGAGCATACAGGAATCTTCCAAGATCCGATGCCATATTTTCAGCCAATACCAACCACCCTATCATGACAACGATCAGCGACATTTCGCGCAAGCCCATGCTTCCCAGCAGAATACTTCTCAATGGAGGCACGAGCAGGACGGCAGCTAAAAACACTGAGATGATGACCATCTGAACAGCAACAATGCTTTTGAAGATGCTCGCGGCTTTCTCGAAGCTCTCAATGCCCGGAATTTCTCGTTCATAGTATTGCGTCACACCGAGCGGGAGAAAGCTCGTGCTGGTGGCAATGATGGTTCCGATGAGGCTATACACGCCATAATCCTCCGTCGGAAGATTCTTGGCCAATGCAACCGCCACGAAAAACCTCGACGCGTAATTTAGAAAGAAGACAAGCCCGCTTTGGAGCGATTGCCAAATGATTTTTCCGGAATCATTGATTGCCTGCAACGTCCTTCATCCTCCTCAGTCGAGCCTTGGATCTTCCGGAATAAATCCGCGGTATTCCTGACAGAGGCGATGTCCTACGCGCTTGAAATGTCTGTCCCACGGTTCGGTCGAGGGTAGAAGCGTAAAGGACACCACATCCCGAACGCCACGCTCAGGAGGAGTTGCTCGATGTATGAGGTGGGCATCGAATAGGATGGTGGTCCCTGCCGGCCCCTCAATGACCTGCCATCCGCTGTTGAGGTCAACGGCGAATTTGTCGGCATTGAACCGGTCAAAGAACCCCAAACGGGCCAACTTTTTACTTCCCGCTCGAGGATGTACCTTGAGGGCACCGGATCGCTGATCGCTAGGGGTCAGATACACCATGAGTTTGAGCGGCCCTGGAGGAAAATTATCCGCATGCCACAGACCCGACGCCTGCGGGGCACTATTTGTTGGGACCAGCCGGTACGTGGTGACACTATAAATTTTAAAGTGGGATTCAAAGCATCCTTCGATGATCGCGGCCAACTCTGGATTCAAGAGACTGGCAAGGTCCGGCATATAGTTCAGGCACTGCTGGACATGCACTAACCATTCTTCCAGGCCCGGCGTGATGGATGTCTTTCCCTCACCGATAATCTTCTCACACTGAGACGCGAGCGACGCAATGAGAGCGGGATCCTGATGGGGCAAAACAACATACCCATCCGTATGAAATTGTCGGACTTTTTCATCGATCTTGCCCTGCAGCAGACGGTCTGTTGATCTCAGCCATCTGCAAGCGAAAGCCCGCCTGCACCGTTGATAGAATAGCCAATAGCGAACATTGACGCGGATCGGTTGCGCGTTAAAAAATACCTTCCTGCGCAGACGCAATAAGATAGGGAACCGGTTGTTAAGCCACTGATACAGTGTCCTGAGCATGTGGATTTGCGGCACGTCTTTCATCTTGCCTTGCCGGGTCATTCGGACTACTCTTTTCATGAAGCGGTTCCTTTCCTGGGTGTGGGGTGGTGGTTGTCTCAGCCACAATCACTGCACCACACCGGGACCGCTTCGTCAATTATCAACTAACTCTGGCCCACATTCCCAGCGGCTGGACAATGCTGGTGAGAATTGTCGACGGCGGATCGTAAGGCGAGACACCTGTTCTAACGGGTATGGATCCCGGTACGCTTCATAAAGGCCTTGGCCTTAATCGGGCTGTGATCCCGGAAATGAAACAAGCTGGCGGCGGCCACCGCCGAGGCGCCGCCGGCCACCACGGCATCGACAAGATCGCGCAGCTTGCCAGCTCCTCCGGAAGCGACGACCGGGATATCCACAGCTTCTGTCACGGCTTTTGTCAGGCCAATATCATAGCCTCGAAACGTCCCTTCTCGATCTATAGAGGTCAGGAGGATTTCTCCCGCCCCGGCGGCGGCGGCCTGCTTCGCCCATTCAACAGGGTCTAACCCGGTCGAACGGCGTCCGCCATGCGTGAAGACTTCTCGTCGCCTATGGTTCGTTCTGACATCTATGGAAACCATCAGGCATTGGCGCCCGAACAAGCGGGCCGCTTCTCCAATCAATGCGGGTCGTTCCACCGCGGCGGAATTGATTGAAACCTTATCCGCTCCTGCCGTCAGCAACTGCCGAATGTCCTCGACGCTTCGGATGCCGCCGCCGGCCGTCAGCGGCATGAAACATTCGCCGGTCACACGACGGACCGCCTCTTCCAGCCGGTCCACGCCACGGTCCTCGATCGTGGCCGTGATGTCCAAGTAGACGAGCTCGTCCGCCATCTGTGCGTCATAGACCATCGGCGCCTTGACTGGATCACCGACGTCGCGGCGTAGTCCAAACTGGACAGTCTTCACTAGACGGGATCCTTCCAACAGAAGCGTCGGTATCAGTCGGGCCTTTACCGAGGTTTCAGGCACATTAGGAAGGTCTCCCATAACCGGATCAGATGGGAGATCGGGTCGCCATCGTAGAAAATTCTTCAGAATCGCCAGTCCTGATTCCTGGCTCTTTTCAGGATGAAATTGAACTCCAAAAATGTTTCCCTGTTGAATCGCAGCGACAAACCGACTTCCGTAATGAGACACGCCCGTGACGCTTCCCGGCTCATCAGTCACCAGATGGTAGCCGTGAACAAAGTAAAAGCTCGGAGTTCCCTGCAGCCCGGCGAAAAGCGCGCTCCCGGGTCTGTGAGCGACATCGTTCCACCCGATTTGGATTTTCCGGAGTCGGGACTGTCCGAGATCCAAAGGCCGGACCGATGCCTTGAGCCAGCCCAAGCCTTCATGGTGGCCATGCTCGAAGCCCTCGCGAGCCAGCAGTTGCATGCCGAGACAAATGCCGAGGAAGGGCTTGCCGTGGCATAGGATCTCGTTCTCTAGGACCTTGGTCAGGCCTCGCGCGGCAAGGTTCTTCATGCCCTCGCCGAAGGCGCCGACCCCCGGCAGAACGACTCTGTCCGCCGTGCGGATCTGTTCCGGGTCGTCCGTGACCACCACCTCGGCATGGAGCGCCTCGAAGGCCTTCGCCACCGAGTACAGATTGCCCATGCCGTAGTCGATGATGGCGACCCGGCTCATTCCAGCTTCCAGAGATGCTGATCGGGCAGCTCGGGCCCGCGTTGGACGCGCGAGGGATCGTGGCGGTGCGGATCCACGACGTGCTGCATGGCGATGGCGTTGAATTCGGCTTCCGTCAGGCCCATGAACCGGAGAAACACGTCGAGACTCGCGGGACGCTTGCCGTCATGCTCTTCCATCATGCGTAGGCCCTGTTCTCTCGTGAGCCGGCCGTCGCGAATGTCGATGGTGGCCAAATGATTCGTCCGCCCCATGCCGCGCTTGATGAAACGCAGGTAGTCGCGGACGCCTTGCATGGCGCACTCGATCTTTTCGTAGCTGTAGGCCTCGGGCACACCTTCGACGAGGTCACCCCGCCAGTCCAGTTCCTTCTCAATGATCCGCGTCTGCTCCTTGACGTCCCAGGGGATGTAGGTGCCCAGACAGATCGATCGATAACCCAACGCGCGCAACGCTTCCTTGGACGGATAGCGAAAGGGCTCCAAGTCCCGCAACTCGATGCCGTCGCCGACCATGCCGACCATGTCTTCGGCCGTGATGCCCAGGTTGACGTACCGGTTGAATCGCTTTTCATCCACCATCTCAGGCTCATCGGCCCGAAAAAAGGCGTTGTACTCCGTGCTGGGCTGCCCCCAGATCACGAGCGGCACGTCGAATTTGATGGCCATTTGCATTGGAAAAGCGAAGATCCCCGTATGACAGTGCCAGCAAAAATCGCCCTTTCGCTTGAGACTTTCGAGCATCACTTTTTTCACGACTTTCCAGTCGGCACGGAACTTGAGAAAGTCCACGCCCAATTGACGGACCGTCCGTTCGGTGTTCGCCAGAACGACCGGCCGCATAAAGCCGTGATCGAAGCAGACGACGAGAGGCTTGAGCCCGTAACTCTTGACCAGGGCATAAAGCGTGAATGTGCTGTCCTTGCCCCCGGAGAACGGCACGAGGCAATCGTAGGCGTACTTGCCGCGGTACGAGTCGAGCAGCGTGTGCAGCTCCTGTTCCCTCGCCTGCCAATCGATCTTCTGTTGCTTGTGCTCGATGTTGCGGCACACGTTGCAGACCCCCGCCTCGTCGAAGACGAGGGTGTCGTGCGTTTCCAAGAGCAGGCACCGCGCGCAGCGGCGCGGGGCGGTCGGAGGGGATCCGGTCGTGTCGCTCATACGATCCTCAGGTTCCGGCGATCAGGTCCCATTTCAAGGGCGTGCCCCGCGGGATGTCCCGAACGGCGCGACGGCCGAGGACGCGGGACAGGTCTTTCGGCGGCAGGCCGTAGGCCGGACGGATGGAACGGACGTTGCGTTCGGTAAAGGGCTCCCCCGCGCGCACGTCGGCCACCGCGTACAGCGAGCGCCGAAACAGGCGGTTCTTCGCCTCCCCGGCGGTCAACGACGGCTCGCCCGTGCCGCGCGCCCGTTCGACGGTGCGGATCGCCCGGGTCACGTCGCGAAACTCATCCGGCTCCAGCGAAAAGGCCGCATCGGGTCCGCCTTCGGTGCGGGACAAAATCAAATGTTTTTCGACGATGGCCGCGCCCAACGCGACGGCCGCGACCGGCACGGCGGGATCGAGGGAATGGTCGGAGAGCCCGACCGGCACGCCGAATCGCATCGCCAGGATCGGGATCGCGGCCAGATTCATCTCGTCCGGCGGCGCCGGATAGGCGCTCGTACACTTCAGCAGCGCCACCTGCGTCGCGCCGGCGTCGCGCGCCGCGGCCACGGCCTCGCCGATCTCGTCGAGACCGGCCATGCCCGTGGACAGGATGATCGGTTTGCCGGTCCGGGCGATCCGCTCGATCAGCGGAATGTCCACGAGCTCGAACGAGGCCACCTTGTAGGCCGGCACCCGCAGACGTTCCAAGAAGTCCACGGCCGAGGGATCGAAGGGCGAAGAAAAGAAGTCCAGCCCCAGATCGAGGGCCGCCCGCTGCAGGCGCGGCTGCCATTCCCAGGGCGTGGAGGCTTCGCGATAGAGATCGTGCAGGGTGCGCCCGCCCCAGGTATTGTCGCCCGGAATGTGAAAGTCTGGCGTATCCGCATCGAGCGTGATCGTGTCGGCCGTGTAGGTCTGGATTTTCACGGCATCGGCCCCGGCGCCTTTGGCGGCGCAGATCAGTTCCACGGCCCGGTCGAAGCTCTGGTGGTGATTCCCCGATAACTCGGCCACGACATAGGTCGGCTGGCCCGGACCGATCCGCCGCCCGTTGATCTCGATCGTATCCGACGCCATCGGGAAACCCGCCGTCAATTGTACTTCCGAAACACGGGCTTGCCCGGCCGCCCTTCCAGCAAACCGACGACGGCGCCCGCGTCGATTGCCCGCGCATACACCGAGCAGGTCCCGTCCAAGGCCTCGAGCGTCCGATCCAGCTCCGCGTCCCCGTGGCGGAAGCTCGGACAAATCCACGGCATGAACACGCCGCGCCGCAGCATTTCCTGGATGAACAACGTCCGATACTCGGCCGAGGGAACCTTATCCGGTCCGCAACATTTGAGCACGGGGCGGCAGGCAAAGTCGCTCGCCGCCGAAACGTACTCTTGGACGCCATGCCGTTTGGCGCATGCGTCGATCCCCGCGATCAGGCGGCGCCCCACCGAGGCCAGCCGTTCCACGACCCGCTCGCGCCGGTGCAGACGGATAGCCGCCAAGCCCGCCGCGAGGGCGGACCGTTCCGCGCCGTGAGTCGTGGACAGGAGAAAACACCGCGGATGGGCATGGTGGATGCCGCCCCGATCCATGTAGGAACGCGTTCCGAGCAACGCGGAGAGGGCGTAGCCGTTGGCCATGCCCTTGCCGACGGTCATCAGATCCGGACGCACGCCGAGAAACGACGCGGCGCCGTTCAGGCTGTAGCGAAACCCCGTCACCATTTCGTCGAAAATCAGCACCGTCCCGTTCCGATCGCAGAGCGCGCGCACGCCTTCGAGAAACCCCGGACGCGGACGCACGTCCCGGCAGGGTTCCAGAATCACCGCGGCCAACCGGGGGCCGTGCTCGTTGAACAGGGCCTCGACCGACCCGAGGTCGTTGAATCGAAACCCCCGCGCCAATCCCGCGACGGCCTCGGGAACTCCGGCGTTCATGACCGTATTGCCGATGAACCAATCGTGGATGCTGAGAAACGGCGCCTCCTCGTCGTAGGCGATGAGCGTCCGGCCCGTCACCGCCCGGGCCAGCCGGATGGCCGCGTCGTTCGCGTCCGAGCCGTTCTTGGCGAACTTCACCATGTCCATGCCGTCAAAGAGCGCGACGGCGGCTTCGGCCAGGTCGACTTCCAGGGGGCTCGGTCGGGAAAAGTTCTGTCCGTCCCGGAGCGCCGCCACCGCCGCATCGTCGATTTCGTCCTCGGCATGGCCGATCAACACGCTGTTGATGCCCATACCCCAATCCACCAACTCCCGGCCGTCCAGCGTCCACACGCGGGCGCCTTTGCCCCGGACGAAAGCTTGAGGCGCATCGGCAGGCAGGACGTCGTCGCCTTTGGAATAGGTATGCGCGCCGCCGGGGATAACCCGGTGCGCGCGCGCACTGAAATCCTCAGTTCTCATCAAGAGTCAGTCCCGCGTCGTGCCCTCTTATAATCCGAGTGCAGCAGACCCATAACAAAGGAATCGCGGTATCGGCCATTCCGGTACAAATGCCGTCTTAATCTTCCCTCGATAACAAAACCTAGCGAGTGGTACACACGAATCGCCTGCCGGTGGTCGGCATGCACACCAAGCGTGATCTTATTTAGGTTCAGACGATTGAACGCGTGCTCGACAACTAACCGCAAGGCCTCCCTGGCGAATCCACGCCCCCAGCAGCTCCGGTCTCCGATCAAAATTCCTACATCTGCCCGACGGGCGGTGGTTTCAATAGGCCCCAGTTTCACATTGCCGATGTGTGCATTACGCTGTTTTTCGATGATAGCTAACATAATGTAAGACGCGTCATTGGAAACTCGCTCAACGTATTTTTTTAGCCCCGATTTCGTTGCCGGGGACACCCCGCTTTCGAGATAGCGTGTCACGGTCTGATCATTCAGCCATTGCCAATAGGGGCCTTGCACATCGTTGGTCCGAATTGGCCGAAGATACAGCCTCTCACCCATGAGGAAAACAGCCTCAGATTGCCGGGCAGCGCGTGCCGATCCTACCTTTCGTTGTTTTCTGATGCTTCCGTTCAGCATGAATCCTTGTGTCCCGTGACTATTCGATCCTTTTCCAGAGAACGGAGGTAGCCTTCGTTCCACATGAAGCCTTCATTGATTTTCTGCAATTCCGGCAGCTGTGCGAGCACGGCAAGTACCTGGTCCATATGATAGGGCGGTTCTCCCTCCAACTTGTCGCGGACCGCCAAGAGGAAGGCGAGATCTTTAGGCTCATCCACCGTCCAGCGCATTGAGGACAAATCTTCGGGATGAACCACGGAAGCAATCCTAAACCGGTCCGGTCTGTTCCAGATATACGGGGTCACGTGCTCGCGCTCTGACGACAAGCGCCCCTTCATGTTGGCTTCGGACAGCGCTGCAAAAGAGAAGACTTCCGTATCCAATCCGTCGGGATAGCTTCTCGGACGGCAATTGGACACGTAATCGACGTCTCCTTGGCGAAAACGAGCTACCACTTTTGAACTAACCCAGGGGTCCAAGAAAGGGCAATCGGCCGTGATTCGGACAATGGTTTCGGCGTTGTGCCGCAGGGCGGCCTGATAATAGCGATCAAGTACATCCGCTTCATGTCCGGCAAAGCCATAGACGCCTATCCGATTCGCGAGATCCAGCACGGCTTTGTCTTGCGGTGCGGTTGTCGTGGCGACAACGATGTCGTCTAGGTTCTCGATGGCCCGCACCGCCGCGATCACGTGTTCGAGGACTGTCATTGCGCCGATCCGAGCAAGAATCTTTCCCGGCAAACGGGTGGAACCCATGCGGGCCTGAATAATGGCCACCGTCCGGCTCATATCGTTACTTCACGCCGGAGTCTGGCGGATTCTTTGGCGGCCAGCACGATGCGCAGCACTTGCATCCCTTCAATTCCGTCTACCGAAGGAGCGGCTCGACGCTGGACGCATGCGAGGAAGTGTTCCATTTCCCGAAGGTAGGTCTCGCCGATATCCTGCGCAGGCTCGATTTCCCGCCAAGCCCCGTTCTCCCATGAACGCAAGCCTTGCCCATGCTCCCAGGCCAAAGCGCCTTCTGATCCAGTGACCTTGCACCAACGGGAATAGCCGGGTTGAAGGCAATCGAGGGAAACCTGGCCCAGATGCCCTCCTGCGAACCGCAACGAAAGAAAAGCAACGTCTTCTGTGTCGATCTCGAGAGGGCTGACGTGCTCCGCCACGGCGTAGACACTGTGGACCTCTCCGGCGATCCAGCGCACATAGTCAATTTCGTGAGAAACATCCAACAGCACCCCGCCGCCTGAATTTTCCGACGCAAAGTATCCCTTTCGGTAATCCATTTTGGGCCGCCACGACGCCAGGTGATAGCCGAATTCCGCCTGTAGGGTTAGGACCTTGCCGACGGCGCCCGATAGGACCAAATCACGCATCCTGCGCAGGCCACGATGAAACCGAAGGTTATACCCGACCATGATGACCCGGCCTCGCTCTGCTGACACTTCGACAAGGGCTTCCAGCCCTTCCAATCGATCAGATATCGGTTTCTCTATCAGGACGTCAGCGCCGGCCATGACGGCGTCTCGCGCGACCTGTACATGCATGTGCGGCGGCGTACAAACAACCACGGCCACAGGTTTGGCATCGAGGCCCTCAGCAAGCGTACTGACAGCACGCACGCCGCTTTCGCCGACGACGAGTTGCGCTCTCTCTGCAGCAGAATCATGAACGATGAGGTCACGAATACCGAGCGATTTCAGGTTTGCGAGATGACGCCGTCCAATCGAGCCGCATCCGACAACAAAGACACGAAACGCTTCCCAAGAGGACCTTCCCCGACTCATTGTTTTCGATGATGGGCGCCGTCAAGCACAATGCGGCTAGCAAGCTGTTCGGCCATGTAGGCATTCCCGCGTCCATTGAGATGCAATCTAGTATTGAAGGGGCTCTCACCCCGCGCCACGACGCCATTCAACTCTCTGCACATATCGATGGGACGGAGGCTTGTTGACTGTGCGGATATCAGAATTTCTTTATACAAGGCATGATAATAAACAACTTCCCATTCACGCGGCCCTGGATAATATGGGAAGTTGTAGGCACTGGGGTCGTTCAGACAAACTCCAAGCGGCTGCAGGATAAAGATTGTTTGGAAACCGTATGAACTACCCAATTTGCTTGCGACATTAGCGATGCGGACATAGGCGCGCGCTGCATCTTTTGCATGTGATTCGAGCGTTTTGCGATCGAAAACTGATTCCGATAACTGTTTTTGCCTTGCCCATCGGCCCGTCATTCTGTCGAGAAGATGATGCAGCCGTCCCGCAAGGATCCCCAACTCAAAGCGAGCTGGGTTCACGGAACGCTCTCCGGCACGATACGTTCTTACGACCTGGAACCATCCATAATCTGCCTCCACATAGGGCGCATGCACATTCTCATACGTGCTCCCTGCAGTCCCACGTCCGACCTCGTTTGCACCGTCATAAAATACCGCGACGTCGGGAACCCTTCCCAACTGCAGCTGCTGGACGAGAAGGGAAAGTCCTTCGTTCGAGCTGTAGTTGACTTGCCCGAAATTGTAGACTTTCACCGCTTTGCCGCTGTGGCTCCCCATGAGAGTCTCGAGATGATACGGGATTGTTTCGTTATCGTTGTTTAAATGCCCATATAGAGCTGAGCCACCGAAAATAAAGATATTATAATTACTGGCTGACCAGCCGTCGAACATCTCCTTTCGATCGCCATGGAGCCGCCAACCTTCTCTATCAATCGTTACTTGTTTACCTCGAAATTCCGAACGGGCAAGCCTGAGACGATACGGGACAAAATCCGTAGTCAGCGTCTCAGTCTCGTGCTCCATCACTGTTCGAAGACTGAATTGAATCTTGTTGAGTCCGCACGATGTGATTTCTAGGACAATCAGGAGGGCTACGGTGACACCCACAATCCAGAAGAACCTATCCAACCGACTGGCTAGACTTCCGGACGTCGTCTCCTTGTGGATGTCTGGGGCGAGAGCCATTGTTACGTTGTTACAGGGCGACTGTAATGCGACGCTGCGGTTCTTCGGGTGTGCTTTGGCCGGCTACTTGGATCAAACGGAAGAGGGCACGAGACGGATCGGCAGATTTGCAAGCTAACGCTTGGTCTCCGTGACGGTCTCGCGTTTTAGCAGGGGGATTTGATCGAAAATGAGCACCTCAAATCCTCCGACGATGCCTCGCCAGAGACGCCGGAAGCCCAGGCCGTGCCAATTCAGAAGCCATCGCATAACAATTCCTGCGCGAAGATAGAACTTACGCATGGCGCTCGCCTGAATCTCGGTCAATTCTTCTCGCGTCCTGCCATCAGGGACCCAAACCTTGTCAAAATTCACCAGCAATGCATTCTTAAATCGCGGATCCGATACGAAATACCCATTATCGATAGCATCCTGCCACATTTCGGTGCCAGGATAGGGTTCGGCAAGATAGAACAACGCGTAATCCAATTCCGAGTTCAGAGCGAATTGAACCGTCTCCTCGCTTTGTTCCCTTGTCTCGCCCGGCAGGCCCAACATAAAGCTTGAAAGCGTTTTCAGGCCGCACTCTCTTACGAGGGCAATGCCCGCACGATTATCTTCAACCGTCAGGGCTTTCTTGACTCGGTCCAGCATCGTCTGGCTGCCACTCTCGCATCCAAAGAAGATGGCATAGCAACCGGCTTTCTTCATGGCGATAAGCATTTCTCGATCAACAAGGTCTGTCCGAGTCCAGCACATCCATTTGATCTTGAGCCCGGCCCGCTGAATACCCTCGCATAGCTCCAGAACGCGATTACGATTGGTTGTGAAGATGTCATCGTAAAACTGGAAGGAATCAAACCCATAGGTCTTCGACATATAGGCGAGATCCTCTATGACCCGCTCCGTGCTGTGATAGCGGAATGTCCGGCCGAAAGTCATCTTCGCTTCGCAGTACGTGCACTCGTAGGGACAGCCGCGGGAGGTGACGTAGTTACCGACGCGCTTGCCCTCGACGTAGATGGCCGGATAATAAAGTTGCATTGGATAGAGGTCGAGCGCTGGAAGCGGGACCGTATCCAGGATGTCGATCAGCGGCTGCCGCTCCGTTTTGGTCACCACCACGCCCTTGCGATAGACGATGCCCGGAACGGCATCCCATTCCTCTGGGGTATGGATCACGCGCAGAAGATTACAGATTGAAATTTCCGATTCGCTGTATGTAATGACATCCACGAACCCCGCTGCTAGGGACTGCTCCGGGAAGATCGTCGGCTGCGGGCCGCCGAGGATTACTTTAACACCGGGTTTGAGATTCTTGACGATCTGAGCGACTTTCAGACAACGCTCAGTGTTCGTCACGAAATTCGTCATCAAGACGACATCTGGGTCTATCTCCATGAAATCGCGTGCGACGACGTCATAGCCCTCACGGGTAGCTTCATAATCCTGTAAATAAATGTGATGTCCCGCACTCCTTGCAGCGGCTGCGACATAGGCCATACCCAACCAAGGCAATTCCGTCGCCACCTTTGCCAACTTTCCATAGTTAAGCTCGACGCTTCCAGGAGGGGCGACGAACAATAGTTTGAGCGGCCGTTCCGCCCGCAAGCCACCTGACGAAAACACCGTCCCCTTCTGCCGCATCTCTCTGTTCAAGGCAGCCACGGGACTCATGATGGACACGGGAGCGTCCATCCGACTCAGTTCTTGTCTAGTGCTGGGGACTTCGCTGTGCATGTGAGCCACTTCAATACGACTAGTGTCAAGCGAGAGGACCGGTCGTCTTCAACCGCTTGTACACATTCCACGGCAACAGGGTGAGAGTATAACACAGAAACCGCCAATAAAAAGGATAATAGGCAGTGTTTACGTTGTGCTCAAGATTTCGTACGACGACCTCTGCAAACCGATCAGGATCAGCTTTGCGGAGAGGCGTGTATCTACCAAATGAGAGCCCTGTGTTCAAGAATCCAACAACATAAAACTGTACATGAACAGTACTACCTTCACAGATTATCCGCAAACTCTCAAAGAAACTGGCTAATGCACGCTTCGCTGCCGCATAGACGACATTCACTCCTCTCCCTCTGCTTCCAGCAATGCTCCCAAACCCCACGATCACTGCACGGGGTTTCTCCTTAAGCTTGGGCAGAAGTCGCGCGACGATGGACATCACCGCCAGGCAATTGGTCTTCATCACGAAAGCGGCCCGAGAAGGATCTAGCGTGCCATCATCGTTGTCAAAGATAAACCCGATCGGAAACAACACACCCTTCACTCCTCCTAGCCTTTGATTGACCGCAGTTAATTCGTCAAGATACCCGTCCTCACCGCCAACTTGAGCAGCAATTGATACTACCTGAACGCCATAGCGTGCGCCAAGGTCAGTGCTTATGGCCTCCAAGTCACGTCCATCCGATGATACTAATCCGAGGTCATGCCCGGCGGCAGCAAGGCGATAGGCCAGCGAACGCCCCAATCCGGCTGATGCCCCGATAATCAGATAGCTCATAGATCAAGGCGCTGCGAGAGTTCAGATTGAAACAGTCTCGATGGATCATGCTTATGCAGTTGCTCACGGAAGATCGTATACTCAGGATAACAGGCTCGAATTGTGGATGAAGATAATCGCGAGTCCTTGATGACGTTTGGAATTCCATGCCAGAAGGCGGTTAAGGTGTCGAGCGTCTGGAGAAACTCTTGCGCTTCTTTGGAGCGGACAAGAAAAAGAGTCACCGCTATGCCGTCGCCATCAAAACGCAGTAGAGCCTGAGTTCCTTTGAATGCCTTTAACGAAACACAAACGGCCGGAGCCTTTTTGCCAACAATATGCCGCTGCAGATCCTGTAGAAAGCCCTCGCATCGATCATTTGGAATCAATACCTGGGATTCACAAAAGCCCTGCCTGCCGAATAGATAGAAAAAGTAGGGACACTTGGCGAACGGGTACAGCCATTTGAAGAGAGGGATCTCAGTGGCTCGTGGCTGTAACTTCTCAGACCATCTATAGGCCGAATTCATAGCTCTGGTTCTTACTCCCGACCATATGGAAAACGGAAAACGGCACCGTGACAAGGCCGTCATCCTCCTGTAATCCATTGGCCCAAGAATGTCAGAATCACCGCTCACAAAGCTTCCCGCATAAACGATCCCTCGGCCGAACGTTTGCGACACCGGAGCTGCGTCGTGCCAGGTATAAGTGGATTTTCCATTGGCTGCGAGTGATCGGACGCTTTTGAGTGCCTCCACGCACCCTGATACAAAGTGGCGCTCCATAGCTACTGCGGTACCTGGCAGGGGCTCGAGTCGCAACACGGCCGAAAGAATAATTCCGGTTAACCCGTATCCTCCACAAGTCAGTTTGAACAGAGAATAATGGTTGGTCCTATCGATGCGCACTTCGCCGTGCTTCGGATGGAAAAGCAGGATATCCTCAACGCACGCCTCAAACGTTCCGGATGTCGCCGAATTCTTGCCATGTACGTTTGCGGCGATACAACCGCCGACTGTGATGGCAGGATAGCCAGGCTGGACAGGCAACCATAGGCCGTTGCGAGCAGTGATCCGAAACAGATCTCCGATCGTCATGCCCGCTTCCACTGCTATTCTACGCTCGGCTGGATTGAACCACAGAATCCTGTCAAACCGGGACATGTCGATTATCGTAGTCGAGACGCCCAAGCTCGCCGCAGCGGACGAATAACCTGCCCCCCTCGCAATTCGAGGTCGCTCACCTAAATCAGCATGCAGCATCCGATAGCGATCGGGACACTGATAGTCCGCGTAAACGTCAACGCCTCCATCAAATGAAACAAACCGCGACTTCTCGAGGCGGACAACATCCATACGCCCAGCGGCCACGACCTTCACCGATGCTCAGAGAACCTTTTCGACATTAGCTGCAACAAGTGCTTCTAATTTCTCACGCATCGTGTGATGGAGGAGAAAATCGCATACGAAGCCGGTGAGAAAGACTTGGATGCCAACCATGATCATGGTCAAGGAAAGGGATAATAGCGGCCGGTCAACCAACTGTTCGCCAGCGCCAAACCACCAAAGAATATGTCTTGCAACGAGGATTGCCAGAACCGTCAAGCCGGGCACGATTAGAAGTGCGCTGAGGCCAGCAAAAAAATGAAGCGGGCTTACACCGAATCTGTAGGTAAAGAGGATGGTCATCAGATCGAGCACCCCTTCATAGCGCAATGCCTTGTAACGTGATTCGCCATACTTTCTCATGTCGTTTCGAATTGGGACTTCGGTCACTTTGAATCCTTGAATATGAATCAGTAATGGAATATACCTATGAAAGTCTCCGAATAAGTACAAGTTCTTCGTTGCAGATCGGCGAAACATTTTGAAGCCGCAGTTCATATCGTGAAGTTTTAAGCCCGTGGCCAAGGCCGCCGCCAAATTGAAGATCCGCGACGCAACAATGCGTGACCAACTTGTCAATCTCTGCGTCCGCCAGCCGCAGACGCAGTCGAAGCCCCGCTGAATCTGTTTCCAAAGCAACGGGATATCCTCCGGAAGATCCTGCAGGTCCGCATCCATGGTCACTACGTATTGCCCTTCACAATGGAAGAACCCCGCCATGAGAGCCATTGATTTGCCCGCGTTTTGCCTCAAAAAGACTGCGCTCACGAATGGCCGTTCCTTTGCGAGCTTTTGAAGGATGTCGCGCGATCCGTCCTTTGAACCGTCATCCACAAATATTATTTCGAAGGATTCAGCCTTACCCATTTCGGCAAGCGTGTGTTCTATGCGGTCGGCAATTTCAATGAGACTGTTCTCCTCATTAAACGCCGGCACGACAATTGAAAGCTCAATCATGAGCCAACCAGGGCGTCAGGAGTCAATGCCATTCTTAGTTGAAATTCCGAAGCGGCCCCGATGCAGTCATCACGCAACGCGGGTTCCCTCCGAGTTCTCGGCCCTCCCGATCTCAGCCTGAAGGGCCTTGCGCAACTGCGGCAGGTGACGGTAGCCTTTGAT
>VGXC01000022.1 GCA_016873495.1 Nitrospira sp. | reverse complement strand
TGCCGAAAGGCTGGCAGACCTGCTCGCGTCTATTCAAATCGGAGACACCCTGAGAGTTCATGGAACCCGCACTGTTATTGGGGTTTCGCAAAATCGCCCTGTTCTTAACCGGACACCACTGATCTGCCGAATATACTATAGCGGCGGGCCGTTCGAATTGATCGATACGCACATTACGAACTCGACGCTGATCCTCAATCAGCCGGCCAAGAACATTTATTCCGCCATTCAGATCTTCAAGATGAAGTCTCCTGGCTCAAAGATCGTCTCCGACTGACCGCCCTTTCATCCGAACCGGACCTTATTTTAGCGGCACATTGACCGTCTGCTTCGCGATCGGGATCGGCTGGAATGCCGGGTCTTGCCCCCCCTTGGAAGATTCCGCTTCAATCCGCTGCAAAAACTCCGGGGACCCCGTCACCGGTGCGTAGCTGAGCGCCGCCTCGACATCGAACGAGCGGGTATCCTTCGGGGTCGGGAAAGCGAAGGTTTCCGTCCTCGTTTCATCCGGCTTCAGCACCGTATCCTCCAAGACTTTCGTCGCCTTGAAATCAAAGACGGTTTTTTGCCCCTTCGCATCCGCGAAGACACGTCCGTAGACTCGCTGGCCCGAATAAACAGTCTTGAGATTCTTGCCTTTCACCGCCACCTCCAGCATCACCTTGGCCCAGGCCGGATGGGTGGTGGGCAGGTTGTGGGGCACCAGGCTCTGGACGCTCACGATCACCGTGGTCTGATCGCCTTTTATGGACGTCTCGATCGCCAGCTTCGCCGCCTCCTGCCGCAACTTACCGATCCGGCCGGGGAACGAATGGTTGGCCACCTTGCGCTTGTTTTCGCCGTTCGCCGACTCACCGACCTGCTCCGGCATGTGACAGGTCTGGCATTCCTTGCCGCTCTTGACCGCCTGGCTGCTTTCCCAGGAGCCCAGCAACTCATTGGTCTTGCCCAAATTGGCCGAAGCCGGCACGGACTGGTGGCAGTTCATGCAGAGGTCGGACTTGCGGAACAGCTCCAGTTCCATGGACTGGTGGGCCAGGTTCTGGACGAAGTCTTTATACGGGCCATACAGCGTCTTGCCCAACTCGTACTTCGGCACCGGCGGATGGCTGCTCCGATCGACCTGCTTGATCAGATGGCATTGGATGCAGCCCACTCCGTCGATGGCCGGATCTCCGGATTGGACTTGTGCCACGAACATGGGCGCCTGATCGAGAAATTCGCTGACGTGAGGCGCATGGCACCGAAAACACAGCGCCTTGTCCTTGCCGGATGAAAAGGCCAGATACTCATCGAGCGAGGCCCGAAACGCGGGCGAGTGAATAGAGCGCGAGAGGGGCGACGTTTCCCACTCCTCGAAAGCCCGCTCATGACAACGCTTGCATTTGTTCGAGTTCGGGAAAACTTTCTCCAAAGTCCCTTTGGACTTTGACGGCTCCTCGGCCATCCCGAACGGCGCGGAACCCCAGGCCGCCACGATGGCCAGCAGCCCGAGAAGGGTCAGAATCGGCCTGATCTGACGCATGAAACGCCCCTCCACGCTCCCGCACCACTTTTAACGACGCGACCCGTGCTTACAGGGCCTTATTACGAAAGGTCAACACCCGTGCTTGCGCATAATCTTCCAGCAACTTCGCGGCGGCGGCCCGTTCCTTTTCCCCGGGTAATGTGGCCAGATACTTTTTTTTCAGCTCGGGGGTCGGCTCCGGAATCAACGCATAGGAGAGCAACGCCTCTACCGTCACAGGAGCGGCCCCCGCAGGCACCGCCAGGGAGAACGGAACACGTTTCGTGGTCCCTCCGCGCACCAAGGGCTCCGGAATAGGGCCTCGCAAGACCTGCTCATACGGCAGCCCGAACCGCTTCTGCTCGCTGGCCAACACCTGCCCCTGCGCATTCTTGACCGTGATCGTCACCAGGAATTGTTTCAGCACCGGATCTCCATCCGGGAAACTGTGAGGGAGACTTCCCGTCCGCACCAACACGGTCCCGTCCACGGAGGCCTGCGATTTGGCCGCCTCGACGTCCACCCGCGGCATCCACTCGGCTTGCAGGTTGCGGTTCTTCAGCATGATGCCGGGGATCACCACGCCGCGGAACCAGTGGCGGCCGATCGACCGGGTCATGGCCCCGCGCTTCGAAGTCGAACTTCCGGTCGAGGGTTCCATGTGGCAATCCTGACAGATGGTGCCTCGCAGGATCTCGCCGGGCAACTCCCGTTTGGTCACGTCCTTGACCTTGTCGAAATGGCACGAGGCGCAATAATTGACCCCGCGGTACAGGTCCGATTGGCTCGCCGGGTGAACCAGGTTTTCCTCCGGCTCCGCATACGGCCCATACATCACTTTACCCGGGTGCAACTTGAAGGTCGGCGGGTCGGCTGGCGCCCCGGACACGCCGTTGATGAGGTGGCATGAGGCGCAGCTGATCCCTTCGACTTCCACCTTACCGGAGAGCACTTGCTGGTTGATCTTGTCCGTGTGTTGAGGAAAGACCGTCACCGCCGGCACATGGCAAGACAGGCAGCGTGTCCGCTCCTCGGCCGTGGGATTGGTCTGCAGCCAGAGTCCGAGGACAGCCTTAAAGACGGGGGATTCGAGGGAGGTTCCGTGAAGCAAGGCCGCATCGACGCGCCCGAACGTCTTCAGATCGGGGGTCTGCTCGCGCATGCCTTTCCATTCTTCATAGTGACGATCGTGGCACTGTTTGCAATCCTCGGATCGGATAAAGACTTGTTCGATCTCAGCCACCCATGGGCTTGCCGGTTGGCTCTCCGCCTTCTGGGCCACCGCTCGATCATGGTACAGAGCGTTGAGGCCTGCGACGCAGACTATCATCGCGACGATTGCCAGCTTATGCATTCGTCCCATACAGACTCCGCACCCTGGACCGGTCCACCGCTCAGTCCTTCACAATCCGCACGAAATGGAAATTGATGAGTCCGCCCACTCCTTGGACTTCTGGGTCCGCGGGCTCATAACTTCCGACCGTAAAATTGCCGGTAGGAATGGCCCGCTTGAGGGCTCGTCCGAAATCGAGCAGTGTGCGCACCTCGACTTTGTCGATCTCCTTGATCACCGCACGAACCTTGATGCCGGCCATGTCGGCCGGCGTGCCGCCGATCACCTCGAAGACCACTACCCCTTCGGGTCTTTGCATTTTGAGTTCTTTTTGAATCTCCTCGTCGACGGGGCCCACGACAATGCCGAATTCTTCTCCCAGCCGGACGGCTTCGGCTTCCGTCATAACCGTGTCCGGAGCCGCGGCGACAACCGACCCCGCAGCCCCTATCAAACAGTTTAACGCAGCCAGGCACAATAAAAAAGCCCTACCCGCAGGGAGGGCTCGTCCTTGTCTCAACCTATTCTGAACCCGCCGACCGCTCATTCATGCCCCGGCACGAACACAATTCGACGAGAGCGGCAGCTGTCCGGTCACAGCTTCACCGTGGGATCGATGGAGAGTTGGAACCAGGGCGCCACGGCCTTTTGCCCGTTGCGCTCCTTGTTTTCGCCGTTCCACACCGCGAAGGCAATGGCCTGCAAGCGGCCCGGCTCCAACCTGGCTTCATTCTCAGGATCGGTGCTGGCCAACGGACGCTTGATGACCACACGCCAGACTCCATCCTTCCAGATGGCCTTGCCTTGGACCCGGCCCTGGGACTGCTTGGTGGTCAGGGTACTGAAACCACCGCCGACCAGGTCTTCAACGGAGGAGGCTCGGCGGGGAATCACCTCGAATCGCCGGACCTCCCCGCTCTCGCCCTTGCGTTCGGCGGCCTTGGAGGCCCGTCGGTCGATGTCGCTCTGCCAGTCGGCTTTCCAGTGCCAGATGTTAATGTAGTGATCGAGCTGGCCCATACAGAAAAAAGCAGGCGCCTCACCAAGCGGGAGCCCAATCGCCACGCCGTCACGGAACGTGCCCGGAGTCAGCCGATCATTCTTCGTGTTGTCCTGCCATTCCAGCAGAAAGGCAATGTCGGTTCCGTTGTGAACAGATCGAACGCCCAGAGCCCTGGCACTGGGTTCAGGCCAGACGGGTCTCGTAATCACCTGCCCGCTCAATGGCAGCGTCAACGGTGGGACCTTCTCCCATGCGGGATCGTCCGGGGCGGACGGGACCTCGCCAGCAATCAGGTAGGACCGAACAAAGAGGCCTTCGGAACTGACGATAGGAACCCCCAGCCACCCGAGAACCGCCGCCCCTGCGAGGAGCCCGGCGAACAGCGGAACGATCGAGGTTATCCGACCTTGCAGGCACCAAGCTTGCTCGAATCTCCCCATACCGACGCCTCGTTTCCACGTAATCAACCGTTGCGAGAACGGCGCGCCTCTCACTGCCGGACGGCCACGCTCGTCCGGCTGAGGCGGGGGGTCACCACAATTTCGCGCGCCGTATCTTGTTCTCCCCACGCTCGCAGATATAGAGAAATCCCTGTGAGTCGAGGGCCAGTCCGACCGGTGAGTTCACCACCGCCTCCACCGCCGGCAAACCATCGCCATGCTTGATCATGCCCGCACTTTCCTTCGCCACAAATTGGGCCGCCCCGCACCCGCCCATGTTCTTGTCCTCGTACCCGCTATCACCGTTTCCGGCCACGGTCGTGATGAGGCCGGTCGCGATGTCGACCTTTCTGACCCGATGATTCATCGTATCCGAGATATAGAAGTTGCCGGCCGGATCGAAGACCACCGCTTCAGGCGCGTGCAGCATGGCCTTGATCCCCGGCTTGTTATCCCCGTCGAACCCATAGCGGCACACTCCAGCCACGGTGGAAATGACCCCGGTCCGGCCATCGATCTTTCGGACCCGGTTGCTTCCCTTATCGACGATATAGACATGCCCATGGGCATCCACGGCGATCCCGACCAAATCGTACAGCCTGGCTTCCATAGCGGACCGGCCGTCGTCCAGGTAGAAGGACAGGTCCAGGCCATCCGAACATTCCGGCCTCAGCCATCCGTGATCGTCGCTGAAATCAATCCCGATCGAGTCGCCGGATAGTACAACCAGGTTTCTCGCCACCAGTGGCTGCTCGCGCGCATCATCTTCGGCAGACCAGGTTCCTGCGATCGTGGTGACGTGACCGGTCCTAGGATCATAGCGGCGGACCCGGTGAGCCTGGGTGTCGGCGATATACAGGATGTCGTCCGTATCGAACGTGATCGCGGCGGGATAAGTGAGATTCACTTCCAGGGCGGGACCATCGCCATTGAAACCAAACTGCCCCGTTCCGACGACGGTGGTAATGATACCCGTTTCATGGTCGACTTTTCTGATCCGATTGCTGCCCGAATCACAGATGTAGAGATCGTTGCGAGAGTCGAATGCCACGCCGAGAGGGAGATAGAGACCGGCTTCTCCGCACAGGCCTGAGTCCCCGCTGTAGCAAGTCTCCCCGATCCCTGCAAAATTATGGATCGTCCCTTCATGCAGATCGATTCGTCGGACGCGGTCCGATCCTGATTCGGCGAAGTAGAGGTAGCGCTCGTCTTTATCGAGCGCCACGTGGTGGGGAAGCGGAATGCCGGACTTGACCGCCCGCTTGCCGTCCCCTGTACTGCGAGCCTTGCCGTTGCCCGCAAAGGTCTCGATATAACCGACCGGAAGTACAACCCCGGTTTCCATAGTCACGTGCTCCTTCCGCCAACATTACGGCTCACACCAAGACCGCACCGCGCCGAGGATCTGACCACGGCAAGAGTCATGGGGGGCCGGTTAGGCCTTTGAAGACGGAGGCGTAGACGCGGCAGGCTGCTCCGGCACGGTGGCCGGGGACGGGGGAGCAGCCCCCACGCCAGGCGCCGGAATCTGCGGAGCCTGGCCTTGCGCCTGCTCGGTCATCTGCGCTTGCGCCTGGGCTTCCGCTTCGATGGCATCCGCTTCATGGACGGATTTCTTGAACCCCTTGATCGCCTTGCCCAGCCCCTCGCCGAGCTGCGGCAACTTGCCTGCGCCAAAAATGATCAACACAATGACCAGAATCAATATTAATTCGGTGAACCCAAGGCTCCCAAACATGATGACCCTTTCTCCTTCAGAATGAACGCATGTCAGCTCTTCCCCGCTTCCTTCGTCCGCTTGGCAAAACGATCCTTGAGCTTCTGTCTGGCTTGCTCCGCCTGTTCAAACATCTTGCATTTTTCATAGGCACTGATGAGGTTATAGTAGACGAGCGGTTCATCGGGATTGTGTTCGACGGCATCTTCCATCACTTTGATGGCCAGGTCGGTCTTCTTATGGTTCAGGGCAATATCCATGAGCTTGAAGCTGGCGTCTAAGTGCTGTGGGTCGAGTTCGAGAGTCCGCAGATAGCACTGCATCGCCATATCAATGGTGTTGTAATCCGACACCGCCGGATTATCCAGTTCCACATAGACACTGCCGAGGTTATACCAGGCGATGGGATCGTCTGGCGTGACCTCGACGAGCCGCTCATAATAGGACTTGGCTTCCATGAATTGCCGCTTCTCGCAATACACACGGCCGAGATTGAACAGAGCGAGAACATCGTAAGCATGGACCGCCAGCGCCTTTTTGAATTGCGCCTCCGCTTCGTCGACCATGTTCTTGGTGGCATAGATCGTGCCGAGATTCGAATAATACATGGCCAGCGAGCGGTTCATTTCCTCCCGGAGCACTTCGGCCATCTCGATGGACTTCTTGACCTCGGTGAGGGCGTCGTCCATCCGACCTTTGCTGAAATACAGCTCCCCGAGACGACAGCGGGCCTGAAAATCGTCCGGTTCCTCGCCGAGCAATTTCTCAAGCTCGGCAATCTCTTCATCGGGAGTCAACTGCGTTTCCGGTTGTTCGACTGCCGCAGCGCCGGTTTCCGTCGTCTGCGAGGGATCCTGTTCACTCATGGTTCCAATCCTATCTGTTCCGGTTAGGTCCGTTCACTGAGTAACGTCTGTGTCGCTTGTGGGAGTAGCCCTTCTTCAATCTCCGCCTCGCCGGCCGGCGCCATGCTCCGGCGCTTGTCCAGATTCAGCAGCATCAGCCCGAGTACTACCATAAGGGTCAAATGCGAGAGTTGCAAGGCATAGCCGGCGATAAACATCAATCCCAGCCCATACCCGGCCAGACGCCCGATGGTCAGCAACTTGATAACCGTGTAGCTCCAGCACAACAGGCCCGCAACATAAAAGGCAAAGGGCAGGTAAAAGGTGTACCCCATGCCCATTTGAAAGATCCATCCAATCCCCTCACCAGCCTTGCGGACACTTTCGGCCACAGTCGGGTCATAGAGCCCCAGTAGATAGTCAAGACCCAGTAGCCCGAGAAACACGCTGCCGCCGACAATCGCAAAGATCGCGGCCCGGCGACGTTGCCTCTTGTTGCTGGTCCACAGGGGGGTCGCGCCATAGGCCCAGAACACCAATATGCTGGCCAGAACCATGAGCGCCTCTCCGATCCGATTGACTTCATGCACGAACGGCGGAGCCGCAGCCAGCTTGAGTAGCCCATAGGTTGTGGAGAGGGTCTGATAATAGACCCATCCGCCGATGCCCAGCACAAAGCACAGGACTGTGCCGCGTTGAAGCCACGAGTGATTGGCCTCCAGGTGTTCGGCCACAAGAATGGCCAACACCACGATAAAGGCGGCGTTGTAGATGACCGACCCTAGCATCGTGGGAGGAAATAATAAGAAGGCGACAGTCAGCAGCACCAGGAAGGATACGGATGGGATCAACAACGAGTCATAGCGAGCGATTCCAATGGCCCTGTTTTTGTTGAGCAGTAGAAGGAACAACGCCAGGAAAACGAGCATCGACACGAGGTTCAGCAGGGTAAATCCGATAGACGACAAGGCCTTAAGGGTAATCCGCAAAGAGTCATATTTCTGCGCCAGCTTGCTGAGATGCATGCCCAGGCGCGAAACCAACCGATAGAGGACAAGTTCGAGAAACCCGGCTAACAGCAGAAACTTGGCGGTATACTCGAAGAGGAGGCCATGGTCCCCAAGCCGCCCCCCCCCTCTCTCTGATACCGCTGTCCCCGCCATATACTCTAGAGCCTTTGTCGACCGTAAACTCTAAGGATACCGATGGATTATAGCCAGAAGCGTCCAAGAGCGTCAACCTGAGGCCGGCCGTGGCGAGAAGCAGCGAAGGCTGTGGAAACCTTAGGAACCGGCAGGGAGGGGAACGCGCTGAACCTTGGCCTTTTCCCTCGCAATGTAGAGAAGACCGTCCGCCATCGAATAATTAAACGGCAACTCGCAAACGACCTCGCTGATCTTCCCGTAAATCTCCTGGTAGACCCGCTCAGCCTGTTCCGGCGTCATACCTTCCTTGACCTCATAGAAAAACCCAAGGCTGAGATCCTCCGAAGCCGGCCGCATGATGCGTTGTATCCCATAACTGCCCGGGTCACTCATGATCGGCGCTTCCTTCTCAAGGTCGAAGAGGCACGGCTGGCAGGAAAATCCATACGATTGGTTGAGGCGTTCGTTGCCTACGACAAAGTTGGCCGTTTCCATGGCCTCCGCCTCAGTTTCGGTCGGGAAGCCCGCAATGATATAGCAGTGGATGGCGATCCCCAGATCGAGGCAGTCCTCCGTAATGCGCCGGACGCTCGCCTGGGCAATCCCCTTTTTCATGAAATCCATCACCCGTTGATTGAAGGATTCGAGTCCGAAGACAATCTTGAGGCACCCCGCATCGCGCATCTGTGTCAACAGCTCGCGCGACAGATTCTTTTCGAATCGCATCTCGCAGGTCCAAGAGAAATTCACGCGGCGGTCGATCATCTGCTGACAGAGCCGCTTGGTCGGCGACAGGGCAAAACATTCGTCCGTAAAGAAAAAATACTGCGTGTTGTAGCGAGTCGAGAGCCACTGCAAGTCATCGACGGTCTTGCCTGGATCCCGCTGGCGGAAGTTTTGGTGGTCAAGCGTCAGCGCGCAAAACGCGCAGTCTTTATAGTAGCAGCCTCGGGAGAATTGCACCGGCAGGACCGTGTTGGGAGACAGGTAGCGTCCCAAGGGAAAGCCGTCATAGTTCGGAGCCGGCAGCTCGTTGATATTCTCAGAGTAGAACGGCTGGTTGACCGTAATCTTGCCGTTGTGGCGATGGATCAGGTTCGGAACCTTGCTAAAATCCCGTTTCCCTTCAAGCTGATTGACCAACTCCAGCAGAGCCGTTTCGCCTTCAAAGACGATAAAGTCGTCGGTCAGGTCGAACAACCCCGGACACCGGCGAAGGTTATCGACCAGTCGGGTAAAGATACTCCCGCCGATCGTCAAGTGCAGGTTCGGGTTGGCCTCCTTGATGAGGCGGCAGAGGGTCAGACCTGGAATGATCTGGCTCGTGGCCGTGATCGAGACCCCTACCAAGTCAGGTTGATCTGCAAGAATTGACTGGAGAAATCGGTCGCGGAACAGACTCAGATAGGGATTTTGCTCTTCGTCATGGATGGCCTTGAGCAGGTCCTTAGACGAGTAGATGGAGTAGGTGCTGAACTGGTTGTCGACAACCGTCAGTCTTGTCGGGAAATAGAGGGTGGACACAAGCTCCAACCATTTGTCGATCAGGAAGAGGCACTCCCGGTATCGTTCGATATCGTAAAACTCTTCTCCCCGCAATGACTCCTTAGCAGGCTCGATCGCATCGATCAGATATGGGAACCGATCTAAGGACTCGACCAGACGCGTATAATGTTCCGCACTCCCAGGCCCGGTCTCCCCCGTCCGCTCTCGCTCCAGCTTCTTTATCTTGTCAACGAGCCGCTGGTAGATTTCCGCCCCATATTCCTGCGTCAGCACGGCATCCAACACCTCGATTCCGAGGTCTCGCTGCCGGACATTTTTGACTCCGGCCTTGGTCAAGAACCCCATCAAAGAAGGAAGGCTCAAATAGGGCTGCGACGGATGCCAGGTTGGTGGAAACAACAGGGATATCTTCACAGAAACCCTTCGGTTGCAGACTTGTTTGACGATCTATTGCAGACTATTTCTTATACACCTGCGGCTTTCGCAAATGCAACTGCACGAAAGTCCAGCCCAGATCGAAGCCATACAGTGGTCATTCTTCAAGGGCAAAGAAAAGCCCCGAATCACCTTTAAAGGCGACTCGGGGCTATTCTTGTCACGGCCGCTGGTGGGATTGCCACCAAAAAGGCCTGCCCACTCCCCTGACGGGGAGACCTAAGCGAACATCAGGGCAACTTGAGCGTAAACCAGGTCGAGATGCCCTTCATGCCGTTCCGCTCGACGTTGGTGCCGTCCCAGACCGCAAAGGCCACGGGAACCGAAGCACCGGCCTTAAACTGGACGTCGTTCGCATCGCTGGTGGTCAACGCACGCTTCACAACAATCCGCCACGTCGGCCCTGTGCAGCAGCCGCCCTTGACGGAACCAGCCGGCTCCCACACGCCATTGCCAATCACATCCTGATGGGATTGAGTGGTCAGGGTGCTGAATCCGTTGGCATTCAAGTCTTCCACCGAGCTCACGCGCAACGTCGGATCGGACATAATGTTGCCGGACCAGATGCCGGGATTGAAAGGCCCAAGGCTGCGGCCGATCCGATCCGGATAGGTCACGCCGCCAGCCGGCTCTTCAAAGTAGTAGTCCCAGAAGATGCCCGGGTACTGGTCGTCCACGTCCCACAGCCCCGCGCTGTCCTTGCCCAAGTCCTTCTGCCACTCCGCATTCCACCGCCAAATGTTGACGGTTCCACCGGACTGCCCCATGCACTGGAACGGCGGCGCCCCGGAGGTGTTCACTGGGAACTGGATCGCGGCCTGATCGCGAAAGTCCTGCGGTCCGATCGTCGTATTGTTCATGGTCTGGTCCGCCCAATCCAAGCGGAACCCCACTTCTTTTCCGTTCGTGACCGCCTTCACGAAGACGGACTTCACGGAAATGTTCGGATGCATCGGCGTCGTGATCGTCTGCCCGCTCAGCGGGATCACCACACCCGGCACGCCCTCCCAGATGGGATTGGCTCCGTCCATGGGGATCGGGCCCTTGATGGCCTTCACCGGGATCGTGACCGGCTGGCTCACCGCCAGCGGCACCTGACCCAGCGTCAACATGACGCCCACGACCAGCGCCGAGAGAAGAATGCCAAACACCACTTTCTTGTTGCGTGTCTGCGCCACTCTCATATGAATATGCCCTCCTCTCGATTAATGATTAAAGACTGCTCGCAAAAACGACCAACGTTCTTCCGCTCCCGGTGACGAAATAAAACGGCCCCTTACGCCGTGCCGACAGGCCCAGCCTCATCCTTATCCTTATTCTTGTCTTTATCCAAGAAAGACGACGCACCCACTTCATTGAGGAGGATGCTCAGTTCGTTCCCCTGATCTTGCGCGCCGCACTCATAGGTTTGACCTTCGGGAGCGTTGAACGTAGCCGGCCGATAATCGGCTTCGGAATAGGGCTGGGGAGTGACTCCAAGGTAGGCCGCTTCGAAGTCCATCCAGTCGGAGCCAAAGTCTGCCATGTGCCGAAAAAATCCCGAGTCGGCCTTTTTGACCAACATTCGGCAAAACAGCGGAACCCAGCGGCCGATGTGCTCCTTGACGAATTTCTTTTGCGCGTCCACCACGATCTGCGTCTTGTCGGCGCCATCGTGGCAACGGGCGTACGATTCTTTGTAGGCCAGAAAGTGCATGAACTCGAGCTCGACGCTTAGATGATCCATGCGTTCATGGATATCCTTGGAGAGTTCGACCCCAAACGCTCGATAATAGCCGGCGATATCGCCCATCACATGCGCTTGGCCGAATACGTGATCGTTGCCGAAGAGGGTTTCGTATGGAGGACAATCCAAGGTGATCACGTTACTGAACACCCGCCGGTGCTCGGCTTGCAGGTCACTCAATTGCCAATTGACGCACTCGGATGCCACGAGGGATTCGACTTGGTCTAGAGACTTAGCGACGGCTGCAAGTTTCGTCCGCGCCCGCTCTCCGCCGATCCCCTCCAAGCCCTGGCGGAGACTCTCCAGCGCCGTTCGCGCATCTTCAACGAACTCCCCGGATTGCAAATAATCCAGGAACTCATCGTCTTCAGGATAGAGCAAGCTCCACGAAAGCAGGAGGTAGAGCTTGCTGCGCCCCAGCGCCCGTTCAACGGCAGGTGAGTCCTTGATGGCTACGGAGCCAGTAGGCATTGCGAGAGAACCCGCGACTCCCAGCTGACTTTCCTTCGTATTCATCAACATATTCTCCGACGGGTCCTTACCACCATGGAAGGTGTAAGCCCGCGTATGATAGGCAATGCACCGGGGGAAGTCAAGCCCGAACTCAGTGCTCTAATACGCCCATAGAACCCTATGATTTTCCAACTGAACATGGCTCGTTCACCAGACTCCGTTCATCTCATCTGGCATTTCCCCCGGATGCCAGCACCCGTGCTGGGGTGATCCTGATAGCAACCTTGTCATTGACCGTTTTACAGGTCTGCTCGCAGAGACCGCACCCCACACATCGCTCCTTAAACACCTCTAAGCGGAACAAATCAAAGTCCATGGACAACGCTTCAGTGGGACAGCGGGAGACACAGGCGTGACAACCTTGGCCTGCCGTACACATTCGATGTGACACAACGGCGACCCCCATGGCGACCTCTTCACGGCCGACTATGGGGAGCAGGGCCTCTGTTCCGCAGGCGCTGATGCAAGGAAAGTCCTCGCAGAGATGACAGGGCATTTCATCCGGAAAGATCACCGGAGTCCCGGACTTGGGTTCCGGCTTGATGCTGCCGTAGGGACAGACCTTGAGACAATCTCCGCAGCGGGTGCATCGCTCCAGAAAGAGCGCCTCGGCGACCGCCCCCGGCGGCCTGAGCCAGTCGGTTCTGGCAGGCGGCTCCGGCTTGACTTGCTCCGGCGGCGCATCGCGATGCTTCACGAACTCCTGCGCCGTCTTGGCGACGGACAGGACGGAATCCTTGAGGAAATGGCGGCGGCCGTAATTCGGATCCGTGGCCATGAGCCGTCCCTTCGTCACATCACTCCATCGGCGCGGAGCTTGTACACTTCGACGCAACGATCGCAGGCCCCGAACTCTGTATCCCACCCCGGATGATTCTCTCGGATGAATTCCAAGACGTGCTTTTCCAATTTATTTTCGAGGTCCTCAACCCATGAATAAGTCGGGAACCGGCAAAGCGGGCAAGGGAAGCCCGGCATCAGCATGACTTTGTTCTGAACCTCCGGGAGCTCCCCACCCTCCACATCCAACGCCCGATCCATAACACGCAGCGTGTCGGTGGCCATCTCGACGAGTTCCGCGTGGGTCAACTGGTCTGCCTGCCACAATCCTTCGAAGACCGATTTCAACTGCGCCGGAGGAATTTTGCGATACCAGGAGCGGAATTCCTTGAAGCGGTCCTCCCGGGTCAACATCGACTCCTTCCCCTCCCGCAAGAGGCGGGAATCGATATGCAGGCACCAGAGCACCCGGTAGCGATGCAGGATCAAGGTTTCTTCGCCCGGATTCTGTCCGACTTTGGTGTCCGGGTCGTAGCCGAAGGTCTCGTCCAGTATGTCGGCGATGTGCATGAGTTCATGGCGGCAGTAGCGGGTCAACGCCGGGTCATAGAATCGACGCGGGATCAACTTGATCCCCACGCCTTTGAGTCCCTTTTCCTCGAACTGCTTGGCCAGGTCCTGTTCGACGGAGCCCCATTTTCTCAGGATGTCGACGCCCTCCTGGTCCTCTTTCAGAACCCCCTTGATCAAGACGATCCCGATGCGCTCCTTGAGCTGCGGGAACTCGTCGAACGCATCCCGGACGATGTCCGAAAACCCCCAGGTTCCGAACAGATACTGGTACAGTTTCTTGAACTCCGCCTCCCGATCGTCCAGCGAGAATTTCTCGTAAATGGGGTCTGCCAGTTCGTGAAACTCCTTGTAGTAGGTCGGATCGCCCTCTCGCTCCGTTTTCTCCACGAAGGAGTCAATGACTTCCTGAAGAAGGGCGGGCTGAAATCGAATCTCCATGGACGGGTGTCTCCTGCTTGCTCGCGGCTGCGCTTGGCCTTAACCGGCTACGTTAACACGAGAGAAGGAATCTCAGGGTTGACCGGAGGCGTGGACGGATACGGCGGCTTGACTTGCTTGCAAACCATCTTTTATGATCAACGCAATCCTGCGCTGATTATAGCCATCCAGCTGCTGTATTTGCAAATACCCGGCAAGGCCCCCGCGGCTGCCGCTGTTAAGGAGTACGTGCGTTATGACCGAAATGACCCAGCCCCTCCCCTCCAGCAGCCAGACCGGATCTGTCCCGGCAGGAGCATCGACACCGGCGGACGACCTCCTGGAATATTGGAAGGCCGATACCAGGGAGGAGAAGACGTTTCGCGGCCATTCTCACGGGATCTGGGCCGTCGCCTTCTCGCCGGACGGGCTCACCTTTGCCAGCGGAGGCGCGGACCGGCTGGTCCGCATTTGGGATATCGAAACCGGACGGCTGCTGCGGTCCCTGCGCGGCCATACCCACGACATCCGCGCCATCCTCTATACCCCGGACGGGCAGACGCTGGTCACCGGCAGCGAGGACCGGACCATTCGGCTCTGGAACCCCACGACGGGGGAACCCACCAAGCTGCTCTTCACGCGCTACGATCACAACGTCTGTAGCCTATCCCTCTCGCCCGACGGGCTCATGCTCGCCCGGGGCAGCCACAACAAAGACATCAAAATCTGGGAAATCAGCACCGGCACCGAGCTCATGACTCTACTCGGCAAGGATCAGTTCGACCACCACTGGTCTCCGGTGGTCGCCTTCTCTCCGGACGGCATCCATTTAGCGAGCGGATCCGACATCGGCAAGATCAAACTCTGGGAAGTCCTTCCGAGCGGCGAGGAAAAGATCCTGCACAACGGGCACTGGCAGGACATCCAAGACGACGACACCACGGAGTATCGCGGGTACTTCGTCGAGGACGAGGGCGGGTTTCAGAAACCGATGCTCTATTGGATCGGCGCGTTGACCTTCACCCCTGACGGCCAGATGCTGATCAGCGGGAGCCGCGACGCCACGATCAAGGTCTTCCAAATGCCCCAAATGACCGAGATTCGGACGCTCAAAGGCCACGGAGGATGGGTCCGGTCGCTGGCTGTGTCGCCGGATGGACGGGTCCTGGCCAGTTGCGGCGACGACAACCAGATCAAGCTCTGGGACGTGGCCGCAGGTCGCCATTTCAGAACGTTGAAAGCCCACACCGGAGCGGTACGCGGCGTCACCTTTTCCCCCGACGGACAACGTCTGCTCAGCGCCTCCTGGGATCGAACCGTCAAGCTCTGGGAAGGCGGAGCAGAGCCGAAAGAATAGCCCGCTCATCCTCGAACACGAACGAGGGGCCGGGAGCCTGAACAGCCGCTCCCGACCCCTCGTTCTTTTCCACACATTCCGGATGCGGCTGACGAAGGGCGAACGGCTCCAAGCAGGGTGGCAGAGCCTCGCTATCCTGTTAGCGACTACTCGCCCACGTCGTCCGACTCGCCGCGCGAAGAGGGAATCCCGTAGCGCTTGCACTTCTCCCACAGGGCCTTGCGGGAGAGCCCCAGCAGCCGCGACGCTTCCGTCCGGCTACCGCCGACCCGTTCCAACACGCCCAGGATATAGTCCTTCTCGAATTCCTCCCGGGCCGAGGCCAGCGAGTCCAGCATGGCGCTGGTCGCCCGCTTGCCGGTCAACCCCTCGCTGCAAAACCCGCATGTCTCCTGCTGCGTCCCGCCCAAGTAGGGGCACGCGGAAAATCCGCAGAGATCCCAGGGCTGTACATCCTCCTCCGGACGCCCCAGAGCGACCGCCCGTTCGATCATGTTTTCCAATTCGCGCACGTTGCCCGGGAACGAGTAGCGGAGCAAGAGCTCCTGGGCCCGCTGGGAAAATCCCTTCACGGGTTTACTGGTTTTCGCCGCGCGGGCCTGCAACATGTGCTCGCCGATCAATAGCACATCTTCCCGGCGCTCACGCAGCGGGGGCAAGATCACCGGGACGACGTTGAGGCGATAATAGAGGTCTTCCCGAAACCGTCCCTGTTGCACCTCTTTCTTGAGATCTTTCTGCGTGGCGCAGACAAGCCGCACGTCCACCTCGACGGTCTCATTCCCCCCCACCCGCTCGAACTGCCGTTCCTGCAAGACCCGCAGCAGCTTCACCTGCACCACGGGGGAAATTTCCCCGATCTCGTCCAGAAACAGCGTCCCCTTGTGCGCCAGCTCGAAACGGCCCCGCCGTTGCTTGAGCGCGCCCGTGAACGCCCCCTTTTCGTGCCCGAAGAGTTCCGCCTCCAGCAAGGTTTCCGGCAAAGCCGCGCAGCTCACCTTGATCAGCGCATGATCGCGGCGCGGGCTGCTGCGGTGCAGCGCGTTGGCCACCAGTTCCTTGCCGGTCCCGCTCTCCCCGACAATCAGCACGGTCGAATCCGTCGCCGAGACCAGTTGGATCTTCTCCAGCACCTCCCGCATCCGATCGTTCTTCCCAAGAATACCCTCGAAGCTGAAACGCCCCTCCAGCTCTTCGCGCAACCGCAAATTTTCCTGGCGCAGCGCCAACACCTTCGAGACCCGGTCCACAATCAACAATAGCTCGTCCATCCCAAAGGGTTTGGTGACGTAGTCGTACGCGCCCAGCTTCATCGCCTCGACCGCCGTTTCCACCGAGCCATGCGCCGTGATCAGGATCACCTCGGAGCGGGGCGACCGCTGTTTGCATACCTGCAGCAACGACAACCCATCCGACCCAGGCAGGCGAAGGTCGGTAATCACGATGTCGAACGTGTTGGAGGAGAGGATGGCCTGGGCTTCCTGCCCCGTGGCTGCTGCGTGCACGTCATAGCCGACGGCCTTCAGCGCGTCGAGCATCGAGAGCCGCATTAGAGGCTCGTCGTCGATGATCAAGACCGACGGAGCTTTCATGCGATCCTCCCTGTCGTGACCCGTTCCCGCGCAAGCGGAAGGGAGACGGTGAACAGCGACCCCTGCCCCACCTCGCTTTCGACCAGAATCCGGCCGCCATGCCGCTCCACGATCCCGAGGCTCACGGACAGGCCCAAGCCGGTCCCCTCGCCCACGCCCTTGGTCGTAAAGAAGGGGTCGAAAATGCGCGACAGTACATGAGGCTGAATGCCGCACCCCGTGTCTTGCACCTCGATCAAGCAAGTCTCCCCTGCGACTCTGGTCCGGATGGTGACAGTGCCCCCGCTCTTGATCGCTTGGGTCGCGTTCAGGACCAAGTTCATCAAAACCTGTTCGAGCATGTGGCGATCCACCATCAACGGGGGCAGGTCGGGCTGAAGCTGTTTGTCCAAACGGATCTGACCGGCCACGAAGATATGTTCGGTGAGCACCAATACTCGCTCGACGACCACATTGATGTCCGTGGGGGAAAGCTCCGGTTCGTGCTGCTGAGAAAAGTCCAGCAATTGCCGAACGATCTTCTGGACCCGCCGAAGCCCGTCTTCCATCGAGACCACGTATTCCTCCTGCCTGGCCGGCGAGAGGGTCCCCTTGCGCAAGTTGTACAGGCAGTTCAGAATCCCGCCCAACGGATTATTGATCTCATGCGCGACGCCGGCGGCCAGCTTTCCCACCGACGCCAGCTTCTCGGAGTTCAGTATCTGCTGCTCCAGCTTCTTAGTATCGGTGATGTCCCGCGCAATACCCAGGACCCCTTGAATACGGCCGTCCGGATCGTGAAGCGGCGACACACTCACCATGACCGTTCGCGTATCCCCCGAACAACTCAGGACCTCAACCTCATAGACCTGCTTGGCGCCGATATCCAGCGTACTCTTCAGACGACGCCCACGGTGCCGTTTTGAGAGCAATGAGAGATAGGGGCGGCCGATCAGATCCTCCTTGCGATAGCCCCAGGCCGCGACTTTATTGTTTACATAGGTGAACCGCTGTTCCGTGTCCAAGGTATAGATGACATCGTTCGCGTTCTCGAGAAGGTTTTCCAGGTAGGTCTTGGTTTCCTCGATCTCCCTGGTCCTCGCCTTGACCTTGGCTTCAAGCTCCACGCTATACTCGTGCAGTTGCTGCTCCAACCGCTTGCGTTCCGTGATATCCCGGAGTTGCACCATGACGGAGACCGTGGATCCGTCTTCGATCCTGATCAGGTCCATCTCCACCATCATGGGCGCACCGCCACGGCCGACCACTTCGATTTCCTCCGTGGGCACTTGCTGTTCGCCCCGCACAATCTTCTCCATCAAGGAACGCGTGAGGTCTTGATGGCGAGAAGAGACCAGGTTGAGCAGCGGGCGTCCGATTAAATCGTCCTCCGCATAGCCCAGGACTCGCTCTTCACGCTGGTTAACCGCCATAATGCGGCCGGTTGATTCCACCATGAAGACCGGATCCGCCGCCAGGTCGAAGAGCGCCTTATACCGTTTCTGCGAGAGCGACAATTCCCGGGTTCGCTCGGCGACTTCCTGCTCCAGTTGCGTGGTGTATCGCTGGACCTTCTGCTCCAACGCCTTGCGTTGGGTGATGTCCCGCACAAATGCTCGGGAGTACACCAGTCCCCCGCCTTCGATGTCGAATAGCGCAGTGGAGTGGATTTCGACGTCGATCGGCCTGCCGTCCTTGGTCAGGAACACTGTTTCGATCGTGGACCGATCCTGCGACACCATCCGTTCGAGGTAGGCCAGGATTTCCGGCTCTCGTCCCCGCGGGACGATATCCCACAGACGCATCGCCAGCATGTCATCCAGGCTATAGCCCAGCTTGTCCAGCTCGGTCTGATTGACATGCACGAACTGTCCCGCCTTGTTAATCTGGTGGATCATCTCCGGCGAATTCTCGATCAGGTCTCGATACCGTTCCTCCAGCCTGCGGATATCCGCCATGCGCTGCTCCAACTGGGTGAACGAGGCCTTCAGATTCGCAGCCATTCGGTTGAACGCCTCGGCCAGTTGCTCGATTTCATCGCCGGTCTTCAGCGTCAATTGGTGGTCCAGACTGCCGGTTCCGATCCGCTTGACTCCTTCGTGGAGAGCCTGGACCGGGCGGACAATCCGCCGGGCCGCCAACACCCCCGTGCCCCAGAGCAGGGCGAACACCAAGGCCCCGTAGGCGGCGACCTTGATCACCAGTTGATTCAACGGGGCATAGGTTTCTTCCGGGTTCTGCCGGACGACCGTCAGCCATCGTTTTCCGTCAAGGCTTCCCGCAGCGAGCTTGCTGCCCAAGCGGACAGGAGAAAATCCGACAATGGCCTCGCGACCGCCATGCGTGTCATCGGCAGCCACGATCCAACCGGCCCGAAGGTCAGTGATGGATTGGAGCAAGGCCTGGGTCACGGAATGTTCCTCAGGGGGGAGGACCGGACAGATCAACAGCGTCCCGTCCGAAGCCAACAGCATCGCATGGCCCGTCTGCCCGACAGTGATCTCCGCCACCGCTTGGAACAGGGAGTCGCGCCGCAACAGGACCGTCACCGCCCCAACCGCAGCCCGCTGGTCGTCGTCCAGAATCGGCACCGACACATTGAGCACATGGGTGCCGAAGGATGGATCGAAGTATATCTCGCCGACGTATTGCTGCCCGGTCCCGCCGCTGTAGACCGCCCGCCACCAAGCACTCTTGCCATAGTAATATTCGACCTGGGGAATCGAGCTGACCACCAAGGCGCCCCGCGCGTCGGTCACAAAAATCCCCACGTAGTCCGAGCGCCGAATGTCATGCCAGCGGATCAGGTAGTTCGTCACAATGCGGTTGATGAACAAAGGGAATTCGTTGCGGCGCTCCCGCTGACGCCACTGCTGCTGCCAGTCTTTGATCATGGCTTGGATGCTGGCCTCGTCTTTGTCCGCATAGCCTCGGTTGGCCTCGGTCACGGCCGTCCGCAGGAATGGGGTTGCGGCCAGCTGTTGTGCTTCGCTGAGCCCGCGGGTGACTTGCATTTCCACCCGACGCGCCGCTTCCACCGCCGATTCCTTAAAATTGGCTCCGACACTTTCGCGGAGGGCGCGGCGTTCTTCGACGTAGGTCAGGAAGAGAGAGAGACTCAGAGGCAGGAGGCCGACCATTACGATGGCCGTAATGATCTTATGCTGGAGGCTGTGTGACCGACTCCAGGCTGTCATTTAGGTAACAAAGCATCCTTTCTATGTGCTCATTTTCATTCGGCATCTCTTGAATGTCAAGTAAAGGTAACATGAAACTTCACCTATCCTCGCTTGAGCAACCGCCCCTCCCCTCCCGGCCAGATCAGTAGGAGGGGGCTGGCGACGAAAATTGAAGAATAGGTCCCAAAGATGACCCCCCAGAGGAGCGCCAAAGAAAAATCGTGCAGGACTTCGCCCCCGGCCAGAGTCAGTGGAATCAGCACCAGCACAACTGTCAGGCTGGTCACGATCGTCCGGCTCAAGACCTGATTGATTCCGTTGTTGATCACGGCTTCCATATTATCCCGGCGGCGCACGCGAAGATTTTCGCGTATCCGGTCGAACACGACGACCGTATCGGTGAGCGAATACCCGGCCAGAGTCAGCAAAGCCGTCACAACCAGCAAGGTGATTTCCTTGTCCAGGACATAAAACGCGCCCAGCACGGCCAGCACGTCATGAAATGTAGAGAGTGCCGCCGCCACGCCGAAGCGAAACTCAAAACGTGCCGCGATGTACAGAATGATGCCGAGAAAGGACACCAGGATGGCAATCAGGGCGTCCTGCTGTAATTTCTGCCCGATCGTGGGCCCGATTTCGGTAGAAGCGTCCACCACGAACTTGTTGTTCGGAAATTCTTTGGTGAAGACGGCAACGACCCTGTCCGCCACTTTTTCCTCGATGGTGGTCGAGGTCTTGACCCGAACCAGGAGCTTGTTGGCCTCGACGAACTCCTGCAAGTCCGCATTGGCGAGCCCGTTCGACTCCAGCGCCTTGCGCGCCTCGTCGATGGGAATGGGCTGGTCGAATTTCAACTGCACGGCGGTCCCGCCCGCAAAGTCGATCCCGAGGTTGGCGGCTCCCCTGGCGATCTGGATCACGGCCACAATCCCCAGCAGGACCAAGATACCCGAAAAGGCAAACGCGATCTTCCGCTTGCCCATGAAATCAATATTGGTTTTCCCCAAAATCTCGAACATGCATTCCCCTCTCGCAGATCGGACGAAACCGCTAAATGCTCAATTGCTCGACTTTGCGGCGCTGGTTCAACGTGTCGAAGACCACTTTCGTGCCGACCAGCGCGGTGAACAAATTGATCGCAATCCCCAGACAGAGCGTGACCGCAAACCCCTTGATCGGCCCGGTTCCGAACAGGAACAACGCCAGGCCTGTGATGAGGGTGGTCACGTGGGAGTCGATGATCGTCAGTAAGGCCTTGTCGTACCCGCTATCGATCGCCAAACGTACCGGCTTGCCCTGCCGCAGCTCCTCGCGGATACGCTCGAAGATCAAAACGTTGGAATCCACTCCCATGCCGATGGTCAGAATGATCCCCGCGATGCCGGGCAGCGTGAGCGTCGCATTCAATCCGGCCAGTGACCCGATCAAGCAGATCAGGTTCAACCCCAAGGCGAAATCGGCGATGACGCCCGAGAGCCGGTAATACACCATCATAAAAAAGACGACCATGCCACCCGCAAACAGGGTGGCACGGACCCCCTTCTCGATCGAGTCGCGCCCCAACGAGGGACCGACGGTCAGATCCTGGATGATCTTCAGCGGGGCGGGCAAGGCGCCGGCCCGAAGCACGATCGCGAGATCGTTGGCTTCCTGCATGGTGAAAGTGCCGCTGATCTGAGCCCGTCCCCCGCTGATTCGCTCCTGAATGACGGGGGCGGAATAAATGGTATTGTCCAGCACGATCGCCATCCGCTTTTTGACGTTCTCGGATGTGATGCGCTCGAACTCCCGAGCGCCCTTGGCATCGAAGGTCACCGACACGTAGGGCTCGTTGAACTGCCCGATCGAGACGCGCGCATCGCTCAACACATCCCCGGCCAACATCACGCGCTTCTTGACCAGAAACGGGGTGCGGAATTCGCGTCCCGTGTCTTTCTCGATCATTTTCTCGAACAGGATCTGATCGCCTTCCGGCAGCTGGCCTTGGACCTGCTTGAGCACCTCGTCTTCTTTTCCTTTCGGGATCCGTTGCGGCAAATCCATCGCCAGCTTGCTGGACTCGTCCAGCAACTTGAATTCGAGCAGCGCCGTTTCCTTGATCAGGTCCTTCGCTCGCTTCGGCTCGGTAATGCCCGGAAGCTGGACGACGATCTGTTTGAGTCCCTGCCGCTGGATCAGCGGTTCGGCCACACCGAATTGATCGATCCGGTTCCGGATCGTCTCCAAAGCCTGGTTGATGGCGGAATCCTTGATCCGCTTGATCTCACCCTCGCGCAGCTCATACACCAGGCTGACACCCGTGCTCTTTTGTTCCAGGTCGTAAAAGGAGGGGAAATCCTCCATAATTTTTTGGATCTGGGCCTTCAAGTCTGCGTTCTGGAAGGAGAGCGTGACCTGGGAGGACCCGGTTCGCTTGACCGATTCGACGGGAATCTTCTTGTCGACCAGTAGATCCTGCATGGCCGTCACGGACCGGTCCACGGCGATCTCCACCGCCCGTTCCTCCTCGACCTCCAGAACCAGATGGATTCCCCCCTGAAGATCCAAGCCCAGGGTGATGCCCTTGGTCGGAAGGATTTTCTTCGACCAGTCAGGCAAGGCCTGATACAGCCGAGGATAGGAGGGAAGAAAAAACGCAACCGAGAGCACCAGTACGATGCCCAGCAATGCAAATCGTCCGCCGACCTTCTTCATTCGTCCCTCAATCGTTGAAACGGCCCCACCTGACGGAGGCCTCGCTATTCTTCTTCATCCGCCCGAAGCCGGGAAATGGATTCCCGCTGAACCTTGATCTTGGTATTGTCCGAGATCTGCAGCGTCACCGTCTCTTTACCCAAATTGGTGACCGTGCCCCAGATGCCGCCGGAAGTCACCACCTTATCGCCCTTCTTGAGCGCCTCCAACATCGCCTTCAAATTTTTCTGGCGCTTCTGTTGGGGCAGAATCAACAAGAAATAGAAGACGATAAAGATTAGGACGAACGGCACCAGCGACAGCAGCGAGGATCCCGGACCCGCGCCCCCGCCTTGTGTTCCCTGTGCCCAGGCCACCGATGCCATCATGCTCACCGCCTCCCCTCCTGCATCGCTGCCAGTTCTTCGATCCCGCCACGATCAGCCGCATCGCCCGCTCCGACGACGCCGGCCGCTTCCCGCTTCGCGTGAAATTCTCGCCGAAACGCAGCGAACGAGCCGGCGGCAATAGCGGAGCGGATCTGCCGCATCAAGTCGGCAAAATAATACAAATTGTGCACGGTGTTGAGGCGCACCCCCAACATCTCCTTGACCCCAAACAAGTGGTGCAAGTATGCCCGCGAATGCTTCCGGCAAACCGGACAGCAACAGGCTGGATCGATCGGGCATTCGTCCTTGGCATAGCGGGCTTGCTTGATCAGCACCCGTCCGCCGGCCGTGAACAGCCAACCGGTACGCCCATGCCTGGTCGGCACCACGCAGTCGAACAGGTCGATGCCCCTAGCCACGCCCTCGACCAAATCTTCCGGCAGTCCGACCCCCATCAAATATCGGGGCCGCCCGGCCGGCAATGCAGGAACGGTTGCGTCCAGCATCGAGTACATGACGGACTTTTCCTCTCCCACGGAAAGCCCTCCGACCGCGTACCCGTCGAACCCCAGTGAGACCAAGTCCTGGGCAGACTCGACTCGCAGGGCCGGGTCATGCCCGCCCTGGACGATCCCGAAGAGCGCCTGGTCGGACCGACGCCTCGCGGCTTGGCAGCGGCGGGCCCAGGCGCCCGTCCGTCTCAACGCCTCGTGAACCCGTTCGCGGGACGAGGGAAGCGCCACGCATTCATCGAAGGCCATGATGATATCGGCCCCCAAGGCCTCCTGAATCTCAATCGCCCGCTCCGGTGTAATGTGATGGGAAGAGCCGTCCACATGAGATTGAAACGTCACCCCTTCGTCCGTCACCCGACAGAGCTTCGCCAGGCTGAACACTTGAAACCCGCCGCTGTCGGTCAGGATCGCCCCGGGCCAGCCCGTGAACGAGTGCAGCCCTCCCAGTTCCTCTATGACCCGATGCCCCGGACGCAGGTACAGATGATAGGCGTTGTTCAGGATCAGGCGATATCCGAGTCCCATCAGGTCCTCGGGACCAATCCCTTTGACAGTCCCCAGGGAACCGACCGGCATGAACGCCGGGGTCTCGATCGTCCCATGGGCCGTTTTGAGCGCACCCACGCGCGCCACCCCGCCCATATCCGTCTGTTGTAGTGTGAACTCAAGCATAGCCGAAGCCTATCTTCACATCCGCTCAGGGGCGGAGATCCCGAGGAGCCCCAGGCCGTTACGGAGCACCTGCTGCACGGCATACATCAGCGCCAGTCTGGCTCCCGTCAAATCGGGGCTGACTTGCTCCCGCTGCTTGCCCATCTCGCTCGCATCTTTGACAAACGCAGCGGCCTCGGCCACGTCCTGATCCGCGGCCACCGGCATAATTCGGTGTTTGAAGTAGAAGGTATGGAGCAAGCCGGCCAGCTCCTGTAGGTAGAAGGTCAACCGGTGGGGCTCCAGAGCCGCCGCGCTGCCCTGGACCACGGACGGATAAGCCGAGAGCTTCCGGATCAGCCCGAATTCATCCGGATCTCGCAGCAAAGACAAGTCCGCCGCACTCGGTTTCGGCACCGGCAAGCCCCGCTCTTCGGCCACCCGAAAGAGGCTGGCGATCCGTGCGTGCGCGTACTGAACATAGTAGACGGGATTCTCTGCCGACTGTTGCTTGGCCAATTCCAGGTCGAAGTCCAGATGCGTGTCCGACCGGCGCATCAGGAAGAAGAACTTGGCTGCGTCCGCGCCCACCTCGTCCATCACCTCCCGCATGGTAATAAACTCGCCGGCGCGTTTGGACATCTCCACCTTCCGCCCCCCGCGCAGCAGATTGACCATCTGAACGAGAACCACCCGCAGCCGCTCCTTGGGATAGCCATAGGCCTGCACCACCGCTTCCATCCTCGGAATGTACCCGTGATGGTCCGCCCCCCAGACATCGATCAGCAGATCGTAGCCGCGCTGGAGCTTATCCCGATGGTAGGCGATATCCGAGGCCAGATAGGTATAGTCCCCTTCCTGCTTCCGCACGACCCGATCTTTCTCGTCGCCGAATGACGAGGACCGAAACCACCAGGCGCCATCCTGGTCGAACAGCAAATCGCGCGCGCGGAGATCGGAAAGCACTTGCTCCACCCCCCCGGACGCCAGCAAGGAGGCTTCGCTGAACCAGGCGTCGAACTCGATGCCGAAGGCGCGGAGATCCTGTCGAATATTTTCGAGCAGTTCACGATAGGCCAACTCCCGGCACCGTTGTTCCGCCTGTTCGGCCGAAAGGTTGAGCACCGACTCCCCCGCCTGCTCACGCACATGCGCTGCCACCGTCTCAATGTAGGCGCCGCGATACCCCTCTGCGGGGAACGACACGGGCCGACCAAGCAACTCCTGATACTTGGCATACACGGACGCTCCGAGCAGCTTCATCTGGCGACCGGCGTCGTTGATATAGTACTCCTGCACCACTTCATAGCCTGTCGCTTGCAGCAATTTGGCAATCGCTTGCCCGACAGCAGCCCCACGTCCATGGCCGACATGGAGGGGCCCGGTCGGGTTCGCACTGACGTATTCCACCAGTACGCGTCGCCCCTGCCCCAGAGCCATCCGCCCATAGGCCTGCCCTCGCGATTCGATCTCCGCCAACACCTGCAACCAGAGATCGCGCTTGACTGTCATGTTCAAAAAGCCGGGCCTGGCTATCTCAACACGATCGAACAACGCCTCGCGTCTAACAATATTATCGAGAATGATCTGGGCGACATCATAGGGAGCCCGCCGTTCGGATGGCGCAAGGCTCATGGCCACCGTCGAAGCCAAGTCGCCCCATTCCGGCCGCTTGGGTAGATCCAGCGTCAGGGTCGGAATCGATTCCACTTTTAATTGCCCCTTGCGCTTGGCTTCCTGCAAGGCATCCTGGAGGGCGTCGATGACTTTTTCCTGCACAATATCGTGAGACACAACCTGGCCGAACTCCTTCTTTTGTCTAGCAAAAAACAAGCAGGTGAATCTAACACACCCTCTCAGGCATGACAAGACAAGGAGCGATGAAACTGGGCGGCAGACGCGCTTTTTCCTCGAGCCTGAAGTCTGGCAAGACACACCTCGATCACCTGTGCGATCGGTACCTGTAAGCAACGTTTCTCGGTACAAGCCTGAACCCCATTCCACCCGTTGCAGAGACAAGGGGCGCCGCTTAATATCTCGACGTGACTCCCACGGGGCGCCCATCGTCTTGGGTCGGTTGGCCCGAAGAGCGCGATTGTCGGCACACCTAAATAGGCCGCCACGTGGGTGAGCCCCGAATCGTGCCCGACGTACAGAGCAGCCTGAGCCATCAATCCTGCCACCAAGGTCAACTCCTGGCCACCGAATACCAAGGGGGATGCCGCGCAGGACCGTTGGACCGCTTGGACCTGTTCTGTATCAGCCGGTCCAGCCAACAAGATAGGCAAGGCACCCAGAGCCTGCAACTGCGCAACGAGATTGACAAACCATCCGGGCTCGCAACATTTATGCGGGCTCCCGCTGCCCGGATGTACCGCTACGAGCATGTGGTCTTTCCGGACTCCTACCTCTGCCAACCTGGCGGCGGCATCTTGCAGAATGGACTCCGATAATCGCAGCGGCCTTGCCATTGGCTGTTCTGCGACCGTCGAAGCGACGATTTCAAGGTGCCGGTCTGCCTGATGCAGGTTCGTACAACCGGAATCAAAAGGACTCCGAATAATAACCCTGCCTGCCCCAAGCGCATAGAGGGTCGCCGCAAGGCTCCCCTCTGCATCCTTCATCCACCCAACGACCAAATCAGCTTTGTCCAGCCAGGAACGCAAGCCTGAAGCTACCGATTCAGTTCCCCCCAGCAGCCCGGCCAGGAAGCCTTGTTCCAGCGGGTACAGTCGGTCTACCTCTCCAGAAGCCCGCAACAGCCGGCCAACTTGCTCTCCGGCAATCAGCCCACACTCGTGCGCCGGAAAGGCTACCCGGATCGCACGGATGGCAGTGAGAGCCAACAACACATCGCCAAGCGCTCCGGGGTGGATCAGCAAGAGAGACCGCCGCATGAGTTTATGACCCCTCACGTTCCGCACTATGTTTCCCGGCAAGCAGCTTGCGAGCGAACTCCAAATCGGCCGGCTGATTCACATTGAGGAAGCTTAGCAGCTGCGGATCGGTTTCTCGCACATCCTCTTCTGAAAGAATCATTACGGAGAGATCCGAGACCGAGACCAGGTCCTGCACCCTCAGATTTTTTGCGTGGAGCATCCGCTCAAGGTGGGGCAGACAGGCCTTGGAATACATCGCGTGCATGGGCTGGAGCCCGTTCGCCAGGCGGACCATTACCACATCTGCATCCCTCCCCAGATCGGCCATGCGGCGTATCACCGAATCCGCCAGGAAGGGCATATCACAGGCAGCGGCAAAGACGCGCGGATGGGTCGCGCCTGAGAGCCCCGAGTAGAGCCCCCCCATCGTCGCACAATCAGGGAATAAATCGACCACGACTTTGGCGCGCAAACCTTCCAAATCGGGGAAAGTCTCTGCCACAGACACTATCACCTCGTCGAACAGACCTTCCAACACGCTCAGGGATCGCTGTAGCAGGGTCCGCCCGCCCAGCTCAAGAAACCGCTTGTCCCTCCCCATTCTGCGGCTCTTGCCGCCCGCCAGCAACAGACCGGTCATTTGTTCTATTGTAGAAATCATACCTGGGAGAGCATCGATCGTTTCAGCGAAAAAAAAGGGGGGTGGGCCACCCCACCCCCCTTCCAAGGCTTGTCTTCCCTGACGGGTTAGACTTTACCCTTTTTCTTGTTGGCCCGACGGGTCAACACCCAGCCTTCCAGGAGCACGACCCCGATTGCGATCAGGGTCGGATAGATGTATGTCTCCCTGGGAATGGGCGGCTCCAGAACCGTGTAGTAGAAAGCGGAGACGGCCATCTTGCGGCCTGCATCTCCATTGTGACCGTCCCACGCGAAGAACACCGTCGGGATGTACTTGCCCATCTCGAAGTAGGTGTCCTCGTCATAGTCTTCCTTGATGGGCCGGCTGATCATCAAAGTCCAGCGGCCGTCCTTCCACTCCTGCTTCAGAACCTTGAGCTTCTCGGTATAATCGTCCCGATCCTGGAAGTCCTGGTCCCAGCCGGTTCCCGTGAACGCCTTGATGGTTCCGTTGGCTTCCCACTTCACGATGTCCACCGGATACTTCTGGTCGCCCCAGAGGTAGCGCGGCTTGATCGGAGCCGGCAACTCCTGCCACTTGACCGGGAACTGGAACGCGAAGGCATCGTTGTAGACCGCGTACTTACTCTGCTGAGCGGCAATCGAATCGCCTTCGCCGGTCTTCGGCGCCTGTTCCTTGACCCCGTAGTTCTCCACGTTCACTTCGGTGGGCTGCCAAGGCAGCTTCCCTTCGGCCACGCTCTTGGACCGGTCATCCCACTGGAACAAGAATACGATGTTCTTGTCGTTGTAGAGAGACCGCACCCACACGTCGTCGATCCTGTTCACGAAGTTTCGCGGCTTATGGGTAATTTGTCCTCCGAACAATACGATCCGGCGCTCACGCTTTTGCCACATTTCGTTTTCCGGATCGTCGGAGATCTCTCCTTCCAGCACCGGGCCTGACCGGATCACGAAGTTCACCTTCGGCTTGTCGGTGAGCGGATCGATCGGCAGCGGGTTCCCTTCGGGGTCCCGCTCGCAGAGCGAGTTCACGAAGTTGGCGATGTGCCACCGCTCTTCGACCGTCGTGTTATCCGCGAAGGACGGCATCGGCGTGCCGCTCACCCCCGTGGAGAAGGTCCGGAAGATGTTCTTGATGTTGTACGGATCCTGGCGGCTCCCCCGGAAATTCCAGCACTTGTGCCAGTTGGCCGGCTGGATTGCAAAGCCCCAGTCATCTTTCAGGTTGAATGCGTTGCCGTCCCCCCGCCCGGTGACCCCGTGGCACTCGATGCACTTCTTGTCTACGATCAACTGGGCGCCCTTTTCCAGACTCTCCTTGCTGACAGGAATCGGCTTCATTTCGTCGAGTTGCAGGACGGTCTGCGTTTCCGTCGCCTTGTCGTCGAACTTACGATCCTTGATAAGCTGGGTCGTCACAAACGACAAGACCTGCAAGCGTTGCTCTTCGGTCAGAATGCCTTCCCAGGAGGGCATGGCCGACCCGGGGAGGCCGTGGGTGACGGTCGCGAACAAGTCATTTTCCGCCTCGACCGCTTTCTTGGCATCGAACAACGGCAATTCGCCGCTGGCAGTCCGCCGGATCTTGAACGTTCCTTGATTGAAGTTCCGTGGACGAGGCCAGAGTCGGTCGGCGGCAGGCCCATCGCCTGCTCCATCCACCCCGTGGCACCAGACGCACTTCGTAAAATAGACTCGCTTGCCGGCTTCGATCATCTCTGCGGACGGGAGCGGCGCCAGCTCGCCCTTCTTGAAACCCTCGGGGACGCCGCTTCCTTCTTGCGCGAAGCTCGAAACCCCTGCGCTGCCGGAGACCATCGTGATCCCCAGGGCCGCAATCGCAATTAAAAGCACCTTACTCGTCACATGCCTCATAGCGATACCCCTTCACCGAAAGATGTGTGGAATTAATCCCACGTTCTCGGATAATAGCCGGTGTGCCAGTATTCAAACAGAATGACTTTCCAGATTTCATCCGTGGTCAGATGCTGTTCCCAGGGCGGCATCACCGAGGCCCAGGGAAATCCTTCGTTGGGCAGCCCAATCCCGCCCTTCGAGACGCGCCAGAAAATGAATGTCTCTTGCAATTGCGCGATCGTGCCCGGATCCGTGAAGTTAGCCGGAATCGGGTTGAAGGCAAACGCGTGCAAGCCGCGACCGTTCAGGTTGTCGCCGTGGCAGAAGTGGCAGTTCTGAAAGAAAATCTCCCCGCCTTCGCGCACATACTTGAGGTACCCCTCTGCTTTTTCATCCCAGGGATTGGCGTCTGGCTTCATCAACCGTCCCATCGCCTGCTCGACGATCCGGGCGTTGGAGTATTCCTGGTCATACTTCCCTTCCGGATTGACCCGGTAGGGATTTTGGGATGTCTGGAGCACGAAGGTCTTGCCGTGCACCTTAGTGCTGGCCGGCGGCGCCGGATGCACCGTGCGCAGCTCAACCGGCTCATCCAGGTTCGGAAGGAAGGAGCTGTACGAGAAGCCCCAGAGCAAGATTGGCAGCAGAACCAGGTAGACCGTGCGCAGCCCCTTGTGGAAGCCGGTGTTGGCATCCAGCACGTTCATGATCGGTTGCTTGAACTTCTTCCAATCTTCTTCGTTGCTGGACACCCACATGAACACGGCGATCAGCGACACCGTGCCATACATGGCACGCACGCTGAAGGGGATAGGCGGATACACCCTGAACTTGAGGTACAGGAGGATATACGCCCAAAACAAGATCCCCTGCCAAAAACGAGGCAGCTGGATGCCACCCTGACTGAGCATGTAGCTCACCGTGGCAAAAATAGCCACGCTGCCAGCGAGCTCCACCAGCATCTGCATTGGCATATAGCCTTCCACCAGCTTGAGGGACGTGGCTGGAAGGACACCAAAGGCCAGCAGTGCGATAAGCACCACCACCAGCCCTCCAAGCACTGATCCGATTAATACCTTCATCGTCCGGCTCTCCTTCTTACGCTCCCGTTCCTTGATTGAGGTCCAACCATTAAATTAAGAAATTTTGGGAGGCTCCTTACCTTCTTGCAGCTGGGAGAGGTAGTCCACGATCTTGTTCAGCGCACCGGCACTCAGCTTCTTGCCGAACTCTTTCGGCATCGTGTTGTCCGGGAAGCCTTTCACTACGTATGCGCTGGGATTAATGACTGATTCTGTAATGTACTCGCGTGTCGACTTGGCCGTGCCTTTATAGGCAGGGTCCTTGATCCTGGTCGGGGCATTGGTGCCCTCCACGAGCTTGGGCCCGATGGTCCCCACCGCTCCGGCAATGCCGGGGATCGTGTGGCACGCCACACAGGTCGCCTTCTGGAAAATCTGATCCACCGGCTCCTCGCCCGTCGCCAGCACTCCACCACCCGCACCGGCAGGCTTGTCCTCTTGCTGCTTGGGACGGTCCGCCTCCGGGATAAACTTCTCGTAGGCTTTGGTAATTTCCTCGAAAGACGGAGCTTCCTTGCCTTCGCGCACATACATCCAGGTATCCACGGCTGCCAACTCGCCCAACGATAGAGAGATGGGCGGCTTGTGAATTGCGGGCATCGGGCTTTGCTTATCGTTGGTACCCTTCACGCCGAACCCTGCCACGACAAAGCAGCTCGGGCAGGCATGGGATTCAGCAATATATTCCTGACCCGTTTCAGCCGTCCCAGACCCTGGGGAAGCCTCCTTCTGCTCCGTATCACGATCGCCCGGCTTACCCTTGTGGTACCGGGGGTCATCTAGCCTGGTCTTCGCTCGATCAGGAACACCCCAGAGGTTCGGAGCCCGCTCGCTCAAGAACCCTTCGTTGAAACCGTGACAGAGGGGGCACTGGCCTTTGCCGATTGCGCCCTGCACCTTGCTCTGCCCGATCCCGCCGAAGATGATCTTCTCCCCTTCATCCGCCAACTGCTGGGCCGACATGCTCCCGAAATCCAACTTGACCTCGGCCGGTGGGAAGCCGCCTTCCACTTGAGGCAGCCAATTCCCATAACCGGAGAGCCCCGCCGCCACCAGAAACATGAACCCGCCGATTTTGAAGAGGGCCCCGATGTTGGTGAAGTAGATGCCCATCATGAAGGCCAGCGCGGTAATCATGGCCAGGGAGACAGGCAAGAGGCGTGAATTGGCGAAGAAGTTGATTTTGTAGTTGGCGATCGCCATCAGCAACATAAATGCCGCGATCATGCCGATAAAGGTCTTAAACGTCGCCTGCTTCTTTTTAACAGGATCGCTGATGCTCACCTGAAAATAGACGAACAAGCAGGCGAGAAAGGCCAAGACCGGCCAACCCATGTCCAACGCTGCCTGAATTAACTCGACCACGTGACAACCCTCCTGGGATTCCCCCCCGGGTTAACCCGGGGAGGACACCCTGCAAGTCTTGAAAGGCCGATGAACGTTAGTGCCCGACCGCCGGCTGGGGCGCTTGCCCAGGAACCGGCGCCTTCGCTTCCACCGGCGCTTTCTTCGCCGCCAGCGTGCCGAGCCAGAAGACAAACATAATGCTGATCCAGAAGAACAATACATTGAACGAAATCATATTCGCTGCGAATCCCACCGTGTGCGTGTAGGCCCAAGGGGAATTATCGCGCATGATCTCGTTCACATGCCAAAACAGGCGCACCGACGACCGGATGTAGCCCATCAGGCCCATCATCCAAGTAAAGGCAGTAGCCAACATGATCAGGGCATACTGCGACCGGACGGAGATCTTTCCCCATTCGATTGGCCCAATTTGCTTAGCTCCCTTCAACATGGAAAGGTTAAGCGCGGTCATAAAGAACAAGCAGGAGAGCGTGGTCGCCACCTGCGGGACAGACAACCCTACCCTGACATTGGCTGGAATGAAGTAGCCGTAAATGGCCAACCAGATGATATTCACATAGGCGAAAAAGAAGAACACGCCCATGAAAATATTCCCAAACTTGGACCAGGATACGCTGGGCACACGATTTCCGCGCTGATACCAAATGAAGGTCAACACGGTGGTCGTGATGATCACATTGATGCCGCCGTTCTTCGCGGACATGACCCCGTAGTTACCCAACACCGGATGCTGCTGCCCACCCATAGCCTTCAACTCGGCCGGGGTCATCACCATCGTATGGGGCGTGATGAACACCAGGAAGCCACACACCAGGAGGAACACGAAGTACTTGATCCAGCGCTGGAATCGCTCGGCGCCGCGCATCCGGCCAAGGGCTTGCCAGAGATAGTAGTTGGTGCTCAGGAACAGGATGCCGATCATCGTCGCCTGAATGATGAACAACCAGGCCAACAGACCGCCCATCAGCGTGATACCCATCTGCTGCCGGTAGGCATACACTTCACGCATCAGCCAAGTAGCCGGCAAAGGCAGCGGGATCAAAAAGGCCACACCCAACGACATGGCGATATAGCCCATCCAGTCGTAGTGGGCCCGCTCTTCGTCGGTCTTCGAGGACAAGAACCGATAGGCCGCATAAGCCGCCACCACACCGCCGCCAAACGCCATATTGCCCAGGATCCGATGTACGTTCAACGGATTCCAAAGCGCCGTGTGGATCACGTGCCAGATGTTCCCCAAAAAGCGCCCCTGCTCATCGACACCAGCCGGAGACATCATGAATCCGATCCAGGAATTGGCCAGGAACATCAACACGGTCCCGATCACATTCAGGATCACCGACATGCTGAGGTGGATCCACTTCAGGAAACCCTCCTTCATCTTGTCCCAACCATAGTAATAGATGTAGAGGGTGCCGCTCTCAGCCACAAACATCAAGGCATAGATGTGCATGACCGGACGGAAGATACTCGACAAGTACCCGAAAAAGGCCGGATAGAGAGTCAGGAAGGTAAAGATCAGAATACCGCCCAGAATTGCCGTCAACGAGTAGGCGGTCAAGCTGATCTTAATGAAGTCGTAGGCGAGCTGGTCATACTTCTTGCCCATCGCCTTATCCTTCGTCATCACCCCCATAAACTCGATGACCATACAAAAAATGGGCACCGCCAGGACGAAGCTGCCATAGTAAAGGTGCTGCTGATTGGCGAACCAGAGGAGCACCCGGCTCTCGAAGTTGTACCGCGGATAGTCCTTTGAATTGTCCCCGGTCTTGGGAGCCGGCAGTCCGGAAACGATCCCCTCGGTCTTGTAATAGACGTCGCGCGCCTTCTCGATCTTCTTATCCTTATCCCCCTCGCCCCCTTCTTTCTTGACCACGTCCGGGGGAGGCCCACCGGCCGGAGCCCCGCCCCCGCTTGCAAGCGCAGGAACCGAGACCACAATCGGCAGGAGAAGGAGGCCAATCATCGCGCTTAACGCCATGATCGCCAGCGTCTTCTTTTTGGTCAAACTGCCCATGGCTTCCTCCTTAAACAAATGCTGACACGAGATGGTGACCAAACAAGCCTGCGCCCGAAACCAAACGCTCTCGCCCTACGTCGGTGCGGCGCGCCATGATGACTTTGATTACTTCCGGAACAGATACCAATAGTCCAAGCCCTGCATATCCATCAGAGCGTGATCCACGAACGTAAAATAACTCACGGCGATAATCACAGATACGATCACAGCGATGACGGGATTGTTCAGCGCGCTCATTGCTCCCCTCTCCTCCTGCCACGCCACATCACCCGCGTGGCCCACCAGATCAGATTAAGAACCACTGTTTAGCAGGGACACTGGATTCCTGCAAACCAATAAAAAAACCAGAGGCTCACAGCGCAAGTGATGTAGAAAATCATCTTGCCGATCTTAACCTTCAATTCGCTATCCGGCTTGCCTGGTGCGCTCGCGACGGCTTCTCCCATGTCCTCTCTCCTCAGCTACAACCTTGGTTGATGGTCCGCGTTCCGCTTGTGCCAACAGCAGCCTGCCTCGTCTTGACACGCTGCTAAGTCTATGTTATTGCTCTCTTCGTCGTTTTTACTGATGAGGGCAAACGATGAGCAAAAATTCAAAAGTGTTCGACATTATAGTTTTGGCCGGAATGGTTGTCAATATAATTTTGGCCGTGTTTCTAATCCTCTATTACTTTGATTTTCTATGACTTTTGGCTAGCTGCCGGTTGAGCCACGCCTCCCTCTCCAGGCCCGGAAACCGCACAACGAAAACCGATCGTTTCATCGCGAAAATCGGGGACCATTTTGCTCCGGCTGGTAATCCGTACGTCCGTCCCAACACTTGTATACCCGCCGCCCCGCATCACTCGAAACATCCCATGTTCGGGGCCTGCGGGATTTCGATCGGCTGCGTTGCGATAGGCCTCTTCTCCGTACCAATCGGCAACCCACTCCATCACATTTCCCGTTCCATCCGCCACGCCAAACGGGCTGACATCCCGCTTGAACGATCCCACCGGCGCCGTGGCGTCGAATCCATCCCGAGGCGAGCCTCCGTTGAACGCCAACTGATCCGGCTCGTTCCCCCACGGCCAGAGCCGGCCATCTACGCCGCGCATGGCTTTCTCCCATTCCGCTTCGGTGGGCAGCCGCTTGCCCTTCCAGCGGCAATAGGCATCGGCGTCTTCCCATGACACATAGGTCACAGGCTGGTTCAGTCCTTTCATACGGTTGATGTTCTTAGCATAGCGAGACGGAGGCGCGGCTTTCCGATGGCCCGTCGCAGCGACAAAGGCTTGATACTGCGCATTAGTGACTTCGTATCGATCAATGGAGAAAGCGTCTAAGTAAATGGTCCGCTCCGGCTGCTCGTCATAGCCCCCCGCCTTGGTGCCACGCAGGAAGGGGCCCGCTGGAATCGAAACCATCGCCTCAGGAATCGGCAGCTCGCTGGGGCCTGACTGGCTGGACGCGGAGTGGGCTGGAGTCGAGCCTTCTCCGGGGACGGGAGGAGCTTCCGGAGGAGGCGTCGTGCCCCGCAAGATCCCCATGACGGGGATGCTGGTAAAGGCAAGAACCACCAGGAGGAAGGCGATTTTGAATTTGGTTTCCAGCATGGCTCGGAACGTAGGCCTCAGACGGCCAGCACCACGCCAGCGACGAGCCTAGCCTTTGATTTTTTTGACGTCAGCGTGCGGCTCGTCCGCATCCTTGGCGCATCGGATCCCGATCGTCGTGTCGGTTCTCCACATTTTTGCCTGAAAGCGTTTAGAGAGCCGCGCATTGTGATACGTTTCCCGCCAGGACCCTCCGCGGATCACCTTGTGTTGCCCGTCTTCAGGGCCAACCGGATCCCGATAGGGCGTCTTTTGATAGTACTGCTCGCCATAGGTGTCGGCAACCCACTCAGCCACGTTCCCCGTCATGTCATACAGCCCGTATGGGCTTCGTCCCGATTCAAAGGACCCTGGCGGGGCCAGGTACTTAAAGCCGTCCTCGTCGCCATCCACGTTCGCATGGCCCGAACCAAAATCATCCCCCCAAGGATACCGCCGTTTTCCCTCACCCCGGCCGGCCTTTTCCCACTCCGCCTCGGTGGGCAGCCGTTTGCCGGCCCACTTGCAGTAGGCCTCCGCATCGGCCCAGGACATGCCCATGGCCGGCAATTCCGGCTTAAGAATCTTCGCCTGGTCGTCTTCAAACACCGGAATGAACGGCTTGCCACGCTTGGTCATCTTGACGAAGCGCTCATACTCGGCTTGGGACACTTCCTTTTTATCCATGTAATAAGTCCCCAGGTAGACCTGGTGCTCCGGCGCCTCGTCCGGATCTCCGTCCTTGCTCCCCATCGTAAACGGCCCTTCAGGAATCTGGACCATCTCGCGACCGTCGTCGCCGACGAGCGTTTTATAAATCGAATAGTCCCGCAGCGCCGCCTGGGCCACCGGCTTGTTCTCCACGACGATGGACTCGACCAACAGCCGCTGCTGCTTGACCCGGTACGACTCGTAGACCAGCCCCACGATCATCAAGATAAAGGAGGTAAAGACAAAGATGATCGACCCAATCAAGACGCCTTTATTTTCCATAGTTCCTCAAGGAGCCTCCCGATTCTCGCCTGACGGGGCTTGCGCTTGCGCCGCACCCTGCTTTCGTTCGGCCCACAGATCCATCAGCATGGAGTACTGGACGCCCAGAAACCCGCCCATCGCCGCCCCAGCTCCCGCACCGACTGAAATCCTGTCCGCCCCAGCCAACAACCAGGCCAACATGCCTCCAAGGATGGTCCCGATCAGGATACTGATCAGAAAACGGCGCCCCCCAAAGAGCCCGACCACCGTTCCCATGACCAAGCCGATCCCAACGGCAATCGGCAATACCCCGCCCCCCATGAGCAAGCCCAGCAACGTGCCCACGGTACCCATGACCAGCGCACCCAAGAGCATGTCGAGGGTCTTGCGGGATGAGGCTTGAGACATCGCGCCCCTGGAAATCACATATTCATCAGAAGCACCGCTAGTGGGGCGACACGGTCAAGGAACCGAAATCCACTTCGACGCCTGACCCGCCTTGCAGAGATATTCCCCAGGCCTTGTCGGCCGGCTCATGCTGGTGGATGCGCTTGAAGTCTTCGTAGACATTCACGCGTTCTTCGATCCATTCTCCGATCGGCTGCGCCCCGGACCGGAGGATGATTTCGGACGCTCCGAACATCCCCCCCTCCGTCGTCGTGCCCTTCGCCTTCGTCGAACTCCATACATATTTGTTCGATACGGGAATCACCATCAAATCCGTATCCAATGAGACGAACACGGCGGCGATGGGCTCCGCCCCGGCCGGCGCCGCCTTCAGCCGCCAGCGCCAGGTGAGCACCGGCATGGCTTTCGGGGCCCATGATATATTCCGTTTGTAAATCCGTTGATCCGCCTTGCGCACGGCTAAGAAGGGCTGCGCGCCGTCCAGTTGCACCACGTAGCTCTGCCTGGCCTTCCCTTCCCCATGCTGGGCCTTCCATTCCTTCGGAAACCCGTCGGCGTCTTTCGCGGTGAAATCTTCCAGCACCATTGGGCCAGCAGGCTGGGCCTTCAAACCGGCCGCTGAGACAAGGAGACAGCCAACACCGACCACAGCCGCCACGAAGAACCGCATCATGACGGCTGCGCCTCGCGCGCACCGGACGGGATCAGCCGACTGTCCTGCGGAATGAGGCCCGTCACTGGAACTGCCCGACGGTCGCGGCTGCTGATCCAGAACAGCAACAGGACCGTCAGCCAAAATACCACCATGTTTAGCGTGACCATTTTCGCGGCAAAGGCCAAGGAGGGGGTATAGGCCCAGGGAGACAAGTCCGGCATCAACTCGTTCACGTGCCAGGAGAGCCGTCCCGAGGATCGGATATATCCCATCAGGCCCATGACCCAGGTGAAGGTTGCTGCAAGGCCGAACAGAGCCACCATGCCGCGCACTGAAATTTTTCCCCACTCGATCGGCCCGTGCACCTTCGCTCCACGCATCATGCTCCGATTGATCAGCAGCCCGGCCACGAGCACCGTCAACGTCGTAAACGCTTGCGGGCTGGACAGGCCTACCCGCACGCTGGCGGGCAGGTAGAACCCATAGATCGAGAGCCAGATAATGTTCACAATGCCCGTCACAAATAGAACCGCGAGCACAAGATTGCCTGTTTTTTCCCAGGAGACAGTGATCGCTCGGTTGGCCCGCCTAAAAAAGATGTAGCTGAGCGCCGTCAGGCAAATCATGACGTTGATCGCGCCATTTTTTGAGGACATCACCCCGTAGTTGCCGATCACCGGATGCTGTGCCCCGCCCATGGCTTTGATTTCGCTGGGGGCCATGACCACCGTATGCGGCGTCAGCCACACGAACAGGCAGGCCATGAGGGCCCAGACCAGATACTGGAAGTAAGGCTGGTACCGATCCCCTCCCTTCATACGCCCCATGCTCTGCCAGAGGTAATAATTGATCCCCAGGAACAGGACTCCGACGAGCAGCGCCTGAACGACGAACAGCCAGGTCAGCAGCCCCCCCATCATCGTCACCCCCATACTTTGCCGAAACGCATAGACTGACCGCATCAGCCAGTAGCCGGCGAAGGGCATGGGCAGCAACGCACAGACGGTGACGAAGAGGAACACGTATCCGACCCAGTCGTAGTAGGCCCGCTCCTCGTCGGTCTTGCTGGTCAAAAAGCGGTAGGACGCGTAGGCAATGACCACCGCGCCGCCCGACATGATGTCCGCAAGAAACCGATGGACGTTGAGCGGGTTCCACAAGGCGGAGTGAAGCAAGTGCGCCACGTTGCCCAGGTAGCGCCCTTGCGCATCCACGCCGGCCGGCGCCATCATGAACGCCGCCCAGGCATTGGCCAAAAGCAGGAGCACCCCCCCGAGGCTATTCACGACCACCCCAAGAGACACGTGTAGCCACTTCAAGGCCGGCGCGGCCATCCGGTCCCAACTATAGTAATACGCGATGAGGAAGACCGATTCCGCGACGAAGACCAGCGCATAGACCGGCATCATCGCCTTGAAAGTCCCGCCCATGTAGCGCATGAAGCTGGGGTAGAGCCAGATGAACATGCCCAGCATCAGCGTCCCCACGACCGCCGTCAGAGACAGGGCCAGCAATGAGACGCGCAGGAAGTCGCGGGCCAGACAATCGTACCGGGCCGCCACCGACTTGTCGCGCGTGAACAGGCCGATCAACTCGATGATCACGCAGAAGATCGGCAGGGCCAGGACGAACCCGCCGAAATAGGTATGCTGTTGCGTCACGAACCAGACAAAGGTCCGGTTGTCGAAGGAGCCATACCGCGGATACCGCGCCTCATCCTGAGCCGGCGCCGACGGCCCAACCGGCACGCCCCCGGTCTTGTAATAGATGTCCCGCGGGGCCTCAACTTGGGCCAATTCAGCGGAGTGTTGCGCAAGCGCATAGGAAGGGGCCGCGCAGGACATGAGGACCAGCAGGGCCAGCGACAAACAGGCGGGCCTTATCATTCGTATGACCGATGACTCCGCCCTCGCGTCGCGCACCACCACCCCTTGCATTCAGCTCTGCCTCCCGCTTCCCCCGAGGACAACCCCGACCGGCGGAACCGTCCCGCCAGTCGGTGCCGTCTTCGATTTTGACAGAATGCCAAAGACGAACGGACAACGCAACAAGGAAGTAGGCACCTGTTGATGAATACGATCCTCCAAGGCGCGCCGGTACCCGAGGTAATAGCCATAGAGGGCCATAATTCCCGTCGCCAAGAAGCCGATTGATCCGTGGACCAAGCCGCTCATATGCTCCGGTCGCAGCAGGAACACCACCGCCCCGGCCAACACCAAGTAATAGGTCGCCGCAAACGCCAGGCCAGGCCACCACCAGAATCGGAAGAGCTCAGGCCAGCTCAGCAAGCCGAAGGCCGCCACCCATCCGCCCGGCCGCTGCTGGCCCGACAGATAGGCGGGCAGTGCAACAGACCCGGCCAGCAGACTGATCGCCAGGAACTGAACCGGCAACATGCGTCCCGCTTCGCCGAGTCCGAACACAGTCACCGCCAGCAGCGCCCCTCCCAGACCCGTGAGCGATGTCCAACTGGCCAGGACCCCTGGTTGCTCCCGGACAAGCGCGCGCAGGGCCTCTCCATCTGGGAATGTCAGGACCGACTGGCCGTCACACTGCAATCGCCGCACATGCCCGATCTCGAAGGCATCTCTTGCCACCGAGGTGCAGGCGATGATAATGGCCATCATGGCCGGCCCGTCAGGATGGAGCAGATAGTCGTACCCGACGAGAATCTTCAACAAAGCCAGCACCATCAACGAAAGCTGCATCCCATAGAGGAAGCCGATCCAGCCGATCAACCAGCCGAGCAGCCTGGCCCCATCCTCCCGCCGTAGATTCGACAGCCCGGTCCCGCGGCCAACCTTGTAGGCCCAGAGGGCCGTCACCGCTGAGATCACGCCGCTCAACAGGAGCAAGAACAACGGGTCGGAGAGCGGGTCCGCACGCTTGACGAGACGATAGACGGCAAAGGCCACCAAGCCCGGCACAAGCATCACCAGACGTTTGCGCTTGCGAACGTGTTCCTCTGTCACCGCCAAGGTCAACCGCGGCAGCACCCGCAACGTCAATCGGTGCAACATAAGTAACTCGTTAGGCGTACGACGTGAAAGGTGAATCGACCCCACGCCTCTTTACGCCTACGGCCTCACCCCTCACGTCTTTTGTGCCGCCATCCCGAAATAGCGAGCCTTCACTTCTTCCATCAGCGCGACGGTCACCTGAGCCAAGCCACGCTCAACCGCGGTGCGCTCCAACTCCAACTTGGCCATGGCCCGCACCGGCCCCGGCACATTCACCAACCGCTGTTCCGCCGCCGACTCCCAAACAACCGCCCCCCCCTGCCGAGCCTGGGCCATCACGGCCATGGTGACCACCTTCTGCGCCTTCGACCGGACATAGTCCTCGACCTCTTGCTTGACCAGCGAACCCACATAGGGAGGCATCCGGTCCAGTTCATGGCGCGCGTCGTCGCTCCACACTAGGCGATCCACCAGTGCGAGGGTTTCGTCCGGCGTTCCCTCGCACCCCACGGAGAGCCCGCAGCCCAGACACTCGGATCGGACGAGCCAGGCCGCGTTGCCTGCCTCCTCCATGCACTCATCCACTCCCTGCGTATGCATCCAGCGTCCGCAACCGCAGACCAACATCGGCTCACCCAATCTTGCCGGGGTATAAAATGTAGAGCATCGTATAGGTCACACTGCCAGTCACGAACAGGACGCAATAGATGATCATCGTGAACCGGCCCAGTACCCGGTGACGCCGCTCGGCGTTCGGCCAGATTCGCTGAATCGTGATCTCCACGGAGAACACGATTGCGATCAGCAACAGCAGGCCCAGGTACACCATCAGCTTGCGCGAGGAGAAGCCGGCGCTGGCGACACGGGATGCAAACAAGAGCAGGATCACCGCCGTGATGCCGCCGAAAATCTTGCCGATCTTCCCCCACGACGTCAGCAAGGTAACGTCTGCAAGCTTGCGCTTCCCCTGGTCAAACGCTTGCGCGCGGAACCCCAGGACAATCATGTACACGGCCATTACCAGACCGATAATGACGAGGAGAATGTGCACGGTCAGCAACGGAATGAACACGTGATCGTAGAGATCTTGCGAGCCGCCGAACCCTTCCTTCCCCTCCACCGCCAGCACACCGAGTTGCCGAAAGAGATAGTAGTTCGTGAAGAACACCACCATCGCCACCATGCCGCTCAGCATGAGCCAATGGTGCGCATCGGCCTGTCGGCGCCTGGCCTGTACCCACCCGATGATGAAGAGGCCGGTGAAGAGGGTCGCCATGAGCTGGCTGATGTCCGCGCCCAATGTCGCATGGGTCCCGAAAAAACCGGGCTGCTTCAGCCACTCCAACATTAGTCTTTGGCTCCCTTCGTTCCCAGCACCACCGCAGTTCGCTCCAACTCGACGACAGACGCGAACCCCGCCCTCTCCATCCAGCCCATAGCCTCAGCGGCCGTATAGCAGCGGCCTTGCTCCGTATTCACCAGAATATGGACGGCAAAGGCCGTCACCCAGGCCGGGCCGGTTCGCGACTCCTCCAGGAAGCGATCCTTGATGATCAGCATACTGCCCGCCGATACATGCGCGAAGGCCTTCCTGACGAGGGCTTCATTAGCTTCAGGCCCTTGATAGTGCAGAATGTCGGACATCAGAATGACATCGTAGGGGCCGCCAAGAGGATCCGCGTTGAAGTTGCCGGGCTGCAAACTGATGCGTCCCTCCAAGCCTGCCTCCTTGATCGCCCGCTCGGCAACCTGCAAAGTCTGGGGCAAATCGAAGACCACCGCCGTCATCTGCGGATACAGAGTGCAGAAGGCGATGGCGTTGGTGCCGGCGCCCCCACCAAGGTCCAGCAAGGTCTTCGCCCCCTCTAGCGCAAGACGCTTGGCCAAGCCTGGCCCGCTTTGCTGTCCGATCCGGTCCAGGACGGACAGAACATTGGCGCCCAGTTCCGGGTTGGTTTCGAAGACATGCTGGCTGACCGGCGAACGACCGGTCTTGATCGTCTCATCCAGCTTTCCCCAATTGTTCCACTCGGCATCGTGCAACAACAACAAGTGGCCGACGTAGTTGGGCTGACTCTTTACCAGGTGGGTACGTGCCGTATCGGTGTTGGCAAAGCGGAGCCCCTCCTTGGTCAGCACCTTCATCGCCACCAACGCGTTGAGCAACAGCTCCAAGGCCCGGGAGTCCGCCCCGATCTGCTCCGCAATCTCAGCCAGGGTCCGTTCTTTTTCGCCCAATGCCGAAAACACATCCAACCTAACCGCGGTCAGGAGGATTTTCGTTTCCCAGTAGTAACCGATCTGAAAAATTTCGGCGAGCGACAACTCTCGACGCACGGGGCCTCGCTTGAGCGGCAAACGCCGCGCCGGTCGGTTGAAAAACGGTCAATCTTACCCAGTTCGGTCACAGAAAGGCAAGGCGAGGAAAACGGAGAAAATGGGCATTCGGCGAGGGTCCAGCGCCCCCGCAACAAAACAAAACGGGCGGCAGCCGGAAAGGCCGCCGCCCGCTTCGAAGGCAACGAAGATTGAACTGCTCGAAATCTTACTTCTTGACCTGGAGCTTGGCCTCGACCTTGCCGCCCTCCGGCACGTCCACATCGGCTTCGACGCGGCCCGCGAACGGATGCCAGGCCACAATTTTATGCTTGCCCGCCGGCACGTCCTTGATCTCGAAGCTGCCGTCATCGCCTACCACCGCGTAGTGCGGGTTGGAAACCGGCAGGAAGAAGGACTGCATGAATTCATGCTGGTCGCACTGGAGCCGCATCATGGAACCCTGCTTGTCCTTGCGCAGCACCGCCGGCTTATCCAGCTTGGAACCCTTCTCGGCCAGACCGATGTTGAAGATCGTCGTCGAGCTGGAACCCATCACTTCGAAGGAGTGCGGATTGTGCAGCACGCCCTTCACGGACTTGGGGTCATCCGGATCCGAATCGTGGTTCTCGACATGGAAGTTCTTCTGCTTCACCACCACACCCGTGTAGGGCTGGAATTCGCAGAACTCGGCCACCACATCGGTGCCCTTGTAGCCGTCCATGAACGCCTTGTCTTCGATGTCGGAGATGGCCACCATCGCCGCCTTCAGGCCGCCGTCCTTACCCACCTCGATGGAATTGAGGATGCGCTTATCCCCCTGGGAAAGCTCCTTCTTCGGAATCTTCGGACAGAACTTGGGATTGGGGAACTTCGCGAAGGAGAATTCCTTGGATTCACTCTTGCCGGCAAAGGTCACCTTGCCGGTCACCGTCCCGCCAGCGTACGAGGTGAGGGGCGCTGCCACGAGGGCCGCAGCCACCAGACCAAACACAAATGTCATTACACCCTTCTTCATGTCACCGCCTCCTTGTGAGTAATACCGTAAGATTCAGACCGATACCGTTTGACTACTACGTTCGAATAAGTCCCCTGGAACTACCACGCACCCTTGCCCGACCGCATGACGTTCGCAATGGGTGGAACGATCACCCTCAAGCCACGCCTGGGTAGCCCGCAATACGGGCATGTGCTGGAGGGTCATCAAGGCTTTCGAACGGTCATGTATAGCCCACCGGCCAAGAGCCTGTCAAGCGACTATCAACGATTCCCCCTGGTCAACGTCCTTTGACGGGCTGATCCTGTCCGGCTGCGCCGAGCGCTCTGATGAGGGCTCCTCCGACCGTAGCCCGGACCGCCTCGTCCTTGTCCTTGAGCCCATTCTTCAATATCGCAATTATTTCGCGATGTTGCTCGTGATTGAGCTCGGGACTGACAATGTGCCCAAGGCTTCTCGCCGCAGCAATACGAGGCCGCGGAAGGGGGTCCTCAAGCAATAACCGCAAGACTTCCACCGCCTCCGCACGGCCTTTGCCCTGGGCCTGGGAAAGGGCCCTTCCCACTGAGGCCCTGATGCCCGGATCGGTGTTGCGGGACAGGGTCATGACCGTATCAACCACCTCCGCAAAAGGAGTCCTGAGGTGCAGAAGAGCGGAGACCGATGCAGCCCGAACAGCCTGGTTCGGATCTAGGAGCGATTCCTTCAGCGCAACAGCAGATTCAGAAGCGGCCACCTCTCCCAAGCTGATCACCACGGCAGTCCGCACGCCTGGAATCGAATCGTGCAGCGCTTTGACCAGAGCCGGCCCTGCCGCCGGATCCTTCAAACTCCCCAAAGCCGTGGCTGCCGCCCCCCGCACCGAGGGCTGCATATGGGTCAAGGCTTGTTGCAACAACGGCAAGGCACGCCGATCTTCCAGGTCGCCCAACATCCGAAGCGCGGCCGCACGATCCTCCGGATTTTGCGCCTCCGCCGCCTCACGCAGCTGGGTCCAGGCTTCCGCCCGCCCGAGCATGACGAGTGCGCCGGAAGCAGCAATACGGACCGTTACTTGCTCATCCTTGAGCGACGGCTCCACGACAGGAATCTGCGACCGGTCTCGCGACCGGCCCAGAGATTTCAACACCGCCACCCTCACGATCGCGGCCTGATCCTCCAGGGCTTTCTTAAGCCTCGCCGTATGGGCTCCCGGCTTCAGCCGCCCCAAGCCCTCAGCCGCCAGCGCACGCACCAGCCCCGATCCATCGCTGAGCCCGTCGAGAAAATAGGGAATGGTCTCGTCGGATGACACTTCCTTGAGCGCGGTATAGCCGGCCCCGCGCATCTGTTCCCGCATGTCCTTCAGCACAACCACGATGAATCCGAAGGCCACATCATGGAGCAACGCCTTGTCATCTTTGCCCAACTTGGCGGCGACCTGATCGTAGACGGACAACGCATCCACCGGCCGGCCAAGATGAACCAGTATCCTGGCTTTGAGCCGTAGCGCGTCGGCCCCTTGCCCTCCGTCCTGTGTGAGGGACTCGACCAACGTCAGCGCCTGATCATAGTGCCGCTGGTCGTAGGCGGCCTGGGCATCCTTGAGCGAATGTGCCGGCTTCTCACCAGCCCGGACCAAACCGGGCACACCCATCAACAGCAAGACCAGGGTCGGCAGCAGGACAGGCCAAATGACACGCGGAGCAATCGTGACGGGTAGCGCCATCAACTTACTGCTGGCGCTCTACGAGGGGAATAATGTCGAGCGGGTAGCCCAGGACCCCCGGGCCGAAACGTGGGTTGTCAACGACCTCGTGCGCTGTGCGGCGACCGATCGGTGCCTTGAAAGACAAGGCCGCATTCACGGTTCCGTTTGGCTCCACCGTGACCAACTGAGCGGGCACAATGCCCGTCTGGGGGTGCCAGGCGACCAGCCGATAGGTGCCGGGAGGAACGCCGGAGATCGTAAACGAGCCGGATGCATCGGTGATTGCATAGTAAGGATTGTCGATGGCGACGGCCCAACTTTCCATGTAGGGGTGGAAGCCACACTGCATGACGAACATCCGTCGTCCCTTGCTGAGATAAATGGGCCCCAACAGAGACTTGCCGAGTTCATGTTGATGCGACGCATGCAGATCGCCGCGCTTGTGATGGAAATTCATGGGCAAGGGTTGGTTGAACAGAACCCGCGCCCCCTGGAGCTTCGAGTTTTCGTAGGCCTGGATATCGTGCATCACCGGGTCCATGTTCACGACTTCCACGGCATGACCGTCACGCACGACCGTCACAAAGGGCATGAATCGGCAATCACGCGCCTCGACGCGGGGAACCGACACCTCGAACGCCTTCCCGGCCGAAATCCCCTCGAGCATGACGACGGAGTCTTTCAGCCCGTGCGCACCATCCACCGAGAAATCATAGAGGAGACGCCACCCCTTTCCGTTCGAAATCCGGCCGCAGTACTGGGGGTCTGGATAGATGACGAGATTGTAGCCCTTGGGAGCCGGAACCGGCCCGTCCAGCGTCACACGACCTGCCACGGTCCCGCCATCCTTGACCTCGACGACGTCATACGCCAAAGCCGACGCCGCCAGGAGCAGAGTCAGGCACAGGGCTATAGCAAACCGGCTCATCCTGCCTCCGTATGACTTCATGTAGATAAAATAATTGACGGATAGGCGGCTATCCTAACCGAAGAGTCGGACAAAAAAAAGGGGGGGAGCCTCGTCGGCTCCCCCCCTCAGGCTCAACTGTTCAAACGAGCGTAGGGCTGGTTACTTCGCCGCCACGGGAATCGCCTGCCCCTGTGCCGGCTCTTCCTGCTGCGCGCTCTTCACGCCCGCCGCCGCACCGGCCAACGGAAGGATCCGCTGGTCGCCGGCCGGGAGCACCCGCAGGTAGCCCCACTGACCGGACTGCGAGTACGGCAGCCGCTGATTGCTGTACACATAGTCGCCGGCCATACGGGCAGGCCCGCCGGCAGAGTGAATGAACGCGTCGATCGCTTCCGACCCGGAGAACTCGACCACACTGATCTGGTCGGCCCCGCGCATGAAGGGCTCGATCGGCCACTCATGCTTCTCGACGCTGAACATCCCGTTCTGCTCGTTATTGGCGCCCAGGATGTGAATCCGAACCGGGTCGCCCGCGTGCGCCTGGATAATCGGCGTCACGGGATCCTCGGGCTTGTCGACTTTGCAAGGCTGGAAGACCTTGCCCAACGAACAGCCCTGCTCTTCACGATACTTGTACGGTTCGGACCGGTAGTTGACACCGGTCAAACCGGCCACGTTCTGCACATAGGGCATGAAGCTGGTGCCGATGATGTTGTCCTCATCCTGGAAGAACAGGGCAACGTCCCGGTAATTGTGCCGGGTCTCGTTGCCGGGAATCGTGCGGTCCACGATCACGTCGGCCGCCCAGCTGTTCTTGGTGGAGATATCGGCGCCGGTCTTGGGATCCCGGTACTTGGATCCCTTCGGCCCGATGACCACCGCGCCGAACAGCCCGTTGCGCGGGTTCACCATCACATTGCCCCAGTCCCACACAATCGAGGTCGCCTCCCCCAGGAAAGGATCGGCATAGTAGGTGTAGGTCCGGCTCTCGCCCGCCGCGATCGTCTGATCTCCGGCGTTGTTCCCCACGTTGGCCCCGAGGGAATCCTTCGGGTCGAAGGCCAAGCCGATGGCCGAGAAGGACGCACGGCTCGCCTTCATGTTGTTCTTGAGGTTCACCTTGATGCAGTCGCCGACGTTCGCGCGGATGGTCAACGGCATGGGCTGCATGCCCCCCGCCACCTTTGCGACGTCCTCCTCCAACGCGTAGATCTTGGCGTCGGGGTTCGAGATCTGAATCTTCCGTTCGAAGTCCACCTCGATCGCCTCGGGCGCGTTCGGGTTGAACTTCATGGACGGATAGTCCATGGCCACGACGTTGAAGCTCTTCACAGGCGCGTCGGCCGGACAGATCGGCTTCGCCGCCGGGATCTCGTTCCGGCCCGAATAGCCGGCCGGCAACTTCTGCAAATCCTGCTGTTCCTTGTCATACACGCGCACGATGCCCCAGCCGCCCTCGGAGAACTTGGAGGACCGGCCGTTGAAGTGGATGTAATCGCCGGCCTGCAGCCGCGGGCCGCCGGCCTGCGGCACGACCAGATCGTACCGTTCGGCGATCCCGATATGCATCGAATACTTCCTGTTGGCATCGCCCGCATACCGCTCCGACAAGAACGTATGGCCGGAGAGAGTCCAGGTCATCGTCTCGTTCATGAGGGTATGCAACAGCCGGAACACCATCGTGTCCCCCGTATACGCCCGCAGCAGCGGCGTATAGGGATCCCCGTGGATGGCGCTGTTGAAAATCTGCGACGACTCTGGATTGGTCGCCAACCGCTGCGCGATCGGGCCGGCCCTGAAGTTCAAGCCGCTTCCGGTCGTGTGCGTGCCGCCGTTCAGAAACGGCATCGGCGTCATGTAAATCTTCTCCGGCATCATAAACGACACGGTCTTGCCCGCTTCCAGCGCCACTTCGATCGGCTGGCCCGGCGGGTTGCCCGCGGTCACGATGTTCACCGTGTGCGGGACCGTATCGTGGACTTGCACCATCAACTCCCGGAAGCTGCCGTTCACACCATAACCCACCGGCTCGACGGTCCGGATGTCCGCGATCGGGCCGCTCCGGATTTGCTTCCCGGTCTTCGGATCGTGGTACGTCGAACCGACCGGCTCGGCGATGAAGGTCCCGAACCCGCCGTGCGGCCAGGTCGTGGCGCCGAACGCGTGGTCGTGCCAGAACACCGTTCCCACGTCCGCATCCACCCAGAACCGCTGCCGAACGAACTCGACCGTCACGATATCGTTCGCCGGATGATCGTTCCGCAGGCCCTTGGTGAGGGTGATCGTGTTGCCGCTGATCGCCTTGACCCGGGCAACCTCGTTCCCCTTCACGTTATCGGCCCCCACCAAAATGTCGGTTCCCACATGATACTGGGCCGCGTTCTTGACCGACAGGCTGGTGGCGCCCTTCTTGGCCGCCGCAGTCAGCACCGTGTTCATTGGCGGGGGCAGCCCCTTCTTGTTCTTTTTTTCCAGCATCGTAAACGGACGCACCGACTGTTCGTAGGAGAAGCCGGTGATCACGCCGTCCGACGCCTGGTTGTCGAACTGCAGGAAGTGCCAGTGGGTGTTGATCTTGGACGACTGGAAGTTCGTATAGTCGTCGTCGTCCCACTCGCTGGTCAAGGTCCAATCCACGCAATCGTAGATGTTTCCGCGGACGACCAGCGGATACTTGAGGTCGTCGTTCTTGCGGATCGCCTCTTCTTCCTCATGAAGCACGTAAATCAAGCCGTTGGGATCGACCACCGCCGGCTCCTTGCCCTGCGCCTTGGCGATCTTGATCGGCAGCTTGATGAAGTGCACGTTGTAGTTCTTCCGGCCCGCGTTCTCCGGACAGAGGCTCCAGACTCCGTTCTCGCCCGGCGCCGCCTGCTCCGTGCTCTCCTCGCCGTTGGCATCCCGGCGGATCATCTCCAGCCAGGGAGCCCCCACGTGGTTCGGCGAGAACATCACGCGCTTCCCGAAGTGCGGCGTCAGATGCGGCCAGGCGACCTTTCCGGTCGTCGGCTCGAAGGTGATCGGATGCCGCTTGCCGGGATGGCTGGACTTGTACTTGGGATTGTCGGTCGTGCTTTCCTTCTCGCTCATCGCACGATTGCCTTCCCAGATCCAATCCAGCACGGTCGCGTCGTAGGACACGATCTGGCCCTTTTCATCGTCCTTGTGGCCGGGTTTCCCTTGCGGGGGCAACTGCATTTCCACCCAATCCTTGATGGTGATCACGGCCGGGTTGGATTTCCAGTTGCTCTTGCCCTTCTCCACGATTTGGAAGGTCTTACCGAACCAGTCCACGGTTTTGCCGACCAGCTTGTCGGACGTGACCGGCAGCTTCATCCGGCCCTTGCGGTCCGGCAGCTCGCGCAGGTCCGGCATCGTGTCGTTTCGGTACTCGCCCACCTGCATCGTGTTGTAGACGCGCCAGTAGCCCCACATGCCGGCCACATAGTGGTGCGCCACGTGGCAGTGGAACAGGAAGTCGCCGGCCAGCTGCTGGCACAGCCCGGATCCGCACTCGGTCTCCAGGTCCAGCGCCTCGGACGGCCCGATCACTTCCACGTCCACCCGGTCCGTCTTGGCCCGGATGACCGGATACTTCACCGGGCCATTGGTGGCCGTGGCCCACAGGTTCATGTCGTCGATGGCCCGCGGGCTGCGCGGCCAGCGGATGGTGCCCCCATGGGGATGGTGCGAATGGAACACCTCGGACCCGCCGTGCACCAGACGGAACTTGGCCGGATCGCCCATGTAGGACCGGGGAATCGTCGGGGACGGATCGCCGAAGGTGTAGGAGCTGTAGCCCATCGACTCGTCCTCGAACCCGAAATACTCGTGCTGCACGTGCATGTTGTTGATGCCGAACGGCTCGCTGCGATAGTTGATCGCACGGCCTCCCGGACGGTAGGCGTCGGTCAATGGATCGCGCTGCGGGAGAAAGTCGCCCTTCTTGTTGACCGGGCGGAACGCCTCGTCGCCCACCTCATGGTAGATCAGCGCGAACTCGCGGAAGTCCGGACCGCTTCCGTTCTTGATGATCACCTGCCAGCCGCTCCGAGCGGGAGTCGGATCGCCGGTGCCGAGCGGTTCCAGATATTCGGAGCCCTTCGGCTCAACCACGAAGACCCCAAACAGGCCCATCACGGTCAGTTCCCGATCGTTGCTGTAGGTATGAAACTGGCGCCCCCCCTCCTGCGTGCTGGGGTGGATGTACCACTCCATCTCCACGCTCTTGTCCTTCGCCACGATCGTGTCCGGGTTGGTCGTCGTCGCCGGCTTGCCGGTGGCGCTGACGACCGTGCTGGACCCGTGGATATGGAGGCTGACTTCTTCGCCGCCCTCCAGCTTGTTCTGCAAGATGATCTTGACGCAGTCACCCTGGTTGCCTCGGATCACGAGGGGCTGGATCCACTGGGCCTGGATGCCGGGAATCACCGCGCCCGGATCCCAACCCTCCTTTTCGCGCGCCGCCTTGTTCTTGGCCTCTTCTTCGCGCACTTTGTCGAGGTTCTCGGTCAGCGCATACATGTAGCCGGGATAGAAATCCAGCCACTGGTTCAGGGTAATCTCGATGTTGATCGCCGAGACGTCATAGGACTTCACCGGCGCGCTGGCGGGACACTTGCCGCCCGCATTCATCGACACCGGTTCCACACGGGGATCCGACACCAGGAGCATGTCCTGACCGCCCGCTCCATACTGGTGCAACATGGACGTGGTGTTGAACATGCCCGTGTTGACGCCCTGCACCTGCGGATCATGGTTCATGTGCTCCATGATGCGCTGATGCTGCTGCTCGACCTGCGCGGACCGCTCCGCGCGCCCCGACATCGTGTCTTCCACGATCGTCTGGCCCTTGAGCTTTTCGGCCCAGGCCGGGGTCTGGTGCGACATGGCGGTCTGCTGGACGGTAGCGTGTCCCTCGTGGGACGAGGAAGACTCAGCCGAGGCGGAAAGCGGCAGCCACAGAAGGGCGCCGCCGGCCATCAAGCCGAGCGTGCGGACAACACTGTGCAGTGAGAATGTGGAATGGTACATGGACCGGCCTCCTTACTAGAATACGACTGATGAATGACCCTGACGATTACATGACGGTTACATTAGACAATCTCTGGCAGGTTGTGGAGGGAATCTCCGGATTACTCTACACACCACACTCGCGCCCATAGAGAGGCTTGCGAGAAGGCCCAAAGATACTCAAGTCGACTTTCTCTGTCAACCCCCCATTATTTGGGTCCGCGGAATGGGAAGAAAGCGAGAGGGGGGACATAGCCGGCAACGGGAACTCCCATTACATTTTGCGGGGATCAGGCGGTAACAGAGGGCGCCGGCCGATCGTTCTCCTTGAGGGAAGCAGCGGTTCCACCCTGAGACGCCTCGGAGGTCTGCGAGAACCGGCGCTCGTGTTGCTGCATCGGTAAGGGGCGTAGGAGCAAATTCAGCGCTGCGATCAAAAAGCTTCCGAGAAGGAGGACCAGACTGGTACCCTTAATGACCCCGGCCCCCTCCACGCGCACATCTTTTCCTACATCGGCCACCGTCTCCAGAAGACGGTCCAAGGCCAATGTCACTTCAACCAACTTCGCGCCGGCATTGTCGGCCGCATGCCGTTCGGCCTGGCTACGCAGTTCGGCCGCCTCCTGCGGGGAACCGGCGCGCCAGACCTGACGGAGCAGCCGCAAGGTCTGATCGGCAGCGGAAAAATAGGCCTCAAGGCTAACCCGCACTGCCTGAATATCCTGGCTTTTGCTGCGCCCGCCGTGCGACACGCGCAAATCGGCGGAGGAGAAACGTTCCACCGCGGACAGAATGCGAACCCGTTGATACGGAAGCGACGTGGTGATGCGCTCAAAATCACGCTGGGTGGGAGATTCCAAGGCCCGAATGATGGTCGTCCGGTAGCGCATGACATCCGCCAGGACATGGGCCAGGTCCGTGGCCGCTACCGTATACTCGGTGTACAGGACCCTCAAATCCTGGTTGATCCGCTGTAAGGCCTGGGCGCTGAACAGACCCAAGCCGATCACCAGCAAGCTGACCACGATACGCCGCCAGCCTGGCAGCCTAAAGAGAATGGTTGAGGAAATAGCCAGCACCTTACTCTCGTCCGGAGGGGATACGGCTGCACATCAGATGATGTGGGCAAGAACGAGGTAAGGGGCAGGGAGGCCTCCCGCCCCTTCATCAGCGAGTCGGCGGGACGCCGCTTGTGCCGGTTGCGGCCCCTTCCGTGACTCGCTTCCTCGCATGAGTGGGGATGGGGCGAGGCCCCATCCCCACTCATCACCGGCTTAGAGCCAATTGACCCGTTCTGCGGGTCTGATATAGATCGGCTCTTCGACCTGGATCCGGGCGACCTCCTTGCCCGACTTGTTGAAGCCCAGCACGGTATCGTTGTACATCTCGAACCGCTTCCCGTGGATCTGGGTTTCGAACACCTTCGGGCCCGGGATCACGTCGTACCGGAAGATGATCTGCTGGCTGGCGCGCCACAGCTGGAACACCGCCAACAGCTCCCGGCTCGGCACCAGGAACTTCTCGATCGCGTTGTCCACCCCCGGCCCGAACATCTGCCGGGCGTAGCCCCGCGGCGCCCACCGCGGCGGAATGTAGTACCCGTTGGGCTCGGTGCCCCACTGCGGGTACAGGGGCAGCGCCACCTGCTCCACCCGGATGGCGAAGTACAGGGGGTGCCAGCGATCTTCGGCCCAGAGGCCGTCCTCGCCGATCCGCACCAGGCTCTGCATGCGGATCTTGCCCACGCAGGCCGACATACACCGCGTCTCCATGGGCTCGCCGCCCGTCAGCGGATCCTTGCCCTCGATCCGCGGATAGCAGGCAATGCACTTCTCGGAGACCCGCGTCGTGCCCCGGTACATGGGCTTCTTGAACGGGCACTGCTCGACGCACTTCTTGTACCCGCGGCACCGGTTCTGGTCGATCAGCACGATCCCGTCCTCCGGCCGCTTGTAGATGGCCTTGCGCGGACAGGCCGCCAGACACCCGGGGTACGTGCAGTGGTTGCAAATCCGCTGGAGATAGAAGAAGAACGTCTCATGCTCCGGCAGACTGCTCCCCTGCAAGCGCCACGGTTCATCGCGCGAGAACCCGGTCTTGTCGACGCCTTCGACGATGGCGCGCATCGACGTCGCCGTGTCCTCGTAGATGTTCACGAACCGCCACTCCTGGTCCGTGGGGATGTAGCCGATCGCCGCCTGGCCGATCTTGGCGCCGGCGTCGAAAATGGTCATCCCTTCAAACACCCCGTACGGCGCATGGTGCTTGCGGCCCACCCGCACGTTCCACACCTGCCCGCCCGGGTTCACTTGCTCGATCAACTGCGTGACCTTCACGTCGTAGAACTGGGGATACCCGCCGTAGGGCTTGGTCTCCACGTTGTTCCACCACATGTACTCCTGGCCCTTGCTGAACAGCCAGGTGGACTTGTCGGCCATCGAACAGGTCTGGCACGCCAAGCACCGGTTGATGTTGAACACGAAGGCGAACTGCCACTTCGGATGCCGCTCCTCGTAGGGATACAGCATCTTCCGTCCCAGTTGCCAGTTATATACTTCCGGCATTGTGGTTCTCCTCCAATTGAAATCGGTTAATCGCCACGAGCGAACGAGTGCGCGCTTGGGTTACACCTTGATCTTGATGTGTTCGCCCTTGAGCCACTTGATCATGAACTCGTTCTCTTGCGCCGGGGTAAAGCCCGTGCGCACCGGCTCCCACGGACCACGCGCCCCGATGCCGCCGTCTTCCGCCTTGGTGATGCGGATCAAGCATTCCTTCGGGGTCGTGTTGATCGCATGGTGGTCGATCGCATAGCCGAACTTGAACTTCCAGGCGATCGCATGCTTCGCGGGCAGCGAGTCTGTCTGGTGCATCGGCATCAGCCAGCTCCGCGTGAACGATTGCTGGGCACCATACCGGAAGTTGCTCTGGTACCCGGTGTCCACCGCAATCGCGCGCCCGTCCGGCCGCGTCTCGTGCCCCTTCACCGACTTCGCCGTCGACACGTACGGGGCGTGCTTCGCCATCGTCACGTGGTACGGATAGGCCGGGTTGTACTTGGTCCGGATCATCAACCGCGCGACCTTGTAGAACGGATCCGAGGGCTTCCAGCCGCGATAGGGCCGGTCCACCGGGTTGCCGTCCACATAGACGTAGTCGCCGTCGTTGATGCCCCGGTCCTTGGCCGCCTGCGGGTTGATGTGCAACTGGTGCTCGCCCACCCCCGGCGTCCGCTTGTCCATGCGGTAGGGATCGCCGAAGTTGGACTCGTAAATCTGCACCCAGTCGTTCACCGACCACTGGCTGTGCACCCGATGCCGGGTCTTCGGGGTGACGCAGTAGAACTGGTACCCCTTCTCCCACAAGGGGTTGGCCTGGCGCCGGATTTCCTGCCAGGGCAACCGCAGGTTCCGCACGTGCTTGTCGTCATGGTGCTGCGCCGTGATCGGAATCCCGTAGTCGTCCGGCCGGATATAGGGGTTGGTGCTCATGATCGCGTTGGGCAGGTAGGGTGTACACTCCGGCCCTTCGCGGTGCACCACGAAGTTCTCCCCATACTCGATGGCTTCCGGCTCCACGCGGTAGGTCTCGATGCGGCCCGACCGCGTCCACATGGGTTTGCTCTCGTTCGTCTCTTCCCAGAACGGATGCCGCGGATAGGTCCGGGTCATCATCATCCAGCCCTTCTCCGACTTCAGCATCGTGTCCGCGCTGTAGCCGTACGTGGTGGCGCTGGCATCCAGCACCCGCTGCACGTAGACGTCCACGCGGTTGTCGTACACGAATTTGAAGTAGTCCTTCATCCGCCCATCCCCGGTCATTTCCGACAGCTTGGCCGCCACGCCCGCGAAGGTGTCCGCGTCGTTGCGGGTGTCGTAGAGCGGCCGGATGCCGCCCTTCCAGATCTGGATCCAGGGATTGGACACCGTGATCGTCATCTCCGGATAGGTGAACTCCATCCAGGAGTTGCAGGCAAAGGCGATGTCGGCGTGGTTCACGTCCGACGTCATTTCGATGTCCTGCGTCACGATGCACTCGATGTTCGGATCCACGTTCCGCACCATGTCATAGTGGTGCTTCGCGTTGTTCAGCACGTTGACGTTGGTCACCCACCGCAGCTTGCTCGCCGTCGGCATGTGGGTCTTGCCCGTGAACACCTTGCGTCCATACTTCGGCGTGTTGACGATGAGGGCCGTGTCCCCGTGGTTCCAGTAGCCGACTTCCTCGCCGTAGTAGTAGGACTTGACCTTGACTTCCTTGCCGTGGGCGTTGGGGTCCGTCGTGATGTTGAACGGATCCTCGCCCGTGTGCACGCCCAACCCGCCGCCGGACCAGGGGGTCGCATTCCAGGCCCCGGCCTTATAGTTGCCGGCCCAGGTATGCTGGCCCGTCCCGAACTTGCCCACGTTGCCCGTAATGATGAGCACCATCGCGGCCGCGCGCGCCATGGCGGTGCAATGGAAATAGTGGGCCACGCCTTCACCGTTGTGAATGGCGGCCGGCTTGATCGTGCCGCTATCCCGCGCCCAGCGGACGATGAGGTCCTTCGGCGCGCGGTTGATCTGATGCACCGTATCCAGGTCGTAGTCCTGGAAATGCACCAGGTACATCTGCCAGATCGGCATCACGTCCACTTCGCGGCCATTCAGCAGCTTGACCCGGTAGGTGCCGGTCAAGGCCGCATCGATGCCGCTCTGCTGGTAATGCCAGCCCACCGCTTCACGATCCAGGTGTACGGCCTGGCCCTTG